>NZ_CP029608.1:3600000-4200000 GCF_003352185.1 Pseudomonas kribbensis
GAAACCGACGATGTGGATCTTGACGTTGGGGTTCTGCGCTTCGAACTTGTTGCGGATCTTGTCTTCCAGTTCATGGGAGAACTGGCGGTAGTCCAGCGCCAGCAACTTGCCCTGGTCCTGCGGGTCCGGGTAGGACTCCAGCAGCGGGATGTCGACGATGCTCGACTTGAAGTCGTTGGCCACCAGACGCCCGACCTGACCCGACTTGAGCACGTTATTGCGCAGCATGTCGAGGCTGTCCTGGGAGCCGTCGTAGCTCTGCGGGATCACTTCACCGCCGGCAAAACCTTCCTCGGTCACTTCGGTCCAGCGCACACTCGGGCTCCACAGCGACTTCAGGCCGGAACGGTCGACGCCGGAGATGTAGAACACCTCGTCGTTGATCTGGCGCAGGGTCTCCATGTACTCCTTGGAGAAGATGTCACCGTCCTTGGCTTCCACCGAAATGCGTACGGTGTTGCCCAGGTTCGTCAGATCGTTGCGGTGCTCCATCATCTTCTCGATGAACGGATGCTTGAGCGGGATCATTTTTTCGAAGCTGGTAGACGGCCGGATCAGCGTGGCCTGCCAGAACAGGAAAATACTGACCAGTAGGCAGATCACGATCACTGCCGGGCGGTTGTTGAAGATCAGGCGTTCGAGGAACGTCGCCTTGTCCTGATGATGAGTGCTCAAGGAAGTCATAGCCCCGCCTTCTTATTATTGATTCGGCTCATTTGCCCAGCTCGGTGCCGTTGGGCGTGGTGGTGTGGACGCCACCCTGCCCGCTCAGGATCAGGTTGCCGTTGCCGGCGGCGGTGACCGACGACAGCGAGATGCGATCCGGGCGGTTGAACACGCTGAAGGTTTCACCGTTGTCACTGCTGCTGATCACCGTGCCGCCGTTACCGACGATGATGATGGAGCCGTCGTCGAGCCGCGTCGCTCCGGAAAGGCCGAACTCCAGCGCACCGCGTGCAGCCTTGAGTTCAACCTGTTGCCAGGTGCTGCCGAAATCGGTGGAGCGGTAGAGGTTGCCGCGCAGCCCGTAGGCCAGCAGCGTGGAAGGCTGGGCCGTGCCGATCACACCGAACAGCGAGCCTTGATAAGGGCCTTCGATTTTTTCCCAGGTCTGGCCCCAGTCGGCGGAACGGAACATCGCGCCCTGCTCGCCCACGATGAACAGCCCGGCGTCCTTGACGGCGGCAATGGCGTTGAGGTGGAACTGGTCCTGGTTGTCGAGGCGGTCGCTGACGTCTTGCCAGTTTTTGCCGCCGTCGGTGGTTTCCAGCAATGCGCCGTAGGCACCTACGGCCAGGCCGTTGTTGACGTCCTTGAACCAGAGGTCGAGCAGCGGCGATTCGCGCTTGAGGTCTTCGAACTGTTTGGTCCAGGTCTGGCCGCCGTCTTCACTGGCGAGGATCTGCGCGTCATGGCCGACGGCCCAGCCGTGTTTGTCATCGACGAAATACACAGCCGTCAGCAACTGCCGGCTCGGCACCTTGGCCTGGGTCCAGGACTTGCCCTGGTCGTCGGAGTAGAGAATGTGCCCGCGATCCCCGACCGCCACCAGCCGTGAACCGGCGTGAACGACATCGAGCATCAGGCTTTTCGGGGCCTTGGCCGATTCGATGGCGTAGACCACGTCGGCGGGCGCTTCGGCAGCCAGTACGGGCACCGACAAGGTGGCAAAGCCCAGCAGAGAGAGTGCTGTGGCCAGCAACGCGGTGTTGCGAAACGCCGGCGGGCGGCAACGACTCATAGACCTTCCCCTATTTATTATTGTTAGGCCATTCGGCCTTCAAGGGCGCCGCAAGTGTGCTTCGGCGACGGCTGGTCAGAAGCATAGTCCTGAAACCCGCAATCCAGAGCCACTTCGGAAGCTGGCTCATCCTATCGGGCATTCGAAACGTCTGACAATCGGCGCAACGTTATCTTTTGTTAACCGAAAGGGATTACAGCGGCGGCTGAATGCGCGGGCATTCGTCCGACTGATGGAAGGGAATCTTGCGTGGGGGACTTGCACGATCGGTATTATGGTATACCATCAGACGCACAGACACTCTTTATCCCCTACGGAGCAGCTCATGAGTTTCGAAATTCGCAAGATCGTCAGCTATGTCGAAGAGACCTTCATTGAAGGCGGCAAGGCTTCCGACACCCCGGTGACCATGGTGGGCCTGGCCGTCGTGATGAAAAACCCGTGGGTCGGCAACGGCTTTGTTGAAGACCTCAAGCCGCAGATCCGTGCCAACTGCTCCGACCTCGGCGCGATGATGGTCGAGCGTCTGGTAGGCATCATCGGCGGCGCCGAGAAGATCGAGGCTTACGGCAAGGCTGCGGTGGTCGGTGCCGATGGCGAGATCGAACACGCCTCGGCGGTGATCCACACCCTGCGCTTCGGCAACCACTACCGCGAAGCGGTCAAGGCCAAGAGCTACCTGAGCTTCACCAACAAGCGCGGCGGTCCGGGCACTTCGATCCAGATCCCGATGATGCACAAGGACGACGAAGGCCTGCGCTCGCACTACATCACCCTGGAAATGCAGATCGAAGACGCCCCGCGCGCCGACGAAATCGTCGTGGTGCTCGGTTGCGCCGACGGTGGTCGCCTGCACCCGCGCATCGGTAACCGCTACATCGATCTGGAAGAACTGGCCGCCGAAAAAGCCCAGTAATCACAATAAAAAAAGGCATTGCAGGAGCGCTCCATGATTCGGCCTACCGCTGAACTCACCCCGGCCGGCACCAGTTATCTGGCGACCGGCCAGGGCCACCCCGTGGTGTTGATCCACGGCGTGGGCCTGAACAAAGAAATGTGGGGCGGCCAGATCGTTGGCCTGGCCACGCAATACCGGGTGATCGCCTACGACATGCTCGGCCATGGCGCCAGCCCGCGTCCGGCCAGCGGCACCGCCCTGCTCGGTTATGCCGATCAGTTGCTGGAGCTGCTCGACCACCTGCAATTGCCGCTGGCATCGGTGATCGGTTTTTCCATGGGCGGTCTGGTGGCGCGGGCGTTTGCCCTGCATTACCCGGAGCGCCTGAAAAGCCTGGTGGTGCTCAACAGCGTGTTCAACCGCAGCGAAGAGCAGCGCGCCGGCGTCATCGCCCGCACCGCCCAAGCCGCCGAACACGGGCCGGATGCGAATGCCGAAGCGGCGCTGTCGCGCTGGTTCAGTCGTGAATATCAGGCGGCCAACCCGGCGCAGATCGCCGCGATCCGCCAGACCCTCGCCGGCAATGACCCGCAGGGTTACCTGACCACCTACGAATTGTTCGCCACCCAGGACATGTACCGCGCCGACGACCTGGGCAGCATCCAGGCGCCGACGCTGATCGCCACCGGCGAGCTGGACCCCGGATCGACCCCGGAAATGGCCGAGCAACTGGCCGCGCGCATTCCCGGCGCGAAGGTTGCCGTGCTGCCCGAGCAACGGCATATGATGCCGGTAGAGTCGCCTCGGCTGGTGAACCAGACGCTGCTGGAATTTCTCGAAACCGCACACGCCCGACAAAACCATATAAAGGGGATCGTTGCATGACACTCGCACGCTTCCAGATGTGCATCGGCGGAGAATGGGTCGACGCCCTCTCCGGCAAGACTTTCGAAAGCCTCAACCCGGCGCTGGCCGAGCCTTGGGCCGTATTGCCCGACGCCGATGAAGCCGATGTCGAACGCGCCGTGCAAGCCGCGCAAACCGCCTTCGACAGCCCGGCATGGCGCGGCCTGACCGCCACCGCGCGCGGCAAACTGCTGCGTCGCCTCGGTGACCTGATCGCCGAAAACAAGGAACAACTGGCGCAGCTGGAAAGCCGCGACAACGGCAAACTGATCCGCGAGACCCGGGGTCAGGTCGGTTATCTGCCGGAGTTTTTCCACTACACCGCCGGCCTTGCCGACAAGCTCGAAGGCGGCACCCTGCCGCTGGACAAGCCCGATCTGTTTGCCTACACCGTGCACGAAGCCATGGGTGTGGTCGCCGCGATCATTCCGTGGAACAGCCCGCTTTATCTGACTGCGATCAAACTGGCGCCAGCCCTGGCCGCCGGCAACACCATCGTGATCAAGCCGTCCGAGCACGCCTCGGCGACCATTCTGGAACTGGCGCGCCTGGCCCTCGAAGCCGGAATTCCGCCGGGCGTGGTCAACGTCGTCACCGGTTACGGCCCAAGCACGGGCGCCGCCCTCACCCGTCATCCATTGATCCGCAAGATCGCCTTCACCGGCGGCGCGGCCACGGCCCGGCATGTGGTGCGCAGCAGCGCCGAGAACTTCGCCAAGCTGTCGCTGGAACTGGGCGGCAAGTCGCCGAACATCATTTTTGCCGACGCCGATCTCGACAGCGCGATCAACGGCGCCATCGCCGGGATTTACGCGGCGTCCGGCCAGAGTTGTGTATCCGGTTCGCGGCTGCTGGTGCAGGATGAGATCTACGACGAGTTCGTCAGCCGACTGGTGGAGCGTGCCCAGCGCATCCGCATCGGCAGTCCGCAGGACGACAACAGCGAAATGGGCCCGATGGCCACCGCGCAGCAACTGGCGGTAGTCGAAGGTCTGGTGGCCGACGCCATCGCCGAAGGCGCGCGTCTGCGCCTGGGCGGCAAGCGGCCGAGCGGCGTGGGTGACGGCTGGTTCTATGAACCGACGCTGTTCGAGTGCGACCGCAACTCGATGAAGATCATGCAGGAAGAAGTTTTCGGTCCGGTGGCTTCGGTCATCCGCTTCAAGGACGAAGCCGAAGCGCTGGCGATTGCCAACGACTCACAGTTCGGCCTTGCCGCCGGCATCTGGACCCGAGACCTGGGCCGCGCCCATCGCCTGGCCCGGGACGTGCGCTCGGGGATCATCTGGGTCAACACCTACCGCGCAGTGTCGGCGATGGCACCGATCGGCGGCTTCAAGAACAGTGGCTATGGACGCGAAAGCGGCATCGATTCGGTGCTGGCCTACACCGAACTGAAAACGGTGTGGATCAACCTCTCTCAGGCGCCGATGCCTGATCCGTTTGTGATGCGCTAGGAGTCCTGCGACATGATCGAACCCGGCATTTACAAAGACGTCATGAGCTCGTTTCCGTCCGGAGTCACGGTGGTCACCACCCTCGACCCGGACGGGGGCATCGTCGGCATCACCGCCAGCGCCTTCAGTGCGCTGTCGATTGATCCGGCGCTGGTGCTGTTCTGCCCCAACTACGCCTCCGACACCTACCCGGTGCTACGCGACAGCAAGCGTTTCGCGATCCATTTGCTGTCCGCCGACCAGACCGCCGAGGCCTACGCCTTCGCCGGCAAAGGCAAGGACAAGGCCAACGGCATCGACTGGCACCTGAGCGAACTGGGTAACCCGATCCTCGCCAAGGCCACGGCGATCATCGAGTGCGAACTGTGGCGCGAATACGACGGTGGCGATCACGCGATCATTGTCGGCGCGGTGAAGAACCTGATCCTGCCGGCGCAACCGGTGACGCCAATGATCTATCACAAGGGCAAGCTCGGCGCCTTGCCGACACTGGGCTGAGCGGAGGACACATGAGCAACGAAAAGTATGAGCAAGGCCTGAAGATCCGCACCCAGGTGCTGGGCGAAGCCTATGTGCAGCGCTCGATCGAGAACGCCGACGACTTCACCCGCCCGCTGCAGGAAATGGTCACCGAATACTGCTGGGGCCACGTCTGGGGACGCGAGGGTCTGTCACTCAAAGAGCGCAGCATGATCAACCTGGCGATGATCTCCGCGCTGAACCGCCCGCACGAACTCAAGCTGCATGTGCGCGGCGCCTTGCGTAACGGCCTGAGTCGTGAGCAAATACGCGAAATTCTGCTTCAGGTCGGTATTTATTGCGGCGTCCCGGCAGCCGTGGACAGTTTCCGGCTCGCCCGTGAAGCCTTCGCCGAAGCCGACGCCGAGGCCTCCAGTTAACCCCTCGGCTGTTTGAATGCCCGTCTGGCATGGACAGCCAACTTAAAGAGCGGACCCCATGAAACGCCTGCCACTCGACGACAGCTTCAAGGTCAATCGCAACCCCGTCACCCTGCGCGAAATCGTGCTGGATAAACTGCGAAGCGCCATCATGAACTTCCAGCTGCTGCCGGGCGATCGCCTGGTGGAGCGCGATCTGTGCGATCGCCTGGGCGTGAGCCGTACGTCGGTGCGCGAAGCCTTGCGTCACCTGGAATCCGAAGGCCTGGTGGAGTTCGCCGACGCCAAGGGCCCGCGCGTGGCGATCATCACCCTCGCCGATGCCGTCGACATCTATGAGCTGCGCTGCGTGCTCGAAGGCCTGATCGTCCAGTTGTTCACCCTGCGCGCCAAGGCCAAGGACATCAAGGCCCTGGAAAAAGCCCTCGACGAGAACCGCAAGGCACTCAAGGACGGCGAGCTGCAGCAGGTGATCGACTCGGTGCAGGGTTTCTACGACGTGCTGCTGGAAGGCTCCGGCAACCATGTCGCGGCCACACAGTTGCGTCAGTTGCAGGCGCGCATCAGCTACCTGCGGGCGACCTCGGTGTCCCAGGAAAACCGTCGCGGCGCGAGCAACCAGGAAATGGAAAAAATGGTCGAGGCGATCAAGAGCGGCGATGCGCTGGCGGCGCATCAGGCGTGCGTCGATCACGTCCGCGCTGCGGCTGCCGTGGCCCTCGATTATCTGAAGCGCAAACAGGAAGAGACCGGCGCCACACCGGCGATCACCCTGCCCATCGCGCTGAAAGAACCACGCATAGGTCACTGACATGTTCAGCCCGAGCTTTTGCCCGAAATGCGGTGGCGCCGACCTCGGTCAGCAAGTGCCGCCGGGCGATACGCACGAGCGCCTGATGTGCCGCGGCTGCGGCTACATCCACTATGTGAACCCGAAAATCATCGCCGGCTGCATCATCGAGCAGGACGGCAAATACCTCTTGTGCCAACGGGCGATTCCCCCGCGCCCGGGCACCTGGACCCTGCCCGCCGGTTTCATGGAAAGCGGCGAAACCACCGAACAGGCTGCCCTGCGCGAAGTCTGGGAAGAAAGCGGCGTACGCGCGGAAATCGTCTCGCCGTACTCGATCTTCAGCGTGCCGAAGATCAGCGAGGTCTACATCATCTTCCGCGCCCTCGCACTGGAAATCACCGGCCAGTACGGCCCGGAAACCCGGGACTGCAAATTCTTCGCCCCCGAAGACATCCCGTGGGAGCAGATCTACTACCCGGCAATCCGGCAGATCCTCGAACGCTACATCGAGGAACGCCAGGCCGGGGTGTATGGCATGTACATGGGCAATGACGACAGCGGCAAGATTCATTTCATGCGTTGATCAGCCGTCACTTGCAAGAGATACAGAGCCCGGCCCGATTCCTCGGTAGATAGGTGCTCAATCCGGCATCGCACGAATGATATCCGCCAGATCATCTTTGGTGATTTCATTGGCTTTGAGAGCAGCGGAGATGTCTTTTTTGGAGAGCGGGAAACGCTTGAAAATGTCTTTCAAGGTATCGGCATCAATATTGGCCAGCCAAAGAGGATCGATAAAAGAACCGCCATATTCAGGCTTCATTGGGACCTCTTCGTGGGCAATGGCACCTTTGTGATTCAGATACACAACATAACGATCGTGCCCTTCAGGAAAGCTTTTATCGTGATATAGCGTTGTTCCCATCGGCAGGACATAGTAATTGTCATCGCCGCCTTGCCCTTCGATCAGCAGTGGCTCTTTGGTTTTAATCATCTCCAGATCGCGTCCCTTCGCACTGTTCCCGAAAATCAGAAAAGCCAGAAAGACTGCATTTACAAATAGAGCAGCCACCAGCCAGAGGCCTACTCGCCTACCTGCAAACATTCCTTTTGTCATGCGCATCAATATTCCCCTAGAGCACATCGTGAAAAACCGCAGGCATTAAATTCCGTCCGGCGGACGATCTCCTGATCCAGAAAAAATATCAAAAGATCGCGGCCGCGTTCGATTCTGTAGTTCCTGCGGATTTGCAGGCAAGACGTTACGGCGCCATCCCCTCCACAATAACGATCTCCGCCCTCGCCCACTCCTCGCGATAGCTCTTCGCTTCCTGATACGCCGCCGAGCGGTAGCACGCCACCGCCTGCTCGTAGCTGTCGAATTCAATCACCACGCTGCGCTGCGGCGTCGCCCTGCCTTCCATCGCTTCGCTGCGCCCGCCTCTGGCCAAGAACTTCGCGCCGAACTCGGCGAACGCCTTCGGCGCGCGCTGGGTGTATTGGCTGTAGTGATCGGGATCGGTGATGTCCACGTGAGCAATCCAGTACGCCTTCATAGTGACCTCTTGGTTGATTTTGTATTATGGTATACCACGAATTTCATCCCTATCGAGAGTCCAGCATGGCCTTCAACAGCATCGAAGAAATCATCGAAGATTATCGCCTCGGCAAAATGGTGTTGCTGGTCGATGACGAAGACCGGGAAAACGAAGGCGACCTGCTGCTGGCCGCCGACCGTTGCACGCCCGAGGCGATCAGTTTCATGGCCCGTGAAGCCCGGGGGCTGATTTGCCTGACGTTGACCGACGATCATTGCCAGCGCCTGGGGCTGGAGCAAATGGTGCCGAGCAATGGCAGCGTGTTCAGTACCGCGTTCACGGTTTCCATCGAAGCGGCGGTCGGTGTGACTACGGGCATTTCTGCTGCCGACCGCGCCTGCACGGTGGCTGCTGCGGTGGCGCCGAACGCACGCGCAGAAGACCTGGTGCAGCCCGGCCATATCTTCCCGCTGCGCGCCAAGGAAGGTGGCGTGCTGACCCGCGCCGGTCACACCGAGGCCGGTTGCGATCTGGCGCGGCTCGCCGGGTTCACGCCCGCCTCGGTGATCGTCGAGGTGATGAACGACGACGGCACCATGGCCCGCCGCCCTGATCTGGAAGTCTTCGCCCGTAAGCACGGGATCAAGATCGGCACCATCGCCGACCTGATCCACTATCGCCTGAGCACCGAACACACCATCGAGCGCATCGGCGAGCGGGAGTTGCCGACGGTGCATGGCACCTTCCGTTTGATCACCTTCGAAGACCGCATCGAGGGTGGTGTGCACATGGCGATGGTCATGGGCGAACTGCGCCGTGAAGAGCCGACGCTGGTGCGCGTGCATGTGATCGATCCGCTGCGGGATCTGGTCGGTGCCGAATACAGCGGGCCGACGAACTGGACGCTGTGGGCAGCGCTGCAACGGGTCGCGGCCGAAGGGCATGGTGTGGTTGTGGTGCTGGCCAATCATGAATCGTCGCAGGCGTTGCTGGAGCGGGTGCCGCAACTGACTCAGCCGCCACGGCAGTTCAGTCGCTCGCAGTCGCGGATCTATTCGGAGGTCGGCACCGGGGCGCAAATTCTGCAGAACCTGGGCGTCGGCAAGCTGCGCCACCTGGGCCCGCCGCTGAAATATGCCGGTTTGACCGGCTACGATCTGGAAGTGGTCGAGAGCATTCCGTTCACCGAATAACCCCGTTTGCCAGATAGCCGGTAAGGCAAAGTGCTTGCACAAAGTTTGGAATACCATAATATGATATTCCATAGACCGGACGACCTGAAAAACCGTCCAGCTACTGCTCCCGACAGGCGGGCAACAACGCAAGCCCGTTCAAAAACACAACAATGAGGGCGTAAAAATGGTGTTGAACAAAGCTGCAACCGCGATCTTTTTTGCGGGACTGCTGAGCGTGACCGGTCAGGCCGCGATGGCCGCCGAGAGTGTGAACTTTGTCAGCTGGGGCGGTAGCACCCAGGATGCGCAGAAACAGGCCTGGGCTGATCCGTTCAGCAAGGCCAGCGGCATCACCGTCGTGCAGGACGGCCCGACCGACTACGGCAAACTCAAGGCCATGGTCGAAAGCGGCAACGTGCAATGGGACGTGGTCGACGTCGAAGCCGACTTCGCCCTGCGCGCCGCCTCCGAAGGCCTGCTCGAACCCCTCGATTTCAAACAGATCCAGCGCGACAAGATCGACCCGCGTTTCGTCAGCGACTACGGCGTCGGTTCGTTCTTCTTCTCCTTCGTCCTCGGCTACAACGAGGGCAAGCTCGGCGCCGGCAAGCCGCAGGACTGGAGCGCGCTGTTCGACACCAAGACCTACCCCGGCAAACGCGCCCTGTACAAATGGCCGAGCCCCGGCGTGCTTGAACTGGCTCTGCTCGCCGACGGCGTGCCGGCCGACAAGCTCTACCCGCTGGACCTGGATCGCGCCTTCAAGAAACTCGACACCATCAAGAAAGACATCGTCTGGTGGGGCGGCGGCGCCCAGTCGCAGCAACTGCTGGCCTCCGGTGAAGCGAGCATGGGCCAGTTCTGGAACGGCCGGATTCATGCCCTGCAAGAAGACGGCGCACCGGTGGGCGTGAGCTGGAAACAGAACCTCGTAATGGCTGACATCCTGGTCGTGCCAAAGGGTTCGAAAAACAAGGACGCGGCGATGAAGTTCCTGGCCAGCGCCAGCAGCGCGAAGGGCCAGGCCGACTTCTCCAACCTGACCGCCTACGCCCCGGTCAACGTCGACAGTGTGCAGCGTCTGGATTCGACGCTGGCCCCGAACCTGCCGACTGCCTACGCTAAGGATCAGATCACTCTTGATTTCGCGTACTGGGCCAAGAACGGCCAGGCCATCGCGACACGGTGGAACGAATGGCTGGTCAAATGAAAATGGCGGCCACCGCGTCCCGTCCCTCCACTGCCACCGGGAGCGCCGCCAGCGCTGCCGGGTCGGCCGCCGGAAAAAAGGCCAGTGCCATGGCGCCAGCCCCGTCCCTCAAGCAACGCTGGCGCGGCGCCGGCAACCTCGCGCCGGCGCTGCTGTTCCTCGGCCTGTTCTTTCTCGCGCCGTTGATTGGCCTGCTGTTGCGCGGCGTTCTCGAACCGGTGCCGGGGTTTGGCAACTACGAACAACTGTTCGCCAACTCGGCGTACGCACGGGTGCTGTTCAACACCTTCTCGGTGGCCGGACTGGTGACGGTGTTCAGCCTGCTGCTGGGCTTCCCGCTGGCCTGGGCAATCACCTTGGTGCCGCGCGGCTGGGGTCGCTGGATCCTCAACATCGTGCTGTTGTCGATGTGGACCAGCCTCCTCGCCCGCACCTATTCGTGGCTGGTGTTGCTGCAGGCTTCGGGCGTGATCAACAAGGCGCTGATGGCGCTGGGCATCATCGATCAACCGTTGGAAATGGTGCACAACCTGACCGGCGTGGTGATCGGCATGAGCTACATCATGATCCCGTTCATCGTGCTGCCGTTACAGGCGACCATGCAGGCCATCGACCCGATGATCCTGCAGGCCGGCTCGATCTGTGGCGCCAGTCCGTGGACCAACTTCTTCCGGGTGTTCCTGCCGCTGTGCCGGCCGGGCCTGGCGTCCGGCGGGTTGATGGTGTTCGTGATGTCGCTCGGTTACTACGTCACCCCGGCGCTGCTGGGCGGGGCGCAGAACATGATGCTGCCGGAGTTCATCATTCAGCAGGTGCAATCGTTCCTCAACTGGGGGCTGGCCAGCGCCGGCGCCGCGTTGCTGATCGTCATCACCCTGGTGCTGTTCTACTTCTACCTGAAGCTTCAGCCGGAATCCCCGGTTGGCGCCAGTAACGCGAGGTAAGCCGACATGCTCCTGACTCCCAATGCCATGAGCCGCCGGATGCGCTTCGGCCTGTACGCCACCACCGGGCTGATCGCACTGTTTCTGCTGCTGCCGATCGTGTTCATCGTGCTGCTGTCGTTCGGCTCGTCCCAGTGGCTGGTGTTCCCGCCACCGGGCTGGACGCTGAAATGGTACGGCCAGTTCTTCTCCAACGCCGACTGGATGAACGCCGCGGCGGCCAGCCTCAAGGTCGCGGTGCTGACCACGATCTGCGCCGTGGCCCTCGGTTTGCCGACTGCCTTTGCGCTGGTGCGCGGACGCTTCCCCGGCCGGGAAATGCTCTACGGCCTGTTCACCCTGCCGATGATCGTGCCGCTGGTGATCATCGCCGTGGCGGTGTACGCGCTGTTCCTCAAGCTCGGCTACACCGGGACGATGTTCGCCTTCGTCGTCAGCCATGTGATCGTCGCACTGCCGTTCACCATCATCTCGATCATCAACTCGCTGAAGCTGTTCGATCAGTCGATTGAAGACGCGGCGGTGATCTGCGGGGCGTCACGCCTGCAAGCGGTGTTCAAGGTGACCTTTCCGGCGATTCGTCCGGGAATGGTCGCCGGCGCCCTCTTCGCCTTTCTGGTTTCGTGGGACGAAGTGGTGCTCAGCGTGATGATGGCCAGCCCGACCCTGCAAACCCTTCCCGTGAAAATGTGGACCACCCTGCGTCAGGACCTGACGCCCGTCATCGCCGTCGCTTCGACGCTGCTGATCGGCCTGTCGGTGTTGGTCATGGTGATCGCCGCCGCGCTGCGCCGGCGCAACGAAATCAGCGCCTGAGCGCCCAGGAGTACGACATGAGTGCCGTGATCAAAGACGCATCCCTGCAGAACGACAAACCCCTGGTCAGCCTGCGCAACCTGAACAAGCACTACGGCGATTTCGCCGCCGTGGACAACATCTCGCTGGACATCAAGGACGGCGAATTCCTGACCTTCCTCGGCTCCAGCGGATCGGGCAAAAGCACCACGCTGTCGATGCTCGCCGGCTTCGAAACCCCGAGCAGCGGCGAGATCCTGGTCAACGGCCAGTCTCTGGTGAATGTGCCGCCGCACAAGCGCGACATCGGCATGGTGTTCCAGCGCTATTCGCTGTTCCCGCATCTGTCGGTGCGCGACAACATCGCGTTCCCGCTGGCGATCCGCAAACTCGCGGCGGCCGAGCGTGACAAGCGTGTCGATGCGATGCTGAAACTGGTGCAACTCGAACAATTCGCCCACCGCCGCCCTTCGCAACTGTCCGGCGGCCAGCAGCAACGGGTCGCCATCGCTCGCGCTCTGGTCTACGAGCCACGCATCCTGCTGATGGACGAACCTCTGGGTGCGCTGGACAAGAAGCTGCGCGAAGACTTGCAGGACGAGTTGCGCCAGTTGCACCGCCGCCTCGGCATCACCATCGTCTACGTGACCCACGATCAGGAAGAAGCCATGCGCCTGTCCCAGCGCATCGCGATTTTCAGTCACGGCAAGATTGTCGGGCTCGGCAGCGGTTATGACCTGTACCAGAATCCGCCGAATGCGTTTGTCGCGTCGTTCCTAGGCAACTCGAACTTCCTCAAGCTCAAGGCACAGGGCAACGGGGCGGCGAGTTTTGAAGGCCAGTCGCTGTCGATCCGGCTAACCGCTGGATTGCAGACCGGGCAGGATGTTTTGCTGATGGTGCGCCCGGAAAAGGCTTTGGCGTTGAGTGCGCAGCAAGCGGCGAGTGAATCGTTGGCGGCGGGCTGGAACGAGGTTTCGGCGAAGGTGGTCGAGGTGCTGTTTCTGGGCGAGAGCCAGACTTGCAGTGTGGTCACTTCGGGCGGGACTTCGATGACGGTGAAAGCATTGTCGGCGGCGGGTATGCCGTTGAAGGCTGGGGATCCGGTGCAGGTGCGCTGGGCGACGGCTGATGCCTGCGTCTATACCGAGTGGGCCGAAAGCGATCTGAACAAAGCCGCGGGTGCTCACTGACCTGCGGACTTTTCGCGTGTTACTTGCGGCCACCGCAACGTCGGGTTGCGGTGGCCTTTTTTTCAAGCGATGGCCGTCAAACCTTCGATCTGATCAGGCCATACCGTCAACACCTCAAACCCGTCCTCCGTCACTGCCACCATGTGTTCCCACTGCGCCGACAGCGAGCCATCCTTGGTCAGCACGGTCCAGCCATCCGGCATGTTCTTCACATGGCGCTTGCCGGCGTTGAGCATCGGTTCGATGGTGAAGATCATCCCCGCCTTCAGCTTCAGGCCCTGATTCGGATAACCGTAATGCAGTACTTGCGGCTCATCGTGATAGACCTTGCCGATCCCATGCCCGCAGTACTCGCGCACCACGCTGAAGCCTTCCCTCTCCGCCAGGCTCTGGATCGCATGGCCGATGTCAC
Organism: Pseudomonas kribbensis; assembly: GCF_003352185.1. GTDB lineage: Bacteria > Pseudomonadota > Gammaproteobacteria > Pseudomonadales > Pseudomonadaceae > Aquipseudomonas > Aquipseudomonas kribbensis. The sequence continues at coordinate 3,613,962 of NZ_CP029608.1, forward strand.
CCAACGTGGCGCCCGGACGTACCACGCGAATACCGGCGCACATGGCCTCGTAGGTAGTCTTGATCAGATGCTGCGCCTCGGGCGAGGCCTGGCCGACCACGTACATGCGGCTGGTGTCGCCGAACCAGCCGTCCTTGATCACGGCGATGTCGAGGTTGAGGATGTCGCCATCCTTCAACGGCGTGCCCGATGGAATGCCGTGACAGACCACATCGTTGACCGACGCGCAGACGGTTTTCGGGAAGCCGTGATAACCGACGTTCGCCGGAATCGCCTTCTGCACATTGACGATGTAATCGTTGCACAACTGGTCGAGTTGATCGGTGGTGACGCCAGCCTTGACGTGCGGCACCAGCATCGCCAGCACCTCGGCGGCCAATTGCGCAGCCACACGGGATTGGGCGATCTCGGCCCGGGTGTTGATCTTGATCGGATTTCTCATGCCTTGGCTGCCTCTTGAACCGGGGTGTTCTGCGCGGCATCGGCCAAGGCACAGATTTGTTGCAGATCCAGACCACCGGCTTGCTCGGCGCGAATCAGCAAGCGGCAAATGGCGTGGTGATCGAGGTCGGGATACAGCTCGGCGAGCATGCCGATGCGCATCCAGTGCTCGGCCTGCGCGTTGATCGAGCGGCTCAGTGCGTTACTGGAAATGCGCAGATTCTCGTGCATGTCCTCTGAAATCTTTACGATGCCCATGGCAAAATCCGATATGGAATATATATGGAACGTATATTAATCGGGCATTCCTTCGAATTGCAAATTTCGCTGAGCACTCAAATCGCAGGCAAAAAAAAGCTGCCAAAGTTGGCAGCCAAAATCATGAAAAGCACGCGATGTATTGAGGGCAAGTATGGGCACCCGATAATGACAGTGTCATGACAGCGCTAAATTCATTGAACCGCCCTCCCCGCGTCATCAGGTTGTCATCGAAGCCATTGCAGAATCCTCGCAAACCGCCCGGGCCTGGGGCGGTGGATTTTGCAAGGACTCCCATGAAAGAAGACGCCTCGCTGTTTGCTGCCATCGATCTCGGTTCGAATGCGTTTCGCATGATGATCGGTCAGTCGGTCCGCAGTAGAAAAGGCTTCATGATTCAGGAAGTGAAAACCTTGCGTGAACCGGTGCGGCTGGCGGAAGGATTCGATGGTCGGGCACTGGACGAAATGGCGCTGGATCGCGGCTGGCAGGCCCTGGCGCGATTCGGCAAAAAGCTGCGCGGTTTCGAGCCGGGACGTGTGCGGGCGGTGGCCACCAGCGCCGTGCGCGAGGCCGACAATGCCCAGTTGTTTCTCGGCAGTGCGGAGCGGCATCTGGGCTTTCGCATCGATGTGATTTCCGGGCATGAAGAAGCGCGTCTGGTCTACGCTGGTGTGGCCCACACCTTGCCGGTCGCCGATGACATGCGTCTGGTGGTGGACATTGGCGGCGGCTCCACCGAACTGATCCTCGGCCAGGGTTCGCAGCCATTACTGACCGAAAGCATCGCCATCGGCAGCGGCACCTTGAGCGCACGTTACTTTCGCAATGGCGACATTTCCCCGGGCGCCCTGCAAGAGGCTGAGCGGGTGGCCATCCTGCAATTCGAAAAGGTCGCCCGCCGCTATCGCGCCCAGGGCTGGCAGCAGACCATCGGCTCCTCGGGAACGGCACGGATGTTGGCCAAAGTGCTCAAAGCCAATCGCCTGAACGACTTCGGTCAGGGCGGCATCACCTACGGCGGCCTGCTGCGGCTGTCGCTTCGCCTGCTGGAAGTCAGCAATGTGCGGCAATTGAAACTCGCCGGCCTGCAATCCCATCGCCAGAGCATTCTGCCCGGCGGTCTGGTCGTCATGCTCGCCGCCTTCAAGGTGTTCGGCATCGCGCAAATGGAGCCATCGGAACCCGGTTTGCGGCTGGGTGTTCTGCACGGCCTGATGAGCAACCACTGATCGGTTTTCGCTGCCGGATATTCATCGTCAGATCAAGCCGTTCATGATGCTGAAGACGCCCTTTGAATACTCGATGACGCCTCTGTGTAAACCTCGGTAAATCGCTTCCTTCCCTTCTCTGATTTCGTTCTATGGTTAGATCGAAATGGCTGAATTGCACGCTGACTAATGGTTGCGACAGTTGATGTCTGCGCCTATGTTGCACGCGAGCTTTTCCCCCGCGAATGGAACGCGATCAACACCACAAAGAGGTGAAGAAATGTCAAAGGAATCACGCCCTGCCGTACTTGGGCTGATCGGCAATACTCCGCTGGTACAAGTCACTCGCTTCGATACCGGCCTGTGCACCCTGTTTCTCAAGCTCGAATCCCAAAACCCCGGCGGCTCGATCAAGGATCGCATCGGCCTGGCGATGATTGACGCCGCCGAGCGCGACGGTCGCCTGCAACCCGGCGGCACCATCGTTGAAGCGACTGCCGGCAACACCGGCCTGGGCCTGGCACTGGTGGGCCGCGCCAAGGGTTACCGCGTCGTGCTGGTGGTGCCGGACAAGATGTCCACGGAAAAAGTCCTGCACCTCAAGGCCATGGGCGCCGAAGTGCACATCACCCGCTCCGATGTCGGCAAGGGCCACCCCGAGTACTATCAGGACGTCGCCGCCCGTCTGGCGAAAGACATTCCCGGCGCGTTCTTCGCCGACCAGTTCAACAACCCGGCCAACCCGCTGGCCCACGAATGCAGCACCGCGCCGGAAATCTGGGCGCAGACCGAGCATGATCTGGATGCCATCGTGGTCGGCGTCGGCTCCGCCGGTACGCTGACCGGCCTGACCCGTTTCTTCAAACGCGTGCAACCAGACCTCGAGATGGTCCTGGCCGATCCGGTCGGTTCGGTCATGGCTGAATACAGCCGCAGCAAGCACCTCGGCACTGCCGGTTCGTGGGCGGTGGAAGGTATCGGCGAAGACTTCATTCCGTCGATCACCGACCTGTCGAGCGTACGCAGCGCCTACTCGATCAGCGACGAAGAAAGCTTCGATCATGCCCGCCAGTTGCTGCGCTCGGAAGGCATTCTCGGTGGCTCGTCTACCGGCACCCTGCTCGCCGCCGCGCTGCGTTACTGCCGTGAGCAGACCGTGCCGAAACGTGTGGTCAGCTTCGTCTGCGATACCGGCACCCGCTACCTGTCGAAGGTCTACAACGACCAGTGGATGACCGATCAGGGCCTGTTGCAGCGCAAGCGCTACGGCGACCTGCGCGACCTGATTGCCCGCCGCTTCGAAGACGGCAAAGTGGTCAGCGTCGGCCCGGACGACACGCTGATGACCGCGTTCCAGCGCATGCGCCTGGCGGATGTTTCGCAACTGCCGGTGCTGGTGGAAGGCAAACAACTGGTCGGTGTGATCGACGAATCGGACATTCTGGTGCGCGTACACGAAGATGCCACGCTCTTCAGCAAACCCGTCGCCAGCGCGATGACGGACAAACTGCAAACCCTCGCCCCCGCCGCGACCCTGGCTGAACTAGAAGCCGTGCTCAGCAGCGGCCTGGTGGCGATCATTGCCGACGCCTCGGGCTTCCACGGCCTGATCACCCGCGTCGACATGCTCAACCAACTACGGAGATCCCTTGCATGAGTCAGCCCGACAAGAACGCCCGCCCGCAGGGTTTCGCCACTCGCGTGATCCACGCCGGGCAGACGCCGGACCCGACCACCGGCGCGCTGATGCCGCCGATCTACGCCAACTCCACCTACCTGCAAGACAGCCCCGGCGTGCACAAGGGTTTCGACTACGGCCGCTCGCACAACCCGACGCGTTTTGCCCTGGAGCGCTGCGTGGCGGATCTGGAAGGCGGCACCCAGGCGTTCGCCTTCGCTTCCGGGCTGGCGACGATTTCCACCGTGCTCGAACTGATCGATGCCGGCTCGCACATCGTCTCCGGCAATGACCTGTACGGCGGCACCTTCCGCTTGTTCGACAAGGTGCGCCAGCGCAGCGCCGGTCACCGCTTCAGCTACGTCGATCTGGCCGACCTGTCGGCGTTCGAGGCTTCGCTGCAGGACGACACGCGCATGGTCATGGTGGAAACCCCGACCAACCCGCTGCTGAGTCTGTCGGATCTCGCCGCCATCGCGCGCATCTGCAAGGCCCGCGGGATCATCTGCGTGGCCGACAATACCTTCGCCAGCCCATGGATCCAGCGTCCGCTGGAGCTGGGATTCGACATCGTGCTGCACTCAACCACCAAGTACCTGAACGGTCACTCCGACGTGATCGGCGGCATTGCGGTAGTCGGTGACAATCCTGCTCTGGCCGAGCGTCTGGGCTTCCTGCAGAACGCCGTCGGTGCGATTTCCGGCCCGTTCGACGCCTTCCTCACCTTGCGCGGCGTGAAGACCCTGGCGCTGCGTATGGAGCGTCATTGCAGCAACGCACTGGAACTGGCGCGCTGGCTGGAGCAACAGCCGCAGGTCAAACGCGTCTACTATCCGGGTCTGGAATCCCATCCGCAGCATGAACTGGCCAAGCGTCAGATGCGCGGTTTCGGCGGGATGATTTCCCTGGATCTGAACAGTGATCTGGCAGGCGCCCGGCGCTTCCTGGAGAACGTGCAGATCTTCGCCCTGGCCGAAAGCCTCGGCGGCGTGGAAAGCCTGATCGAGCACCCGGCGATCATGACCCACGCCACCATCCCGGCCGAAACCCGCGCCAAGCTCGGCATCGGTGACAGCCTGGTGCGCCTGTCGGTGGGCGTCGAGGATATCGAGGATCTGCGTGCGGATCTGGCGCAAGCCCTGGCCAGCATCTAACCCGCAGAAACGTCAAAGCCCGCACGAAGCGGGCTTTGGTGTTCGAGCAGGCGGCCAGTGCTGGTCTCTGGCTTACGAGGTTTCTCAGGACTCCCACAGTACAGGCAATGTGCTCTGCTGCTTCACACGGCATAAGGGCTGGAACCCAGCGCGGGGTTCTTTCTAACCGTGTACCCTTCGGAACGCGCCCAACGCTTCCTCGCTATCCGCTTGCGCATCAGTCTGCGTCTTCGCCTACATTCTTGAGCCTAGCAAACACGCTGCTTTGCGCTACGCGGCTTTTAGATTGATTTTCTTCTAGCGCTTGCCTGCAAGGAAGTTAACCGACTATCGCCTTCGCGCTCCCCGGACCTGCCACCCGATCGGGGCGAACTATACTTTTTCAGTTCGCTGTTCAGGTTTCATGCAAAACGTCGACACCCGTGCGCCTCGCGGCGCGCCCGTGCCAATCGCCAATCTGGTTAACCCCGGGGCCAACGAGCCACACCGTCAACCGACGGGCAATGCTCGGATGCTGGGTGGCTGATGGGTCGTGGAGAAAATCATGAAACACAAGCTTTGGTCAGGCATGGTCCTGGCAGTCGCGGCAACGGTGGTGGTGATGCCCGAAGTCTGGGCGGCGCAGGCGCAGGCTGTGGCGTCTGACGGGGCGGATCATGTCGGCGCAGGTTCGGTTGCCTCGGATGGTTCGGATCACGTTGGCGCCAAGGCCGTCGCGTCTGACGGTGCCGATCATGTGGGGGCTGGTGCCGTTGCTTCCGATGGTGCTGATCATGTGGGCGCCGGGGCAGTTGCTTCCGATGGTGCCGATCATGTGGGCGCTGGCGCAGTCGCCTCCGACGGTGCCGATCATGTGGGCGCCGGCGCAGTCGCTTCCGATGGCGCAGATCACGTGGGTGCTGGAGGGATTGCCTCTGATGGTGCCGATCACGTGGGCGCTGGCGCAGTCGCTTCCGATGGCGCCGACCATGTGGGTGCCGGGGCAGTCGCCTCTGACGGTGCCGATCACGTGGGTGCTGGCGCAGTCGCTTCCGATGGCGCCGATCACGTCGGCGCTGGCGCAGTCGCTTCCGATGGCGCAGATCACGTAGGCGCTGGCGCAGTCGCTTCCGATGGCGCAGACAAGGTAGACGCCAGACGGCTCGCCTACTCTCGCCGTGGCGTAGGCTCTGACCAGGTCGCTTCCGCTCTCATGACCGGCAGTTATTCAGACCAGTTCAACAGTCCTCAGTAATGCTTTTCGGCGCGACCGGCGCCCTGCCGGTTGCGCCGCACTAGCACATTTGTGCTAATCGACCACCCCGTTCCCTGGCGTTATATTCCCTCGCAACCCCCGACACTCCCCAACATTGCCGCTGCGCAGTGCGCGGGATCGTTGTGCCTGGAAAAACAACAACACCAAGGAAGCAACACCATGAACCTGTACCTCAACTTCGCCAGAATCACGGTGCTCGGTGCCCTGCTTATCGGCGCCACCGGTTGCCAGACCGCCAAGCCCACCGAAGACAGCATGCGCGAACGGGCCCAGACTGTCATCGGCAAACCGGTCTCCAAAATCGGCAACATCCGCAACGACAGCACCCTGACCTACTACACCGCCTACACCGCCGCCGGCGAATACAACTGCGAACTGCCCAGTGGCGCAATCATCGCGGTCGCCAGCATGGGCATCATGACGCCTCCGCTGTCCTGCCTGCCCAAAGGCGCGTCGCCGATTCCGGTCCAGTAAACCGTTACACCGCCTTCTCATCCGGTAAAGGATTCCGTTCGATCATGAAAACACTCATCGCCACCCTCAGCCTCGCCGCCGTCGTGCTCACCGGCTGCGCCACACCGAAACAATGGGAAGCCACCGGCGGCAGCAAAACCGATGGCGTCGTCCAGGTCTCCTATGAACTGGGCCAGTTCGAAAGCGGGCAAACCTCTGCCGCCCAGGGATTGGCCACGGCTGAAGGACGCTGCAAGGTCTGGGGCTACAAGAGCGCCGAAGTATCCGGCTCGGAGAAAAACATCTGCCGCACCATGGGCCAGTACAACTGCCTGCAAACCACCATTACGCAGGACTATCTGTGTAAGCGCTGACCGCTTCGGTCTGCCGGTCGCGCAACGCACGCAAGGTCGCGCGCAGCTCGGCCGGGCGCACCGGTTTGGACAGTATGGCAATCTGGCGGTCATGCAGGGCCGCCTGGATTTTTTCGATGTCGTGCCCGGTGATGATCATGGCCGGCACCGCAAAACCCCGCTGACGGCGAACTTCATCGATGCACTCGATACCGGTGCTGTGCGAGCCGAGGTCATAGTCGGCGACGATGATGTCGCAATCGGTGACCAGCCCCTGCCCCGTCAGTTCGGCCTGCACGACGCAACCCCAGCGCTCCAGCAACGCCGAGGTCGCCAGCAGAACGTTATGGTCATCCTCCACCAGACACACCTTCAACCCCGTCAGCAATCCGACCTGACGAACCTCGTCCCGACTGACCGGCAACTGCGGCGCCACCCGTGACAAACCCTGCAGCGTCACGCCCGTACCGTGCCCCAGCCGAGAACGAATCAACACATCGACACCAATCATCTGCCCCAGCCGCTTGACGATCGACAGGCCCAGCCCCACGCCTTCAACGTCCTTGTCACGCAATTGACGAACCCGATAAAACTCCTCGAAAACCCTGGGCAGATGTTCCTCCGCGATGCCGCTGCCACGGTCATACACCACGATGGCCAACCCTGCACCCTTTCTGCGCACGCCCACCAGCACCGGCCGCTGCGCGCCATATTTGAAGCAGTTGGACAGCACGTTCTGCACCATGGTCGCCAGCAAGGCCGGATCAGTGCGCACCCAATGCTCGCAACGGTGCAGACGTAATTCCACACCCGCCCAACGTGCAGCCTCGGCATTCTGGCGAATCAGTTCCGTCAGCCACTGCCCCAGCTCCAGCGTTTGCATCCTGGGTTGAACCCGGCCGTTATCAAGGGTGTACAGATCGAGGATCGAGCGGAAAAGCTGCGACACGTTGAGCAGCGAACGGTCGATGTTGTCCACCAGCCGCCGCTCGTCCTCGCCCAGCCGTGACTCGCGAAGACATGCGGTAAACAGGCCGATGGAGTGGATCGGCTGGCGCAGGTCATGACTGGCCTGGGCCAGGAATCGCGACTTTTCCAGATTCGCCGCGACGGCTTCTTCAGATGCCTTGCGCGTGCGCTCCAGCAGCAAGTGCGCATACACCGGAATCACCGTGCTGGTGATCATCAGCATCAGCACCATGAACGGTTGCGCCTGCCAGTACGGCGTCAACCGATAGACCGCCAACAACGCAAGCAACGCCAGCACGGTGGCAATCGCCAGATAGCGCGAGCCATAGCGCATGCCGTTGCCGAGGTTGACCCAGACCATGACGGCATAGATGGGCAGCGCCGCCTCACCTCCGACCACCAGCCCGAAGCAGGTGCCGGTGTAATCGTGGACCATGCCGAATATTCGCCGCGCCGGATAATGCCCCGGCCAACGCACGATGGCCTGACGCAGCCCGACCGAGGCCAGCAAAAACAGGGCAATGTAGGTGATCACCGGCAGATAGGTATCGAAGCGCTGGCCCGGCAGGAAACCGAGCACGCCCATGTAAACCAGCGCGATACTGGCGATGATGATGCGCAGATTGGCCTGGTCGAGCTCGGTGTTCTTTTCGAACTTCATGGGGAACGTCCTTGTGCGGCAATCGTCAGAATCAGCACGAACCGACAGGCAACGCCTTCGCCCGGTGCTAAGGTGCACGCCGTGAGAAATGTCGACCCAGGGAGGGTTGAGCCATGACATGCCGAATCATCATAGCCGACGATCATCCGCTGTTTCGCGAAGCGATGGTGCGCACGGTAAGTCGTCTGTTGCCTGAGGCGCAGATCGAAGAAGCCGGCGATCTGGAGGCGGTGCTCGCCCTGCTGCCATCCGGCGATGAGCCGGACACCTTGATCCTCGATCTGCGCTTCCCCGGCCTGACTTGCGTCAGCCAGCTCGGCGAGCTGCGTCGGCGCCTGCCACGCACCACGCTGATCGTGGTGTCGATGGTCGATGACGAGGCACTGATCGGCGAAGTCATGGCGGCGGGCATCGACGGTTTCATCGGCAAGAACATTGCCCCCGACGAGATCGGCGAGGCGATCCTGGCGATCCGCGAAGGCGAAGTGCTGGTGAAGTTCGCACCGTCGGGCCTGCTTCCGCTGGAAACCGGCGCCGCCCTCACCCCGCGTCAGCAGGATGTGCTGCGGCTGATCGCCCAAGGCAAGACCAACAAGGAAATCGCCCGTGAACTGGATATCTCCCCGTTCACGGTGCGGATTCATGTGTCGTCGTTGTTGCGGGCATTGAATGTGCCGTCGAGGGCGGCGGCAGCGGTGAAATATTCCGGGGCGATGTAGCTTGTTCCTGGGTCAGCGGTGCGGGTGTACCGTCAACGCCACCAGTTTCACCACGATTGGCCGGACCACCAGGATGCACAAAAACGCCACGGGCATTGCCAGTTTGTAGGCGTGCAGTGCATTGCTAAGGTAGTCCGACTCAATGCCGGAGTTCGCTGCGGTGATCACCAGTGACATCAGGAACGCCATGATGGTCGCCATGTACAACGCGAACACGTACGGCGTGGCACGGGCAGACAGCTTGCGCGGGCTGAGTGCGGCGGTGGTTGAGGGGAGTCTCTGATTCATGTCGGTCCTTGTTGTTTGAAATGCTCGGGCGTCGAGCACCCTAACAACCCGACCATCCGGAAACTAGACGGATCATCGTGAGGACTTTATAAACAAAATCTTATGAGTATTCAGTGACCGGGATCCGCACATGAATCTGCTGGGTGCAATCGATTGCTTTATCAAAGTCGTTGAGGCGGGATCGATCGTCGGCGCCGCAAAAGTCCTCGGGGTCAGCGCTGCCGCCGTCAGCCAGACGCTCAACCGCCTGGAGGCTCACCTCGACACACGCCTTCTGCAACGCACCACCCGCAGCATGGCGCTGACCGAAAGTGGCTCGGTGTACTTCGAGAAAGTGAAGCGTATCGCGCTCGATCTTGAGTCCGCACAGAGCGCCATCAGCCACCCCCAGACGCAACTTCAAGGCCACTTGAGCATCGCCTCCACCGCCGGATTCGGACGCCACGTATTGGCGCCGGTTATTGCCGGTTTCGCCGAGCGCTACCCGCAGCTGACGCTCGAGCTCTCGACCACCGACCGCAAGATCAATCACCTGCATGAAGGTATCGACCTGAGCCTGCGCATCGAGCCGCAACTGGAGGACGGCATCATCGCGCGCAAGGTCGCGACAGTGCCGTTCGTGATTTGTGCCAGCCCCGGCTATCTGCAAAGGGCCGGTTACCCGGCTACCCCGGAAGATCTTCCGCAGCACGCCTGCCTTGCGTTCCGTTACCCGCTGGACGGGCGCTTCCTGCGCTGGTGGTTCATCCGCGACGGTCAGCGCTTCGAAGCACCGATCAATGCAACCGCGATCAGCGACGACATCGATGCCCTGGCGCAGATGACGGCTCATGGCGCGGGCATTGCGCGACTGGCCGAATTCGTTGCCGCACCCTACCTGGAAAGCGGTGAACTCGTCCGGCTGCTTGAGCCCGGCGAAGGATCAAACGTTGCCGTCACTGCCCCTCTCGAAATCTACGCCTGCGTGCAGGAGCGCGCCGCCATGACTTCCAAGGTCAAGGCATTTACCGACTATTTGTTTGAGCATTTGCAAACACGCTGGCCCGTTCGCTGATCATCAAGGATCAACCTGCGCCATCAGTTCCTGCACCGACTCCTGTCGTTTCGCGTAACGCTGCGCCAGCACCGCGCAGACCATCAACTGGATCTGGTGAAACAGCATCAGCGGCAGAATCAGCACACCGATGGTACTGCCGGCAAATAACACCTGGGCCATCGGCACACCGGTGGCCAGGCTCTTTTTCGAGCCGCAGAACAGGATGGTGATGCGATCTTCCAGGTTGAAGCCGAACAACTTGCCCAGCAGCGTCGATGCCAGCAGCACCAGCCCCAGCAGGATGCAGCAGGCCACCACCAACCCCAGCAGGTCGATCACCGGAATCTGGTGCCAGATGCCTTCGTTGACGGCTTCACTGAACGCGCCGTAGACCACCAGCAGAATCGAACCCTGATCAACAAATTTCAGCCAGTTCTTGTTGCGGCCGACCCAGGCGCCGATCCAGCGGCGGGCGATCTGACCGGCGATGAATGGCAGCAGCAGTTGCACACTGATTTTCAGGATCGCGTCGACGGTCGAGCCGCCGTCGCCATGCACGTTCAGCAACAACGTCACCAGCAATGGCGTGAGAAAGATCCCGAACAGACTCGACGCCGCCGCGCTGCAGATTGCCGCCGGAATGTTGCCCCGGGCCAGCGAGGTGAAAGCAATCGCCGACTGCACCGTGGCCGGCAATGCACAGAGGTAAAGCATGCCCATGTACAGGTTGTCACCGATCATCGGCGACAACAGCGGTTTGAGCGCCAGCCCCAGCAGCGGGAACAGGACAAAAGTCAGGCCGAACACCAGCAGATGCAGGCGCCAGTGACCGGCACCGGCGATGATCGATTCGCGGGAAAGCTTGGCGCCGTGCAGGAAAAACAGCAGCGCAATCGCGATATTGGTCAGCCAGCCGAAGCCGACCGCGACCTGGCCGCTGGCAGGCAGGAAGCTGGCAAGCAGCACCACGGCGACGAGGGTCAGGGTGAAGTTGTCGGGCAAGAATCTTGGGCGCGTCATGGTTTGTTCATCCGGGGGTTGCCAGTACGTGGAAGCGACTCTAACGTGACTGGAAATTACCGACTAACGCCGAAGAGCCGCAAGATGCCGCCAAAAGGACACGACAAAAGCGTCAGACGCAGCATTCCCGGGCTGCCGAGCCTGCCGCGTCCGTTGTATGGACGCACTGAATCACTGCCCAATCGCGCCCTGACCCGCCGCCACAGTCATCCGTGGGTGCAATTGTCTTACGCGATCCAGGGCGTGCTCGAAGTGCAGACCGCCGCCGGTCGTTTCGTCGCGCCGCCAGAGCGCGCCGTATGGATTCCGGCGGGGGTGCCGCATCGGGTATTCAGTTCGCCGCACACGGAAATGCGCAGCCTGTACATCGATTGCAGCGTGGCGGGTTGGGCGCTGGAGCGTTGTCATGTGCTCGGCGTCAGCGATCTTCTGCGGGAGCTGATCCGGGCCTTCAGTCAGATTCCTGTCGAGTATGACCAGAGCGGCCCTCACGGACGCCTGGCGCAGGTGATCCTCGATCAATTGGCCGAAGCCCCGCAAATCGACCTGATGCTGCCACTGCCTCAGGACATCCGTTTGCGGCAGATCTACCAAAGTCTCGAGCAACATCCGGAACAGCAGACCACACTCAGTCACTGGAGCGAAAAGTTCGGCGTGACCGAGAAAACCCTCAGCCGGCTGTTCCTGCGCGACACCGGCCTGACCTTCCGCGCATGGCGCCAGCGCTTGCGTTTGCTGGGAGCGCTGACGCCGCTGGAGCGTGGCGAACGGGTCACCGAAGTGGCTCTGGCCTGCGGTTACGATTCGACATCGGCGTTCATTGCAGCCTTTCGCCAACAGTTTGGCGAGACGCCTGGAGAATTTTTTCGCTGATTTTTGTCGATATTTATCGAATTAGGACATGCCAATCGACAAACTTCAGGGTAGAGTTTCGCCCATCAAGAATGATTGACACGTTTCGACGATAACAATGATCAACCACCCTTTAGCGAACCTGTCGGCGGTAACAGCATGATCGAAGTCACTGAAGTCTCCATTGCTCAACTGCGCTCGGCGCTCGAATCCGGCCAGACCACCGCGGTTGAACTGGTCCAGGCCTATCTGGCGCGTATCGATGCCTATGACGGCCCGCAAACCGCCACCGCCCTGAACGCGGTGATCGTGCGCAACCCCGAGGCCTTGAAGGAAGCCGAGGCGTCCGATGCCCGCCGCGCCAAGGGCGAAACCCTCGGTCCGCTGGACGGCATCCCCTACACCGCCAAGGACAGCTATCTGGTCAAAGGCCTGACTGCTGCGTCCGGCAGCCCTGCGTTCGCCGATCTCGTAGCCCAGCGCGATGCATTCACCATCGAGCGCCTGCGTGCGGGCGGCGCGATCTGCCTGGGCAAGACCAATATGCCGCCGATGGCCAATGGCGGGATGCAGCGCGGGGTCTACGGTCGCGCTGAAAGTCCTTACAACGCCGCTTATCTGACTGCGCCGTTTGCTTCCGGCTCGTCGAATGGTGCTGGCACTGCCACCGCTGCTAGCTTCTCGGCATTCGGTCTGGCGGAAGAGACCTGGTCGAGCGGTCGCGGCCCGGCGTCGAATAATGGCTTGTGTGCCTACACACCATCGCGCGGCGTAATCTCGGTGCGCGGCAACTGGCCATTGACGCCGACCATGGACGTGGTGGTGCCCTACGCTCGCACCATGGCCGATCTGCTGGAAGTCCTCGACGTAGTCGTGGCCGAAGACACCGACACCCGTGGCGACCTGTGGCGCCTGCAACCCTGGGTGCCGATCCCGAGCGTCGCCTCGGTGCGCCCTGCTTCCTACCTTGATCTGGCGGTGAAAAGTGATGCCCTGGCTGGCAAACGCCTCGGCGTGCCGCGCATGTACATCAACGCCGACCCTGAGGCCGGCACCAGCGACGAGCCAGGCATCGGCGGCCCGACCGGGCAACGCATCAACACCCGCGCCTCGGTGATCGACCTGTGGAAACAGGCTCGCCAGGCCCTCGAGGCTGCCGGCGCCGAAGTGATTGAAGTGGATTTCCCGCTGGTCTCCAATTGCGAAGGCGATCGTCCGGGCGCACCGACCGTGTTCAATCGCGGCATCGTCTCCAAAGAGTTCATGCACCACGAACTGTGGGACCTGTCGGCCTGGGCCTTCGATGATTTTCTGCGCGCCAACGGTGATCCGAAACTCAATCAACTGGCGGACGTTGACGGGCCGAAAATCTTCCCGCACGACCCGGGCACCCTGCCCAACCGTGAAGGCGATCTCGCCGCCGGCATGGACGAATACGTGCGCATGGCCGAACGCGGCATCACGCCGTGGGATCAGATTCCGACCCTGCCGGACGGTCTGCGCGGCCTGGAGAAGACCCGCAAGCTCGACCTCGAAGACTGGATGGATCGCCTCGGCCTCGACGCCGTGCTGTTCCCGACCAACGCCGACGTGGGCCCGGCGGATGCCGACGTCAACCCGGCCTCGGCGGACATCGCCTGGAGCAACGGCATCTGGGTCGCCAACGGCAACCTCGCGATCCGCCACCTCGGTGTGCCGACCGTCACCGTGCCGATGGGCGTGATGGCCGACATCGGCATGCCGGTGGGGCTGACGTTTGCCGGTCGCGCCTATGACGATTCGACGTTGCTGCGTCTGGCAGCGGCGTTCGAAGCGACCGGGTCGAAGCGACTGGTGCCGCCACGTACGCCAGCCCTGGCGGCAGGCAAGTAAATAAAAACGGCGGGATCAATTGATCCCGCCGTTTTTTTATCGCTCTGCCAGCTCTTCAAGCAAATCCGCCGAAGGCACAAAGAACAGACTGCCGGTGACCGCCGTGCTGAAGTCCAGCAATCGATCGTAATTGCCGGGCGGCTTTCCGACGAACATGTTTTCCAGCATCTGCTCCAGCGGCTCGGGCGAACGCGCGTAACCGATGAAGTAAGTGCCGAATTCACCTGCGCCGGGCCGACCGAACGGCATGTTGTCGCGCAGGATTTTCACCTCTTCGCCGTCCTTGGTGATGGTCGTCAACGCGCTGTGGGAGTTGCTCGGCTTGACCGAGTCATCCAGCTCGATATCGGACAGCTTGGTGCGCCCGATCACCCGTTCCTGCGCTTCGACCGGCAATTCGTTCCACGCCTTCATGTTGTGCAGATACTTCTGCACCAACACATAACTACCACCGCTGAACGTCTGATCTTCATCACCTACGAGGGTAAAATGCTCGGCTTTGCGACCGACCGGATTCTCCGTGCCGTCGACGAAACCGATGATGCTGCGCATGTCGAAATAGCGGAAACCCTGCACTTCGTCGGTCACCGTCACGGCGCCGTCCAGCGCCGACATCAGTTGCGTCGCCAGCTCGAAACACAGATCCATCTGATCGGCGCGAATGTGCAACAGCAGGTCGCCGGGCGTGGAGACGGCGCGCCGCCCTTCTACACCGAACTCGCGAAAGTCATGCAGCGACGCCGGTCGCGGACTGCCGAACAGACGATCCCAGGCGCTGGAAGAAAACCCGCAGACGCAGGACAGGTTGCCCGAGGGGACGCGCTTGCCGACCGAGCGTGTCAGGCCTGCAATATCGGCGCACCAGTCGCGGACTTTTTCGGCCGCCTCGGCTTCGGCGTTGAGGGTCGCCACGATGAAGATCGCAGCGCTGGTGATCGGGCTGCAGACGGCTTGAGGATCTGGCGTGTCGATGATCGTCGCTCCTGGCGTGGTGGACTGGCTCGACAGCGAGGTTAGCAAAGAAGTGTTGAATGAAGTATTCCCCGCATCTGCCCATCTCACCTGACACTTCGGTATTCACGAACAATACCCACGAAATAAACGATTTTTCTTCGTCGGAACTCTCCTACTAGCATGGCCTCGTCTACCCCGAAAAACATAAAGACAGGGAGAACGACATGCACCCCATCAACATCGGCGAACCCTGGATGTGGGCCGCCTTCATCGTTTTTGTCCTCGCCATGCTGGCCGTTGACCTGTTTGTCTTCGGCGGGCGCAAGGCCCATCGGGTCTCGGTGCGCGAAGCCTCATCCTGGGTGATTGCGTGGTGCATGCTCGCGCTGGCCTTCGCCGGGTTGCTCTGGTGGTATCTGAACGGCGAATTCGGCCCCGAGATCGCCCAGCGCAAGACCCTGGAATTCCTCACCGGTTATCTGATCGAGCAATCGCTGTCGATCGACAACATGTTCGTGTTCGTGATGATCTTCGGCTACTTCGCCGTCCCCCCGGAGCTGCAGCGCCGGGTGCTGCTGTACGGCGTGCTCGGGGCGATCGTGATGCGCGCGGCGATGATCTTTGCCGGCGTGTGGCTGGTGTCGCAGTTCACCTGGCTGCTGTATGTGTTCGGCGTGTTCCTGATCATCACCGGGATCAAAATGCTGGTGTTCGCCGAACAGCAACCGGACCTTGATAACAATCCGCTTCTGCGCTGGGTGCGCGGGCATCTGCGAATCACCAACGGTTTTCATGGCGAGCGCTTTTTCGTGCTGCAGAACGGCGTGCGCTGGGCCACGCCGATGTTTCTGGTGCTGGTGCTGATCGAGGCCAGCGACCTGATGTTCGCGGTGGACAGCATCCCGGCGATTTTCGCGGTGACGACCGATCCGTTCATCATTTTCACCTCGAACATCTTCGCGATCATGGGGCTGCGGGCGCTGTACTTTCTGCTGGCGAACATGGCCGACCGCTTTCATCTGCTCAAGTACGGACTGGCGCTGGTGCTCGTGTTCATCGGCGGGAAGATGACGGCGATGCCGTGGTTTCACATGCCGGTGGAGTGGTCGCTGGCGATTGTCGGCGGGCTGATACTGGCGTCGGTGTTGCTCAGTCTGGTGCTGACGAAGGACAAGTCGCCAGAAAAAGAACGGCAGAGTCAGTGACTTGAATATAAAACCTGTGGGAGCGAGCCTGCTCCGGGCGGCGTTCCGACGATGGCGTCATGTCAGCCAACTGATATGTTGAATGACACAACGCTATCGCGAGCAGGCTCGCTCCCACATTTTTAAATCTGGATTATTTATCGGACTTGATGCTGGTCCACACCCGCGTCCGCACCCGCTCCAGTTTCTGCGGCAATGGCTGCACCACATACAGCGTCTTGAGCGCCTCGCTGGTCGGCGTCAGGTTCGGGTTGCCGGTGATTTCCTTGTTGATCAGCGGCAGCGAATCCTTGTTGGCATTCGGGTAGCCGAGGAAGTCGCTGATCGAAGCAATGACCTTCGGATCGAGCAGGTTGTTGAGGAATTCATGGGCCTCTTCAACGTTCTTCGCGCTCTTCGGAATGGCGAAGGTGTCGAACCAGATCGGCGCGCCTTCCTTCGGCAAGCGCCAGTCGACCACCACGCCGTTTTTCGCCTCTTTGGCGCGGTTGCCGAACTGGTAGAAGCTGCCGGAATAACCGATGGCCACGCAGATGTCGCCGTTGGCGATATCGGTCATGTACTTGGCCGAGTTGAAGTAGGTGACGTAAGGGCGAACCTTGAGCATCAGGTCCTTGGCCTTCTCATAGTCGGCCGGATTCTGGCTGTTCGGGTCAAGGCCCAGATAATGCAGGGCCAGCGGGAGGATTTCCGACGGCGAATCGAGCATCGCCACGCCGCAGGATTTGAGTTTTTCCATGTTCTCCGGTTTGAACACCAGATCCCAACTGTCCACTGGCGCATTCTCGCCGAGCGCAGCCTTGACCTTGGCCGGGTTGAACCCGATCAGCACCGTGCCGACCATGTAGGGCACTCCGTACTGATTGCCGGGGTCATTGGAATCGAGCAACTTGAGCAACGCCGGATCCTGGTGGTTCCAGTTCGGCAGCTTGGACTTGTCGAGTTTCTGGAACACGCCGGCCTTGATCTGGGTATCGAGGAACTGGTTCGACGGCACCACCAGGTCGTAACCGGAGTTGCCGGTCAGCAGTTTGGCTTCGAGGGATTCGTTGGTGTCGAAGGTGTCCCAGGTCACTTTGATGTTGCTTTTGGCGGCGAAGTCCTTGGGCACCGACGGCAGGATGTAATCCGCCCAGTTGTATACCCGCAGTTCGCGCTGTTCGGCCTGGACGGCGCTGGCCAGCAGCGTCAGCCCGAAAACAGTAGCGCCCAGAATGCGTTTCATCGTGACCATATTGTGTTTCCCCGAATGCAGCGTGAGTCGATGGTTTTTATGTTCTGTACACGGCAGCGGCTGTCAGGTCAGCCAAGGGCAAGGAAGATGCAGCGTCTTGTTGTGGCTTCGATTCTTGCCGACAAGCGCACAAGGCGCACAGTAGCCGATTGGCCAAAAGGGGATCGATATGGCCAATTTGCGTGACCGTCAGAATACTGAAACGACAATGCCCGGCGAGTGGCCGGGCATTGTTTGAACAGACGGCGAACGGTCAGTCAGTAAAACCCAATTTTGCCGCCCTGCTCTGCTGCGTCTGCCCGCGCGTCGCCAGGCAGTAATACAACGGGCAGGTCACGATCAGGCCGACCAGCCATGACAGGTCCGCACCGTCCACCAGGTTGGCGTAGGGGCCGACGTACAACGAAGTGTTGGCAAACGGCAACTGCACGATGATGCCGATGAAATAGGCAATGATCGCGTGCAGATTGAAGCGCCCGTAGATCCCGCCATCGGCGCGGAAGATCGAGGCGATGTCGTAGCTGCCGCGCTTGATCAGGTAGAAGTCGATCAGGTTGATCGACGCCCACGGCACCAACACCAGCAGCAGCGCCAGAATCAGCCCGATGAACTCGGAAATGAAATCCGCCGAAGCCCCCAGCGCGACCACGCAGCAGCCCGCCAGCACGACGCTCGACAGGATCACTCGCACCTTGATGCTTGGCGTCCACTGGCTGGCGAAGGTCTGGATCGAGGTGATGATCGACAGCACCGCGCCATACAGATTCAGCGCGTTGTGGCTGATGATGTTGAGCAGGAACAGCACCATCAGAATCGGCCCCAGCCAACCGGTGGACTGCTTGACCGCCGCCATCGCCTCGGTGCCCTCGGGTGTCGCAAGCACCGCCACCGCACCGAAGGTGAACGACAGAATCGTGCCCAGCGTGGCGCCCAGGTAAGTCGCGATAAATGGCTTGCTGATACCGATGTCCGCCGGCAGGTAGCGGGAATAGTCCGAGACGTACGGCGAGAAACTGATCTGCCAGATGATCCCCAGCGACACCGTCGCCAGCCACCCGGACAGATTGAAGCTGCCACGGGTAAAGAAGTCCGCCGGCAAGTCATGGGCAAAGATGTAGATGAAGCCGGCCAGCAACGCGCTGCCCATCACCCAGGTGCCGATGCGGTTCAGTGTGTGGATGAAGTTGTAGCCGATCACGCCGATGGCCGTGGCGCTGAGGGCGCCGATCAGAATGCTCAATGGCGCCGGCACCGACGGCGCAATGCCGACGATGGACTTGCCGGCGAGCACGATGTTGGAAATGAAGAAGCCGATATAAATGATCGCCGCGAAGAACACGATCAGCAGCGCACCATAACGCCCGAACTGGCCACGACTCTGCACCATCTGCGGAATACCCATGCGCGGGCCTTGCGCCGACGCCAGGGCGATCACCACACCGCCGATCATGTGCCCCAGCGCAATCGCCAGCAGCCCCCAGAACAGGTCGAGATGAAACACCTGGACCACCATGGCGCCGGTGACGATGGGCAGTGGCGCAATGTTGGTGCTGAACCAAAGAGTGAAAAGGTCGCGGGCCTTCCCGTGGCGTTCCGCGAGTGGGACGTAGTCGACCGTGTGATTCTCGATCAACGGATCTTGCCGGGACATCTGGGACATATATGAACTCGATTGGGTCTGTTCTTATCGTTGTATGAAGCCAAACCGGGGACGTACTTCGTCGCCCCTCAGATGAACACCATATTATGGTATTCCAACATTTTCACAAGACTGATCCGCTGTTTACGGCGGTAACTGATCCGGCATCCTCCCCGATAGCCAGGCTTTGCGGCTAGACGAAAGCCCCGTAAATGTTGAGTTTCCGACGAATGCACCACGTTTATCGTTTCACCAAAAAAGCGCTTGCAATCGATGTATTACGGTATACCATCAGACCCACAAACGAATAAAAACACGCTTCACCGCACTCGAGGATTGACCAATGATCGATGCTGCCGTCTACAAACAAGTCATGGGCTCGTTCCCGTCCGGCGTCACCGTCATCACCACGCTTGATGACGACGGCCAGATCGTCGGCCTCACCGCCAGCGCGTTCAGTTCGCTGTCGATGGACCCGGCCCTGGTGCTGTTCTGCCCCAACTACAGCTCCGACTCCTATCCCGTCCTGATCAAAAACAAACGCTTTGCCATTCACGTCCTGTCCGGCGGACAACAGAGCGAAGCCTACGCGTTCGCCCGCAAAGGCAAGGACAAGGCCCAGGGCATCGAATGGACGCTGAGCGAACTGGGCAACCCGATCCTGGCCAACGCGACAGCTATCATCGAATGTGAGCTGTGGCGCGAATACGAAGGTGGCGACCACGCGATCATGGTCGGCGCGGTGAAAAACCTCATCGTCCCTCAGCAGGACACCGGCCCACTGGTGTATTGCCACGGCAAGATGGGCGCCCTGCCCGCCTTCGCCTGATCCGCACAATTGCACTTAAACAGGCCTGCATGCGACCGGCCGACCACAAGAGATTCGAGGTAGCGTCATGAAATTTTCCCTGTTCGTACACATGGAACGCTGGGACGAAAGCGTCAGCCACCGTCAACTGTTCGAAGACCTGACCGAACTGACGTTGATGGCCGAGGCCGGCGGTTTCAGCACCGTGTGGATCGGCGAACACCACGCCATGGAATACACCATCTCGCCGAGCCCGATGCCGCTGCTGGCCTACCTCGCCGCCAAAACCACCACCATTCACCTCGGCGCCGGCACCATCATCGCGCCGTTCTGGCACCCGCTGCGGGTCGCCGGCGAATGCGCCCTGCTCGACGTGATCAGTAACGGCCGGATGGAAGTCGGCCTGGCCCGTGGCGCCTATCAGGTGGAATTCGACCGCATGGCCGGCGGCATGCCTGCTTCCAGCGGCGGCCAGGCGCTGCGGGAAATGGTCCCGGTGGTCCGCGCCCTGTGGCAGGGCGACTACGCCCACAACGGCGATATCTGGAAATTCCCCACGTCGACCAGCGTGCCGAAACCGATCCAGCAGCCGAACCCGCCAATGTGGATCGCCGCCCGCGACCCGGACTCCCACAACTTCGCCGTAGCCAATGGCTGCAACGTGATGGTCACGCCGCTGATGAAGGGCGACGAAGAAGTCCTCGACCTGAAAAACAAATTCCAGACCGCGCTGGACAACAATCCCGACGTGCCACGCCCGCAATTGATGGTGCTGCGTCATACCCACGTGCATTCAGTGGATGACCCGGAAGGCTGGAAGGTCGGCGCCAAAGCCATTTCACGTTTCTACCGCACCTTCGATGCGTGGTTCGGCAACAAGGAAGTACCGGTGAACGGCTTCCTCGCCCCGAGCCCTGAAGAGAAATTTGCCGGACGGCCAGAGTTTGAGCTGGAGAGCCTGCACAAGACCGCGATGATCGGCACGCCGGAAGAAATCATTCCGCGGATCAAGTACTACCAGGAACTGGGGGTGGATGAGTTCAGCTTCTGGTGCGACAACAGCTTGCCGCATGCGGAGAAGAAGAAGTCGCTGGAGTTGTTTATCAAGCATGTGGTGCCGGCGTTTAGATAAGTCTGCCACCCGATATATGAAAACGCCCCGAGATGTTCGGGGCGTTTGCTTTTAAGATTTCAGCTCGTTGCCGGGCGCTGGTCTTCAGCCTGCACCTAGCGCAACTACGCTCCGGTTCATATCAATTTCAAATTTGAGACATACGCATTGACACCTTCGCGCGTCAGCCTTTTTTGCAATTCAATCATGACGTTATTCAGATCCTCTTTACTGGCGATGGCGGTCTGCGCTTCTTGCATCGAAATCTCGTCTTCGCGCATGACGGGAGCAATCGTCCCAACGTCGTATTTTATGAAATAGCGGCCATCACGCTCGCTGATTTCCACATCGCGGAATTTGAATATCACTTTACTCATATCGCTTCCTCACTGGAAAACCTTGGTGAACGTATAGTCTCCGGGGTGTAGCGGATCCATCACAGCCTCTGGTACCCCACCACTGGTAAATCCGCCCGGGCGCCAAAAGCCATTCGCCCCCCACTCATTCCCTGACGGGATCCTGACTCCATCTGTTTTATTAACAGCAATCAGGACTGGATCAGTCCCCAGCGTTCCTTTATCCAGACCAAGATATTGCTCAAGTTTCGATACGTCACCGTTGGCACGCGAAATCATATCCTGCGCGACATTTTTCGGTAACACCCACGTCTCCGTTCGTCCTATGACGCCTTCAGGTACCACGGGCTGGAATCGTGCGATACCACTGCTGAACAACCTGGCGTACGCCTCTTGGTAGTCAATAGACAGATATGTTGATGGAAGAGGTCGCTCTCCCTTATCGATTCCGACAATTCTGTCAATGATCGTTTTGTCCAGTGAGTCGGCATTGATTGGAGGCGGAACTCGTGTCTTGCTCACCAACGCCCGAAGCTTGGAAAACTGGTTCTTGAATACGTCGAGACTGAACTTCGATGAAATCTTTTTCACCGTCTGACTGGCGACGCTAATACCCATTCGGGCCAGCAGTGCCGCACTTCTTGCTGCGCTGGTACCTCCTCCTGCCACGGCACCGACCACCATAGCGACCGCTTGCCCCATCTGCCTCCCGAGGTTGACGGCATTATCATCGCCACCGACTTCAAGCGCGTTGTTCATCTCTTCAAGTTGTATCTTGAATGACTTCGAAAGTTCTTCACCGAGAACGGAAACTCCCTCAGTCGAAGAAACAAAGTCAATCATCGCGACGATGCCCTCCTTGGGATGACGCATGAACTCTGCGGCACCGTTCAGCCCATCCAACCCGGCCTCAGCCATACCGTCCTTGAAACCATCAACGATACCGATCCCTGTCAAACCATCTTGACGTACGGAAGTGAGCTCCCACTCCGCGTAGATCTGCATTTTCTTCAAAACGTTAGGTTCGGCAGCAATCTCTTTATTGCGTTGGACTTCCTGCTGCGTTGCCAACCAGTTGTTATCGACGTTCGCAATAGCCGCGTTAGTTGCCGTGGCGGCTCCGTTCGGGTTGGACATCGCTGCAATACCGGCGACCAACGTGGTGAGGAGGTTGCGCTTCGTCTCACGGTCCTCAGCCGTTTCATCCGGATTAGGGTCGGCAAACAGTGCCGTCAGAACGCTGGACGCTGCGCCCCCCAGCGCCCCCGCCGAGCAGCTTTGGTTGCTGGCAGCAGCGCCGGCACAACCAAGGATTGCGTGCAGGCCTGCGTGTACCGGGCTACCTTCTTTCAGCCCCTTCAACACCAGTTGCCCAATGTAGGCCGAGCCCTGTTGCTGAACATAGTTAACCACCATGTTCTGCGCGAACTGAGCGCTACTGCCCGTGACGCCTCCACTGACTCCTGCGACCAACGCTGTTGCGACTTGACGGTAAGTGCCTCCCGGCCCCCAGTTCTCGCCAATGTCTTTTACCTGTTGTTTAAGCTCATCATATTTGGCGCGATGTAGGTCCTGTTTGTCCTTGGATAATGAGGGGTCGCGAGAAGCCAACAACTCCAGATCTGCTTGTTTCTTCTTGTCGTCTGCTTCCTTTGCGCGGTTCTCAATGAATTGGGAAACGTTCTGTACAAACTTGCCGACAATCTCGAAATTCGCATCAATTTCTCGTACATCGAAAATTGGCTTGAGCTTATTGCTGCCATCCCTGTCACTGGAAACATCGGTGTTGATGGCCGCGATAGTCTGCTCAGCGGTTTGCCCGGTCAGTTCCTGTTGCCTGGTTTCGTTGGTGATAGTGACTGCAGCACCACTGATTCCGCTGTGGGTAGTGCTGCTTGAGTTGCCACCGGCAAACAAAACAATCGGCGTTGAAGTGTTCGCCCCCTCTTTAACGGCGTTGACAGGACCGCCTCGATTAGCGGTATTACCACCACTGCCCCCCTTGCCAAGATCGACGCCATATCCACCACTCAGGTTAATGCTGCTGGCATCGTACTCAGCCTTGTTCTTGACGTCCGACGTGGTCAGCGTGCCGGTGCTCAGAGTGTTTTTGCCATCAGCCACCGCTTTGTCGGTACTGGCGATGATCGCGCCGACGAGGTCGGTGTTGCCCTTGACCTCGACCTGGAAGCCGCCATTGCCCGCCTTGATGCCCGACTGTTCGGAGACGCTGGCGTACTCGCTATGCATGTGTTGCTGGGAAACGCCGCCGCTGACGCTGCTGTTGCCGACACAGAACGGAGGCACGCAGACACTCAGGCCGACGTTGGCGCTTGACTGCTTGGAGGTGTAGGTACTGGTGTCTTGCAGGCTCTCGATATTGAGATCGCCGCCCACGTTGACCTTGACCGTTTCGCCGCTGGCGGTGGCGCCCTTGATGTTGGTGTCGCCACCACTCTTCAGGTTCAGCGTGCCGCCGGACTTGACCGAGGTGTTGGTGTGCGTGACGTCGTCACCATCACTGCTGCCACGGCCCTTGTTGGCGGCCAGTTCAAAGGTAATGCCGTTTTGCTCGCCGAAGCCGAAACCGATACCGGCGCTCCAGCCGCTGTTGCTGTTGGTGCTTTCCTGATGAGCAGTGTTCTGTGCGGACAAAAGATTGATCGCACCATCGGCGTTCAGCGAAACATCGCCACCGCCTTCGATGCGACTACCGACCACATTGATGTTGCTGTCGGCACCGGCACCCTTGGCGACGATGTTGATGTTGCCACCCGCAATCACGCCGCTGCCGACGACATTGCTGCCGCTCTGGCTACTGTTCATCTTGCTTTGGCTATTGCTCAGGTTGACGCTGACCTTCACTCCGACCCGAGGGTCTTCCTTCAACGCCTTGGCCGCGTCTACCGCTTGATCGGCACTCATGGCCGCATTCACGGCAGCGAGTGCAAGCATTCGTCCGTCGGTGGTTTTCCCGGCGGCTTCGCCCATTTGTTGAATGCCGCGCAGCGCATCAACCAGCGGAATGCTCACTGTGCCACCGACGGCGGTGCGATTGGTGCTGGCGGTTTTGGTGGAGCTCAGTGTGTCGTAGCCCTCACCGATATCCACGTGCTTGGCCGTGATCCCGATGTCACCCACCGGCGCGACCAGTTGGCTGGCCGTCTGGGTGTAATGATCCCCGGCCGTCAGCAGGATGTTGCCGCCAAGCGAAGCAATCTGGCTGCCCGACTGGCGAGTCGTGGTGCTCTGATCCGACTCTTTGGTCTTGACGATCCCGGTCGCGCCTTGCCACCAGGAACCGATCTCGCCCACCTTCTTGCTGCCTGAAGAGGAACTGGCGGTCGTGGTGTTTTCAGCGCTGATGACTTCCAGGTTGCGCCCGGCGTTGATACCGATGTTCTTGTCGGCCACCAGCGTGCTGCCTTCAACCACCGTGTCCCGGCCGCTCTTGATCTGCAGGCTGCCGGCGCTGATATCGCTGCCGATGCTTTCGGTGGACGACTGTTGCCCCTGTTGCGACTTCTGCGTGTTGGACAGCAGCCCGGTAATCGTCGCCCCTGTCTTGCTGGAGCTCTGCGACTGGCTGGAGGTTTGTGTTTCCTGAGCGGCGCCGATGAACACATCATTGGCGGCTGTCAGCGTGATGTCATCCGTTGCACGCAACGAAGCAGCTTTCAACGCAATGTCATTGTCGGCCTTGAGCTCCATGCTCTTGGCAACCCACTCGGTGCTGTTCAAGCGGGTTTGAGTGGCCTCGCCACTATTGGATTTGCTGGATTTCCAGTTCTTCTTCGAAGAGGCACTGGCCTGGCTGGCATAGTCTTCGGCCGCGTCGAGGTTGATGTCATGGCCGGCAGTCGCCAGCAACGATCCATCGGATTTGACTTTTGCCCCTTGTGCATTGATGTCCTGACCTGCCGACATCACCAGCTTGCTTCCTGACTCGATACTCGAGCTGACCGACGCGATACGTTCGCTTTCGGTCATCACGGATTTTTTCTTGCCGAAGCTGCCCTTCGTTGTCTTGGTGTAAAACGAGTGATCGAGGTTATCAGCGGTCAGCAGGTTCAGGTCGTCGCCAGCATAGACAAAAGCCTCGCCACCCGACTTGACATGGCTGGCGATCAGGTTGAGATCCTTGTCGGCATTGAGCGTCAGGCTTCCACCAGCCTTGATCACGCTCGATTGCTGGGCGACGTGATCCTCCTCCGCACGGAACTTCTTGTTCCAGCCGGTGGCATGGGATTCGTCAGCCGCAGAGCTGATCGTCAGGTCACCTTTGGCATTGATGTCAACGTTGCCTTTGGCCTCGACATTACTCGCCACTACGCTGACGTCACGCTGAGCCGTAACCTTGAGTGTGCCGCCGACGTTGACGTCCGAGCCATGTTGCTTGACCGTCGAATACTGATAGTTGGTATTGCTGCGGTCAGTCGTCTGTTCGGTCGAGTCGATATGCACATCGCGCCCGGCCGTCAGCGTGGTATCGCCACCGCTTTTCAGCACGCTGCCGCTGTTGTTGATATCGCGACCGGCGCCGATAACCAGAGCATTCGCCGCTTCGATACGCGCCGCATTGTCAACGAAGTCGGTGTCTTCGCTTAGGCGGCCGTCACTGCTGCGATGGGTGGTCACGGTGCGTTCGTTGATCACGTCGCCGTGTTCGGCGGTGAGCGTGACGTCTCGACCGGAAATGATCCCGCCTGCCTTGTTCGTCAGGTTGTCGGTCGCCGTCAACTTCAGGACATTTCCGGCCTCGACCAGACCGCTGCTTACCAGATCCTTCTTGGCTGTTGCATCGAGATTTTGACTGGCGCGCAACGTGCCGGAGTTCTCCAGGTTTTCGCCGGCAATCAGCGTGACGTCCTTGCCCTGAATCAACGCGCCCGTGGACGCGAGGCGGTTGTTGGCATTGGCCAGGTACAGCACCGGCACCAAGACCTTTTCGCCGTTCACTTCACGCTCTTCGAGCCAGACGATGTCGTGGGTCAGGGCCGCGACCTGCTGTGCACTGAGGGTGACGCCTACACTCAGATTCAACGCGTTCTTGCTGGCGATGGCGTTGTCCATCAGATACTTGTAGACCGCCTCGTCGGAGGTCTGCCCATCGATGAAACGCTGCCCCGTGCGGGCCACGACGGCCTGCTGAACCAGTTTCTGTTCGAACAGACCATCACCCAGACGCTTGGCGCTCTGGTCGGCGTCGTAGCCCAGCCCCTTCAGCAGATAATCCGAGCTCATGAACTGCTTGAGGTCGGTCAGTACCGGGTTGGTTTCGATCAGGTATTTGTGTGGCTGGGACTTGCCGGCGTTGCTCGGCAAGCCTTGTACCCGATTGATGGTTATCGGGGTTGCCGATGGATCGGCGGAGACTTTGCCACCGCTCAGCGTCCAGCTTTGCGGGCCAGTGGCGGTCGGATTGCTGCTGCCTTCGGAGCTCAGGCGGAACAGGCCGTTCTGGCCCGTCGGCAAGCTGAAACCTGGCAGGTCGATCGGGCTGACCTGCTGCTGGGCCAGATCCGGCGGCAGTTGCGGGTTGATTTTGACCACCGTGGAGTAGCCACTGCCAGCGCCCGTATCGGTGTTGGTTTTGCCTGCCGCGACGTAGCTGTAATAAGGACGCACCACACTGTTGTCGATGGTCTGGGTGGCATTCAATGTGATGTTGCCACCGGCCTGGATCACAGCGTCATAGGAACTGCCGGATCCGGGGACGGTGACGATGCTTTCGGTGAGCTTGCCACCGCCGAGCATGCTGATGAAACGACTCAGATCCGCCTCGACAGTAGGCGACGGCGTGCCCCCGTTCTTTTCGTTGAACGCTTTGGCAGCGGGCTCTGTGGCGTAGATCTGGTCGACGTAGTTCCAGTAGGTACGCTTGGTGATGATCTCCTGCTCTTGCACGCCCTTGTTGGTGATGGTGCCGGCATTGACCGAAATGTTTCCGGTGGCGGCAATGGTACTGCTGCTGTTGTTCAGAGCCTGGGCGTTGATCGTCATGTTGCCACCGCTGGTCAGACTCGCGGCGGCGCTGCTGTTGTCGACTTTCAGGCGATCGGTCTCGGCGATCTCCCAATGTCCGTTACGCCGTCCGCCACTACGGAAGTCGCAGCCGGCAATGGGAATCAGGTTGCAGTCCAGTTGCGTGATGACCACCGAGCTTTTTTCATGGGCGGAGTATTGGAGAATGTCCCTCACGTTGTTCACGGTCAGGGCATTGATGGTCAGGTCTTGCGCGCTGTAGATCTCGCCGGAACGGTTGTCCAGCAAGTCAGCCTTGCCGCTGTCGCGATCACGGCCGATGTGCACATTGCTCAAGCCATACACATTGCCGTAGGCGTTGGTGAAACTGGCCAACAGCAGACGCATGTCGCCGCCACTGGTGATCAGGCCCCCGCTGTTCAGGAGAGCATTGGTGGTCAGAGTGAGTTCTTTGCCGGAACCGATGGTGCCGTAGTTATTGATGTTGGCGGCGCCCAGGGTGAGATCACCGCTGGATGTCAGACGCCCCTGGTTGTTCAATACGCCATTGATATTGATGGTGGTGTTGCCGCCACCGGCAATGCTGGTCCCGGCGTTGAGATCCAGCTGATTGGCCTTGAGCACCAAGTCGCCAAGACTGCTGGTGCGACCATTCCCGGAATAGCTGCCCCACAATGCCAGATCCAGAGCGCCGTCACTGGCAATCAACCCGTCGTTATTCCAGTTGCCACCGGTCCCGGTCAGTTTGCTGACGGCCAGCAACTGCCCGCTCACCGTCTGGTTGAGGTTGTTGATGTTGACCGTCAGACGATCGGCCTGGATCAGACTGCTGTTGGTCCAGCCATCGGCTGTCAGCGTCAGTCCACCGCGTGTGACGAAGCTGCCGCCAGCACTGCCGAGCTGGCCGGTGGCGATGTCGAAGATTCCGGTACCGACATGCAACACGTTACCGCCACCGTTCAACAATCCACCCGCGCCGAGACTGAGGTCATTGTTGGCACTTTCTACAGTGCCGTTGCGGTTATCGAACAGGCCGCCGAGGGTGAACGCGGTTTTTCCGGTGCTGCCGAGTGCGCGCAATTGACCGGTCTGGTTATCGATACTGGCCGCGCCGATGCTCAGGGTGCTGGCGCTTTCGACGATGCCTTTGCGGTTGTACAGGGCGCCGCTCAAGCTGAAGTCGATCTGCTGACCGGCAACCTGGCCACCCGTGTCGCCACTGTTGTCAAAGTCTTTGCCGGTAACGCTGACGTGTTGCCTGGCGACCAGTACGCCGTTGCGGTTGTTGAAACTTCCGGTTCTGCCCAGATCGATAGTCGCGTCACCGCTCTGTGCCGCGATCCGTCCAGCCTCGTTGTCGAGACCGGCCAAGGCCTTGAGCGTCAGTTGCTGAGCCTGAATCACCCCGCCCTGCCCATTACGCAACAAACCACCGATCTGCGCGGTAAAAGCGCTTTTGAGGCTGGAGAGCACACCGCCACGGCTGTCGAGACTGGCAGCGGTGATGTTGAGATCGCCGGTTTTGGCAACGAAACGACCGCTCTGGTTATCGATGGCGCCGCCGACGTTCGCAGTGAGTGCGCCTTCGCTTTGCAGGGTTCCCTTGACGTTTTCGAGGCTGGCAGCGGTCAGTTGCAGATCAGCGGCGTCGCTGTAGATCAGGCCGCCACTGTTTTGCACTGCACCGCTGGCGGTGATCGCAAGGTTATCGTTAGCAGCGACGGTGCCGCCATTGCGGTTGTCGAGGCCGCCGGTCGACAGACTGAGCAATTTCTGGCTGACCAGTTTGCCACCCTGGTTATTGATTTGTGTGGCACGGGCAATCACTAGCGGGCCAACACCGACCAATTGACCTTTGATGTTTGTCAGAGCGCCAAGCAAGTCGAGATTGACAGCCGCTTCACTGGCCAGAACCCCCTCTGTGTTATCCAGGTCTGTGCCGGTGAAACGGATGTCCTGCTTGGCGTTGATGGTCGCATGGGTGTTGTCGAGACGTTTGGCGGTGATATCCAGAACCGCGCCACTGTCGATCTGGCCACCCTGTCCGTTGTTCAACGTACCGGTGACGGTCAGGGTCTGCGCGCCCTCACTCGAGAGCGCACCTTTGTCCGAGTTATCGATGTTGGCCGCAGTGATCTTCAAAATGCCTTTGCTGGCCAGTGCGCCGGTATTGCTGTTGCGGATGTCGCCCGTGAGATCGACCAATAGATCGCCATCACGACTGGACAACGTACCGTGATTGCGATTGTCGAGACTGCCACCGAGCAGGCTCAGGTTTTGCCAGCCGGAAATCAGGCCATTGAGATTGCGCGTGTTGTCAGCGCTCAGATCCAGTCGCTGACGACTGAAAAGCTTGCCGTCACTGTTGTCCAGATTGCGTGCGGCAAGCGTATAGCTCAGGTCGCTGGAGAGTTCTCCGCCCTGGTTGCTCAGGTCCCGCAGGTGATTGATGCTCAACCGGCCTTTGGTCGTAATCAGGCCCTTGCTGTTGTTCAGGTCGCCCATCGCACCGCTGAAATCGATGGCGATGGCGCTACCGAGCAGCGAGCCGCCATTCTGGTTGTTGATATTGGCAGCGCTGATGGCGAGAGCTTGTGTGGCGTTGATCAGTCCTTTGTCCTGATTGTCGAGCTGACCGTCAACGCGCAGATCCAGGCCGGTACGACTGGTGAGGGTAGCGCCATTGTTGTTCAGGCTACCTGCGTGGGCATCGATGCTGGCTGCAGCGATAAGTCCCTTGATATTGGTCAATGCCTGTTGCACGCGCAGGGTCAGGGTTTGATTGCTCAGCAGTTTGCCATTGCTGTTATCCAGGCTGTTGGCAGCAAACGTAAACGCCTGGGCGCTGGAGATTTCACCGCTACGGTTATCGACCTGTTGCAGTTTTTTCAGAACCAGCAACGGTGCATTGATCAGACCCTTCTGGTTGTTCAAGGCGCCGTTGTTGAGATCCAGCGTCAGCGACGTATCGCTGGTGAGTTGTCCACCTTCGTGTTGATCCAGGCTTGCTGCATTGACCGACAACGCACCGTTGCTGGCGATCCGGCCCTTGTCGCTGTTGACGATGTGGCCAGCCTTGAGCGTCAGGTTGTCAAGGGAGGTCAACTTGCCACTCTGGTTGTTGATCTGGCCGGTAGCGGTAATGCTCAAGGTTTTTCCGGCATTTACCAACCCTGCAACGTTGTCCAGCGTTGCCATGCGCAACGTCGCACTTTGCAGGCTCGACAGTTCGCCACTGCGGTTATTCAAGTGACCGATGTCGGCATCCAGATGCCCGGAACTCTTGATCAGACCGCTGGTGTTGAGTACCTGGCTGGCGTTGAGACTCAAAGCCCCTGTGCTCAGTACGCGACCTTTGTTCTGGTTATCAAGAGTGCCTGCGGTCACGCGCGTGTTTTGCGAGCTAAAGGTACCGCCCTGATTGTTCAGGGTCTGTGCCGCCGCGACCGTCAAATCGCGGCTCGCGACCACGCTTTTGCCATTGTTATCGATGCTGCTCGCGCTGATGGCGACATTGCCTGTCGCATTGCGAGTGTTGTCGGCGTTGACCCCGGCTTCGATGATGCCGTTGTTGGTCAGTTTTCCACCGGCACTGAGATTGATGTTGTCACGTGCCGCGAGAGTCTGCCGATTGCTCAGGTTGCCCTGAGTCTGAGCATTGACGCTCATGCCGGCATAAATCGGTCCTTGGGCATCGATGCCGGAGGCCGTGAGGTTGACGTTGCTCGCAGCCGAGGCTTGTGCCAGTGTCAGCTGGCCGTTGGCATCGATCTGGATATCACCGCCACTGGCCGCCACGTTGCCTGCCAGCTTCACCCCTACGCCAGCCTCCGTACCCACCAGTTTGATCGTCCCTGCATACATTCCGCCGAGCGCTGAAGAGTCGATCGCCAGTTGCGGTTTGGTGCTGCCATCATCAGTGCGGGCTGTTGCATTGAGAGTTTGTGCGTTGACATCGTTGCGACCGGCAACAATGGTCAGGTTCTGCGCCTGGATTTCAGCGTTGATTTTTGCACTGCGGGTGATGATCTCGAAACGGTCGACGTTGCTGGCATTGAGTCCTGCACCTTCGATGGCGACGTTGCCCTGATCGACCTGAAAACGGTCCAGTCGGCCCGCGCCATCGATCACCGGTTTGCCGGTGGTCAGGGTCACCCGAGGCGAGTTGATGAATCCGCAACCGTTACAGGTGATGCCGTAAGGGTTGGCGACAATCACTCGCGCCGACTGCCCCGCTACTTCGGTGTAGCCGCGTAATTGACTTGGATTGCCACTGATCACCTCGTTGAGAATCGCCTGCGCCGCTACCCGATTGGTCAGGTTGGGGTTGCCCACGATGATGCCGCCCAGTTGCGTCTGCCCGGTCTGCGCCGCCACGTTGTTGAGGATGACGCCCTGCGCACCGACGTTGTAGTCATGAAACTGGTTGTGCGACAGACCCGCACCATTGGGCGTGGCAATGTTGACGATCGGCACGCCGTTGCCCGCCTGACCCAGGCTCGTACCGGGATTGGCCACCACGATACCGTCCGCCTGTGCCCACATTGGCTGCCAGAACATGACGTTGGCCAGCAGGAATGCCAGGCCACGCTTGGGCATGCCCCAGAAGTGATCGCGGTTTTTTACGACCGCAGCAGGCTGGCCGGCCAGAAAGGTCAGGTGGCGAATGTCCATATCAGTATCTCGGGGCAGGCGGAAATTAAATAAAGAAATCGAGGCGGAAATAGATCGGCGCTTCGCGCTCGGTCAGCGCGGCGGGTCGTTCCAGGGAATGGGCGAAGGTCACACTGGCTGCCACATGCTGGCCACGAGCAAACAACTCCAGCGAGTTGCTCGACATGCGTCCGTGCTGGTCACCGTTGTATCGATCATTGCGAATCACGCCCTGGTCGTAGCCCAGGCTGGTGCCGTACTCGGCGAACACCGGGCGCAGCCATTCGGCGGTCACCGGGCGTGCCCAGCGCAGGTCGTTGCGCCAGTAGCCGCCGCTGTCGCCGGACAGCGATTGATCCTTGTAGCCACGGATCGATGACAGCCCGCCAAGGCTGGTGCGCTGCGGACTGAACAGCACGTCTTCGCTGCGCTGGCCGGTCATCAGGCTGCTGAAGGTGAGCGACTCGCCCCACAGTTTGAACGGCTGCAGATAACTCAGGGTCGCGGTGTATTTGCGGTAGCGCGCGTCCGGTTCGCCGGGGCCCGGATCGTGACTGCCCTGGGCGTCGAACGCGCCGATGCCCTGCTGCATGCCGGCATCGAAGTTGACGAAGGCGCTGCCGATCCGCCGCCCGTGGTTGAAGCCGAACTGCGCTTCGCTGATGCGGTTGCTGCTCAGGCGCAGCTTGCTGTCTTCGATGAAGTTGTTGCTGCGCAGGTACGACAGGCCAGTGCTCAAGGACGTCTTGCTGACGGCGTCGCGGTGGATCACCCGCTCGGCACGGAACTGATGGTTTTCGCTGTCGCCGGTCTGCTTGAAGTTGTAGCCGTTGGCGGCGATCTGCGAGCGGTATTCGCTCTGGCTGTAGGTGTAGCTGAAGTTCCACCAGCCCCACGGCAAGTTGTAATTGAGCATGGCGTTGTTGGAAGTGTGCTGATGGTCGGTCATCGCATCGTGACCGCCGCGCAGGCTCAACTGATCGGCCAGGCCCAGCGGGCTGTCCCAGTCGAAGGTGGTGCCCCACTGCTGCTCGCCGGTGCTGCGCTGGCCGTCGTTGCTGCGCGACAATCCGACACGCCAGGGCTTTTGCGGGGTGTTGTTGACCAGTACATCACTGCCACCGACGTTCTTGCCCGGCGAGAGCTCCATCTTGGCCTGATTGGACGGCAGGCGATTGAGCTGATCGACCATCTGCTCGATCTCGCGCAGGTTGACCAGTTCGCCGGCCTTGCCGGGAAACGCCATCGACAGCTCACGCTCGGAAAGCTTGCTGTTGTTGGCGCCTTTCAGGCTTTCGAGTTTGCCTTCGACCACCAGCACTTTCAGGTGCCCCGCGGACAGGTCCTGTTGTGGCAGGTAGGCACGGCTGGTCACCAGCCCTTTCTCGATGTAGTGGTCGGTGATGACTTTGAGCAGTTCATTGAGCTGCGGTACGCCCAGGCACTGGCCGATGTAAGGCTTGAGCAGGCGCGCCTTGTCGCTCTCTGACAGGCTGTCGGCGCCTTTGAGTTCGATGTCCTTGATCGGGAAGCAACGGGTGTCGACCGGCGCCGTCGGTTGAACCGGCCTGGCTTCCTTGCCGGGCAGATCCTTGAGTTCTTCGAGACGCCGCTGCTGCTCTTCGAGCAGTCGGTTCTGGCGGTCGCGGATCAGGTCGGTATCACCGGGGGTGGGTGCAGCGAATACAGCATCAAGCGGAGAAAGGCACAGCAAAGCCAGGCACAACCTCGCCACGAGGGCGGGTGAGGACATGTTCGATCCCTCGAGACGGAAAGTGATATCAGAATAGTGGCGACATGTTAAAGTGCCACTATTCTGACGTCAATTTAAGGATTCACCGGAATAGTGTTGCCGACGAGCGGCATCGGCGAAATCGTCCGACTCCGACAGAGATGCAGGAGGTTTCGCAGATCAACCAAGGAAAACCGGCCACAGGATCGGCAAACGTTCCGAGAAGCGAAACATCCGACAGACCCGACTCACTTCACCTCAATGCTCAACAGCCCGTTTCGTCGCCACATCCTCCGGTGCCAGTACCCGGCCATCGGCTGACAGCAACTCCAGCTTCCTGATCGGCTTCCCTTTCTGCGCGTCGACCATCACCGACCCCGACTCACCCGGCTCAAACATGAACTCCCCGCCCCACTGCGACAGCGCGACAATCACGGTTTGCAGCGCCCGGCCCTTTTCCGTCAGCACGTACTCCTTGTAGGCACTGCCATCGGACGCCGGCACCAGGCGCAGGATGTCGCGCTCCACCAGGCCTTTGAGGCGAACGCTCAAGATGTTCTTGGCGATTTCCAGACTTCTCTCGAAATCGCCGAAACGGCGGATGCCTTCCAGCGCATCACGGACGATCAGCAACGACCACCAGTCGCCGATCAGGTCCAGCGTCCGGGCGACCGGGCAGGCATTGCCGGCAAGGCTTTTGCGCTTCATTTCGACTATCTCCGGCAAACGAAAGATGGGATGCGGTTGCATCTTACAACTCATGTTGCAGAAGCGATAACACCGGCCACCACGAACTTAGCACCTGCGTACAAGTGGCTGATGCGTTTTGTCGCGATAGTGATTGTTGCCACCACGGCAACCACATAGAGCCAACCTCCAAGGAGTTTCCATGAGCACGTTCACCACCCAAGACGGCACCGAGATCTATTTCAAGGACTGGGGCAGCGGCAGGCCCGTGCTGTTCAGCCACGGTTGGCCACTGGACGCCGACATGTGGGAATACCAGATGGAATACCTGAGCAGTCGTGGCTACCGCACCATCGCCTTCGACCGTCGCGGTTTCGGCCGCTCCGGGCAGCCGTGGACCGGCTACGACTACGACACTTTCGCCGACGACATCGCGCAGTTGATCGAGCACCTCGACCTGCGTGACGTGACCCTGGTCGGTTTCTCCATGGGCGGCGGCGATGTCAGCCGCTACATCGCACGCCACGGCAGCGAGCGCGTGGCCGGGCTGGTGCTGCTGGGCGCGGTGACGCCGCTGTTCGGCAAGAAACCGGACTTTGCCGAAGGCGTCGACAAGTCGGTGTTCGACGGGATCAAGGCCGGCCTGCTGAAGGACCGGGCGCAGTTCATCGCTGACTTTAACGCCCCGTTCTACGGCACCAATCAGGGCCAGAAAGTCTCCGAGGGCGTGCTGACGCAAACCCTGAATATCGCGTTGCTGGCTTCGCTGAAGGGCACCGTGGATTGCGTCACCGCATTTTCGGAAACCGACTTCCGCCCGGACATGGCGAAAATCGATGTGCCGACGTTGGTGATTCATGGCGATGGCGACCAGATCGTGCCGTTCGAAACCACCGGCAAACGCGCCGCCGCACAGATCAAGGGCGCCGAATTGAAGGTGTATGCCGGTGCGCCCCACGGCTTTGCGGTGACCCATGCGCAGCAATTGAATGAAGACCTGCTGGCGTTTCTCGATCGCTGAGTCCGTGTGATCCGAGCACGCCTTGCAAAGGGCCGCCGACTACCCTGTCGGCGGCCCTTTTTTTTCGTTGTCCCGGATTCCGGTGCCATGGCGAGACTCAGCATTTACGGGGCTTTGAAGCCTCTGCATCACGTTTTTATCTTCACATGCCAGCTTAATAATATTTTACCGATAACCACCCCCTCCCTAGTCTGATCCCAAGCACAGAGAACAGGTCGACAGCGGCCTGAATCCAACGGCCTCGTGAGAAGGGATCAGAGATGACCACTGAAATAATAAAAACAGACACGCTTGTTGTCGGCGCCGGTCAAGCGGGTGTGGCCATGAGTGAACACCTGAGCAAACTCGGGGTTCCGCACCTGGTGCTGGAGCGCAGCCGCATCGCCGAACGCTGGCGCACAGGGCGCTGGGATTCGCTGGTGGCCAACGGTCCGGCGTGGCACGACCGCTTTCCGGGGATGGAATTCGACGATGTCGATCCGGATGGCTTCGCTCACAAGGAGCGGGTTGCCGATTACTTCGAAGCCTATGCGAAGAAATTCAACGCGCCGATCCGCACCGGCGTGGACGTGAAGAGCGTAGTGCGCAATGTCGGTCGTCCGGGCTTCACCGTCGAGACTTCCGAAGGCGAGATCGAAGCCGCCCGCGTCGTCGCTGCGACTGGTCCGTTCCAGCGTCCGGTGATCCCGGCCATTGCGCCGAAAGATGAACGCCTGCTGCAGATTCACTCGGCCGACTACCGAAACCCGCAACAGCTGCCGGCCGGCGCGGTGCTGGTGGTCGGTGCCGGTTCGTCGGGCGTGCAGATCGCCGACGAATTGCAACGTTCGGGCAAGCAGGTTTACCTCTCGGTCGGTGCCCATGACCGCCCGCCTCGCGCTTATCGCAACCGTGATTTCTGCTGGTGGCTCGGCGTGCTCGGCGAGTGGGATCAGGCCGCAATGAAACCCGGCCGCGAGCACGTGACCATCGCCGTCAGCGGCGCCCACGGTGGCCGCACCATCGACTTCCGTGGCCTGGCCCATCGCGGCATGACCCTGGTCGGCGTCACCGAATCGTTCAGCGACGGCGTAGTGACCTTCAAACAGGACCTGCGCGACAACCTCAAGCGCGGCGACGAGAACTACCTCGCGCTGCTGGATGCCGCCGATGCCTACATCGAACGCAATGGCCTTGATCTGCCACTGGAACCGGAAGCCCGGGAAACCTATCCGGATCCTGAATGCGTGAAGAACCCACTGGCCGATCTCGATCTGGCCGCCGCCGGCATCACCTCGATCATCTGGGCCACCGGGTTTGCCGTGGACTATTCCTGGCTGAAAGTCGCCGCTTTCGACGACAACGGCAAGCCGCAACATCAGCGTGGCGTGTCCAGCGAAGCGGGTGTGTATTTCCTCGGTCTGCCGTGGCAGTCGCGACGCGGTTCGTCGTTCATCTGGGGCGTGTGGCACGACGCCAAGCACGTGGCCGATCACATCGCCACCCAGCGCAAATACCTGGCCTATCGCGATGCCGAACAACGCGAAGCCGCGCAGCACAACAAAGCCGCCGACACCGTCGACGCTTGATTTCCCTCTTCCATACCGGCGCCTGTCGCGCCGGGTTCGATTTCGTCAGGAGCCTCACATGAGTCAGCCAACCCATACCCGCATCCGCATGTTCAACACCAAGGACACCTACCCGAACCAGACCCTGGACAACGATTTGTGCCAGGCCGTGCGCGCCGGAAACACCGTGTATGTCCGTGGTCAGGTCGGCACCAATTTCGATGGCGAACTGGTCGGCCTCGGCGACCCGCGCGCGCAGACCGAACAGGCGATGCGCAACGTCAAGCAACTGCTCGAAGAGGCCGGCAGCGACCTGAGCCACATCGTCAAGACCACCACCTACCTGATCGACCCGCGCTACCGCGAACCGGTGTATCAGGAAGTCGGCAAATGGCTGAAAGGCGTGTTCCCGATTTCCACCGGGCTGGTGGTGTCGGCTTTGGGTCAGCCGCAGTGGCTGATGGAGATCGATGTGGTTGCGGTGATTCCCGAGTAATTCGACCTTAGCGAAAGGAGGCCACACATGACATTTTCCATCGCCGCCCGCTGTCCCGAAACCGGTCAGTTCGGCATCGCCATCAGTTCCTCCAGCATCGCCGTCGGCGCCCGCTGCCCGTGGCTGCTGCCCGGTGTCGGCGCGGTATCGAGCCAGAACATCACCCTGCCCTCCCTCGGCCCGGAAGTGCTCGCCCTGATGGAGCAAGGTCTGTCGCCCGAGGCGGCGCTGGACAAGGTGCTGACCCGCAATGGCTACAGTCAGTACCGGCAGATCACGGCGATCAACCACCTCGGCCAGACCGCCCATTTCAGCGGCGCGCAAACCCTTGGCGTACACAACGCGGTGTCGGGCGAGCAATGCGTGGCGGCGGGCAACATGCTCGCCGGACGCTCGGTGATCGAAGCCATGGTCAGCGCCTTCGAGGATGGCGAAGGCCAATTGGCCGACCGCCTGCTCAAGGCCCTGCACGCCGCCCAAGCCTTGGGCGGCGAAGCGGGACCGGTGCATTCGGCAGCCGTGGTCGTGGTCGGCGAACTGACCTGGCCTATCGTCAACCTGCGGGTGGACTGGGCCGATGAAGACCCGATCGGCCAGTTGCAGAAACTCTGGGACGCCTATCGTCCGCAATTGCAGGACTACATCGACCGCGCCCTCGATCCGGCCAAGGCGCCGGGCTACGGGGTTGCCGGAGACGACCGATGAGCGACAGCGTCGCGTTGCTCAAGACGCTGGTGGGGTTCGACACCACCAGCCGCGAGTCCAACCTGCAATTGATCGACTTCGTTCGCAGCTACCTCGAAGGTTTCGATGTGCCGTGCAAGCTGATCTACAACGATGAGCGCAGCAAGGCCAATCTGTTCGCCACGATTGGCCCGGCCGATCAGCCGGGCATCGTGTTGTCGGGACACACCGATGTGGTACCTGCCGATGGTCAGCCATGGACCGTGCCGCCGTTCGAACTCAGCGAGCGTGACGGCAAGTTGTACGGTCGTGGCACGGCGGACATGAAGGGCTACATCGCCTGCGTGCTGGCGCTGGTGCCGTCGTTGATCGAATCACCATTGCGTATGCCGGTGCACATTGCTCTGTCCTATGACGAAGAGGTCGGCTGCCTCGGCGTGCGTTCGTTGCTCAAGATGCTGGAGCAGCGTCCGGTCAAACCGTTGCTGTGCATCATCGGCGAGCCCACCGAACTCCAACCGGTGCTCGGGCACAAGGGCAAACTGGCGATGCGTTGCGATGTTCAGGGTCACTCCTGTCACTCTGCCTACGCGCCGCTCGGGGTCAACGCCATCGAATGCGCCGCCGAACTGATCGGCGAGCTGGGACGCATCGGTCGGCAGCTCAAGGATGAACATCTCGACCCACGTTTCGACCCGCCGTATTCCACGGTGCAAACCGGCGTGATCAGCGGTGGCAAGGCGTTGAATATCGTCCCCGCCGATTGCCGTTTTGATTTCGAAATACGCGCTCTGCCCTCGCAGGATCCGGCGGTCGTCGCGCAGCAACTCAAGGTCTACGCCGAGCAGCAAGTACTGCCGCGTATGCGTGCGGTCAGCGAGCTGAGCGATATCCGATTCAGCGAACTGTCGGCCTATCCGGGGCTGGCGACTGACGCCCGGAGCCAGGCGGCGCAATTGATCGCCACGTTCTGTGGCTCGGACGATTTCGGCACTGTGGCGTTCGGCACTGAAGGCGGTTTGTTCGACGCAGTGGGGATCCCCACAGTTGTGTGCGGTCCCGGCAGCATGGATCAGGGCCACAAGCCGGACGAGTTCGTCAGCCGCGATCAGCTCAAGGCTTGCGATGAGATCCTGCAACGGATGCTGGCGTCGATTCGCCTTTGAAAAAACCGGTCTGGCTGCTGGATAAAAGTCCGCAGCCAAGCCGCAATAACACCGACAGACAGCTGCTCCAATGGAGGTCAGCTGCGTTGCCGCTCATGGCGCTGAAACGCCCGAAACAGAGCGCTTTGAGCTGCCCGAAGAGCCTCGTATTTTTAACGTCTGAAGCAACAAAACTACTAATTTATCTCTCCCCTTTCCTTGCCCATGATCAACCCCAACAAGAAATGCGCCGTCCGTGCCGGCGCTCACTGAAGTACGTCCACGTACTCGTCCTTGCCTTGGAGTTCGTCATGGCCACCTCTGCAACAACGTCCGCACCGCTCATTGAAAAACACACGATCGGCTACGTGCCGCCCGAAGATCGCCACGGAAAGGTCAGGGATCTGTTCACCCTCTGGTTCGGCGGCAACATCGCGCCGTTGCCCATCGTCACCGGCGCCCTCGGCGTGCAACTGTTTCACCTGAATCTGCTGTGGGGCATCGTCGCCATTCTGGTCGGGCATCTCGTCGGTGGTGTGCTGATGGCGCTGCACTCGGCGCAAGGCCCGCAGATGGGCATCCCGCAGATGATTCAGAGCCGCGCACAATTCGGCTCCCTCGGCGCGCTGCTGGTGGTGTTGATTGCCGGCGTGATGTACATCGGCTTCTTCGCCTCCAACATCGTGCTGGCCGGCAAGTCCTTGCATGGCGTGGTCGACAGCGTTCCGGTGCCGGTCGGCATCGTCATCGGCGCGCTGGGTTCGGGGATCATCGGGATCATCGGTTACCGCTTCATCCACGTGCTCAACCGCATCGGCACCTGGGTGCTCGGGATCGGCATCGTGGTCGGTTTCGGCTACATCCTGACTCACGTGCAAACGGCTGACTTCCTTACCCGTGGCGGTTTCAACCTTTCAGGCTGGCTCGCGACGGTGTCGCTGGCGGCGTTGTGGCAGATTGCGTTTGCGCCTTACGTCTCGGACTACTCGCGTTATCTGCCGGCGAATGTGCCGGTGGCGGCGACGTTCTGGACCACTTACCTCGGCTCCGCGCTGGGCTCGAGCCTGTCGTTCATCTTCGGGGCGGTCGCCGTGCTGGCAACGCCGGTGGGCATGGACACCATGGACGCGGTGAAACTCGCCACCGGCTCGATCGGCCCGCTGATGCTGGTGCTGTTCCTGCTCAGCGTGATCAGCCATAACGCCCTCAACCTGTACGGCGCCGTGCTGTCGCTGATCACCCTGGTGCAGACGTTCGCCTACCGCTGGATTCCGACCGCCAAGAGCCGCGCGGTGATTTCGCTGATCGTGCTGCTGGCCTGCTGCTTTGCTGCAGTCGGTGCGTCGTCGGACTTCATCGGCCATTTCGTCGACATGGTGCTGGTGCTGCTGGTCGTGCTGGTGCCGTGGACCGCGATCAACCTGATCGACTTCTACGCCATCCACAAAGGCCAGTACGACATCGCCTCGATCTTCCAGGTCGACGGCGGCATCTACGGCCGCTATAACCCGCAAGCCTTGCTGGCGTATGCAATCGGCATCGTGGTGCAGATTCCGTTCATGAACACGCCGCTGTACGTCGGCCCGGTGTCGGCGCACATCAACGGCGCGGACCTTTCCTGGCTGGTGGGGTTGCTGGTGACGTCGCCGCTGTATTTCTGGCTGGCGAGTCGTGACAGTGCTTATCGTCGGCGGCTGATGACCGGGAAACTGGCGGGCAGTCTCTGAGATAGATAAAAAAATTCCCGGTTCGGCAAATCACCGAACCGGGCATTTTTTTCGAGTCACGCGTTTGATCAGGCCGGCACACCCAGAATGATGTGCGAAGCCTTGATCACGGCAGTGGCACTGACGCCAGCCGCCAGACCCAGTTCGTTCACCGCATCGCGGGTCACGATCGAATAGACCTTCGAACCGCCAGCCAGCTCGATCACCACTTCGGCGTTGACCGCGCCATCGGTCACGCTCAGCACCTTGCCTTGCAGGCAGTTGCGGGCCGACAGGCGAATGCCTTCGGACTCGGTCATCAGCATCACCCAAGGCGCCTTGACCAGGGCGACGGCTTCTTTGCCCACCGCAATGCCCAGGCTCTTGAGGCTGGCCAGGGTCACGACCGCCACCAGCTTCTCGCCGCCCGGCAGAGTCAGGACAACTTCGGCATTGACCGAGCCTTCCTGAACCTGGCTGACCTGACCTTTGAACACGTTGCGGGCACTGACTTTCATGATGGACGTCCTTTTGTTGACTTTGGAGTTAGGAAACGGCCTGCATCATCGTGGCAAGCGCTATGTAGTTACAACTACAGCGCTACACCTCTCTGAACATCGACTCCTGACTCTAGCACCGTCAATGTGAATCAGATCAACAGGTCTTCATAGAACGCGCCGTAGGGAAGTTCAGGGTGTTCGATCTGGATTTCCAGAATCCACACACCGGCATTCGGCGCCTGATCGAAATCACCGAGATTGCCGCCGCGATAAATCGCGTGAGGAAAATCGCTGACCCGGTGGCCCTTTATGTCCAGGTTCAACTTCCAGCCCATGGCCTGCGCCTGATCGGTGGCGTAGCGGTACAGTTCGACACCGGTTACGCCCTTGCGCCAGAAGGCTTCGACCTTGTCAAAGAGTTCCTTGGAGGCTGCCGCACAGGCGATCATTTGCGGATCAGACCCGGTGACGAACGTCGCTCCGGCATCGCCTTCGTGGCCTTCCCAGACCACGCCCATGTCGATGAAGAAAATGTCGCTCTCGCCCAGCACCGGATCGCCGTCGGAGCGTTCCTTGAAAGTCTTGAGTGTATTGGCGCCGAAGCGGATCAGCAGCGGATGCCAGATCCGGTCCATGCCCAGCTCGACGAGGATTTCCTTGCCACGTGCATGGGCTTCGGATTCGCGCATGCCGGGTTTGATCACCTTGGCGATCTCGTCCACGGCCTTCCAGGTCAACTGCTGGGCATGGCGCATGGTCTCCAGCACAAAACGCTCACCTACTGCTTCTTTACCGCTCAGGGCTGTGGTCATCGCTGATTCCTTCTGGCTAATCGCTTGCGCTGTATAGTTTTTTATATTGCGAAACAGGACGCCTAAGATACAACCATGACACAAAGTGTCAATTCTCTTCTGCACGCACCACGCCGCGCTCTTCGAGCAAGCGCACAAACATGCTCAGACTGCGCGACACCGTACCTCGCCGCCACACCAGCCAAGTGGTCAGATAGCGAAAATCCGCCGCCAGCGGCCAGACGCTTACCGTCGCGCAACCGGGCATGCTCTGCAGCATGCTGCGCGGCATCAGGGCCAGACCCGCCCCCGCGCTGACGCAGGCGAGCATGCCGTGATAGGACTCCATTTCGAAGATCTTGCCGGGCACGGCGGCGTCGGTGCTGAACCATTTTTCGAAGTGATGGCGATAGGAGCAGTTCGAGCGGAACGCATAGATGTTCTCGCCATTCACGTCCGCAGCACGCTTGATCGGCCCGTGATGCAGCGGCGAGATGATGACCATTTCCTCTTCGAACGCCGGGATGCCTTCCAGTGCCGGATGTAACACCGGGCCGTCGACAAACGCGGCCGCCAGGCGCCCGGAAAGCACACCGTCGATCATCGTCCCGGAGGGGCCGGTCGAGAGGTCCAGATCGACCTTCGGATGCTGCTGGTTATAGGTCGCCAGCAAACCGGGAATCCTCACCGCTGCGGTACTTTCCAGCGAGCCCAGCGGGAATGCACCTTGCGGTTCCTCGCCGGCCACTGTGGCGCGCGCTTCTTGCACCAGGTCGAGAATCCGCCGCGCGTACTCCAGAAAACTCCAGCCGGCCGGTGACAGGCGCAAGCGGCTTTTCTCGCGGATGAACAGATCGACGCCCAGATCCTCTTCCAGCTGCTTGATGCGGGTCGTCAGGTTCGACGGCACGCGATGGATCTGCGCCGCCGCCGCGCTGATGCTGCCGTGCTCGGCAACGGCCTTGAAGATTTCCAGTTGCACCAGATCCACAGTCATTCTCCAATCGTGAAAGAAACGCTCTTTATTATTCAGTTTCCAGAAATCAAACGCCACCCTACTCTGAGCGCATCCACTGACCTCGCAGGACGATGCCATGAGCCCGATTTCCAGCCAGACCCACGCCATCTCGATCAACCCCGCCACCGGCGAGCAGATCGGTCACTACGCCTTCGAATCCGCCGAGGCCCTCGATGCCGCGCTGACCCGTGCCGCCTTCGGATTCGGCAAATGGAAACGCAAGCCTTTGCAGGACCGCTCCCGCGCACTGACCACGCTGGCCGGCGCTCTGCGTGACAGCAGCGAAGCCATGGCGACCATGATCACCCGGGAAATGGGCAAGCCGATCGCTCAGGCCCGTGGCGAAATCGAAAAATGCGCCAAGCTCTGCGAGTGGTACGCCGAACACGGCCCGGCCATGCTCAACGCCGAAGCGACCCTGGTCGAAGGCGGCAAGGCGCGCATCGAGTACCGTCCGCTGGGGCCGATCCTCGCCGTGATGCCGTGGAACTTCCCGATCTGGCAGGTACTGCGCGGTGCCGTTCCGGCGCTGATCGCCGGCAACACCTACGTGCTCAAGCATGCGCCGAACGTGATGGGCAGCGCCTATCTGCTGCGCGATGCCTTCACCCGCGCCGGGTTTGCCGATGGCGTGTTTGAAGTGATCAACGTCACCCCGGAAGGCGTGTCCACCGCCATCGCTGACCCGCGCATTGCTGCCGTAACCCTGACCGGCAGCGTCCGCGCCGGCATGGCCATCGGCGCACAGGCCGGTGCCGCGCTGAAGAAATGCGTGCTGGAACTGGGCGGTTCCGATCCGTTCATCGTGCTCAACGACGCCGACATCGATGAAGCCGTGCAAGCAGCAGTGATCGGCCGTTACCAGAACTCCGGCCAGGTCTGCGCCGCCGCCAAACGCCTGATCATCGAAGAAGGCGTGGTCGAAGAGTTCACCCGCAAATTCGTCGAGGCCACCCGCCAGTTGAAAATGGGCGATCCGTTGTCCGCCGACAACTACATCGGCCCGATGGCTCGTTTCGATCTGCGTGACGAACTGGATCAACAGGTGCGCGACACTCTCGAAGAAGGTGCCACCCTGCTGCTCGGTGGCGGTAAGGTCGAAGGCGCAGGCAACTACTATGAGCCGACCGTGCTGGCCGATGTCACTGACCGCATGACCTCGTTCAAGCAGGAACTGTTCGGCCCGGTGGCATCGATCATCACCGCCCGCGACTGCGCCCATGCCGTGGCCCTGGCCAACGACAGTGAGTTCGGTCTGACTGCAACGATCTACACCGCCAACGTCGCCCTGGCCCATCAACTGACCAGCGAACTGGAAACCGGTGGCGTGTTC
Organism: Pseudomonas kribbensis; assembly: GCF_003352185.1. Taxonomy (GTDB): domain Bacteria; phylum Pseudomonadota; class Gammaproteobacteria; order Pseudomonadales; family Pseudomonadaceae; genus Aquipseudomonas; species Aquipseudomonas kribbensis. The sequence goes on from NZ_CP029608.1 coordinate 3,658,787, forward strand.
ATCAACGGCTACTCCGCCAGCGACCCGCGCGTGACCTTCGGTGGCGTGAAGAAAAGCGGTTTCGGCCGTGAGCTGTCGCATTTCGGCGTGCGCGAGTTCTGCAATGCGCAGACCGTGTGGCTGGATCGCCGTTGATCCGATGAACAAAGCCCGGAAGCGTTTTGCGCTTCCGGGCTTTTTCATTTATGCCGCAGCCTGTTGTGGCTCCGATACCGTCCCCTCCTTGCTCAACAGCCCCAACACCACGGCTGCCGACGCCAGGGTGATGATCGTCAGGATGTGCAGCAGGTACTGGAACGCCGAAGCGTAGCCTTGCACCAGACGTTCATTGGCCAACCCTGGAATCGTGTTGATTGCGTGCGCCATGTCGCCTGTCGTCACCCGGTGCGCGGTTTCGGCAATCAATGCAACGTCGGCGCTGCCGGCCACCGGTTGCAGATCGGTATGCAGCAGCGAGGCAAGCATCGCCGCCACGCTGGCCAGTGCAATCCCCTCACCCGCCACCCGCACCGTGTTGAAGATCCCGGCTGCCATGCCGGCGCGCGCTTTCGGCACCACGCTGACCGACAGTCCATCCATCAAGCCCCACGGCAAACCTGCGCCGATCCCGATCAACACCATCGGCATCACCAACGCGAATTTCAATTCGCCGACGTTGTACAGACTCAGCCAGTGCAGGCCCACGGCGGCAATCAAAAAGCCCACGCCTGACAATATACCGGCCGAAAAAAAACGCGTCATCGACGCCGCAAGCATCGGCACCACCAGCATCGGCGCCGACAGCGCCAGCAACAGCAGGCCGGCGTCGATTTCACTCAAGCCTTCGACACCGATAAACCGCAGCGGCAACATGACCACCAGCACGATGTAGCAATAGCAGGTGCCGATAGGCAGCATCTGCACCCCGATGAAGCGCGGAAAACGGAACAGGGTCAGATCGAGCATCGGGCGTTTTACACGCATTTCGATGAAGACGAACAGCGCCAGCAACAACGCCGAAGCGCCCAACAGCCCCACCACCAACGGACTGCCCCAACCGCTTTCGGGGGCCTGGATAACTCCGAACGTGAACAGCGCGAGCATCGAACTGAAGGTCACGGTGCCTGGCCAGTCGAGACCGCTAGCGTCGGGGTCGCGGGTTTCACGCATGCGCGGCAGGCCGAAGACCATCGCGATCACACCGATCAGTGCGGTGAAGACAAAGATCGCACGCCAGTTGAACGCCTCGATCAGAGCCCCGGCCACCAACGGCCCGAACGCCAGGCCGATGCCGAATGTAGTGCCGAGCATGCTGTAGGCACGGGTGCGCGCATGGCCTTCGAATTCCTGCGCCAGCGCTGCCGAACCACTGGCCAGCGCCGCCGCCCCGGCCACGCCCTGAATCGCCCGAAGCACATCCAGCCAGAACACCGAAGGCGCCAGGCTCTGGGCAATCGACGCCCCGGTAAACAGCAGCATGCCGCCGGTAAACAAGCGTTTACGTCCATAAACGTCAGCCAACGCCCCCGCCGCCATCAGCAGACTGCCGAAAGACAACATGAACGCATTGGTGATCCAGGTCAGCGCCACCGGGCTGCCGCCCAGGTCACGGCCGATGGCCGGCGTCGCCACCGCGCCACCGGTAAAACTTAACGGAAGGACCAGTGCCGACAGGCAAATGGCTGCGAGGATCGGCAGTTTGTCGCGGGTGCCATGGTATTGGGAGACGGTTTTCATGATTTCATCCAATGAAAAAAATCAGGCTGCGATCAACAGAGCGCAGCCTGCGATGGCTTCAACGGGGGTTGTGTCAGTCCTTGAAATCCGTGGAAAGTGCCAGCGCATTCCACTGCGCCAGCTCCTGCGCCACCAGGCGGTTCTTCGCCTCGATTCGCGCAATGGTGTCGCTGCCCAGCGCCAACCGTTGCGGCGGGTTCGGCGCATTGATCAGCGCCAGCATGGCTTCGGCGAACTTCACCGGATCTCCCGGCTGCGCGTGGTTGGCGGCTTCGGCGAAGGTGCGCATCTTGCCCACGGTTTCGTCGTAGTCCGGCAGCACCAGCGCGGTCTTGACCAGCGATTGTTCGTCGAGGAAATCCGTGCGAAAGAAACCCGGTTCGACCACCGTGACCTGAATGCCCAGTGGCGCCAGTTCCTGATGCAGCGCTTCGCTGATGCCTTCCACCGCGAACTTGGTCGAGCCGTAGACACCCCAACCCATGTAGGCCTGATAACCGCCGATGGACGAGATGTTGATCACCCGTCCGCTACGCTGGGCGCGCATGTGCGGCAGCACGGCGCGAGTGACGTTGAGCAAGCCGAAGACGTTGGTGGCGAACAGGCGCTCGGTTTCGCTGGCGCTGGTTTCTTCCACCGCGCCCAGCACGCCGAAGCCGGCATTGTTGATCAGCACATCGATGCGGCCGAAACGCTTGATCCCCTCTGCCACCGCTTGGTGGGCCTCCTCTTCACGGGTGACATCCAGACGCAGCGCCAGCAGGTTCGGGTGCTCGCCGAGACGATCCGTGATGTCCTGCGGTTTGCGCGCGGTGGCAATCACCGCGTCGCCAGCACGCAGGGCGCGTTCCGCGATGAGGGTGCCAAAACCACGGGAAGCTCCGGTAATCAGCCAGGTACGCATAACAACTCCTCCTGTCAGTGACCCTGGCGTTATTGCCGGGCCTTCTCGATGAGTTGATGCGACTTTAAAGCCGTGCTACTGATGCGATAATCCCAACAAAATTACATGACTTTGTGAAAGGTGCTCATCAATGAAAAGTCCGTCCACGGCGGATCTGTCGATCTTTCTGAGCATCGCCCAGCATCTGAACTTCAGTCGTGCGGCGGTGGATCTGGGCCTGACACCTTCGGCACTGAGTCACTCGTTGCGGGCTCTGGAAAACCGACTTGGCGTGCGCCTGTTCAATCGCACCACCCGCAGCGTTGCGCTGACCGAGGCTGGCGAACGGCTTTACGCGCGGCTGAAACCGGCATTTCGCGATATCGAAGATGCGCTTGAAGACCTCAACCATTTTCGCGACAAACCTTCGGGCAACCTGCGCATCACCTCCGGGCGCCAGGCGTGCGAACTGGTGCTGCTGCCGATTGCCAGCGAGTTCTTGCAGGCCTACCCGGACATTCGTCTGGAAGTGGTCGAAAGCGATGCGCTGCTGGATATCGTCGCTGCCGGATTCGATGCGGGCGTACGTTTCGGCAATCGGCTGGAGGCGGACATGGTATCGCTACCTATCGGGCCGAACCTGCGTTCAGTGGTGGTCGGTTCGCCGGCGTTTTTCCAGCGACATCCTGCACCTAAGAAACCGGAAGACCTGCATGCCCTGCCCTGCATCCGCCATCGGTTCCCGAGCGGTTCGATGTACCGCTGGGAGTTCGAACGCGGAGGCATTGAACAGGAAATCGAAGTCAACGGCCCGCTGACCCTGGGCGATGTCAGCCTGATGGTCGGCCCGGCGTTGCAAGGCCTGGGACTGGCCTATGTGTTCGAAGACATGGTTAGCGAACACCTCGCGGCCGGGCGTCTGGTGCAGGTGCTGGCGGACTGGTGCCCGTACTATCCCGGGCTGCACCTGTATTACCCGAGTCGGCGCCATGTACCGGCGCCGCTCAAGGCTTTCATCGACTTTGCCCGCAATGTTCGCGACGGCAAAACCGGGTAGTTACAGGTACTTCAACCAGGCGATGTCCCGTCGCCGAGCCTTCAATGCCGAGAACCAACGCACGGCCGGGAACAACCCGACCGCCAGCACCATCGCCGCCAGCCACACTGCCGCCACCGACGAGAAGCCGAAATAACTGCCCTGATTGAGCCCGACCAACGCCACACCGATCAGGTACAGCACCTTCAGCGCATACAGGTGCAGCAGATAGAAAAACATCGGTGCCGAACCGAACACCGTCAGCCAGCGAATCCAGCGTCGCTCCTGCGAGCGCTCGAACACCAGCAACAGCAGCAGCCCGACGCTCACCGTCAGCGTAATGAACAACAGCGACGGCGGGTATTTGGTGATGTTGAAAAAGCTCATCAGGGTCTGCAGGCTGCTGTCATTGATCGACCACGGTTTCTCGCCGTAACCGTTGACCAGCCGCAGCGCCACGAAACCCAGCAGCCCGGCGAAGCCGCCGATCAACAAGCGACGCTGCCGCACACCTGCATCGGCAGCGCGAGCGAACCACGGCCCCAGCGCGTACCCCAGACCGATCACGCCAATCCACGGCAACAGTGGGTACGAGGTGCGCAGGCGCAAACTCTCGCTGACTTCGATCCAGCCCCGGTCATGCAGGATCGCCCAGGGCACATGCAGCGCCGATCCCGTTCCGAAATGCACACCATCGAGCAGGTTGTGCCCGGCGATGATTGCCAAGCTCAGCGTCAACAGCAACCAGCGTGGCAGCCAGACCAGCAGCGACAGCGCGATCATGCTCAGGCCGATGGCCCAGATCACTTGCAGGTAGATCACGCTCGGCGGCAGCTGGAACGTCCAGGCGAAATTCACCAGGGTGAATTCGAGCGCGACCAGGAACAAGCCACGCTTGAACAGAAAGGCACTAACATCAGCCTTGCCGTCGTACTTCTCCCCGAACAGCCACGCCGACAACCCGGTCAGCAGCACGAACACCGGCGCGCAGAGATGCGCCAAGGTACGGCTGAAGAACAGCGCCGGCTCGGTGCTGGCGATGTCCATTGGATCGGACACCTGACGATGCAACAGAAAGGTCTCGCGCACGTGATCCAGCAACATGAACAGAATCACCAGGCCACGCAGCGCATCAATGGACAGCAGCCGGCCAGTCGCCGGCGGGACATTTCGGGGAACAGCAAGGGTCATGAAGGGTTCGCAATCGAGTGAAGAGTTCGATCGGGCCGCATGCTGACAGCCCGAATATTTGCGTTACTTTATAACATGAAAAGTCGCTTCAATTGCCAACGGTTCTCAAGCAGAACGCAGCCTTTCAAGCAGCACCTGCAACGGATGACGCACCGCTCGGTCGGCCTGCCTCTTGACCTGGCTGCGGCACGAATAGCCGGTCGCCAACGCCTCGCCCCGCTCTGCCGGTGCCTCGATCTGCTTCGCCCAGGACTGCTCGTAAATCACCGCCAAGGTCTCGCGATTGCGCGCTTCGTGGCCGTACGTGCCGGACATCCCGCAGCAACCGGTGGCCTGGGTCGTCAGCTTCAAACCGACCCGTTCGAACACTTGCTCCCATTGCCGGGTCGCGGCGGGCGCATTGGTCTTCTCGGTGCAGTGCGCCAGCAGACGGAAGGTTTCCTCGCGGCGCTGATCGACTTGCTCCGGCATGACCTTGAGCAGCCACTCCTGCACCAGCGCCACCTCCGGGCATTTTTCCATCCCCGGCACTTTCAGATATTCCTGGCGATAAACCAGCGTCATCGCCGGATCGAGCCCTACCAGCGGCACACCGATCTCGGCCAGCGCGCGCAGTTGCCCGGCATTGCGCAACGCCGCGCGATTGAACGCAGACAGGAAGCCCTGCACATGCAGCGGTTTGCCATTGGCGCTGAACGGTGCCAGATAAACCTGATAGCCCAGTCGCGAAATCAGCTCGATCAGATCCGCCAGCAATGGCGCCTCGAAATACCGGGTGAACGCATCCTGCACCAGCACCACGCTGCGCTCGCGTTGTGCTTGAGTCAGCGTCGAAAGCACCTCGACCGACGCCGGCTGAACCTGCCAGCGACGCATGGCCGCGTGGAAATCGAAACGGCTGAGCAACGGCACATCGACCATGCCACCGAGTCGCTCGATCAAGCGGCGGCTGAACGAGGCGCCCATCAAACCGTTGTAGAGAAACGGAATCCGCGCCATGTACGGAATCGTGTACTCCAGCGAGGCAATCAGATAATCCCGCGCCGGTCGCAGGTAACGGGTGTGGTACAGCTCCAGGAACCGCGAACGGAAGTCCGGCACGTTGACCTTCACCGGGCACTGCCCCGCACAGGACTTGCACGCCAGGCACCCGGCCATGGCGTCGTACACCTCGTGGGAGAAGTCCTTTTCCTGGGCACGGCTGTTGCGCCAGCGCTGCAGCAATGTGCTGAAAAACGGCGGACGGCGACTGGCATCGGCCAACACATCGACACCCGCTTCGCCCTGCAAACGCAGCCATTCGCGAATCAGCGAGGCGCGGCCCTTGGGCGATTGCGCACGCTGGCGAGTGGCTTTCCACGACGGGCACATCGCATCGTCGGGATCGAAGTTGTAGCAGGCGCCGTTGCCGTTGCAGTGCATGGCCGCGCCGTAGTCCTGCCAGACTTTCTCGTCGATCTGCCGATCGAGTTCGCCGCGCAGGGTCACTTCGTCGATTTTCAGCAATGCCGCGCCGGGAATATTCGGCGTGGCAATCTTGCCGGGATTGAACTGGTTGAACGGATCGAACGCCGCCTTCAACGCTTGCAGCGCCGGGTATAACTCGCCGAAAAAGGCCGGTGCGTATTCCGAGCGCAGGCCTTTGCCGTGCTCGCCCCACAACAGGCCACCGTAACGCTGGGTCAGCGCGGCGACGCCGTCCGACACCGGTCGTACCAACGCCGCTTGTTGCGGGTCTTTCATGTCGAGAATCGGCCGCACGTGCAGCACGCCGGCATCGACGTGGCCGAACATGCCGTATTGCAGATTGTGGCTGTCGAGCAGGTCGCGCAGCTCGGCGATGTATTCGGCCAGGTGTTGCGGCGGCACGGCGGTGTCTTCGACAAAGGGCTGCGGCCGCGCTTCACCGGCGACGTTGCCGAGCAAACCCACCGCACGCTTGCGCATGCCATAAACGCGGTTCACCGCCGCATGACCGACGGCCAGCGTGTGGCCCAGCCGCTCGACCGTGGCATCGGTGCCCAAGTGCTGGATGAAAGCCTCGACCCGGCCTTGCAGCTCCTCGGGATCGTCGCCGCAGAACTCCACCAGATTGATCCCCAGCGTCGGCCGTTCGGCGCTTTCCGGGAAATACTCGGCAACGCCGTGCCAGACGATGTCCTGCATCGCCAGCAACAGCACTTTGGAGTCGACGGTTTCAATCGACAGCGGCTTGAGCGCCATCAACGCCCGGGCATCGCGCAACGCGTCCATGAAGCCGGCGTAGCGGATGTTCACCAGCATGGTGTGCTTGGGGATCGGCAATACGTTGAGCTTGGCCTCGACCACAAACCCCAGCGAACCTTCGGCGCCGCACAGCACGCTGTTGAGGTTGAAACGGTTGTCGGCCTCGCGCAGGTGCGCCAGGTCGTAGCCGGTCAGGCAACGGTTGAGGTCAGGAAAGGTTTCCCGGATCAACTCGCCCTGCTCATCGATGATCTGCCGCGCGCAGCGATACACTTCGCCGGCCCGGCCCTCGCGGGAGCACTCCGCTGCCAGTTCGCTTTCTTCCAGTGGACGACCGTGCAAGCGCTCGCCACCGCGCAGGACCATGTGCAGTTCCAGCACGTGATCGCGGGTCTTGCCGTAGGTGCAGCTGCCCTGGCCGCTGGCATCGGTGTTGATCATGCCGCCGACGGTGGCGCGGTTCGAGGTCGACAGTTCCGGGGCAAAAAACAGCCCGGCGGATTTCAGCGCGGCGTTCAGTTGATCCTTCACCACGCCGGCCTGCACCCGCACCCAACGCTGTTCAACGTTGATTTCAAGGATGCGGTTCATGTGCCGCGACAGGTCCACGACGATGCCGTCGGTCAACGACTGGCCGTTGGTGCCGGTGCCTCCGCCGCGAGGTGTTATCACCACCTTCTGGTACGCCGGCTCGGCAATCAGGCGTGCCAGCAACGCCACGTCGTCGGCGTCGCGCGGGAATACCGCTGCTTGCGGCAAGCGCTGATAGATCGAGTTGTCAGTGGCCAGCACCACGCGGCTGGCGTAGTCGGCACTGATTTCGCCGCGAAAACCGCTGGTTTCAAGGGCTTTGAGAAACTGTTGGTAGTCGGTGTTCAGCGTGGTGGAAGGCGACAGCTGGGCAATCATCGGGCGTGCAATCTCGGTCAAAAACGGGCCGTGTGGCGGTGAACAGTTGTGCGCAATGAATGATTGCGTCACGCTCCCGCCATCTCATAGGCCTTATGTTCATTGCAGAGCGATGTCGGGACAACCGTAAAATCGACCCGCAATCCATGACTAAAACGAATGAATCCGCGAACCCTCACTCCCTCGATGTCGTTGCTGCTGGCCTTTGAAGCCGCCGCACGCCATGAAAGCTACACCCGCGCCGCCCATGAACTGTCGCTGACCCAGAGCGCGGTCAGTCGTCAGGTGCAGATTCTGGAAAAGATGCTCGGCATGCGCCTGTTCAGCCGCGAAGGCCGGCGGGTGATCCTTACCGACGTCGGGCGCATGTATCAGCGCGAACTGTCCGAAGCCCTCGGCCAGATCCGCAGCGCAACGCTGCAGGCCATGGCGTTTGGCTCGGGAATTCACAGCCTGCGCCTGGCGACTTTGCCGACCTTCGGCTCGAAATGGCTGCTGCCCCGCCTGAAGGACTTTTACACGGCGCACCCGGGCATGACCGTGCACCTGCATTCGCGCATCGAAGCCATCGACTTCGACACCAGTGAAATCGACGCGGCGATTTGTGTTGGCGGCGGCGACTGGCCGGGGCTGACCGCCCACCGTCTGCACACCGAAGAACTGGTGGTGATCGCCAGTGCGCAATTGTCCGACGCCGAACGTCTTGCGGCCAACAAGGATATCGCCGGGCAGCTTCTTCTCAATGTCAGCAGCAACGCCCAGGCCTGGTCCGAATGGTTCAGCCATCACGCCCTGCCCCATCGCAGCATGCGCATCGGCCCTAGCTTCGAGATGACGTCGCACCTGATCCAAGCCGTGCGCGCCAATATCGGCATCGGACTGGTGCCAAGGATTCTGGTGGAGGATGAGCTGCACAGCCGTGAGCTGGTGCAACTGGGGGAACCGATCAGCAGTCGGCGCAGCTATTACCTGGTGTACCCGGCGCGCAATGAGTCGCTGGCGTCGTTGAAGGCGTTTCGGGATTGGTTGGTGCAGACGCTCTGAGTTGGCGAGCCTGAACCGGGGAGTTGGCAACCGGGGCGAATAATCGCCCCTTGTATCGGCTAACGCTTCAGCGGTGGTGGTGCCTTTGGACCCTTGATCAATGGTTGCTCCAGCAACTTCCCGTCGGGCCCGACGAATAGGCGTTCCAAATGTTTCGGCATTGGTTGCGGTGCTCTGGCAGTCATGATGATTCCTCTGATGCTGGGCTGAACTCAACCCATTTAACCTTTGCGGAATCTATCAGCAAAAATTCGGCGCCAATAGGATCCAATTTGCCATCGTCATTGAGCCAGCGTGGAAACTTCATCAAAAACTGACCGGTGTTCGACTCCGGTGGCCACTCGACTGGCCAGCCTAGAACGCGCCTTTCATCATCCAGATGAAGGGTGATGAATCGATCATATTGAGTGAAAGCGCAGAACCATTCACTGGGATAGGAAGATTGTTTCGTTACGTTTCTGCTGCGCAACCACCTATGCAATTTGCCATTGGTGGCCAGACAACAAGCCATCAACCCCAGCAGCAACGAAGTAGAAAATGCCCAGCACGCTTCAGCCTTGGCATCCCACTTTCCTACGGCAAATCCCTTCTCTCCCGCATCAAAAAACTAATCTTCCAGAAACAGCAATGCCGGCCCGTAATGGGCCGGCATTCAAAGCCTAGTGCACGCAGGAAAGACGCTTGCGATCAACTGTCACCGCGCATTACGCATCCTGCAGAATCAGATCCGCGCCCTTCTCCGCCACCATCAGCACCGCCGCATGGGTGTTGCCCGACGTGACGTTGGGGAAGATCGACGCATCGACGATCCGCAAGCCCTCAAGGCCATGCACCTTGAGGCGCTTGTCGACCACCGAAGTCTGCTCATCCGCACCCATCGCGCAGGAACCGCACAGGTGATAGATCGAGCCGCAGTTGTCACGGAAGTACTGCAGCATCTGCTCGTCGGTTTCCACCGCCGGCCCCGGCAAGACTTCATCAACCGTGATGCCCTTCAGCGCCGGAGCGCCCATGATCTTGCGCATCAGTCGACTGCCCTGGATGACCTCGTCGATGTCCTTCTGCGTGCTCAGGTAGTTCGGGTCGATCAACGCGGCATCGCGCGGATTCTTCGAGGCAATCGTGATGTGACCACGACTGGTCGGGCGGCACGGGTTGAAGCACAGCAGAAAGCCTGAATACGGCTCGGGCTTGAGGCTGGCCTTGTTGTTTTTCGGAATCTGGTACGACAGCGGGTTGAAATACAGCTGCAGGTTCGGATGGCTCTGCTCCGAGTTGCCTCGAAAGAAACCGCCCGCCTGATTGACGCTCATCGCCAGCGCGCCCTTGCGGGTCAGCAGGTATTTCACGCCGAGCTTGAACTGGCCGAACAGCGAGCTCAGCTCATCATTCAACGTCGGGATATTGGCCTTGTAGTAGTAGCTGACGCACAGGTGATCCTGCAGGTTCTGCCCCACTGCCGGCAGGTGTTTGACCAGCGGAATCTGATGCTTGGCCAGCAAGGCACGATCCGCCACGCCGGACAGTTGCAGGATCTTCGGCGTGTCGACAGCACCGGCGCACAGGATCACTTCCTTGCGCGCCGTGAAGGTTCGCACCACGCCATGCTGGGTGATGGATATCCCCGTGGCACGTCGCTGGCTTTCATCGAACAGCACACGGTCGACCAGCGCGTAGTGCTCGACTGTCAGGTTTGGCCGGCTCAGTGCCGGATGCAGATGGGCGAAGCTGCTGGAGCTGCGCTGACCGTTGCGGGTGTTGACGTCATAGATGCCCGCACCTTCGAATTTCGGACCGTTGAAATCATCGCTGCGCGGGTAACCGAGTTCGTCGCAGCCCTTGAGGAACACGTCGCAGATCGGGTGGGTCTGGCCGGCCATCGGGGTGATGCTGATCGGGCCGCTGCCACCGTGGTATTCGCTGTCGCCCAGCGGATGGTTTTCCAGTTTGCGGAAGTACGGCAGCACATCCTTGAAGCCCCAGCCGTCATTGCCGTTGGCCGCCCAGTCGTTGAAATCATGGGCCTGACCACGTACGTAGATCATCGCGTTGATCGAGCCCGAACCGCCCTGGACCTTGCCGCGCGGGGCGTAGATTTCGCGATTGCCCAACTGCTTCTGCGGCTGGCTGTAGTACATCCAGTTGAAGGTCGGGTTGTAATACATTTTGGCGAAGCCGACCGGGATCTTGAACCACAGGGAACTGTCCTTGCCGCCCGCCTCCAGCAGCAGCACCGTGTGTTGGCCCGAGGCCGAGAGCCGATTGGCCAGCACGCAGCCAGCGGCGCCTGCGCCAGCGATGATGTAGTCGTATGTCATGCACGGTTACCGCGTAAGTCTTTTTATCGAACCCGCCCGTTGCCGGACGGGGAAATCCCGTCAGCCCTTGGCCGGCGATGTGTCTTTGACGTCGGCCGGGGTCGGGGCCATTTGCAGGTGCAGACGCTCACCGGTGTACGGCGAATGCTTGCGCACCACGTCCATGTTCAGCTCCACGCCCAGGCCCGGTTCGGTGGACGGGATGATGTAGCCGTCCTCCCACTGCAACGGCTTTTTCAGGACCTCGGCGTGGAAGCCGCCCCAGGTCTCGATGCTTTCCTGAATCAGGAAGTTCGGTGTGCAGGCCGCGAGCTGGAAACTCGCCGCTGCGCCAATCGGCCCGTTGTACAGATGCGGGGCGATTTGCGCGTAATAGGCCTCGGCCATGCTGGCGATCTTCTTGCCTTCGAGCAGGCCGCCGCAGCGCGCCACGTTCATCTGCAGAATCGACGCACCGCCGGCCTGCAACAGCTTGAAGAATTCGTACTTGGTGGTCAGGCGCTCACCGGTGGCAATCGGAATGCTGGTCTTGGCCGCGACTTGCGCCATGGCCTCTTCCTGGCCCGGCGGCACCGGCTCTTCGAACCACAGCGGGTCGTATTTCTCCAGGCGTTTGGCCAGCCGAATCGCCGAGGACGGAACCATTTGCCCGTGGGTGCCGAACAGCAGATCGCACTTGTTGCCCACCGCTTCGCGGATCTTGCGGCAGAAGGTTTCGCAGCGCTCCAGCACTTCCAGCGAGATCTGGTGCCCGGAGTACGCGGTGTACGGCCCGGCCGGGTCGAACTTCACGGCGGTGAAGCCCTTGTTCATGTTGTCGATGGCGCACTCGGCCGCCAGGTCCGGGTCGTCGTAGTCATACTCGCCACGGCTGTTGACCGGGTACAGGTAGGTGTAGGAACGCAGGCGTTCGTGAACCTTGCCGCCGAGCAGTTCGTAGACCGGCTTGTTCGCAGCCTTGCCGACGATGTCCCAGCAGGCCATTTCCAGGCCGCTGACCACGCCCATCATGGTCAGGTCGGGACGCTGGGTGAAACCACTCGAATAGGCCTGACGGAAGAAGCGCTCGATGTGGTGCGGATCCTGATTCAGCAGGTAGCGCTCAAACACGTCTTCGATGATCGGCAGCATGGCTTTGGGGCCGAAGGTGGCGGCGTAGATCTCGCCGACGCCTTCGATGCCGCAGTCGGTCTTGAGCTTGACGAACAGCCAGTACATGCCGCCGATATGCGGTGGCGGTACGGCGACGATATGGGTTTCAAGGGCGACGATTTTCATCTCAGGCACCTGTCTTGTTCAAAGAAGTCTTGTTCAAAGATTTTTTATTGATCCGGGCACGCAGGGTCACGGCAGCCAGAGTGCCGATCAGACCGATGGTGGCGATGTAGCCGAAATAGAACTTGTAGCCGAGGGCGCCAGGGAAATGTTCAGTGAGGTAGCCGTTGATCAACGGGATGAACGCATCCGGCATGTAACCGACCACCGAGACGATGCCGATGGCCAGTCCGGTGATGCGCAGCGGAATGTTGCAGCTGTCGAGGATCGCCCAGTACAGACCGCGAATCGCGTAGGTCATCAGGCCGATGAAAATCACTGTCGCGATCAGCAGCCCCATGCTGTTGAGTGCCGGGAACACGATCAGGCCGACGATTGCCAGACTCGCCAGCAACAGCGCAACGATCAGCACCGAGATGTTCGAAAACTTGTCCCCCAGCCAGCCGCCGCCGATGCCGCCGATCGGGCGCATCCACAGCTTGATGGTGGTGATGGTGCCGGCCATGACGGCGGTCAGGCCGCTGCCTTGCAGGTAGTCCGAGAAACTGTAGGTGGCCCAGAAGATGTGATAACCGCAGAACACGATCGCGGTGACCAGCCACAGTTCAGGGATCTTCACCAGGGTCGCCAGATCAGTGAGCAGGTTGAACTTGCCCTTCTCTACCGGCGGCGTGTCCTCCATCGACTTCGGATCCTTGATCAGCACCAGCACACAGCCGATGGCGATACAGGTGAAGGCGTAGAGGTAAACCACGTGCTTGAAACCTTCAGCGGTGGACTCGCCACGGGTTTCGGTAGCGAAGGCGAACAACGCCAGCGCAACCGTCGCCAGCAGCGCTTCGACCAGCCCGCGACCGCCATCGAGAATGCCAAAGAACCGGCCCTGCTCGGTGTGATGGGCAATCATCTTCACGCGCTTGAGCACCGAGGCCCAGAACGTCAGGCCGGTGGTCAGCCCCCAGCAACCGAAGATGATCATCAACCCGGTCATCGACGGCGCCGTCGAGTACCACAGGCCCAGCGCGCCGGTTGCCACCAGCGAAAAGAAGATCAGGAAACGCGGCGCGATACGGTCGGCCAGCCAACCGCTCGGCAAGTAGCTGAGCAGGAAAATCGTCCCAAGCATCGAGTACAGATAACCCAGCTCGCTGTGGTTGATCTGGAACACCTCGAGCATGGTGGTCTGGTAGACCTGGCGCAGGTACAGAATCGGATAGATCGCACCGGCGGCCAGCACCAGCAACATCAGTTGGAAATAGCGACTTCCCTTGTCGCTGCGGCTTTTCGAAGCCGAATCGGAACCCTGAACAGCGGCAGCAGAGGATGCATGCTTGGACATTGAAGTGACCTCGGGCGACCCGTGCTCCGGGCGCCCCTGATAATTGTTTTTATAGGTGTAGCGTGAGGCGTGATGCGGTGGATCAGTACTTCATGACCACGAGACGGGTCTGGGTGAATTCGAGCATGCCGTGCTTGCCGTCATCGCCGCCCAGGCCCGAGCGTTTCCAGCCGGCGTGATAGCCCTGGTACGGATCAGCAGGGGTGCGATTGACGTACAACTCGCCGGCTTCGATGGCGTTGGCGACTTTCTGCGCAGTGCGATAATTCTCGGTGTACAGCACTGACGACAGACCGAACTGGTGGTCGTTGGCCATGGCCAGCGCTTCGTCGATGTCGCGGTACTTGAGCACCGGCAGCACCGGGCCGAAGATTTCTTCCTGGACGATTTCCATGTCCTGGCGGCAACCGCTGAGCAGCGTTGGCGGGTAGAAATGCCCCGGACCTTCGGGCAGCACACCGCCGCTTTCGAGGACGCCGCCGTCGGCAATCGCGCGCTCGACCATGGCGTGGATGTTCTTCTGCGAACTGGCGTTGACCAACGGGCCCATCAGGCTCGCATCTGTGGCGCGGTCGCCGAACTTCACGGCAGCGATTTTCGCTTTCAGCAGCGCGAGGAAACGGTCGTAGACGCTTTCCTGCACGTAGACCCGCTCCACCGCCGTACACAACTGGCCGCAATGGGTGGTCTTGGAAGCAATGATTGCGCTCGCGGCCGCTTCAAGATCAGCGTCAGCCTCAATGATTGCCGGGGTCTTGCCGCCCAGTTCCAGCGAAGGCTTGGCGATGTTGGCCTTGCAATAGTCGAGGACGATGCGCCCGGCGTTGACGCTGCCGGTCAGGGTGATCAGGCCCACGGCTTTATGGGTGCAAACCGCTGCGGCGGTGGCGTGATCCATGGTCAGGATGTTGATCACACCGGCCGGCATGCCCGATTGCTCCACGGCTTTGGCGATTTCGAACGCCGAGGTTGGGGTGTTGTTGCTCGGGCGCACCACCACGGTATTGCCGGCAATCAGCGCCGGAGCGATTTTGCGCAGCAAGGTGTAGACCGGGTAGTTGAACGGAATCAGGCACGCGACGACGCCAATCGGCTCGCGGTGCAGGAACAGGTTTTCGTCGGGGCTGTCGCTGGGAATGATCTCGCCTTCGATGCGGCGCGCCCATTCGGCGTGGTAACGGGTGATCTGCGCGGCATAACGGGCTTCGTTGCTTGCGTCGCTCAGGCTTTTGCCGGACTCGGCAGCCAGTGCGGCGCCGATGGCGTCGGCGCGATCTTCAAGGGCAGCCGCAAACGCTCGCAGGTGTTCGGCGCGCTCGATGCTGGTGAGTTTGGCCCAGACTTTCTGCGCCGCTGCGGCGGCATCGACGGCCGCCGTGGCTTCTTCGGCAGTGGCAGCCGACACCTGGCCGATCAACGCTTCGGTGGCCGGGTTGTAGACCGCGATCAGCGCCGCGCTGGCCGGCTCGATGAAGTGGCCGTTAACAAAATTTCGCTCGACTCGCATGTGCATCGCCCATCGTTTGTTTTTATCGATGCCGCCAGTCTTGTCATCGACAGCGGGTTCAACAAACGATTTATCCGGCGATCAAACATTCGAAAAAGGCACGTTACTCAGAAAATCGCCTTCGAAGGCTCAAGTTGGCGCTGCGCCAGCCAGATCTCTTCCTGCAGCCACTGACTGAAGGCCTGCAATTGCGGCATCTGCGTCTGTTCCGGGCGGGTCACCAGCCAGTAGGACTGGTGGCCTTCGACATGGACGTTGTGCACCTGGGTCAACTGCCCGCTGGCCAGTTCCGAGGCGACCATGTGCCAGTCGGCAATGGTGATCCCCAGACCATCGACCGCCGCTTGAATGGCCAGATCCAGCAGGTCGAATTCATAGCCGCCCTGGGTATCGACGCCCGTGATGCGCGCCGCGTCGAGCCAGTGTTTCCAGGTCAGGTAGCGCTGATCCTCGCGGGCCAGCACATGCAACAGGGTCAGGCGATTGAGGTCGATGCCCTGATCGCCGCCCTCCCGCGCATACAGGGTCGGCGCGCACACGGCGATGTGTCGTTCCTGAATCAGCAGCGAACTGTCGAGCCCGTCCCACTCGCCGTCGCCAAAACGGATCGCGCAATCGAGGGTGCTGGTTTCCGCGAGGCTGTCCTGCAAACGGGTGGTGATGCTCAGTTCCAGCTCCGGATGCTGCTCGCGCAGACGCCCGAGGCGCGGCATCAACCAGCGGCTGGTGAAGGTGGGCGGCGCGTTGATGTGCAGGCGATTGGCGTGGGTTTTCTGCTGGATGCTGCGCACGGTCAGCTCGATCTTGTCGAACGACTGATGCAGCGCCCGCAGCAGAATCTTGCCGGCACCGGTCAGTTCGAGATGGTGATGGCGGCGCTCCAGCAGACTTTCGCCGAGCTGTTCTTCCAGTTGCCGCACCTGACGGCTGACCGCGCTCTGGGTGACGTTGAGCAACTCGGCGGCGCGGGTGAAGCTGCCGGTGCTGCCGGCCACTTCGAATGCTTTGAGTGCATTCAGGCCGGGCATTTTGCGTTTCATACAAGGCACTCGAAAACCACTGACAAGGCGCAAAGCATCCCACGACATTGGCGAATTGTCCTACAGGATTTTCCGAGTAACATGCATTCGATGCAGGTTTCCCTGACGTTTTTATCGTTTGTTCTGCGGCGGGTGGATGGCAAAACTGCGCGGCATCTCTAATAAAAACAATCGAGAGCCGCTCCATGCCCTTCCCTGCATCTTTGCGCCTGCGCACCACCTCCATCGCTCTGTTCTGCAGCATTGCCGCCCCGGCCATGGCGGTCCAGGTCACCGACAATCTCGACCTTGGCGGCGCCATTCGTGCCCGTTGGGACGTGGACCCGGATCGCGACATCCAGAAGTTCGGCCTCGACACGGTATTCCTCAGCGCCAAGTACAACTCCGACTCGTGGATCGGCGAAGCGCAATATCGCTTTTACGGCCGCTCCTACCCGTACCAGTACACCAAGAACTACGGCGATATCCGCTTCGCCAAGTTCGCGTGGGTCGGCTACAAGTTCAATCCCGACCAGCAAGTGCAAGTGGGCCTGAACACCGTGCCGTTCGGCTTGCAGCCGTACTTCGGCAGCACCTTCTACGAAACCCTGGGCAACGTCATCGGCCTGGAAGACGTGCAACAGATCGGCACCAAATACATCCAGCAAAGCGGCGACTGGAACATCCAGGCCGGCTACTACCTGCGCCCGGCCTGGCAAGGCAAAGGCACCAGCAAAGGCGTGACGTATTCAAGCGTGGTGTCCGAAGCCGACAGCTACGTGGTCGACGGCAGCAACAACCAGGAACGCAACACCGTGGTGCTGCGAGTGGCCAAGGCGCTGGATCTGGGACCGTGGAAATCCGAGGTCGGGATCTCCGGCCTGACCTCGAGCATCGAGAACAAAGACACCAACAAGGACGGTCGGCGCAACGCCGTGGCCGTGCACTACATGGGCAAGAACGGCCCGTGGGGCGTGCAGTTGCAGGCGGCGCGGCAGCAGATGTCGCCGCGCAACCCCGGCAGCGAAGAGGTGGTGACCCTCGGTGGTTACGACGGCACTTACAACGTCGCCAGTCGCGGCAATTTGTACGTGGCCGACCTGAGTTACGACGTGGGCGGCAAATACCTGTTTGACCAGATCAGCGGGATCAAGCTGTACGCCAACTACAGCGCGTTCGACAAGTCCGCCAGCGGGTTCAAGACGTCCGAGCGGATGATCCTCGGCACCTCGTTTTCCGTCAGCAAATTGTGGGTGGCCACGGAATGGCTGTTCGGCAAAAACGATCCGTATATCGGTGGCAGCAGCTACACTCAGAGCCTTGGTGCGGGTGGGCTGGATCAGTGGGAAAACCAGTTATATGTGAACGTCGGTTACTACTTCTGATCCAGCTTCGTTTTCGCCCTTCAAACTGCTATCGCGAGCAAGCTCGCTCCCACAGTGGATTTGTGTCGTACACAGAACCTGTGGGAGCGAGCTTGCTCGCGATGGCGTCTGCTCAAACAACACTTGCATCCGCCCATCACCAATAGTCAGATAGGCCCCTCTCAAAAAAACAATAAACCGCCCGATCCGGAGTCCCGCCTCCATGCGCCAACTGCCCTCGCTCAACACCCTGCGCGTGTTCGAAGAAGTCGCCCGTCATCGCAGTTTCAGCCAGGCCGCTATCGGGCTGAACGTCACCCAGGGCGCGGTCAGTCGCCAGATCAAACAGCTTGAAGACTACCTCGGCGTGGCGCTGTTCGTGCGCACGCCTCAAGGGCTGTCGCTGACCGAAGCCGGCAGCAATCTTTCCCCGCATCTGGCCGAGGCCTTCGACCACATCGAACGCGCCTTGCAAGCGGTGCGTGTGCCGAATCTGCGCCAACGCTTGAAAGTGCTCGCACCGCCGACCTGGGCCACGCGCTGGCTGTCGCCACACCTGCGCGCGTTCTGCCAGCGCTACCCGGACATCAACCTCAGCGTCACCAACCAGATCGGCCACGACAGCCTCACGGAAGTCGATTGCCACATCCGCTTCGGCCTCGCGGCAGCACCCCACTGCGTCAGCCAGTTGCTGGTAATGGAACGCCACATCGCGGTGGCCAGCCCGGAACTGTTCAACGGTGATCAGCCACCGGACCTGCGGCAGTTTCCGCTGCTGCACATCCTGCACGACGGCAAGCGTTTGAAGGTCTGGGAAAACTGGCTGGCGGCCATGGGCCGGGATGACATCGATGCCGGGCAAGGGCTGGAATTCAGCACCCTGGACCAGGTGATCCACACCGCGCTGGCCGGCGGCGGTCTGGCAGTGATCGACCGGCAGATGATCGAAAAGGAACTGGCCAACGGCAGCCTGCTGCCGATCACCCCGATTGAGGTGATCGGCCCTTATGGCTATTGGCTGGATGTGGCGAATGACAAGCAGGGGTTGTCGAAGGTGAAGCTGTTTACCGAGTGGCTAGGAGTTGTCAGCAACCCCTGACCTGCAATCGTCAGACGGGTGTCGCGACTTTTCCGACCGTCCCTACCGCGACTTCCACCGGACTCTGCGCCTTGCACGCCTGACTCAACGTCAACGATTTTGTCTCCGGCGCCCACGCCCAAGACAGCAACGCGCCAATCCCCAGAATCGCCGCAAGAATGCCCATGGTCGGGCTCAAGCCGATCCCCGCCACGCTCACCGGCAACAGAAACGTACTGACCGCCGACCCCAGTCGGCTGACCGCCGTCGCCAGACCAATCCCGCTGGCCCGTACTTCCGTCGGGAAACTCTCCGCCGGGAACACGCCCACCAGGTTGCTCACCGCCGACAGCACAAGCGTGAACACACCGAACACCAGCACCATCAGCCACGCCGCACTGCCCGGCAGCACTGCCAGCAGAAACAACGCCACCGCCAGAATGATGAACGAGTTGATCAGGAACCCGCGCCGGGTGAATTTGATCGTGCACCAGATGCCGATCAACGCGCCGAGGATCAGCAGCATGTTGAGCATCAGCTCGGTGCCGAAGCCTTCGGCCAGGCCCATCTTCTGCAGGATCGACGGCAGGAAGGTGTAGATGGCGAAGTACGGCATGACGATGCAGACGAAGAACAGGCAGTTGAATGCCGTGCGCTTGCGGTACTCGGGGCTGAACAGCACCGCGTAGCCCGAGCGGGTTTCGCTGGAGCGGGTTTCATCCAGCTCGACGTTGTCGCCCAGATGCTTTTTGACGATGGCACGGGCTTCGGCCACCCGGCCCTGATTGACCAGCCAGCGCGGTGATTCCGGCGTACCGATTCGGGCGATCAGAATCAACGCCGCCGGGATCGCCGACGACGCCAGCATCCAGCGCCAGGCATCATCACCGAGGCTGAGCATGGCCGTGCCGACGAAGGTTGCTGCGACGTAGCCGAAGGTCCAGATCACGCTGAACGAACCCAGCAACACGCCGCGATGTTTCTTCGGTGCGAACTCGGCGAGCATCGCGTGGCCGACGCTGAAATCCCCGCCCAGGCCGATGCCGATCAGCACCCGGCAGAGGAACAGGCTCATGGCGGTTTCGACGTAGAACTGCATCACCGAAGCGAGCGTGATCAGCACAAAACTGACCAGGAAGATTTTCTGCCGGCCGACCTTGTCCGAGATCCAGCCGAAAAACAGACTGCCGAGAAACAGGCCGATCAATGCCGATGCGCCGATCAGGCCTTGCCAGAACGCATCGAGCTGCATCTGCGGGCTGAGCAAAGTGAATGCGATGCCGATCAGGCCAAGAATGTAGCCGTCGGTGAAATGCGCGCCGAAGGTCAGGCCGGCGATCTTGATATGGAAGCGCCCGATGGGCAGGTCATCGATCTTTACGGGTTGAGCGGACATGTTCGTCTCCAATTGTTGTTATTGACGGAGAAACGGAAAGCTCTGGGAGAAACCTGCGGGAGCGAACTCCCACAGGATTCGGGGGGGGCCTAGAGACCGCCCATCAACAGGTATTTGATCTCCAGATAGTCATCCAGACCGTACTTCGAACCTTCACGCCCAAGGCCCGATTCCTTGATGCCACCGAACGGTGCCACCTCCGTGGAGATGATCCCTTCGTTGATGCCGACCATCCCGGCTTCCAGCCCTTCGGCCATGCGCCAGACCCGGCCGATGTCGCGGCTGTAGAAGTACGCCGACAATCCGAACGGCGTGTCATTGGCCCGCGCCAGCACTTCGGCTTCGTCCTTGAAGCGGAAGCACGCGGCCACCGGGCCGAAGGTTTCGTCCTGGGCAATCAGCATGTCGCCGCTGGCTTCGGTGAGGATGGTCGGTTCGTAGAACGTGCCGCCCAGCGCATGCCGACGACCGCCGCACAACAGCGTGGCGCCCTTCTCCAGCGCATCGCTCACATGGGCTTCGACCTTGGCGAGCGCAGCCGCGTTGATCAGCGGACCTTGTTCGGTGTCACCGTCCAGCGCACTGCCCACGCGCATCGCCGCCACGGCTTCGGCGAGTTTGCCGGTGAAGGCTTCGTAGACGCCGTCCTGAATGAAGAAGCGGTTGACGCACACGCAGGTCTGCCCGGTGTTGCGGAATTTCGAGGCCATCGCGCCTTTCACGGCCGCATCGATGTCGGCATCGTCGAAGACAATGAACGGCGCGTTGCCGCCCAGTTCCAGCGAGACCTTTTTCAGGGTGTCGGCAGCTTGGCGCATCAGCAGTTTGCCGGTGCGGGTCGAGCCGGTGAACGACAGCTTGCGCACCACGCTGGACGCTTGCAGCGCGCCGCCGATCGCCACCGCGTCGCCGGAAACGATGTTGAACACACCCGCCGGAATCCCGGCCTGCTCGGCCAGCACCGCCAGGGCGAATGCCGACAGCGGGGTTTCTTCCGACGGTTTGAGAATCATCGTGCAACCCGCCGCCAGCGCCGGGCCGACCTTGCGAGTGACCATCGCCAGCGGGAAATTCCACGGGGTGATCGCCGCGACTACGCCAATGGCTTCCTTGGTCACGATGATCCGCGCGTCAGCCTTGTGGCTCGGAATCACATCGCCGTAGGCACGCTTGGCTTCTTCACCGAACCACTCAAGAAAACTCGCGGCGTAGACTACTTCGCCCTTGGCCTCGGCCAGCGGTTTACCCTGCTCGCGGCTGAGCAAGGTCGCCAGTTCCTGCTGGTTGGCGAGCATCAGATCGCTCCAGCGTTTCAGCCGTTGGCTGCGCTCCTTGGCGGTGAGTTTGCGCCACGCCGGCAAGGCACGATTGGCCGCCTCGATAGCGAGGTTGGTTTCCTCGGCGCCGGCCTTTTGCACCTCAGTGATCAACTCACCGTTGGCCGGGTTGCGCACCGGATAGGTCGCGCCGCCGCTGCCCCACTGGCCGTCGATGAAGTTGCCGTGACGAATCAACCCGCTCATGCCACCGCTCCCTGCAACGTGAAACGTTCATGCCCCGGACGGGCCGTGCGCAGAATGCGTTTGCCGGCGGTGTAGTCGTTGATCACGTCGCACGGCGTGTAGTTGCGTTCCAGTTCATGCAGCTCTTCGGCGTCGAGTTTGGTTTCCAATGCCGCCAGTGCGCTGTCGAACTGCGCCGTGGTGTCGGCGCCGACCAGCATGCAATCCACGCCCGGGTGATTGGCGACCCAGGCCTGGGCGATCTGCGCGTTCGACACGCCACGGGCACGGGCCACGCGCTGCACCGAATGAGCGATCTCGAACGAGACTTCGTCGCTGTACATCTGCTGGGTGAAGAAGTCGGTCTGGTTGCGGGTCGATTGCACGTCACCGGTCAACAGGCCACGGGCCAGCGGACTGAACACCGACACGCCGATGCCCTGATCGCGGCAGAACGGAATCATCTCGCGCTCTTCTTCGCGGTACGCACAGTTCAGTTGCAGTTGCATATTGATCGGCTTGACCCAGCCGTTGCGCTCGCAGGCCATGAGGATTTTCGCCAGTTGGCCGGTGAGCATGGTCGAGACGCCGATGTAACGTGCCTTGCCGGAGCGCACGATGTCGTTCAGTGCGCCCATGGTTTCCTCGACCGGGGTGTTCACGTCGAAGTAATGCAGCATGAACACGTCGACGTAATCCATGTCCAGACGCTTCAGCGAGGCATCGATGCTGTCCATGATGTGCTTGCGCGAATGGCCGCTGGCGTTGATCGCGTTGCGGGTGCCGTAGCCGACCTTGGTGGTGATCACCAGGTCTTCGCGACGGGCCAGACGCTTGACGATGCGCCCCACCACTTCTTCGCCGACACCGGCGGAATAGAAGTCCGCCAGGTCGATGAAGTTCACACCGTTGTTCAGCGCGTGAGCGACGATCGGCTCGCTTTGTTTTTCATTGAAGATCCACGGCTTCCAGTCCGGGGTGCCCATGTTCATGGTGCCCAGGCACAGGCGGGAGACTTGCAGGCCGGAGTTGCCCAAACGGATGTATTGCATGGCGCGGACCTCAGGCTTTTGGCGTGTAGAAAGGGTTGCTGATGTGGTTGACCACATCCTTGAGCTGCGCGGTTTCCGGCTTGCCGGTCAGGGCGGCGCGGATCGCGGTGCGGCAGGCGTTGTAGTTGTTCAGGTAGACCGCATCCAAGTCATCGCAGGCCGGGTTGACCCAGTTGGCGGTGACGATCGCCCACTCGTCTTCGGCTTCCGGTGGCAGCGTGCCGTCGAGCAGCGCTTCGAGCACAGCCTTGGCGATACCGGCCTGGGAAGCGCCCCAGGTTGCGTTGCCGTGCAGGTCGCTGCTGATCGCAGCCTTGTTGACGTACAGGGTCATCGGCTTGACCGGGATGTTCGGCTGGGCGATCACCATGAACGGGCAATGACCCTGGCTCGGCGACGCCAGACTGTTGGCGAACGCCTGCCCCGCCGGGCCGTTGCGCGGGCCTATCAGGATATTGATGTGCGCGGCGTTCACGCCCGGGCCTTCGAAACCTTCACCGATGTACAGGTCGAGTTCTTTCATCTGTCATTACTCTTTGCGATGCAGAGGGATTTTTTGGGGTGATCGACAGCTCACGCGGACCGGATGGCCAACGGGATCAATAACGGACACGGGGAGACGCGAAGGGAGAATCGGGACATGGCTGCAAACGCTCTCTGGTTGTTATTGATGAGCTGTGTTTGCGATTTTTTAACACCGGGTATCAGGGCACCCGTAACCATTAAAAATCATGGGGCAATGACTTTTAGTCATAGCCTTTTGTGGTGACGAAAAAAATCCCGCTCGGGAGCGGGACTTCTAGGAGTGCGCTTAGTTACGCGACAACCGGAATCATCGGATCAGCAGCCGCCAGCGCAATGGCACGGTCAGCCGCCGGCGGGTAAATCCACTGGGTGTTGATCTGGGTCTTGAGAGACTTGCCCTCCTCCTTGACCAGTTTCACCTGACGATCCCAACCCTCGGTGTACACCGCGCCCCAGGCGCCGAGGTCGAGGCAGGTCACGTATTTCGGCTGGCTATACGGGGTCGGATCGACACCGAGAATCTGCGCCGCGACGTTGTTACCGGCATGCCGGCCGAGGGAGATCGCGTGCTGGCAGGTCATCAAGGCGAAGTTGCCGATATCGTCGGTGGCGGCATAAGCCACGTCGCCGGTGGCGAAGATATCGTCCTGGCCGATGACTTTCAGGTGCGCATCGACATGCAGACGGCCCTGACGATCGCGCTCGGCCGGAATCTGCTCGGTCAGGGAGCTGGCACGCACGCCGGTGGTCCAGACCACGGTTTTTGCCTCGATGCGCTGGCCGTCCGACAGGGTCACGCCGTTTTCATCGACTGACAGCACCGACACACCCAGTCGCCATTCGACGCCCAGTGCTTCGCTCGCTTCGGCAATCGACACGCTGATGGCTTCGCCCATGGCCGCGCCGACTTTTTGCCCGCGGTCGACGATGATCACTTGAACGTCAGCCTGCTCGCCCAGCACTTCTCGCAGACGTGCCGGCATCTCGGTTGCGGTTTCGATCCCGGTGAAGCCGCCGCCGGCGACCACTACAGTGTTGCGCGCCTGGCTCGCAGGCTGATCGGCCAGTGATTTCAGGTGGTTTTCCAGGCGAATCGCGGCTTCGATCTGGTCAACGTCAAAGGCGTGTTGTGCGACGCCCGGGGTATCCGGCAGCGCCAGGCCACTGCCCGACGCAAGCACCAGTTTGTCGTAGTGGAAAACCTGAGCGGCGCCGTTGGCGTCGGTGTAACCCACGGTTTTGGCGTTCACGTCGATGGTGTTCGCGGCGCCCTTGATGAAGTTGACACCTACCGCGTCGAACAGGTCGCCCAGCGGCGCAGCCAGCGTGTGGGCATTCGGCTCGTAGAAACGCGGACGCACACGCAGCTCAGCCTGCGGCGCCAGCACTGTCACATCGATGTTATCGCGGTTGTGAATGTCGACCAGACGGGTCGCACTCAGCGCCGTCCACATGCCACCGAAACCTGCGCCGATTACCAGAATGTGCTGTTTCATTGTTGTCTCCAGGCCCGAAGCCAAGTCTTAGAAAGAGGTTCAAGAATTCACGTTTATCGGGAGTCGGCACGCTGGGAGTTTCTGAAAGCGTTGAACACTGCTCACCGGATAACGGCGACTGTATTGGTCGCCGTTATATCCAACAAGTCAGATTATCCGATCATTCGAATCGAAATATTCGATAGCTGACCTGACCCCTTCTGAGGTTTTCGAAACCATAGAAATCGCTGCATACCGAGCAAATACGGGTTTCAAGGCAAAGATTCAGGCACTTATCAGATTTGTCCGCCACGCATTACCCTGCTAACATCTGCGACAACTACAGTCGGAGATAGCTATGTCGCTTTACAGTGCGGGCGTCGAGTACGGCATCCATTGCCTGGCGTTTCTGGTGGGCAGCGGCGGTGACAGTCGCGAAGCGAGCGTTCGCGACCTGGCGGATCTGCAGGGGGTGCCGCTGGATTACCTGGCGAAGATCTTCACCAAACTGGCCAAGGGTAAACTGGTGGTGGCCACCGGCGGTGTACGTGGCGGTTTTACGTTGGCGCGCCCGGCGGACGAGATCACCCTGCTCGATATCGTCAACGCCATCGACGGCCCGAAAAACATTTTCGAATGCAGGGACATCCGTGGCCGCTGCGCGCTGTTTGACGGCTCGCCGCCGGACTGGGCCGTGGACGGAACCTGTTCGATCCACGGGGCGATGATGGTTGCGCAGAAGCGCATGGAAGAAGCCCTCGCCCAGCAGACCATTCTCGACATCGCCAGAAAGGTCGGACGCAAGGCGCCGGCGGAGTTCAACAGCCAGGTGGAAAACTGGATTCAGGACCGTCGCGACAAGAAGACCGCCGGCTCGGGCATCCCGCTCACCGACATCACCGACTGACAGGCAAAAAAAAGCAGAAACCGATCACACGGTTTCTGCTTTTTCATTTCGGCCGTTCTGCCTCAGAGGCAATCGCGTACCGATTTGCGCAGCGAGCCGGACTTGGCCCACGGCGGCCCCTGGTACAGCGACACGCGACTGCCATCCTTGTATTTCACGATATCGAGAATCTCGTCGGCCGTGACGATGCTCGGCGCCGTGATCCGGTAACCGTTGGAAATCGCGACCTGCGAAGTCTTGGGAATATCCTGCTGCCACAACGGCAACACGCATGCGGCGTAGTCCTTGGGAGCCTTGCCACTGACCTTGCTGAGATTCGGCTCGCCCGGGACCAGCGATGCCGGCAGCGAACACCCGGCCAACGCGGCCATCAGCAGGCCTCCGATCAACATCCGCATATTGAATCCTTCATCTGAAAAAGCGCGAATTTACCCTGTTACTGGTTGAACATCCATCGTGGCGCAATGCTTTGACCCCGAAAACCGGGCTCTCTGGCGTCACGGCAAACCATTGCTCCGACCAACGGCAGCTTGTTCACGCCCGTTCAGCTCGTTGACCAGAACCACTTGCCCCGCTCCCGGAAAATGCGGCTACTATTTTCTACCGAGAATGTTCCGGAGGTGATCATGCGGCTCAATGAATACGAACACGAACTTCAACGTGACCTGCAAAGCGTGGCATCGGACCTGAGATGGTCGGCGGTCGACCTCAAGCGTATTGCCGAGCAGTTGCGCAAGTCCGGCAACGAGGCGGATGCGCAAAGCGTGCTCAGGTCCTGCGAGGTGCTGCAAAGCGATGAAGAACGTTTGCAACTTTATGCCAGGGAAGTGAAGGCCCGCGCCATCAGCCGAACCAAAATCCACTGACACCTTCCCCAAAACAAAAAGCCCCGGACAATCCGGGGCTTTTTCATTGCAGGCCTTCAGCCTGTCTTGCGGCCGTGGGTGCGGCTTTTGTAACCCGGAAGTGCAGCGGCATACGCCAGTGCTTCCTCCCGGCTGGCGAAAGACGCCAGTCGATCACCCTGCGTGCAGACCCGCCACGGGCCGTTGTTCACGCTGAGTACGTCGTAGCCATTCATGTGCATTTTGTTCAGCATCGCCATGCTCATAGGCACCTCCTGTCGACTATCGATCAACTGCACTTTTGCACCTTACACCGGGTGCGACAGGGTGTGCCGACCAGACGTCGCCCCACAGCGGCGTCAAGCGTCTGGCACTTTTGCGCTTTTCGACCACTCTGACATCACAAGCGCCTCTAAACCAAGGCACGGCTTGAATATTGCATTTTCATGACCGATTCATGACAACCGGCAATCGGGTAACAAATGAAAGTACGTGCAACCATCATCTGCGAACAGGATCGACACATTCTCCTGGTGCGCAAACCCCGATGCCGCTGGAACTTGCCGGGCGGCAAGGTCGAGCCCGGCGAGACCAGGGCCGACGCCGCGACGCGTGAACTTGAGGAAGAAACCGGCCTGCTCGCCGATGGCATGCTGTATCTGATGGAGCTGGAGGCTGGCGGCACGCGCCACCATGTCTACGAGGCGTCGGTACTGAATATTGATGAAGTACGGCCACAGAACGAGATCATCGATTGCATCTGGCATCCGTTGAATGCGGTGCAGAACCTGAGTGTCAGTGAAGCAACCCTGCAGATCGTCCGCGCCTTTCAGCGCCGACTGTGAGTCAACCGGCGAACGCCCGACGCCCGGCACTCATTTCAGTGCGCAACTCACCGATGAAGTTGGAGATGTCACGAATGGTGACCAGATGCTCCGGTGATACACCGTTGAGCAGCAGATCGACCCGCCCGCTGTCCGGCTCGTAAACCTTGATCTGCAACAGCCCCTGCCCCGTTTCCGTGCAGTCACAGTAAAGGGGCGAAAAGCCGGACTCGACGATGCGGCAAATGTCGGCAATGGCAAGCATGGGCGGACGCCTCGCGGGCGAAGGATCGGTCGATCGATTGAGCATAGATGAGCTTTTTCGACCTTGCGCGAGCGCTCGATCGCAGAAAATGCCAACCGCTTCACATCCTTGCGCAACACCGATCAGTTGGCGTCGCGCCCCCAGATCCAGTTCCAGATTCCCGGCAATTGCACCGGATCCGAGCTTTTCTGCACCGTACGCGCCAGTGCTGCTTTCTCCAGCAGTGCATGATCGTCGTAGAAGGGTTTATCGGCCAGGTGCACGCCTGTGGCAGCAGCGCTGTCGAGCAGAATTTGCAGATACTCGCGGGCATGTCGCGCGGTATAGCGGTTGAGGTCATGGAAGGTCACCACCACCGGAATCACTCCGTCCACCGTCGGCAATTCACCGAGGGCGATCCGCTCTCGCACTTCCGACAGCTGACGCAACATATTGGCCCGGCGTCTGGGACTGCCGTTGAAGCCCCAGATCTTGCCGTCGTTGGCGCTCAGGTCCGTGAGCAATACATGCAGACCATGTCGCTGATAGGCCGCGAACGTACGCTTGTCGTAGTTCCAGAAAGGTGGGCGCAACAAAATCGGTGGTGCACCGGTGATCGCCGCGATGTCCGCCATGCCGTTGGTCAGTGAGGTTTCAAGCTCCTGCGGATCGAGCGAACGGTGATTGGTGTGCCAATGCGTGGCGGTGTGAAATCCGAGAATGTGCCCTTCATCGTGCTCGCGATGCATGATCCGCCGGCCGATTTCGCTGTTGCCGGCCCTTGGCGCACGGGTCTGGACGAAAAACACCGCTTTGATGTTCGGTTGCAGCGGGTTGTCTTTCAGGCTGTCGAGCACGGTTTCGGTGGGGTTGTAGAAACTCGAAGCGCTGGGGCCGTCATCGAAGGTCAGCAGAAACTTCACCGGCGCCTGCGCATCCAGCCGCGAACGGGTTTGCTCGGTCAGTTCGATGGGAGCGGCAATGCAACCGGCCAGCCCGGTGATGATGGACGCAGCGCAGAAAAGCTTGAACCAGAGTTTCATGTTTTGCCTTGAGCCCGACCGTTGCGGTCACGTTGTCGATTGGCAAAACTCCCTCGCCGCTGCTGCCTCCCTGCGACCCACCGAAATGGGCCGAGGTTGGATAAAGATAACAGGGTTTTGTTCCGGTGCTCACTCAGTGTGCCAATGCCTGCTGGAACGAGGTGTCGATAATCCCCGCAGTGCTCAGTGGAGCCGGCAACGCCTTGACCTTGAACAGGAAATCCGCGGTGCCTTGCAGGTCGGCAGCGGCTTGCTGATCCACCGGGCCGACCGTCATGTGCGCCTGGCGCAACCAGTGCCGCGAGACCTCTTGATCGAGATTGGCTTTCTTCGCCCACAGATCCGCGTATTCATCGGTGTGACTGTCGACCCAGGCCCGGGCCTGTTTCAGGCGACCGAGGAAGTCGGCAATCGCCTCACGCTTGCTGTCGATGGACGGCGCGGAAGCGGCGATGGCGCTCAACCCAGGCATCAGGTTTTTTGCAGTCAGAATCGGTCGCGCACCGGAGAACACGATCTGCTGAGAAATGTACGGTTCCCACACCGGGAAGGCATCGATGCTGCCCTGAGGCAATGCCGCTGCCGCGTCAATCGGCATCAGTTTGACGAAGTCGACGTAATTCTCCGGCAACCCATTCTGCTCCAGTGCCCGCAGGGTCAACTGCTGGCTCCAGGCACCCGGCCAGTAAGCGATTTTCTTGCCTTTCAGATCCTCGATGGTTTTCACCGGCGAATCCTTGGGCACCAACAAAGCGATGGTGTCCGGGTTTTGCCTCGACACGCCGATCAGTTTCACCGGTGCCTGTTTCGCGGCGAGGAACAGAAAACCCGAATCGCCGAGAAAGCCCAGATCCAGCGAACCGGTCTGTAATGCTTCGGCCAAGGGCGCGGCGGCCTGGAAGTGTTTCCAGTCGACCGTGTAAGGCGCGTCCTTCAATACCCCGGAAGCTTCTACCGAGGCACGGATGTTGTAGTAATTCTGGTCACCGACGTGCAGCACCACAGGTTCGGCAGCGTAAGTCAGAGGCGAGGCAATCAAGGCGCTGGTCAACGCAGCACGTAGGAAACGGGAGAGCTTCATGGCAAGTCCTGCAAAGGGGATTTTCTATAGACCATAACGCTCTTACAAATCGCATTTGAAATTCGATTAATGAATAAGCTCAGCACCGCCGACAAGCGCTGTTGGTCTGGCAACAGTGGCGCGGCACAGTGTTTTCCCGGCAACAGTTCAAAGCGCACAAATCGCATCAAAACCCCGTAAACACGGGACTCGGGGCATATGGCACAGAGCCTGCAATATTCCATTCATGCAGGAAGCATTCGATAAAAATATCTTTCTGGACATAAGAAACTGTTGCCTTGCCGGAGCGTGCCCATGAAATCCCGCTTACCCTTTTCCCGCGTCAAAACGCTGCTCGCGGCCTGCGCTGTGGCCCTGAGCCTGCAACCTCTCACCCACGCAGCGGAAACCCCGCCCGCCGAAGTGCATCTGGACTATGCCTATTACTCCCCCGTAAGCCTGGCGCTGAAACATTTGGGTTATCTGGAAAAGGCCCTGCCCCAGAGCAAGGTCAGTTGGGTGCTGAGCCAGGGCAGCAACCGTTCGCTGGAATACCTCAATAGCGGCGGCGTGGATTTCGCCTCATCGGCCAGCCTCGCTGCGGTGCTGAGCCGCGCCAACGGCAGCCCGATCAAATCGGTGTACGTTTACAGCCGCGCCGAGTGGACCGCACTGGTGGTGCGCAAAGACTCGCCGTACCAGACCGTCACCGACCTCAAGGGCAAAAAAATCGCCGCCACCAAAGGCACCGACCCGTACCTGTTCACTCTGCGCAGCCTGCAACAGGCCGGGCTGAAAAAGGACGACGTCGAACTGGTACACCTGCAACACCCGGACGGCCGCACCGCGCTGGAAAAAGGTGACGTCGACGCCTGGGCCGGCCTCGATCCGCACATGGCCGCCAGCCAGGTGCAGGCCGGTTCGCGCCTGCTGTACCGCAACCGCGACTTCAACAGCTACGGCGTTGTCAGCGTCACCGAGCAGTACGCCAAGGAACACCCGCAAACCATCGACACCGTGATCAAGGCCTATGAGCAAGCCCGCGAGTGGTCGGTAAAAAATCCCGATGAACTGGCCAAACTGCTCGCCAACGAATCCGGCCTGCCACTGGACGTGGCCAAACTGCAACTGTCGCGCACCGACCTGAGCAGCCCGCAACTCACCTCCGCCGACGTACTGGCGTCGAAAGCCGCCGCGCCGATTCTGGTCTCCGAAGAGCTGGTGCGCCGTGGGGTGAATGTCGATCAGGTCATCGATCAATTGATCGACACCGGTTTCCAGCAAGTCGCCGCCCAGTAACCGATCAGGCTTACAACGAATCCGCGTCCGTCGCGGATTTGTCGTGAGCGGAGACCCTTCCATGAGCAATGACCTGCCCGCCCGTATCGCCCTGCCGCTGCCCCGCCGACAAAACCGGCCGTTAAATCCGCTCTGGCGGCGGCGCCTTAAAGGGCTGGCCCTGCCGCTGCTGATCGTGATCGCCCTGGAAATCATCGTGCGCGTCGGCTGGCTGCCGTCCTATCAGATGCCCGCGCCGAGCGAGGTCTTTGTGACCCTAACCGAACAGGCCGAAGGCGCACTGTGGAAACACATCGGTGCCAGCCTGATTCGCGTGCTGATCGGGTTTGCCATCGGCGCGAGTCTGGCGCTGGTGTTTGCCGCGTGGGTCGGCCTGAGCCGCGAGGCCGAGGCGTACCTGGAGCCGACGTTCGCCGCGCTGCGCTCGATTCCCAGTCTGGCCTGGGTGCCGCTGTTGCTGCTGTGGCTGGGCATCGACGAGACTTCAAAAATCGTCCTGATCGCCATCGGCGCGTTCTTCCCGGTGTACGTCAACGTGGTCGCGGCGATTCGCAACATCGACCGCAAACTGGTGGAGGTCGGCCACATCTATGGTTTCAGCCGCCTGCAACTGGTACGGCGGATTCTGCTGCCCGCCGCCCTGCCCGGCCTGTTCACCGGTCTGCGCAGCGGCATGAGTCTGGCGTGGATGTTTCTGGTGGCGGCCGAACTGATCGCGGCGACCAAAGGCCTGGGCTATCTGCTGAGTGACGGGCGCGAAACCTCGCGTCCGGACATCGTGCTGGCGGCGATCATCGTTCTGGCGCTGCTGGGCAAACTCAGCGACGGCCTGCTCGCCACACTCGAACGCCGCTGGCTGGCCTGGCGCGACACCTTCGCTGGCCAGGGCAGCAAGGACTGACTCGCACAACTAAGCTGAACCTTCAGGCAGTGTTCGCCGGAGGTTCGGCCAATGTGCGGAAGACTTTCGCAATACCGGGGCATCCACGATTTCGTCGCGGTGCTGAACATTCCCGATGCGCTGATCAATCATGTCGGCGATACACCGCTGGCACGCTACAACGCGGCGCCCACCACCGCGCTGGCCATTCTTCATCAACACGAACAACGCCTGTACGCCGACAACCTGCGCTGGGGCTGGCGCCCGCACTGGGCCAGGGATCGCGCGGCACCGATCAATGCGCGGGTCGAAAAGGTCGTTCACGGCCCGTTCTTTCGGGCGATCTGGCGTCATCGCCTGATCGTGCCGGTCGACAACTGGTTCGAGTGGGTCGACGGGCCGGACAAGAGCCGCCAACCCTGGCTGATCCATCGACTCGATCATCAACCGGTTTTCTGCGCCGCCATCGGCCAGTTTCCGACACCCGGATCAGAACCACGGGAAGACGACGGCTTTGTGATCATCACCGCCGACAGCGAGGGTGGCTTGCTCGATCTGCATGATCGCCGACCCATCGTGTTGTCTGCCGAGGGCGCGCGGGAATGGCTCGACCCGGCCACGCCCCTGGAGCGTGCCGAGCAAATGCTCCTGTTCGAAGGGTTGGGCAGCGAAGCGTTCGAATGGCACAAAGTCGGCAAAGCTGTCGGCAACTCACGCAATCAGGGTGCGGAGTTGATTGAAGTAGTGGGTTAAATATTTTGTGGGCCAGCACGTCTATCGAATAGTCGGAAGACGTGAGTCAAATTGATATCACGCAGCATGTGAGAACCGTTCATTACAGTGAGTGTTTCAAACTCGAAACAATCATTGAATCAGTCGTTTGATTAAAACCAACCGCCTGTCTGACATTTCAATCGTCATACATACATTTAGTAACACTACAGATAGCATGCGCGCCGCATTTCCTATTGGCATACCAGTTGACCAAAGAGTCAACAAACCGGGAATACCCTACAAACTTACAAGCCTTGCAGAGAACTAAGTTGCGCGACGATTTTGCAATCAAACAGGCCAACGGCCTGGAGTGTATTTATCTGTCCATGACAGAACGCTTTCAACTCGACTGTTTTATCGCCCACTACATAAAGACTCGAAACCTGCGTGACGTACCCGAGATCGACCGCCTCCTGCGCACCACTCTCCAAAACTATCCCTGCCACCCGCCGGTGATGGTCAACGAGCTGAATGCCTGGATCGACAAGACCTTGGGTTATCGGGCGTCACACCCCGATTTCACACAGCTGGACGATCTTTGATGAAACGAAAAAGCCCCGCAACCGCGGGGCTTTTTCGTTGTGGCGTTCAGGGTTTCAGCGGGCGTTCCTGGTCGCGATCGGACAATTCGCGGCTGTCGTCGTGTTTCCAGGTCTGCTCCTTGTGTTTCTCCCGCTCGATCTCTTCTTCGCTCGGTTCTTCATCTTCTTCGGGACGATTCTGCTCGGTTGCCATGTTCACCTCGCTGTCATAAGTCATCAGTCATCCTTACAGCGTAGAACAGATTCAGACAGGCAACTTACAACCACCAGCGCAACAGAAAGAAGAACGCCATGCTCAACAGCATGCTAAGCAACGTATTACGCGTGTAGATCACGAGTCCGATGGCGACTAACGAACTCAGCAAATAGGGATTGTCCCACTGCAAATTCAGCTGTTTGTCCGGCATGAACACAATCGGCCCGCAAATCGCGGTCAACATGCCCGGCACGGCGAAACCGAGAAACTGCCGCGCATTGCTGCTCAAACGCACCGGCAGGCGCGGTTCGAGAAACACATAGCGGTTGAGGAACACCAGAATCCCCATACCGAAAATCACTGCCCAGATCATCATGTGCGCTCCCGATACAGCTTGTTGCAGATAAACCCGGCCATCATTCCCGCCAGCCCCGACAGCACCAGCGCCGAACCCCACTGCCAGTAACTGAACAACACCGAGCAGAACAGCGACACCGCCACGCAAACCACCGTCGGCACATTGCGCACCACCGGGGTGATCAGGGCGATGAAGGTCGCGGCAATCGAGAAATCCAGCCCCAGGTGTTCAAGCCCCGGAATGCTGCTGCCGAGCACAATGCCGGCCAGGGTGAAGAGGTTCCAGGCGATGTAGAACGTCAGGCCGACGCCCAAGGCATACCAGCGATTGAATTGCTGACGGTCGTGCTGGCTGGTCAGGGCGAACAGTTCATCGGTGAGCAAAAAACCCAGGCCGATGCGCCAGCGCCCCGGCAACGGCGAAATCACGTGGCGCATGCTCATGCCGTAAAGCAAATGCTGCGAAGTCAGCAGCAGCGTGGTCAGCAGAATCGAGAAAACCCCGGCACCGCCCTTGAGCATGCCGATCGCCACCAGCTGCGCAGCGCCGGCAAACACGATGGTGGACAAGCCCTGCCCTTGCAGTGGCGTGAGATTGGCTTCGATCGCCATGGAGCCGGCCAGCAGCCCCCACGGCGCGGTCGCCAGGGATAACGGCATGATCGCCGCGGCTCCGCGAAGAAAGGCACTGCGCGGCATTAATGAGTCAGACATAACGCTCTTCAACCGTGAGACAAGACCCGGACTCTGCCAGTAAATGCCTTTTCATGGCTTGAACAATCTTGCGCAGTTGCCGCAAATCGCCCAGCTGCAAACCGGTTAGCGGCGTACCATGACAGCCATTCACATCTGCGTCAGGGAGACGACATGCTGTATCGAATTGCCGCCGACGGGCTGGTGCTGTTTCACCTTTCCTTCATTCTGTTCGTGCTGTTTGGCGGGCTATTGGTGCTCAAGTGGCACCGAGTGGCCTGGCTGCATTTGCCGGCCGCCACCTGGGGCGTGATGGTCGAGGTGTTGCACCTGACCTGCCCGCTGACCTACTGGGAAAACCTGATGCGCCACGCCGCCGGGCAAACCGAGTATGCCGGCGGTTTCATCGAGCATTACGTCTGGCCGATCATCTACCCGGCGGGGCTGACCCCGCAGATTCAACTAGCGCTGGGCAGCGTGGTGCTGGTGATCAACCTGCTGGTGTACGGGCGTCTGATCCGCCAGTGGCAACTGCGCCGCGCTGCACGCATTCCGTTTTAACGCGACTTCAAGGTTTCCAGCCAGGCCGGATCGAGGCGCGTCTGATCGGTGTCCAGACCGAGCGCTTCCATCCGAGCCTTGTGCGCTTCGACTTCCCGGTGCAATTGCCCATGATCGCTGGAGTTGCCGTCCAGTTCGTGCATCTGCGTCAGGCCCTGGTGATAGAAACGCAGCACCTTCATCGCCGTCGGATCGTCCTTCTCGACCGCAGCCGTCACCTGATGCATGACATTGGTGACACTCATCAGGCTGCGCTTGAGCCGCCAGCCATACACCGCCGGGGCCATCCATGTCTGATTCCAGAATCGCCCGCGCAACAACGCCGCCGTCAGCAGGAATGCGCCGAACACCCCGCCGACATTGAACCGCAGGTTATCCCCGCCCGGTTCGCCGAACAGCGCCACCGCCACGGTCGAAAACGCCATCGCCAACACCAGGAACAGCACCGCGATAATCAGCGTGCTGCGCCGGGTCTGCTGGCGATAGGTGATGGCATCGATCGGTTGAATCTCGAACATCGCGACAGGCTTCCATGGCTTGAAATAAAAAGAGGCCGGCGCATTATCGCCTCTGAGGCGGATTTAGCTATGCTGGAGCTCCTTTTCATCTTTTCATCGTCCAGCGGGGGACATGGCGATACCACGCAGATCGTGCCATCTTCATTCATGGATACACTCTATTCGGATGCCATTGGCCAGGCCGGCAATGACATCGTTTTAAGGATCACTGCATGACCCAACGACACGTAATCAATGCCTCGGTCAGCCCAAAAGGCAGCCTCGAAACCCTTTCCCAACGTGAAGTTCAGCAACTGAGCCAGGCCGGAACCGGCAGCACCTACACCCTCTTCCGCCAGTGCGCCCTGGCCATCCTCAACACCGGCGCTCATGTCGACAACGCAAAAACTATTCTGGAAGCCTACAAAGACTTCGAAATCCGCATCCACCAGCAAGATCGTGGCGTGCGCCTGGAACTGCTGAACGCCCCGGCCGACGCCTT
Organism: Pseudomonas kribbensis; assembly: GCF_003352185.1. Classification (GTDB taxonomy): domain Bacteria; phylum Pseudomonadota; class Gammaproteobacteria; order Pseudomonadales; family Pseudomonadaceae; genus Aquipseudomonas; species Aquipseudomonas kribbensis. The sequence continues at coordinate 3,694,866 of NZ_CP029608.1, forward strand.
CGTCGACGGCGAAATGATCGCCAGCACCCGGGAAATGCTGTTCAGCGCCCTGCGTGACATCGTCTACACCGAAAACGAGCTCGACGCCCTGAGCATCGACCTCAGCACCTCCCAGGGCATCAGCGACTACGTCTTCCACCTGCTGCGCAACGCACGCACCCTGCGTCCGGGCGTCGAGCCGAAAATCGTCGTGTGCTGGGGCGGCCACTCGATCAATACCGAAGAATACAAATACACCAAGAAAGTCGGCCACGAACTGGGCCTGCGCAGCCTCGACATCTGCACCGGCTGCGGCCCGGGCGTGATGAAAGGCCCGATGAAAGGCGCGACCATCGCCCACGCCAAACAGCGTATCCACGGCGGTCGCTACCTGGGCCTGACCGAGCCGGGCATCATTGCCGCCGAAGCGCCGAACCCGATCGTCAATGAGCTGGTGATCCTGCCGGACATCGAAAAGCGCCTGGAAGCCTTCGTCCGCGTCGGCCACGGCATCATCATCTTCCCGGGCGGCGCCGGTACTGCCGAAGAATTCCTGTACCTGCTGGGCATCCTGATGCACCCGGACAACGCCGGCCTGCCGTTCCCGGTAATTCTCACCGGGCCGAAACATGCCGCGCCGTACCTGGAACAACTGGACGCCTTCGTCACCGCCACCCTCGGCGAGGCGGCAAAGCAGCACTACGAAATCATCATCGACGACCCGGCCGAAGTGGCGCGCCAAATGACTGCAGGTCTCAAAGCCGTGAAGCAGTTCCGCCGCGAACGCAACGACGCGTTCCACTTCAACTGGCTGCTGAAGATCGACGAAGGCTTCCAGCGCCCGTTCGATCCGACCCACGAAAACATGGCCAACCTCAAGCTGCACCGCGATCAGCCGGCCCATGAACTGGCGGCCAACCTGCGCCGCGCCTTCTCCGGGATCGTTGCCGGCAACGTCAAGGACAAGGGCATTCGCCTGATCGAAGAGCACGGGCCGTATCAGATCCGGGGCGACGCCGCGATCATGCAACCGCTTGATCTGCTGCTCAAAGCCTTCGTCGCCCAGCACCGGATGAAACTGCCGGGGGGCGCGGCGTATGTGCCGTGCTATCGCGTGGTGTCCTGACCCTTAGTGATGGATGCAGCCTTGTGGGAGCACACGCGCTCCCACAAGGCGCATCGCCACTACCAAACCGCCCTGTTCTCTGACACAAAAGCCCCGCTGATTCCCCACGACAGCCACCGCGCGCGCGTACTAAGCTGGGCGATTGAATTTTCAGGGACGATCCATGAAACGTTTTGCCGCCTGCCTGTTGTCTCTTCTGGCCCTGACAGCCAATGCGGCAGATCTGCAACTGCTCACCGACAACCATCCTCCGCTGCATTTCCTGCAGGGCGATCAACTGGTGGGCTTCGGCGTGGATGTGGTGCAGGCCCTGGCAGCGCAGACCGGCGATCACATTCACCTGCAGCAAGTGCCATTGCTGCGTGCCCTGCGCATGGCCAGCGAGACGCCGAACACCGGCGTATTTACCGTGCTGCGCACCGACGCACGGGATGACCGCTATCAATGGGTCGGGCCACTGATCGAAGTGGAAACTGCGCTGTATGCCCACGACAACTTCCAGCCACCGGTCCGCAGCCTGCGCGAGGCTGATCACCTGGGGCGGATCACCGTGCCGCGCAAATGGCTGGTCTACAGCTATCTGCAGGAACAGGATCTGAGCAACCTCTATGGCGTGGAAACCCCGGAGCAGATGATGCGTCTGTTCAGTCTCGGGCGAACCGACTTCGTGGTGTCCGACACACTGTCCAGTGCGGCCCTCGCCCGCGAGCAAGGCATGGAGCCGGGGCGTTTGCAGTATCAGATACCGCTGATGAAGCGCGACACTTATATCGCGTTCTCCCGCCAGACCGATCCCAAACAGGTGGCACGCTGGCAACAGGCGCTGGACACGCTGCGCGCCGACGGCCGTCTGGAGAAAATTCGCCAGCGCTGGCTGAGCAATACCCTGCCGCGCTGATCACGCATCAACGTCTTTGATAACAACTATCTGAAAAGGTGTTTTTTCTTCTGGCGTCTGTAGCCCTAAAGTGGCAGTCATCTTCCTCCCACTTTCTGGTACAGACCCATGAAAGACTTCATTGCCCTTGGGTTTATCGTCGCCCTGATCGGTGCCACTTCCGCCGCAATCGCCAGCGCACATGGCCACGGGCCGGCTGTCGCCATGACCGGCACCCTGAATGTCGATACCGTTGGCATTGACCGTGAGGCCAGGGGCAGTGTGGAGCAGAATCTTTACGTCGCGCAAAACGACTCCGGATTCGCCTACGACTATTGAGCCACCAGCCGCGCGGCCAACGCCTTGGCCTGCGACGCAACATCGGTCACTGCCGTACTTTCCCACCACATCCCTCTCAGTGGCGGGCCCATCGCGAACAGTCGTTGTGACACCTTTCCCTGCGCATCCAGCACCGCACCGTCCACTGCCGCCGCAATTCCCAGCGCCAACGGCCCCGGCTGCACCAGACCACGGGCCAGCAACTGCTGCGGCAAAGGCCGGTCCACCCGGCGCCAATCGTATTCGATACCACTGGAATTGATCAGCGCCGCGCCTTGCACCACGTGCGTTTCACTCTCGCCCCGACTGCGGACGCGAATGCCGACGCCACCGCCAGACGCCGGTTCAAGGCCTTTATAGGACGCGGCGTGAATCCGCAGACGCCCTTCGCGATGCAGGCGCTCGACCAGCTCTGCACTCAGCGGCGGCGAGCGATGGTGATGGCTTTCCCACCACGGCCGCACATGCCGCACGAACTGCCGGCGCTGCACGTCGCTCGCCTGGCTCCACAACCGACCGATATGCGCGCGCACCGTATCCAGCGGCGCCTGCCAGTCGATGCCTTGTTCGATGGCATCCCGGCAATGCCGACGCAATTCACGCAGTAACTGGCGTGGCGTGCGGATGCTGTGATCCTCGGCGAGGAAATCCACCCACGCCGGCGGTTGCCGACGCACATGGGGCAGCAGCCCATGCCGGGAATACACCTCGATCGGCCCACGATGACCAGCCTGCTCCAGCGAAACCACGGCATCGACCATGGTCAGGCCGGAGCCGATGATCAGTACCGTCGATTGCGGATCGAGCTGGCGCATGGCGCTTACATCCCACGGATCGAGCCCCGCAGCGTTGAGGCCGCTGGATTGCTTTTGCGGCGTACGGGCAGCCGGGAACATCCCGGTCGCCAATACCGCAAAAGCGCCTTGCAGTCGCTGGCCATCGCTCAAGGTGAGCTGCACCGAATCGGCCGAAGTCTGCACATCAACCACTTCGGCGCGAACATGTTCGACCGTCGAACCATGCTCCGCGCCCACCTGCTGCGCCTCGGCCAGTCGCTGCTGCACGTAGACACCGAACAGCCCCCGTGGCGGAAACAGTTCACTGACCGGCACATGCTGCTGATCCGACTCCGGCCAGCCGCCGCCGGCAATGTGTTCGGTCAGCCATTGAGTCAGGTCGTCGGCATTGTCCGGGTCGACGCTCATCCGCGCCGCGTTACCGTTGAGCGTGTGGCCCAGCTCCACAGCACTGTACGCTTCACCCCGGCCCAGTTCGGCCCGGGGCTCGATCACCAGAATCTGACGCCGGCCCGGCAGGCGCAGCAGTTGCACCGCCAGCATTGCGCCGCTGAGACCGCCGCCGACAATCAGGATGTCGGCGTGACGGATCGCGGTCGTATCGGTTTGAGTCATGCCGTTCTCGCTGCCAAGGGTTTGCTCAAGTCAGTGTCGTGCAGACGCTGCGAGCGAGTCTAGACAGACGCGACCTTTTTCTCCTGCCGATGCAGCTCGCCCAGATTTCGATATCCGCTGCCCGGATGAATCTCCGGCAACCTCGCTCCTTCGCCAAACAGCTTTTCGCGCAACGTCCCCGGCGCGTAATCGGTCTTGTAGACGCCACGCTTCTGCAACTCAGGCACCAGCAATTCCACGGCGTCGATGAAGGTTTCATGGGTCAGTGCGTAGGCCAGGTTGAAGCCGTCGACGTCTGTTTCTTCGACCCATTCCTGTAGCAGATCCGCCACCGTTTCCGGACTGCCGACGAACAACGGTCCGAAACCGCCGATGCCGGCCCAGTCGGCCAGTTCATTCGGAGTCCAGACCTTGTTCGGATCCGCTGTCGAAAACGCTTCGACCGCCGATTGAATCGCGTTGGTGTGCACGTGCTTGAGCGGTTCGTCCGGTTTGAAGCGGCTGAAGTCGATACCGGTCCAGCCCGAGATCAACGCCATCGCGCCCTCGTAACTGACCCAGGATTTGTATTCTTCGAACTTGGCTTTGGCCTTGGCATCGGTCTCGCCGAGGATCACGGTTTGCAGGTTGAAGATCAGGATCTTCGACGGATCGCGCCCGGCCTCGGCGGCGCGGCGGCGGATGTCGGCCACAGTCTTTTTCAGCAGCACCTTGGACGGTGCCGCGACAAACACGCATTCGGCATGCTCGGCTGCGAACTGCTTGCCCCGACTGGATGCGCCTGCCTGATAGAGAACCGGCGTGCGCTGCGGCGACGGTTCGCAAAGGTGAATGCCCGGCACCTGGAAGTGTTTACCGTGGTGGCGGATCTCGTGGATCTTGCTCGGCTCACTGAAAATTCGCCGCTCGCGATCCCGCAAAATCGCACCCTCTTCCCAACTGCCTTCCCAGAGCTTGTAGCAGACCTCCAGGTATTCCTCGGCGAAGTCGTAACGCGCGTCGTGCTCGGTCTGGGCTTGCTGGCCGATGTTCTTCGCGCCGCTCTCCAGATAAGAGGTCACAATGTTCCAGCCGGCACGGCCCTTGGTCAGGTGATCAAGGGTCGACAGGCGTCGGGCGAAGGGATACGGATGCTCGAAGGACAACGAAGCGGTCAGACCGAACCCCAGGTGCTCGGTCACCAGCGCCATCGGCGGGATCAATTGCAGCGGATCGTTGACCGGCACCTGCGCCGCCTGCCGGATCGCCGCTTCGCCGTTGCCGTTGTACACGTCGTAGATGCCGAGCACGTCGGCGATGAACAATCCATCAAACTTGCCGCGCTCGAGTATTTTCGCCAGATCGGTCCAGTACTCCAGATCCTTGTACTGCCAGGAGCGGTCACGCGGATGCGCCCACAGACCCGGCGACTGGTGACCGACGCAGTTCATGTCGAAGGCGTTGAGGCGAATTTCGCGGGGCATCAAGCGGCACTCCCGATGTTGAGGAGGCGTTTAGCGGTTTGATTTGAAGCGGTCATGTGAGGCGACTCCGTGGTTTCCGGATGAGGATCCAGAACCCATAGCAGGAGTCGTGCCTGAATATATTTTCGTTATTTATCAATAAATTGAGGAATAAACCTAAAGCAATCTGCACATAAGAAAGAACAAACTGTTTATCCGCTGTCGGCCCCGCAACAGTCAGATCACCACATTACGCACAAAGCGCGCCGCGACTTCCCCATCGTTGCGATAGGTGTGAGGCTGGTTGCTGGCGAACATGAAAAACTCCCCGGCGGCGATGTACTGCGGCTGGTCGCCGAGCATCAGGGTCAGGCAGCCCTCGAACACGAAAATCTGCTCGCTCCAGCCTTCGGCATCGGCTTGCGAGGGGTAGACCTCCCCTGGTTGCAAACACCATTCCCACTGTTCCACTTCCCGGGTGGCGGCTGCCTTGGACAACAGCACCGCTTTGCTGCCTGGAATGCTGCCGGCCCAGGCCAGTTCGTTGATCCGGCTCGGGTCGCGATTGTCCGGGGCCTGGATCAGATCGCTGAACGCTACTTCGAGGGCTTCGGCCACGCGGTCGAGGGTGGTCAGGCTGACGTTTTTCTCGCCGGCTTCTATCGCCACCAACATGCGTCGACTGACCCCGGACTTTTCCGCGAGAGTCGTCTGGCTCATGTCGGCGGCGTGACGCAGGCGCCGGACGTTCTGGCTGACGTGTTGCAGGACCGAAGCCCGCTGAACAGAATCTTTGTGCACTATATTGCTCACTGGCTGGGGTTGGGCAGTATACTGCGCAACATTTGGCGCATTGTGCGTCCCCTCTTCAAAAGTGCGCAAGATCATGACGTCAGCCAACTCCCCCCAAACTCCCCTGCGGTTTTCCCGTTTCAGCAAAGCCGAGTGCGTGCTCGTGCTGATCACCATGCTGTGGGGCGGCACCTTTCTGCTGGTGCAGCACGCGATGACCGTCAGCGGCCCGATGTTTTTCGTCGGCCTGCGCTTTGCCGCAGCGGCGAGCATCGTGGCGCTGTTTTCGTGGAAGCACCTGCGTGAGCTGACCCTGTTCGAACTCAAGGCCGGCGCCTTCATCGGCGTGGCAATCCTGCTCGGTTATGGTTTGCAGACCGTTGGCTTGCAGAGCATTCCGAGCAGCCAGTCGGCGTTCATCACTGCGCTGTACGTGCCGTTTGTGCCTTTGCTGCAATGGCTGGTGCTGGGCCGGCGTCCGGGCTTGATGCCGAGCATCGGCATCATGCTGGCGTTTACCGGGTTGATGCTGCTGTCGGGGCCGTCCGGCGCTTCCTTGAATTTCAGTCCCGGTGAAATCGCCACGCTGATCAGTGCCATCGCCATAGCGGCCGAGATCATCCTGATCAGCACCTATGCGGGCCAGGTCGATGTGCGCCGGGTGACGGTGGTGCAACTGGCGACGACTTCGGCATTGTCGTTTCTGATGGTGGTGCCGACCGGTGAGGCGATTCCCGATTTTTCCTGGCTGCTACTGAGCACAGCCCTGGGGTTGGGCGCGATGAGTGCGGCAATCCAGGTGGCCATGAACTGGGCGCAGAAAAGTGTTTCGCCAACCCGCGCAACCCTGATCTACGCCGGTGAACCTGTATGGGCCGGGATCGCCGGGCGGATTGCCGGCGAGCGTCTGCCAGCGATTGCGCTGGTGGGCGCAGGACTGATTGTGGCAGCGGTGATTGTCAGTGAGCTGAAGACCAAGGGCAAAGCGACACAAGCGGTCACAGAAGAGTTCGAGCGCAAGACAGAAGGCTAAGCGGGGTTTTTACGACTACCTTGTAGGATTCAGAGACATCCTCGCGTTTGGCGATCCGGGAGCTGGCACGTATGATGCTTCACAAACTTCCGCAGATTAGAAGCCTATGTCCCTGATAGTTCTACTGCTTCTGCCTTTTGTGGGCAGCTGTCTGGCAGCCGTGCTGCCGCACAACGCACGTAACGCCGAATCCCTGCTGGCGGGCCTGGTCGCTTTGATCGGGACTGTCTCGGTCGCCATGCTGTACCCGCAAATTGCCCACGGCGGCGTGATCCGCGAAGAGTTTACGTGGCTGCCCAGCCTGGGCCTGAACTTCGTCCTGCGCATGGACGGCTTCGCCTGGCTGTTCTCGATGCTGGTGCTGGGCATCGGCACCCTCGTTTCCTTATATGCCCGTTATTACATGTCGCCGGATGATCCGGTGCCGCGTTTCTTCGCGTTCTTCCTGGCCTTCATGGGCGCCATGCTCGGGCTGGTGATTTCCGGCAACCTGATCCAGATCGTGTTTTTCTGGGAGCTGACCAGCCTCTTCTCGTTCCTGTTGATCGGCTACTGGCACCATCGTCACGACGCCCGGCGCGGCGCCTACATGGCGCTGATGGTCACCGGTGCGGGAGGATTGTGCCTGCTGGCGGGGGTCATGATCCTCGGCCATGTGGTCGGCAGCTATGACCTGGACAAGGTCCTGGCCGCCGGCGATCTGATTCGTGCACATGCCCTCTACCCCATCCTGCTTCCCCTCATTCTCATCGGCGCCCTCAGCAAAAGCGCCCAGTTCCCCTTCCACTTCTGGCTGCCCCACGCGATGGCGGCGCCGACACCGGTTTCGGCCTATCTGCACTCGGCGACCATGGTCAAGGCCGGGGTCTTCCTGCTTGCACGGTTGTGGCCGTCGCTGTCCGGCAGCGAAGAATGGTTCTACATCGTCAGCGGCGCTGGTGCCGCCACTCTGTTGCTCGGCGCGTACTGCGCGATGTTCCAGAACGACCTCAAGGGTCTGCTGGCATACTCGACCATCAGCCACCTCGGCCTGATCACGTTGCTGCTGGGCCTGAACAGTCCGCTGGCAGCGGTCGCCGCGGTATTCCACATTCTCAACCACGCGACCTTCAAGGCTTCGCTGTTCATGGCCGCCGGGATCATCGACCACGAAAGTGGCACCCGCGATATCCGCAAACTCAACGGCCTGTTCAAACTGATTCCGTTCACCGCCACGCTGGCGATGGTGGCCAGTGCCTCCATGGCCGGCGTGCCGCTGCTCAACGGTTTCCTGTCGAAAGAGATGTTCTTCGCCGAAACCGTGTTCATCAACGCCACCGCGTGGGTTGAAGCGACACTGCCAATCGTCGCGACCATCGCCGGCACGTTCAGCGTTGCCTACTCGCTGCGTTTCACCGTCGACGTGTTCTTCGGCCCCACCGCCACCGACCTGCCCCACACCCCGCACGAACCGCCACGCTGGATGCGTGCACCGGTTGAACTGCTGGTGTTCACCTGCCTGCTGGTAGGGATTTTCCCGGCCCAGATCGTCGGCCCGTTGCTGGCGGCGGCTGCACTGCCGGTAGTCGGCGGCGTACTTCCGGAGTACAGCCTGGCGATCTGGCACGGTCTCAACGCACCGATGATCATGAGCCTGATCGCCATGTCCGGCGGCATCGTGGTCTATCTGCTGCTGCGCAACCAGCTCAAGCGCGGCCGCTTCAAGTTCCCGCCGCTGGTGGGCCGCTTCAACGGCAAGCGCCTGTTCGAGCGCAGCCTGGTGGCGATGATGCGTCTGGCTCGCCGACTGGAACGGCGGATCGGCACCAAACGCCTGCAAACCCAGCTGTTCCTGATGGTGCTGGCGGCGGTGCTCGCCGGGCTGATCCCGATGCTGCACAGCAGCCTGAGCTGGGGCGACCGGCCGAAAATTCCCGGCTCCATCGTGTTCGTGACCCTGTGGCTGCTGGCAATCGCCTGCGCCCTCGGCGCCGCGTGGCAGGCCAAGTATCACCGTCTCGCCGCCCTGACCATGGTCAGCGTCTGCGGGCTGATGACCTGCGTGACCTTCGTCTGGTTCTCGGCACCGGATCTGGCCCTGACGCAACTGGTGGTCGAAGTGGTGACCACGGTGCTGATCCTGCTCGGCCTGCGCTGGCTGCCACGGCGGATCGAAGAGGTTTCGCCGTTGCCAAGCAGCCTGCGCAAGGCGCGAGTACGGCGTTTGCGCGACTTGCTGCTGTCGATTGCCGTCGGCGGTGGCATGGCGCTGCTGTCCTACGCGATGCTGACCCGGCAGACGCCGAACGACATTTCCTCGTTCTATCTGAGCCGCGCCTTGCCTGAAGGTGGCGGCAGCAACGTGGTCAACGTGATGCTGGTGGACTTCCGTGGTTTCGACACCCTCGGGGAAATCACCGTACTGGTAGCCGTGGCGCTGACCGTGTTCGCCCTGCTGCGCCGCTTCCGCCCACCGAAAGAAAGCCTGCAACTGCCAGCCCAGCAACGCCTGCTGGCGCCGGACGTGGTCACCGATCTGGTCAACCCGCGTTCGGCCAGCGACACCGCGCTCGGCTTCATGATGGTGCCGGCGGTGCTGGTGCGCCTGCTGCTGCCCATTGCACTGGTGGTGTCGTTCTATCTGTTCATGCGTGGACACAACCAGCCGGGTGGCGGCTTCGTCGCCGGTCTGGTGATGTCGGTGGCGTTCATCCTGCAATACATGGTCGCCGGCACCCAATGGGTGGAGGCGCAAATGAGCCTGCGACCGTTGCGCTGGATGGGTACCGGACTGCTGTTCGCCACGGTCACCGGTCTCGGCGCAATGCTGGTGGGCTATCCGTTCCTCACCACGCATACCTGGCACTTCAGTCTGCCGGTGCTGGGCGATATCCATATCGCCAGTGCATTGTTCTTCGACATCGGCGTGTATGCAGTGGTGGTCGGTTCAACACTGTTGATCCTCACCGCCCTCGCCCACCAGTCGGTCCGGGGTCACAAAACCGCTGCCATCAAAGGAGCCGTCTGATGGAAGAAGTCATCGCAATCGCCATCGGCGTGCTCGCCGCGTCCGGGGTCTGGCTGATCCTGCGTCCGCGGACATTCCAGGTGGTCATGGGCCTGTGCCTGCTGTCCTACGGCGTCAACCTGTTCATCTTCAGCATGGGCAGCCTGTTCATCGGCAAAGAACCGATCATCAAGGACGGAGTACCTCAGGACCTGCTCAACTACACCGACCCGTTGCCTCAGGCGCTGGTACTGACGGCCATTGTCATCAGTTTCGCCATGACCGCGCTGTTCCTCGTGGTGCTGCTCGCATCGCGGGGCCTGACCGGCACCGACCACGTTGACGGAAGGGAGCCCAAGGAATGACGGCGATGACACACCTGATCGCCGCACCGATTCTGCTGCCGCTGCTGACCGCCGCCATCATGCTGATGCTTGGCGAAAAGCACCGGCCGCTGAAGGCGAAGATCAACCTGTTCTCCACCATGCTGGGCCTTGTGGTTTCCCTGCTGTTGCTGCAATGGACCCAGACCACCGGCGTGCCCGGTTCCATCGGTGTCTACCTGCCGGGCAACTGGCAGGTGCCGTTCGGCATCGTGCTGGTGGTCGATCGGCTATCGGCGTTGATGTTGGTACTGACCGGGATCATCGGCGTCAGCGCCCTGCTGTTCGCCATGGCCCGCTGGGACGGCGCAGGTTCGAGTTTCCACGCATTGTTCCAGATTCAGTTGATGGGCCTGTACGGCGCGTTCCTGACGGCGGACTTGTTCAACCTGTTCGTGTTCTTCGAGGTGCTGCTCGCGGCGTCCTACGGTTTGCTGCTCCACGGCTCGGGCCGGGCGCGGGTGTCGTCGGGGCTGCATTACATTTCGATCAACCTGCTGGCCTCGTCACTGTTCCTGATTGGCGCGGCGCTGATCTACGGCGTCACCGGCACATTGAACATGGCCGACCTCGCCATGAAGATTCCGCTGGTGCCGGAAGCCGACCGCGGCTTGCTGCATGCCGGCGCGGCGATTCTGGCGGTGGCGTTCCTGGCCAAGGCCGGGATGTGGCCGCTGAACTTCTGGCTGGTACCGGCCTATTCCTCGGCCAGTGCACCGGTGGCGGCGATGTTCGCGATCATGACCAAAGTCGGCGTCTACACCTTGCTGCGCCTGTGGACGCTGCTGTTCTCCGGTCAGGCCGGCGCTTCGGCCTACTTCGGCGGTGACTGGCTGATCTACGGCGGCATGGCGACCATGCTCTGCGCCGGCGTGGCGATCATCGCCGCACAACGCCTGGAACGCATGGCCAGCCTGAGCATTCTGGTGTCGGCGGGCATTCTGCTTTCGGCCGTGGGTTTCGCCCAGCCGAACCTGATCGGCGCGGCGCTGTTCTATCTGGTCAGCTCGACCCTGGCGCTGAGCGCGCTGTTCCTGCTGGCGGAACTCATCGAACGTTCACGCACCGCCGTCGAAGTGCCGCTGGAAGACGAAAACGAGCTGCTGCCGCGTCCGCAGCAATGGCAGCCGCCAGTCAAGGGCATCAACCTCGACGATGACCAGAAAGCCGTGGTCGGCCAGGTGATTCCGTGGACCATGGCCTTCCTCGGCCTGAGCTTCATTGCCTGCGCACTGCTGATCATCGGCATGCCGCCGCTGTCGGGGTTCATCGGCAAGCTGAGCCTGATCGGCGCCCTGCTCAATCCGTTGGGGCTCGGCACTGGCGAACCGATCTCGAATGCTGCCTGGGCGTTGCTGGCACTGTTGATCCTGACCGGACTCGGCTCGCTGATGGCGTTCTCGCGCTTGGGCATCCAGCGCTTCTGGTCGCCGGAGGAACGCCCGTCGCCCGTGTTGCGCAAACTGGAATGCACGCCGATTTTCCTGCTGCTCGGCCTGAGCATCGCCCTGACCTTCAAGGCTGAACCGCTGCTGCGTTACACCCAGGCCGCCGCAGATGCGTTGAACAACCCGCAGCAATACGTGATGGCGGTGCTTGGCACTCGCGCCGTACCGAGCCCGGAAGCCAAGGCTGCGCTGCTGGAGGTGCAACCATGAAGCGCCTGTTCCCTGCTCCGTGGCTGTCGCTTGCATTGTGGTTGCTGTGGCTGGTGCTGAACCTGTCGATCAGCCCCGGCAACCTGCTGCTGGGGGCGGCACTGGGTTTCTGCGCGCCGCTGATGATGCGCAAGTTGCGCCCGCAACAGATCCATATCCGCCGCCCCGGCACAATCCTGCGATTGTTTCTGCTGGTCGGGCGCGACGTGATCGTCTCCAACCTGCAAGTGGCCTGGGGCGTTCTCAACGCCGGTCGCCGGCCACCCCGCTCACGATTCGTCAAGGTGCCGCTGGACCTTCGCGATGCCAACGGTCTGGCGGCGCTGTCGATGATCTGTACGGTCGTGCCCGGCACGGTGTGGTCGGAACTGGCGCTGGATCGCAGCATTCTGTTGCTGCACGTCTGGGATCTGGATGACGAGGCGCAATTCATCGAGCACTTCAAGGTCACTTACGAGCAGCCGTTGATGGAGATTTTCGAATGAGCCCGCTGCTGTCGAATGCGATTCTGCTGACGCTGTTCCTGTTCTCGCTGGCGATGGTGCTGACACTGATCCGCCTGTTCAAAGGGCCATCGGCACAGGACCGGGTACTGGCGCTGGACTACCTGTACATCGTCGCCATGCTGATGATGCTGACCCTGGGGATTCGTTACTCCAGCGACACCTATTTCGAAGCGGCGCTGCTGATCGCGCTGTTCGGTTTCGTCGGCTCGTTTGCCCTGGCGAAATTCCTGCTGCGTGGCGAGGTGATCGAATGAACGCTGAATTGTCTCTGTGGGTGGAAATCCCGGTGGCGATCCTGCTGGTACTCAGCGGCGTGTTTGCCCTGATCGGCGCGACCGGCCTGCTGCGGATGAAGGACTACTTCCAGCGCATGCACCCGCCGGCGCTGGCCTCGACCCTGGGCGCGTGGTGCGTGGCGTTGGCGTCGATCATCTGTTTTTCCGCGCTCAAGTCCGGGCCGGTGCTGCACGCGTGGCTGATCCCGATCCTGCTGGCGATTACCGTGCCGGTGACCACCCTGCTGCTGGCGCGGGCGGCGTTGTTCCGCAAGCGCATGGCCGGGGACGATGTGCCGGCTGAAGTGAGCAGCCGACGCACCGAGAGCGGCAGCTAGATCCAGGCAACGGCCAACAGCCCGGCTCCCAATATCAGACACAGCGGCGAGTAGACCCAAGTGTCGAGCCGGGCAAACCGCGATCCCTTCACTTCCTTGAAGAAACCCACCAGTTCCGAATCGCCGATCGCCCTCGCAAACATCAGCAGCGCAATCGCACTGATCACCCATTGCAACGCCCAGTGATGCACCGGGGAAAACCACCAGCCCACCCTCATGCAAACCAGTGCGGCAATCAGTAGCAGGGCCGCCGCCACCACCAGCGTGATCCAGCCTGACGCCTTGAACGCCGGCCTGAGGGTCAGCCCGCCGTTATCCACCGGGACCTGCGGTATCACCGCCACGGCCGCCCATTGCCCACCCATCGCCCAATACACATGCATCAGGCTGATCGCCGCAAATATCGTCACCAGCCATTGAGCCAACACAAAGGTCATGGTCGAGAATCCTTTCAAGAGGCTTGAACAAAACATCCTAGCCGGCATTTTTCCATGTGCACGACCGGTCGGCGGTGCGGTAAAGTGCCGCCCCATGAAATTTACCCGTTCCGATCGCTCACTGCTGGCCTGGATGCTCTATTGCTGCGTCCTGTTCAACGTGTTCGCCTGCAGCATCGGTCACGGGCAAATGGTCGGGATGCAGCTCAACGGAATCGGTGGCCAGTTCTGCGCCGTCGACCCGAGCACCCAGGCGCCACTCGCGTCCAATCCTTCCGAAGAAAAACTGCCAACCCTGGCCAAGGCTTTCGGTTGTCCGCTGTGCTCCACTGGCGGCATGGGCCCGGCGTTCAACTCCAGCCTGACCCTGGCGATCCTGCCGGAACAACACAGTCCGCCGCTGCCAGTCATCGTCAGCGCCGACCTCCCTGCCCGCTTCACCTGGCCTTCGGCCAACCCCCGCGCCCCGCCGCTCGCCTGAGTGACTTTGCCATTTTGATTTGTCAGCCCACTACGCCAACGCGTTGCGCTCGCCTGTGCGCTGACTCCTAGACAAGCATTCAGGATTCAAACGATGAAACAACTTACCTTGCTGGCGAGCCTGTGCGGCTGCCTGTCCGTAAACGTATGGGCGCAATCCACCGTGGATCTAGCGCCGATCACCATCGACGGCGAATCCGCCGCCGAACCTGGACTAAGCCTCGACCAGTCCAGCGGCATGGCTTCACGCCTCGGTTTGAGCGTGCGCGACACCCCGGCCTCGGTGGCCATCGCCAATCGCAATGACATCGAGCGCCATGGCTCGCAAAACTTTCAGGACGCGGCCAACACTCTGCCGGGCGTGAACGCCAGTGCGCCGCCTGGCTTTGGCGGATTCGTCTCCTATCGCGGCTTTACCAGCAGCCAGATCACCCAGATGTTCAACGGCATCAATGTCTCTGGCGGATTGGCACGGCCGGTGGACTCGTGGATCTATGACCGGGTGGAACTGGTTGGCGGCCCGTCGTCGCTGATCAACGGTGCAGGCTCGGTCGGCGGTTCGCTGAACTACGTGACCAAACTGGCCACTCGCGACGAGCAAGCCGCCGAAGGCCGGGTCAGCTACGGCACCTACGACACTACCGAAACCGCGTTCGGCCTCAACCACGCCCTGAGCCAGCCCGGCGCCGACGTGCAGCATTACGCGCGCCTCGACGTCAGCCACAACACCAGCAACGGCTACATCGACCGTCAGGAGCGCGATGCCTGGAGCATGGCGTTCTCGCTGCTCAGCGACCTGACGCCGAACCTGTCGCACACCCTGGCCCTGGAATATCAGGACGAACACGAAGACAGCCCTTACTGGGGCACCCCGGTGCTCAACCCCAAGGCTGGCGAGTTGAAAATTGACCGGCACAACCGCTTCAACAATTACAACGTCGAGGACGGTCGCTACGAACAGCGGACGATCTGGGTGCGCTCGATCATCGACTACCGGATCAACGACAGCACGACCCTGCGCAACACGCTCTATCACCTCGACAGCCAGCGTGATTACCGCAACCTCGAAACCTATCAATACAACGCCGACAACAGCGCCGTGAACCGCTCCACTGCGTATCAGGTCCGGCATCAGGGTGAGCAGGACGGCAACCAGTTCGAACTGCGCCATGACAACATCCTGTTCGGCCTCGCCACCACCTGGTCCGGCGGCTTCGAATACAAGGTCAACCAGACCACCAATTCGCCGCTCAACGTCAAAGGCGCCAGCACCGTGGACCCGAACAATTATCGTCCGGGGCATTTCTATGACATTCCGGGCACGAAGCCCGGTTTTGTCAGTGACAAGACCAACGAGGTCACCACCAAAGCTTTGTTCGCTGAAAACCGTCTGGCACTGACCGACAAGCTTTCGTTGCTCACGGGTTTGCGCTATGACGACATAGACCTGGACGTGACCAACCATCGTGTGGTGACAGCGAGCAACCCGCGCCATCTCAAGCGCAGCTGGGAACCGGTCACCGGCCGCGTCGGCCTGACCTACCAGTTCATTCCGTCAGCCAATGTCTATGTGCAATACAGCACGGCCGCCGAACAACCCAATGGCACTCAGGACTTCGATGTTTCAACGGGCAAGCAATGGGAAATCGGCAGCAAGTTCGACTACCTGAACGGGCGCGGTTCGGCGACGGTCGCGGCTTACACCATCGAGCGCAAGGACTTTGCCGTCACCGATCCTCTGGACCCGACCAACAGCATTCCAGTCGGCCAGCAGACGTCCAAAGGCGTCGAGATTGCCAGCTCCCTGCGGATCACCGACAAGCTGCTGGCCGAGGGCAACTTCGCCTGGGTCGATGCGCAGTACGATGAGTTCAACGAGAAGAACGCCGCCGGCGTGGTGGTTTCACGCAAGGGCAACACGCCGACCAATGTGCCGGACCGGGTCGGTAATCTATGGCTGACCTATGACTTTTCCCCACAGTGGCAAGGCGGGGTTGATGCGCGGTACGTGGCCTCGGTGTATGCAGACAATGCCAACACCATGACCGTGCCGTCGTACACGTTGTTCGGGAGTTTCCTCAGCTACAAGGTCGATTCGCAAACCACCGTCACCGGCCGGGTGCGCAACCTGACCAACGAGGTGTATGCCGAATTCGCCCATGTGTCGCCGGCGTATTACCTGGGCACGCCGCGCACCTTTGAACTGGCGGTACAAACCCGCTTCTGAAACACAGCGGCGAGGGAGAAACTCCCTCGCCGCGCTGCTATAAACCTGCCTGAACCTTGTCCGCCACATCCTTCGGCAGCCACGCCTGCCACACATCCGGATGAGCCTTCATGAACGCCTCCGCCGCTTCCCGTGGCGGAGTGTGTTTCTCGCTCATATCAGCCAGTGCCTTGTTCAGATCCTCAATCGGAAAATCGACTTTGCTGAAGAACGCCGCGATCTGTGGGTATTGCTTCTGGAATGGCGCAGACACCCCGATCGACAGTTTCGAGGCCAGTGAACGGGTCGGTTTCGGGTTGGGGTTGTCGGCGTCCGTCAAGGTCTTCCAGGCATCGGCGTCGAACGGCGGCTCTTCCAGTTGCACCAGTTTGAACTTGCCGAGCAACGGCGTCGGCGACCAGTAATAGAACAGCACCGGTTTGCCCCGGCGGATCGACGAACTGATTTCGGCATCCAGCGCCGCGCCGGAACCGCTGCGGAAATTGGTGAAGTCATCCTGCAGCCCGTACGCCGTGAGTTTCTGCTTGTTCACCACTTCCGAGGTCCAGCCGATGGGGCTGTTGAGGAACCGACCCTTGCTCGGAGTTTCCGGGTCCTTGAACACGTCCTTGTACTTCTTCAGATCACTGACACTGCGCAAGTCCGGCGCCAGCGGCTTGATGCCTTTGGCGGCATCGCCCTTGATCACATATTCCGGCACCCACCAGCCTTCGGTGGCGCCCTTGACCGTATCGCCCAGGCTGGCGACCTTGCCTTCGGCCTCGGCCTTGACCCACACCGGACTGCGCCCGGCCCATTCCTCGCCGATCACCTGAATGTCATTGTTGGCGAGCGCGGTTTCCAGGGTAATGGTGGTGCCCGGCAGCGTATCCGTCGGCAGACCATAACCCTTCTCGACGATGATCCGCAGGACATCGGTGATCAGGCTGCCGCTTTCCCAGTTCAGGTCGGCGAAGTGGATCGGGGTCTGTGCCGCATTGGCCGCTGGCATCGCAGCCATCAAGCCCATTGTGACCAGCCCAGCGGCCAGCCACCGTCGAAATCCGTTCATGCTTTGCACCTCGTGCTGTTCACAGCAATAGCAGGATGGCCTGACAGAAGACCACAAGCCTCTGAATACTCAGTCAACTGACTGTAGACGAGGTTCCTGCTTTTTCAGGGGCATGCCACGGGCGAGGCTACTTTTCAGACATTTCCTGCAAGCGTTGAAGCTCGCGTCTGACCATGCTGGCGTATTCCGCAGGCTGCAAAGCGTAGATCTGCGAGGCGACCCAACCGAGCCAGGCGCTCTTCAATTCGGCTTTTGCATCAATCAGGCGCCTGGCTTCATCACGGGCGCTGTCGAGGTTCTGCAGATGGAAATCGGCGCGACTCACAGCCGTCACTCGCTGGCCTTGAAGGTCACCAGCTCGCCCTTGCGCCATTTGGCGGCTTTGGCGGTGACGGCTTTCAGGGTTTTGGTCAGGCCTTCCTGCAATTGCTCATTGGCAGCGAACACGGTGACCGCGCTGTGACCTTCCTTGAACACGATGGCATGGCCGTCGGCGGTGCTGACGAAGGCATAGTCGCCCAGTCCGTACACGGTCATCTTGATCTCGCGAAAACGGATATCCATCTTGCCGCCTTCACGGCTGGGCAATACCGAAGCGCTGAAGTGATCGCCGACCTTGAGCTTGAGGCCGGGCTTGTCATCGACCACCAATGCGCTTTCGGTGTCGATTTCGGCAACGTAAATGCCTTCAGCGTTTTGCTCGGTGATGTAAACAAAACGCGACTGAAACTGCTTGACCAGCTTTGCCCGCAAATCACCCAGCACGAACAAAGCATGCATATCGAGGTTACTGACTGCCAAAGAAACATCCCCACACTTGAAAGAGTGCCACGCGCGAAAAACGCGCACGACGTTAAAAACGGCCAGGCCGATGGTATTGCGCAATGACTCGAATAAAAGCCTGAACGGGCAAAGTGCTTGTTCAGCGCGAGGTTCACAAGACTACTGGAATGGCGCTCGCGAAACCTGCAAAGACGTTCTCCAAATGTTGAAGGAAAAAGCTTCACGGTCGGCCAGAGAAAACTGACTACAAACTTTAGGGAAAATACTCACCAAGAAAAGCACTTTTCCGACATATCGCACGCAAAAAATTGCTTTAGATAACGCCATGCCGTCAACAGGTGTTGGCGATTCTAGAGCAGCGACGCTGCTTGCGACTACCCGCAACCGTCTGTAAATGCGGGTCAATCCATGAAAAGGACTTCATATGTGCACTTTGACGCATTTTGCCGTGGCTTACGAACAACCCTTTGTCTTGAATGCCCCAGGCCTTGGCACTGACAACGCATCAGAGTCATTTGGTCGGGAACCGCGGTTTCAAGTGATTCCGGCCGGTAACGCCTTTTTCCATATCAGAGAAAAGTCGACCGGCCGTGTAAGAGGTTTCCGTGAGGATCACAACGCCGCCTGTGCCCTCGCCCGCTCGCTGGAATCACGGGTGGCCCACGATCATTAAACGCAATCAGTGCAGGCTGCTACCGGGCTCGTCTTTCAACTGCGCGAGCCACGCAGCCCTGCACTCTTCGGCCTCGTCACGGCTGGCGAACGCCGTGCCCCGCCGCTCACCGTTGAGCAACACCACCCAGCAGACGCTTTGCCCCATCGCACGCAGCCCGGCCGGAACACCGCTGCCGATCATCACCGCGACATCGACTCTGCATTGCATGCTGACCTCCCAACTTCATTAGCTACCTAACTATGCAGGCATGTTAATGATTTGGATCAAGCGGAAACAGCAACGCGGGTGCACAGCTTCATTGCAATTCCGGCAACAATGCCTCAGCGCGGATTCTCGGGTTTGTACCCCAGACGCAGCCCGCCCCAGTGCCGTCCCTTGACCATGATCGGTACCGACAGGTCGTGCATCAGCTCGCCGGTATCGCGAGTGTAGGTCTGCAACAGCACCGGTTGCTGATGACTGCCGCAACGTATGCCTGTGCGGTCGGCGAACTTGCGCTTGGTGCGGTTATGCACGGTATCGGTCTGCATATCGCCGGTCAGCGGCTGGCTGAATGCCTGATTGTGGGTCGGCACATAACCCTGCTGCGTACATGCAATGGCGAACACCAGACCTTCGTGGCGCGGCAGCAGGGGCTCCTGAATCGCCGGCAGCACCTGATCGGTGTAGCGGTCGAAACGGGTCTGGAACTTGGCTGGCTGAGTGTTCGGGATCGGCTGATACTGGCGATCGAACAAGTCCTCAAGACTGATCCGCCCTTGCTCGACATCGGCCTCGAAACGCGCACCAATCTGACTCGCACCTTCGCGGGCCAGGTCGTAGATGCGCTGGTGATAGTCATCCAGCCCGACTTCGGCCAGACGCTCGCTGATGGTTTCCGCCTGCCCTTCCATCTGCACCGCTGCTTCGGCCAGGCGCCGGGTCTGTTGGTCGCTGATTGCCAGATCGCTGCGCATTTGCTCGATGGCGGTGAACAAACTGTCGAGTTGTTCGCGATTGGTTTCGGCGCCCCGGGCGATTTCACCGACCTGGCTTTCAACCCCGGCCGCCAGTCGCGCGATGTTTTCCAGGTGCTGACCAGTGTGTTCGACCTGCTCGACACCGGTGTGCAAATCGTCGGAGAGCTGGCGGATCTGCTCCACCACCTGCGCGGTGCGCTGCTGAATGTCGGCGACCATCTCGCCCACCTCACCGGTGGCCGTTGCCGTCCGAGCAGCCAGACCACGCACCTCATCTGCCACCACCGCAAAACCGCGACCATGCTCACCGGCCCGGGCCGCTTCAATCGCTGCGTTCAACGCCAGAAGATTGGTCTGGCTGGCAATCGACTGAATCACCAGGGTCACGCGCTGAATGTCGTCGCTGCGCTCGCTCAAGGCTTCGATCAGTTCACGACTGGCATTGGCGCGTTGACTGAGTTGATGCATGCGGGAAATGGAGTCGACCAGCTCGGTGCGCCCCGCTGCACTGCTGTGATGGGCTTCGCTCGCAGCGCCGAGCGCTTCGCGGCTGAGCTGGGATGTGGCTTGCTCGGTTGCGATCATCACTTCGGCGTTGTTGACGATCTGCGCGGCCGCATCGAGTTGCGATTGCAGCTTGCCGGCCAGCTCCTTGACGGAAAACGCCACGCCGGCGGCTGACAGCGCGTTATGACTGGTGGTGTAGGAAAGGTCGCGCGTCAGCTCGGACATCGCGTTGCTGCTATCGACCGGCTGCGCATCGGGGACAGCACGGGAGCGCAGGCGCGGCAGCCAGACAATCAGCACCGCCAGCGGCATGCCCACGTATAACGGCCATTCGCCGAAGGTCATCCCGGCCAGCAACAGCATCAGGGCGATGCTTTGCAGGGTCGGCGACAGCCAGCGATTATTCTTCGGCAAAACAACTGGTGCAGGCAGAGCCGCAACCAGAGATCCATCTCTCGTCATTTTGTTACCCCACGCTTGTTCTCATTGTTGTGACTGCATTAAACGCCACTACAAGGCCATTATCCATGGTCCGTTAGTCGTGGGTCTGTGGCAGGTCAATGGAACGGCGCGGGGATTTCCGGCAGACGAGAAAAAGCAAAGATCGCAGCCTTCTGCCGCTTTAAACAAAAGCTGCAGAAGGCTGCGATCTTTTCGCGACGACCCGCATTGAAGGGGTCGCCTCAGGAATCAGGCCTGACGCTGGTGCTTGTCGATTTGCTCGTGACGCTCTTGAGCTTCGATGCAGTACTTGGTGGTCGGGCTGATCAGCAGGCGTTTCAGGCCGATAGGCTCGCCGCTGTCGTCGCACCAGCCAAAGCTGTCTTCCTTGATACGCTCAAGGGCTTGTTCCAGCTGAGGCAGCATGCGCTGGTCGCGATCGATCGCGTTTACCAGCCAGGTGCGCTCTTCTTCCACCGAGGCGGCGTCCGCCGGGTCAGCCGGGGTGTCCAGGCTCTCGATGGCAATACGGTTTTGCTCAATGCGCTCGTGGGTTTCGACTTTCATGTTCTGCAACAGCTCGCTGAAGAAAGCGTGTTGCTCGGCATTCATGTAGTCATCTGCCGGCATGGCCAGCAACTTGTCCTTTGTCATTGATATCTCTATAAAAAAACGTGCATTAAGGCGAATTAGGGAGCGTTCCGGCGAACCGCCTGCGGTCATCGGAAAGGCATCGTTTATTGCAAACGCCACCCGGCACTCAATTTACGAAGGGGCGGCAGTCTAAGGCCCGTTTGAGGCCTCAGCAACTGTAAATACAGGGAATTTGTCCGACAAAGCCCGGAAAGTGCTCTGACACAGGCCCTACGGCGCTCATCGGAGTGCGTTTATAGCAAGAAATTCAGTCGAGCGGCTGTATATAGAAGACAAACGGCGGATGAGCGGCGCTTTGTCGCATTTCTTTACAATCACCGACGGCAAAACCAGCCCGTTCTCGGGACTGACAATCGTCCCAACCTCGGCTACGTTATGCCCTCCCCCCGGTTTGACTTGAAGGAACGCGTCATGAAACTGATCGGCATGCTGGACTCCCCTTATGTGCGCCGCGTAGCGATCTCTGCCAAGAGCCTTGGGATCGAACTGGAGCACGACCCGGTGTCGGTGTTCCGCCATTTCGAGCGTTTCCAGCAGATCAACCCGGTGGTCAAGGCGCCGACCCTGGTCCTCGACGACGGCGAAGTGCTGATCGACTCGACGCTGATCCTCGACTACCTCGAAGCCCTGTCCGGCAAAACCCTGCTGCCCACCGACCTGTCGCAACGGGTACAAGCCCTGCGCTTGATCGGCCTTGGCCTCGCCGCCTGCGAAAAAGCCGTGCAGCTGTATTACGAACGCAACCTGCGCCCGGCCGACATTCAATATCAGCCGTGGGTCGAACGCGTCGAAGGCCAACTCGCCGCCGCTTTCACCGCCCTCGAACACGAACTGCAAAAACATCCGCTGCCTACCGATGGCACCCTCCAGCAGGACGGCATCACCCTCGCCGTCGCCTGGAGCTTCACCGGCCTCGTCGTCCCTGACCAGATCGACGCCCAACGCTTCCCGCGCATCGCCCAGTACACCGCGTACGCCGAAGGCCTCGAAGCGTTCATCAGCACCCCGATGAACTGATCATGAGCACAACCGAAACCGCCGCCCCGGCCCTGAAAGAAATCTTCAACGCCGAGCGTCTGCAACACATCGCCAGCGAAATGAGCGCCGTGTACCCGGCGTTCAAGGCCAAGGCCTTTCTCAAGCACGCCAACGACGGCCTCGCCGACCTTTCGGTCATGCAGCGCATGGCCCGCGTCAGCGCAAGCCTGCACGCCGTGCTGCCACTGGACTACACCGATTCCCTCGCCGTACTGCGCGAACTCGCCCCACGCCTGAACAGCGGCTTCGTCAGCATGAGCCTGCCGCACTACGTCGCGAGCTACGGTACACACGCATTCGACACCTCGATGGAAGCCCTGAAGTACTTCACCACCTTCGGCTCCTCCGAATTCGCCATCCGCCACTTCCTGCGCAGCGACCTGGAACGCTCGCTGGAACGGATGCACGACTGGACCCGAGACGAAAACCACCACGTCCGCCGCCTCGCCAGCGAAGGCAGCCGCCCTCGCCTGCCATGGTCGTTTCGGCTGGAACCGGTGCAGGCAAACCCGCAATTGGCCGCCGGGATTCTTGACCGGTTGAAGGCGGATGAAAGTTTGTACGTGCGCAAGTCAGTGGCGAATCATTTGAATGACGTGACCAAAGAGCATCCGGAGTGGGTGCTGAATACGGTTGAGGGGTGGGCGCTGGAGAACAAGCACACGGCGTGGATTGCCAAACATGCATTGCGGAGCTTGATCAAACAGGGGGATTTGCGGGCACTCACTGTTATTGGTGCTGGGGCCAAGGCTGAGGTTGAGTTGCTGGATGTGAAGGTCGAACCGGCGGTTGTGCGGCTTGGGGACACGATCACTTTGTCATTCACCGTGCGGTCGTTGGCGCCGGTGGAACAGCGGTTGGTGATTGATTATGCGATTGACTATGTGAAGGCGAATGGCGGGACTTCGGCCAAGGTTTTCAAGTTGAAGACGTTGGATTTGGCTGGGTTTGGGAGCGAGGTGGTGGCCCGCAGGCAAGTAATCAAGGATTTCACCACGCGCAAGCATTATGCGGGGGAGCATGCGGTGCACGTGGTGGTTAATGGGGAGCGGTTGGCGAGTACTGCCGTTAACATCCTCGTTTCATAAATATAAAAATAGTTTGGTCATCAAGCCCCATAAGGATATCCCCTTGCGAAGATTGTTCCTCAGTAACAAAAAAGTCCGAAACATCCCCCGTCACCTCCGCTCCTTGGAGCACTGGGCCGCGAGTTTTAGCGGCGAGTTCCATCCTCGCAGCGATGAGCAAGAGCGTTACACACACTGGAAAATCCCGGTACTCAACAACCTCGTTCAAGGTCCGCAAGCACGTATCGAAGTGCAGGCCTTCTGTGTTCAGCAATTGCTCGAAGCAGCGGCTCATCTTTCCCGCGCAGCGGATCGCAGCCAAGGTTACTACCGCATTGCCTGCCTGGTGGTATGGCCCTGGTTACATCAGAGCGAAGTGACAGTGTTCTATGACCGTGAGTACTACTTGAGTTTTCTGGGGCAGCATAACTCGCTTACCCCGATACACTTGAGCGAAAGGCTTGCGTTGAATGTGCCCGAGAACTTCATTGAGCATGGGCATGATGTAACCCAGGACGATGATGAAGTCGAAGTTCAGTGGTGGTGTATCGGGGAGCATGCTTGATCAGTAACGGCCTGTCGTCTGGAATGCTCTTGGCCGAGAGTTTTCCTTTGCCGAGCCTCACTTCAGGAGTTAAGCGATCAGTCGACTGATCAGACTGAGACGGTTACGCTGACGTTTTTCACCTGAACGGAAAGCGTATGTCAGAGGTGTACCAGGGAAGCTGTTTGTGCGGAGTCGTCGGTTACGAATTAACCACCTCACCAAAAGCAGTGAGCCATTGCCATTGCAGTCAATGCCGTAAAGGTCACGGGGCCGCATTCGCTTCGTACGGCAGTGTTCCGCAAAGCACACTTCGCATACTCCGTGGCTCCGCCAGCATTAAATCCTATGTTTCTTCGGAGTCGGTATTACGCGAGTTCTGCTCGGAATGCGGTTCTACTTTGTTCTGGTCACGGTCTCAAGGTGAGTTTTCCGACTGGGTTTCGATAGCACTGGGCACGCTCGATACGCCGTTCCTGCCTGAAAAGCAGAAGCACGTTCATACCGACTCTGCAGCTCCTTGGTATATATCTGTTTAGTCCTCAAAAAGTGGGGATGGATTTTTCCCTACTCCTGACCTTCAAGAATTACCAACTTCCGTACGGAATACCGAATTTATCGATATAGCGCTTGGACTTTTCACTGACCGGATACGCATAACGCCCTTCATTCTTGCCCTGACTAGGCCCCAACGGCTCGATCTCGGCTGGGGCTCGGGCTACTTTCATCGGATGATGGCACGAGTCTCTTACCCAAACCTGCACGACGCCCCCAGGAGCCAACCCCAGATAGATCGACGCCATATACCTTGCCTTTTGATCAGGCGTCTGCGGACAACGCTGATTGGTAGATGACACCATCAGTTGCCTGGCCTCCTCAGGAATGTCCACCCAAGCCTGCCATGTCTTCTGTTCTACGATGGATTGCCAGCGAACGTAAATACGAATGGGTAGGTCGGCACCCACTACTTTTCTTCCACTGCCGCCAACGCCCTTCCAGCCCCTAGCAGACTCTGTCCCGTCTTCAGGCTCACCGCCAGCGGCGGTGCCGCCGCCCGTCCTGAAGAAAACCTTTCCGGTGATGTCTTGTACTGAGCTGTACTCTACCCAGACCTTCATGTAGTCAGGCTCAATGAAGGCCATCTCCCACCATTCGGGCTTAGGATCATTTTTGGCTGACAACGGATCAATCAAATGACATCCAGCAATTAACAACACAGATAGCAAACTTATGAATTGCCTCATTTGCTGACAGCTACCAACTTCCGTATGGAATGCCAAATTTCTCGATGTAGCGTTGCGACTTCTCACTCACCGGATATGCGTAACGACCTTGGTTCTTACCCTGACTCGGACCTAGCGTCTCGATCTCGGCTTGGGCCCGTGCTACTTTCACCGGATGGTGACACGAGTCTCTGACCCAGACTTGTACAACCCCACCTGGTGCCAGCCCCAGATAGATAGAAGCGGAGTAACTCGCTTGCTCCTTTGGAGTTTCCGGGCAACGCTGATTGACCGAAGTCTGCATTAGTTGTCTGGCCTCCTCGGGTACGTCCAACCAGACACGATAGGTCTGAGGTTCGACTATCGATTGCCACCTTACGTAAATGCGCTTGGGGAGATCGGCACCAATCACTGGCTTTGCAGCAGCACCCACAGCGTGCCAGCCTCGTGCAGACTCTTTACCGTCCTCAGGTTCCCCGCCAGCGGCCGTACCTCCCCCCGTACGCTTGAACAGCTTGCCGTTTATATCTTCGACGGCGCTGTCCTCCACCCACACTTTCATGTAGTAAGGCTCCGTAAACGCGAGCTCCCACGACTCGGACTTAGGGTCATTTTTGGCAGACAGTGGATCCGCAGACTGGCATCCAGTCGTGAACAAAGCACAAAGCAGGGTTACAAGAACTCTCATTACCAAAGCGTCCAATCAGGTACGTGGGGATGCAGCACGCGGATGGTGTCGGCTGTCGGGGCGTTGATGTATACCGCATTTATTCCGCTGCCATCTCTGCGGCCGAGTGGATGGTTCCAGTTTGCGGACATGTGAATGTACTTGAGTTTCAGCAGTTGCTCCTCTTCAGCCGTGGTGCTGTAGTCACCCGCAACGAACCGATCACACAAAGCTTGAAGTTCTGCTGGAATGGTCAAGTCCGGTGTGTCAGGAATATCGTTGAAGCGAACGCCTTTCTCTTTTGCCAGATGGTGCATCACCTTCAGGTAAACTCTGGATAGCATGCCACTCACCGGACGCCTGAGCTGTACAGCTGCGTAAACGCGTTTAGCACTTGGACTCAGCCGATCTTGCGGGCTGTTTGGCACCAGAAGAGCATCTGGAGTCACAACCTCAAGCATGTCTGCCGGCCATCCATTGGATAACCACTGGTTTCTAACGTTAACCGCATCGCTATAGATCGAGGTTGTCACGACGTCGGTGTTCAGGGGCACGATGAGTGTTTGCATCGGGCTTACAAGAACACATTCCTGCGCGTCCTCCAGATACCCCCACCGATGTCGGAATGCACTCCAGGCAGAGTAATCTCCAGATGATCCGGCTTGACGCGACTGAGTGCGAAGTTGGCTCTGTGTTCATCACGAGCAACCAACTG
Organism: Pseudomonas kribbensis; assembly: GCF_003352185.1. Taxonomy (GTDB): domain Bacteria; phylum Pseudomonadota; class Gammaproteobacteria; order Pseudomonadales; family Pseudomonadaceae; genus Aquipseudomonas; species Aquipseudomonas kribbensis. The sequence goes on from NZ_CP029608.1 coordinate 3,721,481, forward strand.
AACGACATCAGTGAAAAAGCGACGATCAAGGTAAAGTTTGATACCCGTCGCGATTGGGCTTTTGATATCTCCCAAATTTGACCAACCGGCTATCGAGGGTACTGTATCGAATAAGCCGATAAACCCCATATTGATATCGCTTTTGTATTGGTCATTGAATTTGGAGCTGAAGGCTCTGGGCAGATTTCGCAACACATGACCGAGAGGACCGCGACTGCCACGAACAATTTCGTTAGCAAAATGACGTGCGGCAGCCGCACCACGGCTGAAACCGAACGTATCAAACGTCAGTGAGGTGATTTCACTGTCTGGGTTATCTTCCAGGACTCGATTGATTGCTTGTTGAATCATGGGAAACGAGGATTCGACTCGCCCGGCAACTCCTGTCTCCCCTCGCCCTGTACCGGCACCGAATGTGCTGTCTTTTTCCCCGGATCGAGTACCGATACCTTCGACGTAGACAACGCGAGAGGCTCGTCCCGCTTGTGCTACCGGAACTGCGTCGTACAGCTCGCTGAGCTTTTTGATGTTGCTGACATCATTGCCATAACTACTATCCGGATCGCTCATATATGGCTTGCAGCTAGCATCGATATCTTTAGCCGCAATCGGATGATGAGCGCCGCACAGAAGTCCGGCCGCAGCGTTGTTGGCATTGTTCCCCGTACCATCGAAGAACACTCCGATCCGCAGGGCTATGCCGATTTTTTCAGGCTCACGCGCAGGCTCTTTCCCGTGTTTCTCATACTCGGCCCAACGCTGGGCATGAATATCGACGGGTCTGGTGCCTGTGTTGCGATAGTTTTTAGGCGGGTTGGGAACGTAGCCACTCAATCCTTGATTCCTTGTTCTGATCCTTTGAGAACGGACCGGAGGGTGACAGTCGAAACGAGGTGACGCAAGGCGTGGCCCTGTGCCAGCGCTTGGCTTCCCACAATGGTGGCGCCACGCCATGAATGATAAGGTTCAGCCTCAAAATCACGGACGACACCTCGTGCACAAACAATCTCTTGCTGCAGCAGCGATAACCTTTGCCATCAGCCTTTCCGCTCATGCCTCCCCTGTGCCGCAGGAAGAGCTCGAAGAGTGTCAGCGAATAGAAAACTCGGCCAAACAGGTCATGAAAAGCAGGCAGCAAGGCGCGCCCATGGATTCGGTGTGGGAACTGGCCGAAGCGGCAGGCAAGCAGAGCGAGTATGTGGGTGAGTTGTTCAAGACGCTGATTCGCGAGGCGTACGCGATTCCTCAGTACTCAAGCGAGAGCTTGCAGCAGAAAGCGATCAGCGATTTCCATTCCAATTTCTACAAGGCTTGCATCGTAACGGCGCAAAAACGAGCAGACGCCAACGGCTGAGTTCATCGAACAAAAAAGGGAGCAGATTCAGATAATGGATCTGCTCCCTTTTTACTTGCATACAGCCTCTACGCTTTCAGCTCTACCTTATCCAGCGCCTGATTCACGGCCAGCCCTGCGACCATGACCACTTGGGCGATTCCCAGAGCAGTCCTGCGATGTGCAGGCTCAAGGATGGCGGCGAAGTTGCTGAGCATTTCGCTGGCGGAATCGAGGGATTCGCTGGCGTTGGCCAACAGGGATTCGCTGTTGTAGGCCGGGTTGGCCAGGAACATGGGGTCGTGTGTGGTGTGGCTGCCCATGATGCGTTGTTGCGGGGTCAGGTAATGGTCGAGGGCGCGTTCGGCGGCTTCGTTAAGGGCTCTGGAATCGGGGAATTTGTAGGGTGAGACCGGATCGGTTTCTGGTGGATTTGGTGTTGGTTTGATCATGGTGAAACTCCTGATTTTGATTAGGAGCTACCAGCATCACTTGCAGATGATGGGTGGCAGCCAAGTGCGGGTCTGCAAGACCGGGAAACCAGGCACCCGGCAGACCCTAGGGTCTCCCGCACAAAGCCGCCATTGAGCGGACACAAACGAGCGTCCTTTTGGCAGGGCTGTGCGACTGGTTTTTCCGGCGGGCTTGCAGACCCGATCACTGATGAGCAGTGACGGGAATCAAGTTACGGAGGGAGCCCCAGACGCACAAGCCGGCGGATTCTGTCTTAGGTGTAGGGCGTGGCGCAAGGCGTTGTGGGCATCGGGATGTGACTAGAGGCATCTCATAAACAGGCCACGTTTTTCGTGTTTAATTTCTGACGAGAGAGACTGTTTCGCAGCCCGACGGGAATACATAAATCAGCTCGTCAGCTTTCATCCAGACAACGCCAGCCCCCTGTGTCTAAAAAACCGGCCACCCTGCATAATCCGCGCAAATTCCTCCATCAATCCAAGTCCGACCGTCATGCCTGAAGAGTTCGAAGTCCCCAGTCCTCACGAGCAACACGTTGAACACACCACCCATCATGCCCATGCAAAAGGCGATAGTTTTGCCAGCAAGATCGCGGTCATGACGGCGATCATGGCGACGGTCGGCGCCCTGATGAGTTATCAGGCCGGTTCTACGGAGAGTGAGGCGGCCATGGACAAAAACAACGCCGCCATCCAGAAGACCGAAGCGGCCAACGAGTGGAACTACTACCAGGCCAAGTCCAGTCGGCAGAACCTGTCGGAACTGGCCAGCCATCTTCCGGGGCTGGACTCCGCTCATTACGTTGCCGAGGCGCGGCGCTATGCGGAGCAGAAAGAAGAAGCCCGCAAAAAGGCGGAAACACTTGAGCTGCAGGCGCGAGAGTGGGACGAGAAGTCAGAGCAGGTTTTGCACCAGCATCACCGCTGGGCCCAGGCCATGACCGCGATTCAAATCGCCATTTCACTGGCGGCCATCACCCTGCTGACGCGCAAGGAATGGCTCAGGCGCGTCTCGTTCGGGGCGGCGGGTTTGGGGGTCATGCTGGGTTCACTGGCCTGGCTGCATATCTGAGTAATATGGCTGCTTCCCCCCCACCTCTTCTCGTATCATCACCGCCCTCGCATCCGGAACGAACTGTGTGAAATCGCCAACTGAAAAGGCTCTGACTCCCCCTGACGGGAAAAAGTGGGACGCCGGCGAGGCTGCCAGCCAGCTCTCGTGGGACGACTTGCGCATCATCAAGACGCTCAGTGATTGCGGCAATCGTTCGGCTACGGCCAAAAAGCTTGGCATCAATGTATCCACCGTTTCGCGCCGGATTACTCAAGTTGAGCGCACGCTCGGTGTCGCACTGTTCGATCATCGCAAATCCGGATATCTGCTCACCGCCGAGGGTGCTGAACTGCGAGCACTCGCCGAGCGTGTGGAGCTGGATATCGTCAGTGTCACGCGGCGTGTTTCACGTTCAGGTCAGGGGCCCCTCGGAAAGCTTCGAATTACCACCAGCGACTCGCTGCTGCTGTACTTCTTCACCCCCATCATCGCGGACTTCAAGGCTCTGAATGAGGGAATCACCATCGAGGTGCTGGTGGGCAATGAAACCCTCAGCCTCGCCCGGGATGAATCGGATATCGCCATTCGGGCGACGAGAAAACCCGCGGAAAGCCTGGTGGGCCGCAAACTGGCAAACATTGCCTGGGCACCTTATTGCTCTGCCAGGCAGATGACTGACTCGCCCCTTTTCGAAGAGGGCCAGGCATGGGTGTCCTACTCCGCAGCGCTCTGCGGTCTGAGGGCGACCCGTTATGTTGAAAGCAGAGTCGCTGCCGAGCGCATCGCGTACCGCACCGATTCCGTTGCAGCGGCAAGCGTGGCCATCGCGGCGGGCCTGGGATATGGATTCCTTCCCTGCATGCTGGGCGACATCACCCCAGGCCTGGTACGTGCCGGGCCGGTGGTGCCGGAGCTTCAGGATGAGTTATGGCTGCTGACTCACCAGGACATTCGAAAATCGTGGCGCGTCAAGGCATTCATGACCTTCTGCGCGGCTGCCGTGGCCAGTCAGAAACCCTTGGTCGAAGGGCAGTCGATACTCCCGGTCATCTAAATCGAAACCGGGAGTGCAGCTCAGATGTTTCGCGCGCCAATCACGGCCTTGCATGCGATCTCGATCAGTTGCGGGCGCTGGGCAAGTCTCGACACGCCAATGATATTGCTCGCGCACTGAGGCCGCTCAGTGCCATAGGCAGCCTTGCGCACTTTGCCGACGACCGCGAACGCAGCATCCATATCCAGCACGTAAAGCGTTTCCTCGACGACGTCTTGCAGCGTTGCGCCATACAAGGCGAGCAGCTTCGAAATGTTGTCGTAAGAGACCCGCATCTGCTCTCCCATCGAAGAGAAATCACTGGGTTTTCCGTCGGCATTCAGCGGCGCCGGGGCGACCAGATTACCTTCTTCATCATGGTTGAATTGGCCTGATACGTAGATCTCGTTTCCTGAGCGCCGCGCCTGCGGATAGCCATAGGCCTCTTCCCAGGGGACGCCCCAGTAGGCGGTCTGCTTGTTGAACGGTTGTGTAGCTGCCATTGCATTCTCCAGCTCATGAGGGATCGGTCTGATCCGTATGGGTGGGCGAATGCTAGCAGCGCGAGCACGCATTCAATGGCGCAAAAATGAGCCTTCAAGAGTGCAAACGTGCGCCACCATTAAACATTTTGTTTCGTTATCTTTTGCTCGCCCTCAGCAATGACGCTGAGGAATGTACTTGTGCGACTGAACAACATCGAGCTGAAAGGAAACAAGAATGAACAATCCTAAAACTGAAGTCCTGACTCCACTGAACAGCCAACTGATCTTCATCGACCACCAGCCACAGATGGCCTTCGGCGTGCAGAGCATCGACCGGCAAACGCTCAAGAACAACACCGTTGCCCTGGCCAAGGCAGCGAAGATTTTCAATGTCCCCACCACCCTCACCACGGTTGAGACAGAAAGCTTCTCGGGTCACACCTATCCCGAACTACTCGCCGTGTTTCCGGACGCCCCGCTGCTGGAGCGCACCTCCATGAACTCCTGGGACGATCAGAAGGTGCGCGACGCACTCAAGAAAAATGGTCGCAACAAGATCATCGTCTCCGGTCTGTGGACCGAGGTGTGCAATGCCACCTTCGCCCTGTCGGCAATGAACGATGCCGGGTATGAAATCTATATGGTCGCAGACGCCTCCGGCGGCACCACCAAAGAGGCCCACGATTACGCCATGCAGCGCATGATCCAGGCTGGCGTCGTACCGGTGACCTGGCAGCAGGTGCTGCTGGAATGGCAACGGGACTGGAAGAACCGCGCCACCTACGACGCGGTGATGGAACTGGTCAGAGAACATTCCGGTGCCTACGGCATGGGCGTCGACTACGCCTACACCATGGTGCACAAAGCGCCTGAGCGCGTTCAGCATGGCCCCTCCCTGGCGCCAGTCGCTGCGTCTGTCTGAGCCATCGCCGGCCCCTGCCCCAGGGGCTGTCCAGACTTGCAAAGGGTGCGCTGTCGACTGAGTCGAGTCAGCCGCGCGCATCCTGTTACCTGAATTTCCGGATGTGTATGAACATGGATAAATCTACCGTGCTGGCGACGCTCACCCTGACTTCGACGGGACAGCTCAAACCCTGGCAGATCAGGACTGCCCAAAAACTGATGCTCGACAGGCTGGATACCGGCATTACCGTGACTGAACTGGCCGAAGCCTGCGCTTTGTCGCGCAGTCACTTCTCCCGCCTGTTCAAGGAAAGCACCCGGATGTCCCCGCAGCAATGGCTGCGTGAACAGCGGGTCATGAAAAGCAGAGAGTTAATGAAGGACTCCTCGATGCTGCTCACAGAGATCGCACTGGAATGCGGCTTTTGCGATCAAGCTCACTTCAGCCGTACATTCGCCAAAGCTGAAGGCATGTCACCGAAAGCCTGGAAGCAACAAGCGATCAGCCCGATTTCGGTCGCGGCTTGAAACGACAAGCCATCACCAGCGCCCGGGATCGGAACAGGCCAGATCCCGGGCGGTTTGGCCTGAATATCGATCTTCAATTTGCCGGAGCTCAAGCAAGCCGATACACAAGCGTTGCAGGAGGCGGCTCACCCAATGTGCCCGTATTCCAACGCACCCCGCGACACCGTCTCCGGCACCGCCACCCAAAGCAGCGCCAGCGCTGCCATCGCCACCGCTGCCAACGTCAGAAACGCAGCGCTGTAGCCCGCCTCCTGAACCACAATCCCCGCCAGGCTATTGCTCAACGCTGCGCCCAGACCGAACACCGTCGAGATTGCCCCAAGGCTGATATTGAAATGCCCGGTCCCCAGCGTCAGGTCTTTCACCACCACCGGAAACAGCGCGCCGAAAATCCCCGCCCCAATACCATCGAGCAACTGCACCGACACCAGCCACCACGGATCGTTGGACAGCACATACAACACGCCACGCAGCGGCAGGATCAGGAACCCCGCCAGCAGCAACGGCTTGCGCCCCCACACATCCGCCCTGGCCCCGACCAGCAACGCGACCGGCACCATCACCATTTGCGCCGCGACGATGCAGGCGGACGTTAGCGGCGTGGCCATCTGCAGATTGGTTTGCGCCAGTTTCTGACTCACCAGCGGCAGCATCGCCGCGTTCGCCAGATGAAACAGCGCACAGCAAATCGCGAACATCAGCAGCGGCCGGTTGGTGAGCAACACGGACAGCCCCGAAGGCTGCTTGCCCTGCCCCGCTTCGCTGGGTGAAAGACCTCGGGCGAGATCGTGGTCAATGGCATCGGCCGATACGAACGAGACGGCAATCACACTGGCCAGCGCCATGACCGCCATCAAATAAAACACCGCGACCGGGCCGAACAGATACGCGGACAAACCAGCCAACAGTGCGGCGCAGGCGTTGCCGGCGTGGTTGAAGGTTTCGTTGCGCCCGGTTCTTCGCGTGAAGGCGCGAGGCCCGGTGATCCCGAGGGTGATCGCGCAAATGGCCGGGGCGAAGATCGAAGCGGCGGCGGCACTGATGGCTTGCGTCACGGCCACGAGGCTGAATGAGGTCACGAACGGCAGCAGCAGACAACTTCCGGTGACCACCAGCGCGGCAATCGCGATCAGCGCCCGTTTGAAACGTGTACTGTCGACCAGCGCGCCCGCCGGGGTTTGGGTGATGAGCGCGGCGATCCCGGCAATTGTCATGACCAGCCCGATACTCGCCGGCTCCCAGTGGTGAACCGCCAACAGATAAATCGCCAAATAAGGGCCGAGCCCGTCACGCACGTCGGCGAGAAAGAAATTCAGGCTGTCGAGGGACAGGTTGTTGCGGCGATCGAGGTGAGTAGCCACGGGTAACGTCTTCGTTGTCGAGGTTCGGCGAGATGACTCAACCTCCGCAAATCGAATGACCCATTGGCGGTGATTTTAGTTGCATGGAAGGATAGGTGAACTTGCCCCAAAGGCAGCGCAGTGCAGAAGAAATTGATGAAACCCCAGCGACGCTATCGCGAAGTGCTCTAAAGGACTGTCAGTTCTGTCAGGTTACCTGCCGTCTGGCCAGGTTTACGCTGGCCTCAATGACAGTCAATCGAGGCGTTCAACATGTTCCGGATTCGTCATCCAGTGCCAAAGGGTGTTCTTTGGTTGGCGATGCTGAGCTTGATCAGCAATGCACAAAGCACCGTCACGTTTACTTATTTTCTTCCGGTGGATTTTCAGTGCAACAACGGTGTGACAACGTCGGGCTACAGCGTCTACGTCGTCGGTAACCTCCCAGATCTAGGCAATTGGGATCCGGCGAAAGCTGTAAAGCTTGATACATTTCAGCCCCCCCTTCCCAAGCCCACTGACCCCCTCTATCCAACATGGGCTCGCCAAATAAAAATAAACGGGGCAAAACCAGGGGATATTCTTGAATGGAAGTGCATCATCCGCAATGAGACCAACCCCAACGACGTGCAGAAGTGGCAGGCCGGGGCCAATAATCAGGTGACACTGGCGTTCAAACCCACACCCACCAGCGTCGGCACACTTTGAGGCTGCGCAACTGGGATCTCAAAGGTTGAGCAGCAACCCCTGCTCCGCCTCACACAACCCCACTACATAATCCCAAACCACCCGCAACCGCACCGACTTGTGCAACTCCCGCCGCGTGCTGATCCAGTAACTGCGCTCGATGCTCTCATCCGGCAACAGCGCCACCAGGTCCGGATCCGACGCCGCCATATAGCAAGGCAGCACCGCAATCCCCAGCCCCGAACGCGCTGCCTGCTGCTGGGCGATCACGCTGGTGCTGTGAAACACCACGCGGGGATTGCGGCAGAAGCTGTTGAGGAACATCAGTTCCTGACTGAACAGCAGATCATCGACATAGCCGATCCACGCATGCCGGCCAAGATCCTCGCGGGTGCGCAGCGGCGGCGCATTGTCGAGGTAAGCGCGGCTGGCATAGAGGGCGAGCCGGTAATCGGTGAGTTTGCGGGTGACCAGCATGTCTGCCGCCGGCCGCTCCAGATGAATACTGATTTCCGCCTCGCGGTTGAGGATGCTGACGAAGCGCGGCACCGCCACCAGTTCCACTTCCAGCCCCGGATAGCGTTCGAACAATCCGATCATGCGGCTGGCGAGGAACATGATGCCCAAACCTTCCGTGACGCCGACGCGGATCTTGCCCAGCGGTGCCGTGGATTGAGTGATTTCTTCCTGGGCCAGCAACGCGACGTTTTCCATGGCCTCGGCATGCTTGAGCAGCGCCTCCCCCGCCGGGGTCATTTCGTAGCCTTGGGCGTGCTGGACGAACAGCGCGGTGCCGAGGCTTTTTTCGATGGCTTCGATATGCCGGGCGACGGTGGCGTGCGTGGTGTTCAGGCGGCGGGCAGCGGTGAGCAGTCGGCCGCTGCGTTGCAACTCAAGAAAGAACCGCAGGTCGTTCCAGTCGAACATGGCTTGTCCTTGTCGGCTATCGTCAGGAAGCGCTGTTTGAAAACGCACAGCGGCTGCGCAAAAACTAACATTCTTTTGACGAAAGCTAACAACTAGGATGACTGACAACAAAAACAATAAGCGAGGTCAGGGAATGCAGACTTCCCTCGATGAATTCGATTACATCGTGGTCGGCGCCGGGCCGGCCGGGTGTTTGCTGGCCAATCGGCTGTCGGCGGATCCGCAGCGGCGCGTGCTGTTGCTGGAGGCCGGCGGGCGCGACAACTATCCGTGGATCCACATCCCCGTGGGTTACCTGTTCTGCATCGGCAACCCGCGCACCGACTGGTGCTTCAAGACCGAAGAACAACCGGGCCTCAATGGCCGCGCGCTGAGTTACCCGCGTGGCAAAGTGCTGGGCGGCTGCTCGTCGATCAACGGCATGATCTACATGCGCGGCCAGGCCAACGACTACGACCGCTGGGCCGCCGAGGGCAATCCGGGCTGGGCCTGGAGCGACGTGCTGCCGCTGTTCAAACAGAGCGAAAACCACTTTGCCGGCGCGGCGGATTTTCATGGCGACAAGGGTGAATGGCGGGTCGAACGCCAGCGCCTGTCGTGGCCGATTCTCGATGCGTTCCGCAGCGCTGCCGAGCAGAGCGGAATCTCTAGCATCGATGACTTCAACCAGGGCGACAACGAGGGTTGCGGCTACTTCCAGGTGAACCAGAAGGCCGGGGTGCGCTGGAATGCGGCGAAGGCGTTTCTGAAGCCGATTCGCGATCGGGCCAATCTCACGGTACTGACCGAAGTCGAAGTGGATCGCGTGCTGTTCGAGGACGGTCGCGCCTCGAAAGTCAGCGCTCGCTGGCAGGGTCAACAAAAGAGCTTCAAGGCGCGCAAGGAGATCGTGCTGTGCGCCGGCTCCGTGGGCTCGCCGAGCATTCTGCAACGCTCCGGAATCGGCCCGCGTCCGCTGCTGGAGAAGCTCGGGATCGGCGTGGTGCATGAGCTGCCCGGCGTCGGCGGCAATCTGCAGGATCACCTGCAACTGCGGCTGATCTACAAACTGGAAAACGCCCGCACCCTCAACCAGATCGCCGGCAGCGTGTGGGGCAAGATGGGCATGGGCCTGCGCTATCTGTATGACCGCAGCGGGCCGTTGTCGATGGCGCCGAGTCAGCTGGGCGCGTTTGCCCGCTCGGGGCCGGAGCAGACTTCGGCCAATCTCGAATACCACGTGCAGCCGTTGTCGCTGGAACGTTTTGGCGAACCGCTGCACAGCTTCCCCGCGTTCACCGCGTCGGTGTGTGATTTACGGCCGCAGAGCCGTGGCCGGATCGAGATCCGCTCTGCCGATCCGCAAGAAGCCCCGTTGATTCAGCCCAATTACCTCAGCCATCCCGAAGACCTGCGCGTGGCCGCCGACGCGATTCGCCTGACCCGGCGCATCGTCAGCGCCCCCGCCCTGCAAGCCTTCAACCCGGTGGAATACCTGCCCGGCGCCAGCCTGCAGACCGAAGAACAACTGCACGAAGCAGCGGCGAAGATCGGCACGACGATTTTCCACCCGGTCGGCACCTGTCGCATGGGCAACGACGCGGACGCTGTGGTCGATGCTCAGTTGCGCGTGCATGGCGTACCGGGGCTGCGGATTGCCGATGCGTCGATCATGCCGCGCATTACCTCCGGCAACACCTGTTCGCCTACGCTGATGATTGCTGAAAAAGCGGCACAGCTGATGCTCAACCCCGAGACAAGGAACCTCACACCGAAAACGGAAATGGCCCACACCCTGTAGACATCGCGCATCACCCGGACACGCAACACCAGTGGAAACAACAAAAACAATCACTGTGAGGGATACCGATATGTCAGAACACGCTCAGCCGCTGGACGCCGTGCGCAGCACGGACGCCAGCCCCGATACCCGAAAGGTCATCTTCGCCTCGTCCCTGGGGACGGTGTTCGAGTGGTATGACTTCTTTCTCTACGGCGCCCTGGCGGCGGTGATCAGCAAGCAGTTCTTCGCCGGGGTCAACGACACCACGGCGTTCATCTTCGCGCTGATGGCGTTTGCCGCAGGCTTCATCGTGAGGCCGTTCGGGGCGCTGGTGTTCGGTCGGTTGGGGGACATGATCGGACGCAAATACACGTTCCTTGCGACCATTATCCTGATGGGCGTAGCGACGTTCGCCGTGGGCCTGCTGCCGACCTACGCCAGCATCGGCATCGCCGCGCCGATCATTCTGGTGGTGCTGCGCATGCTTCAGGGCCTGGCCCTCGGCGGCGAGTACGGCGGCGCCGCGACTTACGTGGCGGAACACGCGCCGATCGGCAAACGGGGATTCCATACGAGCTGGATTCAATCCACCGCGACCCTTGGCCTGTTGCTGTCGCTGCTGGTGGTGCTCGGTTGCCGTTACTTCACCGGTGATCAGTTCGAAGTCTGGGGCTGGCGCATTCCGTTCCTGCTGTCGATCGTGCTGCTGGGGATTTCCACCTGGATTCGCCTGAGCCTGCACGAATCCCCGGCCTATCTGAAGATGAAAGAGGAAGGCAAGGCCAGCAAGGCGCCGATCCGCGAATCCTTCGGCAAATGGGAAAACCTCAAAGTCGTGCTGATTGCCCTGTTCAGCATCAACGCCGGGCAAGCGGTGACCTTCTATGCCGCGCAGTTCTACGTGCTGTTCTTCCTCACCCAGTTCCTGAAAATGGACCCGGCGGTGGCCAACAGTCTGCTGATCATCAGCGTAGTGATCGGCGCACCGTTCTTCATCATTTTCGGCTGGCTGTCGGACAAGGTCGGGCGCAAACCGGTGCTGATGCTCGGCCTGCTGCTGGCCACGGCGCTGTACTTCCCGATCTTCAAATCCCTGGCCCACTACGCCAACCCGGCCATCGACCACGCCAGCCAACAGGCGCCGATCACCGTGGTGGCCGACCCGGCCACCTGCACCTTCCAGTTCGATCCGGTGGGCAAGGCCAAATTCGACAGCCCGTGCGACAAGGTCAAGACCTTCCTGGTCAAGCAGGGCCTGCCCTACTCCAGCGTCGCAGCGCCTGCCGGCAGCGCGGTGCAGGTGAGCGTCGGCGATGTGAAACTCGACGGCTTCGACGAAGCTGCCCTGCGTGGCGCAATCACCCTCGCCGGCTACCCGCAACAGGCTGACATGCAGCAGATCAACAAGCCGATGATCGTGGCCCTGATCGTCGCCCTGATCATCATCTCCGCCATGTGCTACGGCCCGCTCGCCGCGCTGATGGTCGAACTGTTCCCGACCCGCATCCGCTACACCTCGATGTCCCTGCCGTATCACATCGGCAACGGCTGGTTCGGCGGTTTCCTGCCGACCGTGTCGTTTGCACTGGTGGTGTACACCGGGGATATTTTCTACGGGCTGTGGTACCCGGTGCTGATTACCGGGGTGAGCCTGGTGGTGGGGATGATCTGTCTGCGTGAGACGAAGAATATCGATCTCGACAAGAACTGATCCTGAAGCTTGTGGCGGGGGGGACGCCCTCGCCACAACCTGCCTGTCAGAGTTCCGGACCCAACAATTCAAACTTCACCTGATCGGGATAGAACGCAACGTAATCCTTGATCTGGCTGACCGAAATCTTCGGATGTTCGTACGTCCACACTGCATTCGCCCCCTCATGCCCAGGCACTTGCAGACTGAAGTAATTGGCGTCGCCCTTGTACGGGCAATAACTCGTGTGGTCGGTGCGGGCGAAGTACTTTTCGTCGATGTCTTCGCGGGGGATGTAATAGACCGGCGGGTAATTGGCTTCGAGCAGCACCAGTGCTCGGGCCGAGGCGGCGACCTGGATGCCATGGAACTTCACCAACACACAACCTGGCTGCTCGGCGATGGTGATGACGGGGCTGGGACCGGAGGTTTTCATCGGTTTCTCCTGACTGCGACGAAGGGAGCGCTTCAGGTATAACCCATGTGGCCCGAACACGCCGGGTTCGCAGCCGAACGGTTTTTCCCGCTCATTAAAAAACCGCAGCCGGCGAAGGCTGCGGTTTTCCGTTTTAAGATCAGGCGACGATATCCGTCGCCACGGCCTGCCCCACCACGCCCACCGCGAAGTCCACCGAACCCTGGCCGGTCAGGTCGATCATCAGGCTGGTCTGGTTGGTCTCTGCGAAGTAAGTGAGGATCGCGTCGCCCGCGTGCCCGGTGAAGCCGCTGACGAAGTTCAGCGTGGCCGCGCCGGTGGTAAACCCGGCGATGCCCGACAGGTCGATCTTGTCCAGGCCGCTGGTGAAATCCATGATCCAGTCCGGCGCAGTCATGGTCGAGTCGCTGGCAGCGCCGAACACGAAGGTGTCCGCGCCTTCACCGCCCCACAGCGTGTCACCGCCGCCACCGCCGTAAATGATGTCGTTGCCGGCACCGCCGATCAGTTCGTTGGCCGCACTGTTGCCGATCAACAGGTCATTGCCCGAACCGCCGATGGCGTTTTCCACGGTCACGCCATAAGCGATGGACACGTTGCCCACCAGACCGCCAACGTCGGAGAACGAACCTTCGTTGAGGTTGATCTTCTGGTTCTGGCTGAAGCCGGAGAAGTCCAGGGTGTCGTTGCCGCCGCCGTCCCATACCGAGAACACCACTTTGGAGGTGTTCGAAGTAGCGCTGTAGTAGTCGCGGTCGGCGTTGGAGTTGAAGCCGTACACGGTGTCATCGGCGCGGGTTTCGAGGTTGGCCCCGTAGAGTTTCTGCACCGCGACGATGTCGTCCAGCAATGGAGCCGACGCGTAAGCGCGGCTGCCGTCCTTGCTGAAGTTCTGGTCGGTGTTGGCTTCGCTCCAGTAGCTCATCAGGCTGTAGCCACGGGTGTCTTCGGCGTACTTGGCGTCGTTGTAGGTCGGGTTGCCGTTGCCGGCGTTGTAGGCGCCCGGGTGCGACAGGCCGAGGGTGTGGCCGATTTCGTGGGTCAGGGTCTGGCGCCCGTAGTTGTTGGTGTCCGGGGTCTTGTTGACCTGGTATTGGTCGTTAATCAGGTACCACGACTGGCCGTCATAGCTGCTGCCCTGTGGCAGGTAGGCAAACGCCGCGCCGCCGGTGCTGACGTCGTAGTTGCCGAAGGTCATGTGACCGTCGCCGCCCTTGCCTTCGGTGAAGGTGACTTTGGCCACGTCCGACCACGATTGCATCGACAGCACGGCCTGGGCTTTCTGCTGGGCGCTGAACTCGCTGAAATTGCCGAGTTTCGGGTTGTAGTTCGACGGTTTGTCGGTCAGGAAGGTGTAAGTCAGATCAATCTTGCCGTCGGCATTCTTGTCCTGCCACGACATGCCCTTGCGCAGGATTTCGTCGGCGGCCTGGTCGGCGGTGAACGACGGTTTGCCGTTGACGGTCCCGGTGCCACGGTCATACAGGTGGCTGAAGGTGTCGACCGCGGTGAAGGCGCTGCTGGCCTGGGAGGAAGGTTGAGACATGGTGTACGTCCTTGTTGCTGAAGAGTCAGTGTCAGACAGTAAAACGGCGATCTTCTGGCGAGATCGTCCTGTCACTCGCCCTGTTGAGGCGATCCGAACCTGACACAGTGCCGGTCGTGAGCGCCATTCAATTTCTCGATAACGTCCCCGATTGCCCTGACGTGGGTTGTCATGACCGGCAATCCTTTTATCTGTATATCCATACAGATAAAAGTTGCCCCGACGCCCGACTCAGGCCATTCTGTGCACCTCTTCGGGCAATGATCGACGACGGTGGTTATGCGGCTGTACCTCTGTGAAAAACCTTCCCAGGCCAAAGATATTGCGGCCGTACTCGGTGCCAGGCGCCGGGGCGATGGCTGCTGGCTGGGAACGGATGTCACGGTGACCTGGTGCATCGGCCACCTGCTGGAAACCGCTCCGCCGGACGCCTATGACGCCCGTTACAAACGCTGGGTGCTGGCGGATCTGCCGATCATCCCGGACAAATGGAAAATGACCGTCAAGCCGCGCACCGCCAGCCAGTACAAAGCGGTCAAGCGCCTGCTCGGCGAGGCCAGCGAACTGATCATCGCCACCGACGCCGACCGCGAAGGTGAAATGATCGCCCGGGAACTGGTGGAACATTGCCGCTATCGCGGGCCGATCCGCCGCTTGTGGCTGTCGGCGCTGGACGAAGCATCGATCCGCAAGGCTTTGGCGACTCTGAAGCCGGGCGCAGAAACCTTCAGCCTCTATCACTCGGCATTGGGGCGTTCACGAGCAGACTGGCTGATCGGGATGAACATGAGTCGCCTGTTCACCCTGCTCGGCCGGCAATCGGGCTATCAAGGCGTGTTGCCGGTGGGCCGGGTGCAAACGCCGACCCTGCGGCTGGTGGTGGATCGCGACCGCAGCATTGCCGATTTCATACCCGTCGCGTATTGGGCCATCGATGTGCAACTGCTGCATGACGGCACGGCGTTTACGGCGCAATGGCGTGCGCCGAACGATGCCTGTGACGATCAGGATCGCTGCCTCAATCAGGCGCTCGCCCAGCAAGCGGCCGCCACAATCAGCAGCGCTGCCAGCGCCCGGGTAGTCAAGCTGCGCACCGAGCGCATGCGCGAAGTGGCGCCCCTGCCCTTCGATCTCGGCACCTTGCAGGAAGTCTGCTCGAAGAAGCTCGGCCTCGGCGCCCAGGAAACCCTCGACATCGCCCAGGCCCTCTACGAAACCTACAAAGTCATCACCTACCCGCGCAGCGATTGCGGCTACCTGCCCCTGAGCCAGCACAGCGAGGCGCCGGGGATTCTCGCGGCGCTGCGTCAGGCCGACCCGGGCCTCGAAGCGTTGCGCGATCATCTGGAGCCGCAGCGCCGCTCCCGTGCCTGGAACGACGCCAAGGTCAGCGCCCACCACGGCATCATCCCCACCGCCGCCGCGAAGAATCTCGAACGCCTGACCGGCAAACACCGTGCGGTCTACACCTTGATCCGTGCACGGTATCTGGCGCAGTTCCTGCCCAACCACGAATACGATCGCACCCAGGCCGATTTCGATTGCGCCGGTGAAGCCCTGCGTGCCGTCGGCAAACAGATCATCGAACCGGGCTGGAAACGCGCACTGCCGGAAGCGCTGGCCCCGGCCAAGGGCCGTGAAGCCCCCGCGCCACAAACCCTGCCGACGCTGAGCCAGGGCGCCGAATGTGCTATCGCTGACGTAAAGCTCAAGGACCTGTGGACGCAGCCGCCCAAGCCCTACACCGAAGGCGATCTGATCAAGGCGATGAAGAACGTCGCCAAACTGGTGGAAGACCCGCTGCTCAAGCAGAAACTCAAGGACACCACCGGGATCGGCACCGAAGCCACCCGCGCTTCGATCATTCAAGGCCTGCTGGATCGCGGTTATCTGGTGAAGAACGGCAAGGCATTATCCGCCACACCCGCCGCGTTCAGCCTGATCGACGCGGTACCGCGAGCGATTGCCGACCCCGGCACCACGGCAATCTGGGAGCAGGCGCTGGACATGGTGCAGAGCGGCGAGATGAGTCTGGAAGAGTTCGTCACCAAGCAGGCCGCGTGGATGAGCAAGCAAGTGACCCGTTGTGCCGGCCTGAGCCTGACCATCAGCGGCCCGCCGCCTGCCGGCAAGGCTGCAGCGCCGTGGAAGAACAAGCGCAAGACCACTCGGCGCAAAACCGCCGGAACCAGCAAACGCGCGGCGAAACCGGCTGCCAAATAGCCCGCTGCGGGCTACTGTTTCTGCAGTGATTGTCAGGAGGCAGCGGCATGTCTGTCATCGAACTGCGCGTCGCCCGGCGCGACGAACTGGACACCATCGAAAACCTGATGCAGTTCTACACCTACGACTTCAGCGAATGGCTGCCGCTGAAGCTGGGCGGGCATGGTTTCTTTCCGATCCAGTTGAAGGACGATTACTGGCGCCAGCCGGCAACGCGGCCGTTCCTGATCCACGTCGACGGCGAACTGGCGGGGTTCGTGACCGTCGATGACCACCTCCTCATTGAAGGCGCCGACTACAACATCGGCTATTTCTTCGTCAGCCGACGCTGGCGTGGCCAAGGCGTCGCGCAGTTTGTCGCCTCTGCCCTCTTGAGCCATTTGCCCGGTCAATGGCAGATTTTCCATGTCGACGCCAACCTGCCTGCGCAGCGGTTCTGGGCCAGGGTCATCCCTGAAGTGAGCGGCGGCGACTTCACTCGCCAGCAGAAAACCGTGGACGGTTACCCCTGCACCTTCTACTGCCTGCGCAGCCCTTCCCACGCTGCCTGATCGGCCCTTTTCTCATTCCAGAATGACTTTGTCCGACAATATGTAGTGAGCAAAAATAATCACTACAAAACCGTTGACGGCGTCGTTTGGCTTTTGCATGATGCAGACGTCTCCCCGATCGGGAGCACTGGCAACACGCTTGAGCAAGCTCGTCTGACCGCCGAGCTGTTTTTTCCGGATACACGCTGCCCACAAGGCAGATTGAAGAAGCTGACCTGGCCTGAACGTCCAGTACAAGGACGAGAAGCGCTGGCGAAAATTCTCAAGACGCTTGTGGTCGACCCTGAAAACGTCGTCAAGGAGCCTCCCGGTTTTCGCTGCTTCTCCTCGTTGTGACGCTATTGCGTAGCAGTTATTCAACACGACTACATGCAACAGACGCATGACCCCGTACTTCACACGGGCGACCGCTGACGTCCTGGTTTCGGTGCCAGGGATCAACTAACCGATGGGCTACCTGTATTAGCGAATCAACTTTGAAAGATCACCAGACTGGTCAAGGGGCAATATCATGAATCTGAACAATCAACCTACTATCGAAGAACTGGCTCGTATGTTCGCTGCGCAAAAAGACAGCCACGACAGCCATATTCTGTGGATCAGCAAGTCGGGTCAGGTCCATATCGACTGCCTGTCGCCCCATGCTGGTGAAGAAGAGTTCGACCGGAACAACCAGAACCTGCTGGCCCGCCTGAAGATGTACCGCCGCGGCCACGGCTATGTCGGCAAGAAAGCCGCGGCCGACAAGGACTTCATCGGTAATGTTCTGCAAACGCTGAAACAGGCGTGGGACTCGATGCAGAACAAGAACGAAGTCCGGGTGATTGATCGGTTCTGCTAAGTTGAAACTTCAATAAACAAAAGGGCCTGCTTCCGATAAGGAGCAGGCCCTTTTTTGTGTCCGACTCAATATTTCAGATCGATGAATCTCTAACATTCACCTCGGTCAGTCCCCTCTCCCCTGGGAGAGGGTCAGGGTGAGGGGCTTCCCAGGCCTAGCGCGAGATTCATGAACGCCACCGCCGCCGCACTGTGATAATTGTTCTTGCGCCGCAACAACGCCGCCCCCCGCTGCGGCGCCTCACTCTCCACACGCAACCGGCGCAATGCCCGATCCTCCGTGGCAATCGCCTCCGGCAACATGGTCGCCAACGGCGCATGCCGGATCACTTCGAGCAAGGTACTCACCGAATTCACCTCGATCTGCACCTTGGGCGTGATGCCGTGCTGGCGAAAGTATTCATCGACAGACACCCGGGTGATGTAACCCGGCGCCAACAGCGCGAAATCCAGCTGCGCAATGTCATTGGGGCTCAGAACCAATGAGCTGTCATACAACGGATGCTCCCGCCCGACCATAACCCCCAGCGTCTCGACAAACGCCGGAATGCATTCAATGTCCGGGCTGCGCACCGGCGTGAACGCAATCGCGATATCCAGCGAGTCATCCGCCAGCCCCGCCTCGATGTCATCCATCGACAACTCGAAAATCTCCAGGTGAATCCCCGGATACCGCGCCACGTAGTCACGCACCAACGGCCCCACCAGATACGCCATGAAGGTCGGGGTCATGGCCAGGCGCAGCGAGCCTCGGGACAGATCCTTCACGTCATGCAACGCACGCTTGCCCGCCTCCAGTTCCACCAGCACCCGCCGCGCGCATTCGATGTAAGCCTGCCCGGCGTCAGTGGGTTTGACCGAACGCGAGGTGCGATCGAACAGATCCACACCGAGGCTTTCCTCCAGTTGCCGGATCTGTTGCGACAGGGTCGGCTGCGACACGTGCAGCGCTTCCGCCGCCCGGGTAAAACCGCCGTGATCGGCCACGGCCAGCAGGTATCGCAAATGTCGCAGCAGCATGGGGCTCTCCATCTATAGGCTGTACTTATGCCTTGTATTGTATATCGGTCTTGGACGCTATGGATCAATCAGCAGAAGATGAATCCCACACAGCAAGCCAACCCCGAAAGGAGAAGCACCATGCAATCCCAAGCCTACAACGACAGCCGCATCGCCCTGACCACCCGAGCCCTGGATGCCAAGGCACAGAAAAACCTGTCGTGGCAGGATCTGGCCGACGGCACCGGCCTGAGCCTGGCCTACGTCACCGCCGCCCTCCTCGGCCAACACCCGCTGCCGAAAGCCGCTGCCGAAGTGGTCGGCGACAAGCTTGAGCTGAGCGCCGAAGACGTCGCCGCCCTGCAAATCATCCCGCTGCGCGGCAGCCTCGACGGTGTGCCGACCGACCCGACCATCTACCGCTTCCACGAGATGATCCAGATCTACGGCACCACCCTGAAGGCACTGGTTCACGAGCAGTTCGGCGACGGCATCATCAGCGCGATCAACTTCAAGCTCGACATCAAGAAAGTCGAAGACCCTGAAGGCGGTTCCCGCGCCGTGGTCACCCTCGACGGCAAGTTCCTCCCGCTGCGTCCGTTCTGATCCCTCCGGGCCCGTACCCCGCGTGCGGGCCCTTCCCAACCTGAATTGCCAAGTCGTCACCACATCTGTCTGGAGGCTGCCCCATGCAAAAAATCCTGCTGTCCCTGGCCCTGCTCGCCGGCCTCGCCGCCCAGGCCCAGGCTGATGAAGAGGCCGTCGCCTATCGCTACGGCATGCAACTGGACATCGCGCAAGTCGTGAGCATCACCCCGGTGGCCGACATCTGCGGCGTAGTGCCGGTCGAGATGACTTACCTCGACAGCCACGGCGCAAAACACATTCTTCAATACAGCGAATTCGGTACTGGCTGTTCGAACTGAGAGGACAACACCATGAAAAACCTGATCGAAGGCTTCCTGAAGTTCCAGAACGAAGCGTTTCCGCAACGCACCGAGCTGTTCAAATACCTCGCCACGACCCAGACCCCGGGCACCCTGTTCATCACTTGCTCCGACAGCCGTGTAGTGCCCGAACTGTTGACCCAACAGGAACCCGGCGAACTGTTCGTGATCCGCAACGCCGGCAACATCGTGCCGTCCTACAGCCCGCACCCGGGCGGGGTTTCGGCGACAGTGGAATACGCGGTCGCCGTGCTCGGCGTCACCGACATCGTGATCTGCGGCCACTCCGATTGCGGCGCCATGACCGCCATCGCCCAGTGCAAATGCATGGATCACCTGCCCGCCGTCAGCGGCTGGCTGCAACATGCCGAATCGGCGAAGGTGGTCAACGAATCACGGCCACACGCCAATGACGCCGCCAAGCTCAGTTCGATGGTGCGCGAGAACGTGATCGCCCAACTGGCGAACATTCAGACTCATCCGAGCGTGCGTCTGGCCCAGGAAAAAGGCCTGCTGAACCTGCACGGCTGGGTCTACGACATCGAGACCGGCTCCATCGATGCCCTCACCGCCGACCGTCGCACCTTCGTCTCGCTGGCCGAGCAACCGTCGACCTGCGCAGTGCATGGCCAAACGGTCAATGCCGCCTGAACCGAACGCCCCGCACCTGCCGGGGCGTTTGCTTTGTATCAGCGTGTAGCCAGCGCCCTGCCAGACACAGTTCCATGCACCCGCGCCGGGAGGCGGACACATCCCCGATACAGCGAACGCCTTGAATAAGCCCGAACGCTGCATCCCTCCTCCCGACACAAGGAAAACCCGATGAACAAGTTGTTTGCAGGTTTGGCCCTCGCCGCCGCCATGGCCGGCGCCACTTCGGCGATGGCTGCCGAGAAACCCACCGTGGTGCTGGTGCACGGTGCCTTTGCCGACTCCAGCAGCTGGAACGGTGTGGTGAAGATTCTGGAAAAGGACGGTTATCCGGTAATCGCCGCCGCCAACCCGCTGCGCACGCTCAAGGGTGATGCGCAATCGGTCGCCGATGTGCTGGTCGGGATCAAGTCGCCGGTGGTGCTGGTCGGCCATTCCTACGGCGGGCCGGTGATCAGTGAAGCCGCGTACGGCAACGCCAACGTCAAGGCGCTGGTGTATGTCGCGGCACTGGCACCTGAAGCCGGAGAAACCGTGGCCGGGCTGGCCGGCAAATTCCCCGGCAGCACCCTCGGCCCGACCCTCGCGCCGCCCGTTGCATTGAAGGACGGTGGCAAGGATCTGTATATCCAGCAGGATAAGTTCCACGACCAGTTCGCCGCTGACGTTCCGAACGCCGACGCGAAACTGATGGCCGCCACCCAGCGCCCGGTCACCGAAGCGGCGCTGAACGAGGCCGCCAGCGAGCCGGCATGGAAATCGATTCCGTCGTGGTTCGTGTACGGCGACAAGGACAAGAACATCCCGCCGCAAGCCATGGCGTTCATGGCCGAACGGGCGCACGCCAAAAAGACCGTGGTGGTCAAGGGCGCGTCCCATGTGGTGATGGTGTCGAATCCGAAAGCCGTGGCCAGCCTGATCGAATCCGCCGCCAGCGCCCAGTGATACAAAAACGCCGCGCCTGTCATTGCGACAGGCGCGGTGTTCTGGTTTTAGCGTTTTACGCCCAGATCGACTTGGGTCATGCGGCTGCGGACGGTGAACACACCGTCACCCGAAAGAATCGCGCTACGGGCAAACAGGCGACCGCTTTCCCAGTTCGAAAGCCCCAGTTCCGGCTTGTTCAGCGCGTACTGGCCATCGACCCAACGGGTAATCCCGTTGCCCACGAACGGCGCGTTCACCGCGCTGTAGAAACGCTCCTGAACCGCCGCGTCTTCGCTGATCAACGACACGGTGAACTGCGGGCTGTAGCGGTTGAACAGTGCGATGGCCTGATCCAGATCGTCGACGATCATCAGGCTGGTTTCCGGGGTTTCTTCCCATTCCCACTCGCGGCCCAGCTGCGCCTCCGGCAATGGCTCGGCCAGGGCTTCGGTCTGGTAACCCTCGGCGCGATAGACCTCGACCGTCGCGTTCTGCCAGTCGCCCGGCAGGTAGCTTTCGCTGCCTTCAACGATGTGCAATTTGCAGCCCTGACCGCGCGCGGTGCCGGCCTGCTGCAAGGCGTCGAGGAACAACGGCACCAACTCAGCGGCACGGTCGCGCTGGATCAGGCAGACGTTGAGGGTGTTGCAGACCTTGCGATCCAGCGAATTACGCACCACGGCGGCGAAGCGTTTGGCGTCGGCATCACAGTCGGCAATCAGCCACGCGCCGCCGGTGCCGTGCAGGCTGACGGCAGTGCCGGCCTGCTGGGCGATGCTGCCCAACTGGCTGACCGCACGGCCTGAGCCACGGGCCACGGCCAGCGACAGACGCCGGTCGGCGAACATCGCCCAACCGGCGGCGTGGTTGACGCTCTCGACCAGCGACACCGCACCCACCGGCAGGCCGGCATCGGCCAGCGCCGGGTTCAGGGCGTGGGTGACGATGGCTTGCGCGGTGCCCAATGCATCGCTGCCAATGCGCAGCACCGCAGTGTTGCCGGTGCGCAGCACACCAGCGGCGTCGGCGAAAACATTCGGCCGGCCTTCGAACACGAATGCGACGATCCCCAGCGGCGACACCACTTGCTCGACCTTCCAGCCGTCATGTTCGACGCTGCTGATTACTTTGCCGCGAGTGGCGGGCGCGTCACGCCAGGCACGCAGACCGGCGATCATGTCGCGGCGCATGCGCTCATCGGCGAGCAATCGGGTGGTGGACCGACCGCGCGCCTTGGCCCGCTCGATGTCGGCGAGGTTGGCGGTTTCGATCAATGCCCAGGCGTCCGGATTCTCCAGCCGTTGAGCGAACAGATCGAAGAAACGGCTGATCGCTTCATCCGACACCGCGGACAACGCAGTAAACGCTGCCGCTGCACGTTCGATCGCCACCGAGGCCGCCTGCTGATCCACCACCGGAATCAGCAACAGCTCGCCGCTCACCTGCTCCACCAACAGGTGGTCGCCGGGTCGGAAACGCTCGGCCAGTTCGGGGCTGACCACGGTCACGCGGTTACCGGCGAAAGGGATGGGCGTGCCAGCGACGAGACGTTCGAGCGCGAGAGACATGGAGCGGAATCACCATATTGAGGGCGGCCGGAAAATGTATAGCTTGCCCACCCTCAAAGCAACACAGGCTCAGAACACCGACCAGCCAATCCGCGAGCTGAGCATTTCCAGCGCCGCCATCCCCGCCAGCGAGTTGCCCGCCGCGTTCAGTTCCGGCGACCACACGCACACCGTGAATTGCCCCGGCACCACCGCGACGATGCCGCCACCGACACCGCTCTTGCCCGGCAAACCGACACGGTAGGCGAAGTTGCCGGCCTCGTCGTACAGGCCGCTGGTGGCCATGATCGAGTTGACTTGCTGGGTCTGGCGGCGGGTCAAGATCTGCTCGCCGCTGTGCTTGCAATAGCCGTCGTTGGCCAGGAAGCAGAACGCCCGGGCCAGGTCGATGCAGCTCATGCGCAACGCGCAGTGGCTGAAGTAGCTGCGCAGCACCGCTTCGACGTCGTTGTGGAAGTTGCCGAAGGATTGCATCAGGTAGGCCATCGCCGCGTTGCGTGCGCGGTGCTGGTATTCGGAATCGGCGACCTTGCCGTCGACCATCACTTGAGGATTGCCCGACAGCCGTCGCACGAAGTCGCGCATCGACAAGGCCGGCGCCGCGAAGCGCGACTGGTTGATGTCGCAGATCACCAGTGCTCCGGCGTTGATGAACGGATTGCGCGGGCGGCCGCGTTCGAATTCCAGCTGCACCAGCGAGTTGAACGGCTGGCCGGACGGCTCGTGGCCCAGGCGTTCCCAGATCGCCTCGCCGGAGTGTTCGATGGCCTGCACCAGGCTGAACACCTTGGAAATACTCTGCACCGAGAACAGTGTCTCGGCATCGCCGGCGCAATACATTTCGCCGTCGTTTCCGTACACGGCGATGCCCAGTTGATCGGGCGGCACGGTGCCGAGGGCGGGAATGTAGTCAGCCACCTTGCCCTGCCCGATCAGGGGCCGGACAGCGTCAAGGATCTCGTTCAACAGCGCTTGCATGCCGGGTCTCGAAGTCTCGCCCCATGGGATTGCGGGGACACGGTGGCTAGACGCTGCGGGTCTGAGGCAAATCACACATTCGGAATAATTGAAGATCCATTGTGGGAGCGAGCTTGCTCGCGATGAGGCCAGTACAGCCAGCATCCTCGGCGCCTGAGTTACCGCTATCGCGAGCAAGCTCGCTCCCACAATTTTTGAGCAGTCTGTGTATCGCAGTGTGTACGGCCCGACGCCCGACACATCCCGCGCACAAATTCGGGCCTTCGCGACACATCCCCGATACAGCCCGACGTTCAAATGAACCTGTCGATCGGCAACCCCGATCAAGCCTTTGAACTCACATTTCTTATCGGAGATTCACCATGACCAAGCGCTCGAAAACTTCCCTGACCCTCGGCCTGCTGCTGGCCGGTGGCCTGGCCCTGTCCAACGCCGCTTCGGCTTCCGAGGCGTTCAGCGTCAAGCAACTGGATCACGGCTACAGCCAGACTCAAGCGCAGGCCGACACCCCGGAAAAAACCTCGGAAGGCAAATGCGGCGAAGGCAAGTGCGGCGCCGGCGAATAACCCTCTGCACGGGGCACGCCGGTGCCCCGTTTTCCACTGAATTGAATGGAGTCGCACCATGACCACTGCTCTTTCGACCGCCGTCAAAGGCTTGCACCTGAACCTCGACCGCGCCGGCCAGTGGCTCGCGCCGCTGACCCTGCGCCTGTTCATCGCCTGGGAGTTTTTCGAATCGGGTCTGGAAAAATTCAACGGCCAGAACTGGTTCGAGGACATTCAGGACCGCTTCCCGTTTCCCTTCGATCACTTGCCGGCGACGCTGAACTGGGAGCTGTCGATGTGGGCCGAGCTGATCTGCGCCCTGGCGATCCTGATCGGACTCGGCACACGGATCTCGGCGATTTCGCTGATCGTGGTGACGGTGGTCGCCACCGCTGCCGTGCACTGGCCGGCAGACTGGTCATCGTTGAGCGAACTGGCCCAAGGCTACGCGATCACCAACAAAGGCTTCGGCAACTTCAAGCTGCCAGCGATTTACCTGGCTGCGCTGGTGCCGCTGGTGTTCGCCGGGGCCGGCAAGTTGAGCGTGGATGCGTGGCTGGCGCGGTTTTTCTGGAAACGCGCCAGCCGTTGAGAATCAATGCGCCCGATCAAGTCCCGCAAGCAACGCGCTGTCACGGCTGTAGATGTCCGGCGCGTAGAGCACGCGGCCTTGCCCGTCGACCTGTGCCGTCCAGTACGTCATGAGGATCGGCACCGGATTGCTCAGGCGAAACTCATGGGTGGTGCCGGTGGCAAGCAAGGTATCGGTGCGGGCTCTTTCCGCCGGGCTGAGCAGGAAGTCGCGCAGTTTCATCGGGTGCTCGACCCGCACACAACCGGAACTGAACGCCCGTGGTCCCTTGTCGAACAGCGCTTTGCTCGGTGTGTCATGCAGGTACACCGAGAACGGGTTGGGGAAGCGGATAACCATCTGTCCCAACGGGTTGCGCGGCCCGGCGTCCTGACGCAGAAGGATGTTGCCGGGATTGTCCCAGTCGATGTCGGCAGCGGCCAGCGGCTGGCCGTTGGCGTCGAGTACTTGCAGGTTCTGACGGCTGAGGAAGGTCTGGTCCTTGCGGATTTCCGGCAGCTTGTCTTCTTTCCAGATGGTCGGCGGCACGGTCCAGGTCGGGTTCAGCGTCAGGCGCGTGACCCGGGATTTGAGCAACGGTGTCTGGCGCTCGGCGCGACCGACCTGAGTGCGGGTCTGCCACACCGGCAGGCCGCCCTGGTACAGGGTCAGTTCGGCAGCGGCGACGTTGACCAGCAGGCCGTCGGGCTCCATGTCCTGGGCCAGCCAGCGGAAACGCTCAAGGTTGACCCGCAACTGCTCGCGACGGGTCAACGGGCTGATGTTCATTTCGGCAATCGTCCCCGGCCCGACCACACCGTCGGCCTGCAACGAATGGTTGGCCTGGAAGCTTTTCACGGCTTCGACCAAAACACCGTGGTAGGCGTTGTCCGGCGTGCCGACCACACTGCTCAGATAACCTTCGCTGTACAGTCGTCGCGCCAGCTCCGGCACGCGTTTGTCTTCCATGTCCGGACGCAGCAACGGCCCGTTGCCCACCGATTGCCAGTGCGGCAAGGCCTGCAGGCGTTGCGCGGCGTAGAGATGGCGCAGGTTCTGGTATTGCGCCAGGCGCGGGCGGGCCAGATCGAAGGCGGCGGCAACGTCATGCATGCCCGGCACGGCAATGGCGAGCAGCTCCGCCTGACGGTCGCGGGGCGTATCGTCGGAATGCCACAACGGTTCGAAATGCGATTGCAGCAGACGACCGTAATGCAGGTCCTGCAAGGCCTGCAGGTAATTGCGGCTGATGTCGATATCGGCGCACAGTTCGCCATCCTGCGGGGCCGTATCGGCGACCGGATAGCGTTTCGGATTGAGGCCATCGTCGGCCAACAGCTGCAATTGTGCATGCAAGGCCGGCAATTGCCCGGCCGCTGCCCAGACCGGCATCCAGTCCTGTTGCCGGTAGAAGGCCTGCAACTGTTCCAGGGCCGGGCCACTGAGACGGGCGGCAATCGCCGGGCAAGCCTGCGGCAGGCCGATCAGCACGGCCTGCAACGGACTTTGCGGCTCCACGGGCACCTCCGCCGGCAGTGTCGGGAGCGCCGGCAACGGCTCTTCGGCACAAACGACAAACGGCGCAGCGAGCAGACAAATGCTCAAGTAGCATGCGTACTTTTTGAACAACTGCTTTACTCCAATCCGTGGCCGTCTTGATTGACGGTCAACCTTACATCAGGTGCGGTGATACAGTCAGGTCCGATTCGCGGGCCTGCCCGGGACGACTGGACGTCAGGAGCCAAAGTGCCAACCATGTAGCCAGTGAGGATTCACTTTAAATGTTGACGTTTTTGCGCCGACTTCTGCTGACTGCCGCTGCCCTGGGGCTGGGGACCAGTCAGGTTTTTGCCGCCGGCACCGCTTCGCCGGTTCTCTACAACAGCCTCGCCCACGCCGCTCCGGAACTCAATCCCCAGGCGCTGAAAGGTGCCCTGAACGCCATGCAATGCGCGATCAACAACGGCGCGAAGCAGTCCCGTCACCTGGCGATCATCGATTATTCGCAACCGTCCACCGAGCGACGCCTGTGGATCTTCGACCTGACGCAGAAAAAACTGATCCTGCGCGACCTGGTCGCCCACGGTTCGAAATCCGGGGACAACTTCGCCACCCGGTTCTCCAACCGTGAGGGCAGCTTCCAGTCCAGCCTCGGTTTGTTCCGCACCCAGGAAAGTTACGAAGGCACTCACGGTTATTCGCTGCGCATGGACGGCCTGGAGCCGGGCGTCAACGACATGGCCCGCGACCGCGCTATCGTGATTCACGCCGCCGACTACGTGAATCTGTTCTGGAGCAAACGTACGGGCCGGCTGGGCCGCAGTCAGGGTTGCCCGGCCGTACGGCCGCAGGTCGCCAGACGGGTGATCGACAGCCTGAAGGACGGCCAGTACATGTTTTCCTGGTACCCGGACCAGCACTGGCTGAAGTCCTCGCCGTACCTCAACTGCCAGCCGCAGCAGATTGCGAGCATCCTCAGTACCCACGGCAGTTGAAAACAGCCGCTGTCCAAACAATCCCCTGTTCTCACAGGAGATTTGTGTTTTCAGGGTTTCATTACAACTTTGTCATTGAGTTGTCGGTTTGCCGAGCGGATCGCTCGGTAGCCTGAAGTTGTTCCGGCACACCTGCCGATCCACTTCACCGACACGAGTGACTCATCATGAAAACCCTGATCCTGGCCTTCACCGCCCTCCTCGCCACCGGTTCCGTGTTCGCTGCCGAAATGCCGGACAACACGGTCATTCACGACACCAACGGTTTCTACGTGCACCTGGATGTCGACAAAGTCCTCTCCAGCACCGATATTTCCCAGGCTTGCGGCGTCATTCCCGCACGACTCAACTACCTCGACCACCAGGGCCGCGAACATGTGCTGGACTACCAAGTGCAAGGCAGCGGTTGCACCAACTGACCAGTGAGGCGCAGTGCCAATGAATATCCTTGTCGTCGAAGACGAACCCAAGGCCGGCAACTACCTGCTCAACGGCTTGCAGGAACTGGGTTACAACGTGAGCCTGGCCCGGGACGGCGCCGACGGTCTGCACCTGGCGCTGGAACACGACTTCGACGTGATCGTGCTGGACGTGATGATGCCGAAAATGGATGGCTGGGAAGTCCTGCGCCGGCTGCGCAAGGAAGCCGACACGCCGGTGCTGTTTCTCACTGCCCGTGACGACATCGCCGACCGGGTCAAAGGCCTGGAGCTGGGCGCCGATGACTACCTGATCAAACCGTTTTCCTTCGCCGAACTGGTGGCGCGTCTGCGTACCCTGACCCGGCGCGGGCCGATCCATGAAGAAGAACAGTTGCAGGTGGCCGATCTGCAGATCGACGTGCTCAAGCGCCGGGTCACCCGCGCCGGCAGCCGGATCACTCTGACCAACAAGGAATTCGCGCTGCTGCAACTGTTCGCCACCCACGAAGGACAAGTGCTGTCGCGCTCGCTGATCGCGTCCCGGGTGTGGGACATGAATTTCGACAGCGACACCAATGTGGTCGATGTCGCCGTGCGCCGCCTGCGGGCGAAGATCGACGACCCGTTCCCGCTCAAGCTGATCCACAGCGTGCGCGGCATCGGCTACCGCTTCGATACCCAGCCATGAAAATCACCGGCACGTATTCCCTGACGCTGCGCCTGGCGCTGGTGTTCGCGGTGCTCGCCTTCGCGTCCCTGGCGGGCCTCGGCGCGGCGCTGTACAACGCGCTGGATGAACAACTGACCCGCCGCGATGACATTCAGCTGGTCAGCCGCATCGATCAGTTGCGCACCATCCTCAACGACAGCAACACCCTGGAGCTGATCCAGAACAAACCGGCGCTGTTCCAGAACATGCTGGGCAACCGCGAAGCGCTGTTGACCATCGGCGCGCCGGGGCAACCGCCCTTGTTCGTGGTCAATCCCAGCAACCTGACGTTGCCGACCGTACCCGCCGTGCCGATCAACCATGTGATGGCCCTCAACGACGTGCAACATCTGCCGAGCATCAACGGCGTGCCGTTCTCGGCGGTGGCGGCCAGTATCGACTCCGGCGATCAGGGCAATCTGCAAGTGCTGATCGGCAAGGTGATGAGCGAACGCACGGCGATGCTCGCCAGTTATCGGCTCAGCGTGTATGGCCTGGCGTCACTGGCGGCGATTGTCCTGGCGCTGGTCGGCTGCCTGCTGGTGTATCGCGGCCTGCTGCCGCTGCGCCGGCTTGCACGGCATGCCCACGGAATCGGCATCGCCAACCTCGGTGAACGCCTCGACCGCCACGGCACACCCCGGGAATTGCAGCCGATGATCGAAGCCTTCAATGCGATGCTGGACCGGCTCGACCGAGGGGTCACCCAACTGAGCCAGGTCTCCACCGACATGGCCCACGAACTGCGCACGCCCATCAACAACCTGCTCGGCGAAACCCAGGTCGCCCTGCAACAGAACCGCAGCGTCGAGGCCTATCAGCAGTTGCTCGCCTCCAACGTCGAAGAGCTCGAACGGCTGGCGCGGATGCTCGACAACATGCTCTTTCTCGCCCGCACCGACCCGGCCAGTGCCTTGAGCCAGCGTCAGGAGCTGGACGCCTGCGATGAAATGCAACGTATCGCCGATTACTTCGAAGGCCTGGCCGCCGATGTCGGCGTCACCATCGAGGCCCGTGGCAGCGGCGTGATCTGGGCCGAGCCGATGCTGCTGCGCCGGGCCCTGGCCAATCTGTGCGCCAACGCGATCAAGTACGGCGCAGCGGATTCGACGATGCAGGTTGAAGCCATCGCCGAACCGGATGGCAGCTACCTGCGGGTGCGCAATCACGGGACGACGATTCCCCCGGAGCATCTGTCGCGGCTGTTCGAACGTTTCTACCGCGCCGATCCGTCCCGCGAGCGTTCGGCCCAGTCCAACGGTCTGGGCCTCTCGATCGTGGCGACCATCATGCAATTGCATCAGGGCCGCTACAGCGTCAGCAGCGCTGATGGTGTCACCTGCTTTGAGCTGTTCTTTCCGGCCCGCCAACTTCGGGATTGAGTGTTCTTTGTGGGAGCGAGCCTGCTCGCGATAGCGTCAAATCAGCCAGCTTAATCAGCGCCGGACACTCCGCATCGCGAGCAGGCTCGCTCCCACAGGGCTGCAGCCAAGGCCGAGGGCAGCGATCATTAACGCCGTGGCAACGCCAAAAGTGACATGTAATCCGCTGGCAATCACTTCAGTCGATGCCTGGGTCGGATCGTCCGTGGTCAGGGCAAACACCGCACCCATGGCCGCCGCCCCGGTGATCAACCCCAGATTGCGTGACAACCCGAGCATGGCCGAGACCACCCCGCGCTGATCCTGCCCGACACCCGCCATCAGCCCGGTATTGTTGGCGGCCTGGAACAGCGCATAACTCAATGCAACCACCGTTATCGGCAACACATAGGCAAGCAGTCCGAAACTCACCGGCAACAGCGCCAGCAAAGCACAACCGCAGGCCAGCCCAAGCAATGCGCCCGGCACCATTCGCCGCGCCCCGAAACGATCCACCAGACGCCCGGCCGGTACACCGCTGAACGCCGCCAGCAACGGCCCGACCGACAACACCAGTCCGACCTGAGTGCTGCCGAGCCCCAAGCCTCGGCTCAGGTAAAACGGCCCGACCACCAGCGTGGTCATCATCACCGTGGTCACCAGCAAGGTCAGCGCCAGACTGCTGCTGATGCGTGAATCGGTGAACAATGACAAATGAATCAGCGGCGCCTTGCTCTTCTTCTCGATCAGGATGAACAGCCCCACTCCCGACAGACTGATCAGCAACAACGTCGGGGTGAATCCTTCAACTGTCATCGCCAGTGCATAGGCCGCCAGCGTCAGCATCAGCACCGCAGTGCCGGGATAATCGAACGCAAGAGGCTTGCGTTCGACTCGGTCCTTGGGCAGATAGCGATACACCAGCCATGCGTTGAGCAAACCCAACGGCACGTTGATCACAAAGATCGACTGCCAGCCGACATGCGCCATCAACAGCCCACCGAGCGACGGCCCGAGGGTGGTGCCAGTGGCCGACATCGTGGCCAGCAACCCCATCGCACTGCCGGCCCGGGCCTTGGGCACCGCGTCGGCCACCAGCGCCACGGTCAACGCGAACATGATCGCCGCACCCACGCCTTGCACCGCCCGCGCACCGATCAGCCAGGCCAGGCTCGGCGCCAGTGCGCAGGCCAGCGAAGCGGCGGTAAAGATGCCGATGCCGATCAACAACAAGCGCCGCCGCCCGAAGCCGTCACCCAATCGCCCGACGCTGACAATCAAGGTGGTGACCGCCAGCAGATAGGCCAGCACGATCCACTGCACTTCCTGAAACGTCGCATCGAAGGCCGCCGCCAGGGTCGGCAGTCCGGCGTTGGCGATGCTGGTGTCCAGTGACGGCATCAGCATCGACAGCGCCAGACTGGTCAACGCCCAGCGGGCTGAAGGGTTCAGGGGTTCTCGGTGCATGGGGGGCTCACAGGGCAGAAGTCATGGGACATAGCCTGAGCCTCGACAATACAAGGCGCAAGACGCATGCTTTGCACTTGATACATGCATGGAACGCCATGTCATGAATGCACCGGATCTGAACTTGTTGATCACCCTCGACGTGCTGTTGAGCGAAGGCAGCGTCGCCCGCGCCGCCACGCGCCTGGGTCTGAGTCCGTCCGCCATGAGCCGGGCGCTGGCCCGGTTGCGGGAAACCACCGGAGATCCGCTGCTGGTACGCGCCGGTCGTGGACTGGTGCCGACCCCGCGAGCGCTGGAGTTGCGCGACCGGGTCAGCTATCTGGTGCAGGAAGCCGAAGCGGTTTTGCGCCCGGCAGAAGTGCTCGATCCCGGCCAGTTGCGGCGCACTTTCACCCTGCGCAACACCGACGGTTTTGTCGAAACCTTCGCCGCCGCCCTGCTCGCCCGCATCGCCGAAGAAGCGCCCGACGTGCGCCTGCGCTTTGTGCAAAAGGCCGACAAGGACAGCACGCTGCTGCGCGAAGGTCGGGTGGATCTGGAAACCGGTGTGGTCGACGACAGCACCGATCCGACGCTGCACAGCCGCATCCTGTTCCGCGATCAGTGGATCGGTGTGGTGCGTGAGGGGCATCCGTTGAGCAGCGGCAAGGTCAGCGCCAAACGCTTCGCTTCGGGCCAGCACATTCTGGTGTCACGCCGTGGTCGCAGCAGCGGCCCGGTGGACGAAGCGCTGCTCGCCTTCGGCCTGACGCGGGACATCGTCACTTCGTTCGGCGGCTTTTCGGCGGCGCTGACGCTGGTACGAGAATCCGACCTGATCGCCACCGTTCCGGAACGTCACACCAGCAAATTGCGGACGGGTCTGTTCAGCTTCGCCCTGCCGTTGCGCATGCCGGACATCAGCGTTTCGATGCTCTGGCACCCACGCATGGACGCTGACCCGGCGCATCGCTGGTTGCGCAACTGCGTGCGGGAAGTCTGCGCCTAACGCGCCTCACCGTCCTTGGGTTTGTAGAACAGGAATTTTCCGGTTTCGGCGGTCTTGGTGTACTTCTTCGCCCAGCTCGGGTCGACGTTGTGGTCGTGGAAGTACAAAGCGCCGTGGGTGCGATCGGGGAGCTGACGGTTCAGGGCCTTGCCGGCAATATCCTTGGCCAGCGCATATTCGGCGTCTTCCTTGACCTGATCCGACTTGCCAT
Source organism: Pseudomonas kribbensis (assembly GCF_003352185.1). Classification (GTDB taxonomy): domain Bacteria; phylum Pseudomonadota; class Gammaproteobacteria; order Pseudomonadales; family Pseudomonadaceae; genus Aquipseudomonas; species Aquipseudomonas kribbensis. Next base: position 3,754,137 of record NZ_CP029608.1, read on the forward strand.
CGCACCACCAGGAAAACTGGCAACTCTTGGTTTCCGAGCCCTGCTTGACCACCTCGCATACGGTGCCGGGGAAGCCGTCGTGACCGAGGCGATTCATCACCACATTGGCCACGGCTTCCATTTCCGCCGTGTCCTTGCCCTTGGCTTCCCAATAGATGCTGCGTGCCAGACAGGTGATCGGGTCGTCGAGCGGCGCGGTGCCGGCCGGGTCGACGGCTTGCACCTCTTTCGGGGTGATGGCTTCGGATTTCGGCGCCGGGGGCGCGTTGGGCTTGACGGCCGCTTTTTCTTCCAGTACCTCGGCTTTCGCTTCGGCTTTTTCCTTGATCGGTGCCTGATCGGTGGCCAGCACCGCGCCGCTCAGCAGGGTCAACACAAGACAACAGATCAGCCCGTGCAATTTCATGATCGATTCTTCCGGCAGCGCCCGTTGCGGGCAAAGTGTTACGTGGCTGAGACGCCCGGATTCCGGGGACTTCGCAGAGTGTAGACGGCAGAATCCGGCGCAACGTTCCGTGCTGAAAACCACACCATGAAGAAAAAAGACATTGCACGACCCCGGGGCGTTTCGCGCATCATGGGCGCACTCAGCCCAAGGGAGATTTCCATGCGCTTCATGCCATCCGTTCTGCGATTCGCCGCGTTGTCCACGGGCCTGGCGCTGGCCGCTTCGGCCATGGCCAGTGACGAGTCGCAATTGATCGAGTCGATCAACAGCTACCGCAGCCAGCCCCAGCGCTGCGGCACCCAGGCGTCAAGCGAATTGCCGCCGCTGTCGGCCGACCCGCGCCTGCATCTGCCGGCCAGTGGTGTCGTCGATCTGCAACAGGCCATGGCCAGCGCCAGTTACCCGATGGTCAACGTGCAGGCGATCACCCTCAACGGCCCTAGGGATGCGGCGGCGGCAATGAAGGCGATTCAGGAGAGCTTCTGCCAGGTAGTGCTGGATCCGCAGTTCGTCGATATCGGCGTCAGCCGCGCCGACCGCGACTGGCGCATCACCCTGGCGCGACCGCTGCTGTCGGCACGCCTGGGCGACGGACAAGCCGAAGGCCAGAAACTGTTGACGCAACTCAACGCCGCCCGTAGCCAGCCGCGCCAGTGCGGCGGCCAGGCATTCTCCGCGGCGGCGCCACTGGCGTGGAACGCAGTGCTCGGCGGTGTGGCCCAGGATCACAGCCGCGAGATGGCCAACAACAACTATTTCGACCACAAGGACCGCAACGGCGGCACCCCTGGCGACCGCGCCGAACTGGCCGGTTACAGCGGCCAGCAGGTCGGCGAGAACATCGCCGCCGGGCAGGACACGGTGCAGAAAGTCGTCGCCGGCTGGCTCGCCAGCCCCGGCCACTGCGCCAACCTGATGAACCCGCAGTACCGCGAACTGGGTGCGGCCTACGCAGTCGATCCGAAGAGCAGCGCCGGCATTTACTGGACGGCGATGTTTGGTGGCGAATGATGACTTGAATCCACCGCTGCCCCTGTGGGAGCGAGCCTGCTCGCGATGAGGTCATCACATCTTCATAGACTGAAAGATCGCTATCGCCAGCAGGCTGGCTCCCACAGGGGTTGTGCAGTGGATGCAATATGCAGGCAATAAAAAACCGGAGCCAGGCTCCGGTTTTTTTATGCTCAGTGGGTTCTCATCCCCGCCGCATACATCGCCAGTTTCAGCAGGCTCGCCACCACCGCCAGCGACACCACGCTGCCGGACCAGATCAACAACAGCCAGCCCAGACGTTTGTACCAGCGGCTTTTCACTTCACGCATCTCAATGGTAGCCATCGCCGATCCTCACTTTGCCGCGGAACACGTAGTAGTTCCAGAAGGTGTACATCAGGATCACCGGCAGGATGAACAGCGCGCCGATCAGGGCGAACAACTGGCTGGTGGCCGGTGATGCCGCCGCCCACAGGCTGACCGACGGCGGGATGATGTTCGGCCAGATGCTCAGCGCCAGCCCGATGTAGCCGAGGAACATCAGTACCAGGGTGAACACGAACGGCCAGTGGGTGTGTCGCTGACGCAACGAACGCAGCAGCCCGAACAGCGCCAGTGCCGCCAGCACCACCAGCCCGGCGAACACGGTCAGGTGTGCATGGTTGAACCAGCGCGTGGCCAGTTCCGGATGCATTTGCAGCGTCCACGCGCCGATCACCAGCACCATCGCCAGCAACAGCCACGCCAGCGGACGGCTGTAGTGACGCATCCGCGACTCGAGCATGCCTTCTGTTTTCACCAGCAGCCAGGTGCTGCCCAGCAAGGCATAGGCGACCACCAGACCAACGCCGCAGACCAGCGGGAACGGCGCCAGCCAGTCGAGACCGCCACCGGCAAACTGCCGATCCACCACCGGAATCCCGGCCACATACGCGCCGATCACCACACCCTGGGAGAACGTCGCCAGCAGCGAGCCGCCGATGAACGCCCAGTCCCATAGATGACGTTTTTCCGCTGGCGCCTTGAAGCGAAACTCGAACGCCACACCCCGGAAAATCAAACCCGCGAGCATGAAGATCAGCGGCAGATACAGCGCCTCCAGAATCACCCCGTAAGCCAGCGGAAACGCGCCGTACAACGCCGCGCCGCCGAGCACCAGCCAGGTTTCGTTGCCGTCCCAGACCGGCGCGACGGTGTTCATCATCACGTCGCGTTCCTGCTCGTCGCTGATCATCGGAAACAGAATCCCGAGGCCCAGATCGAAGCCGTCCATGATCACGTACATCATCACCCCGAAGGCAATGATCACACCCCAGATCAACGAGAGATCGATACCTTGAATACCCATGACTCAATGCTCCTTTATCAGTGGACCCGGGTCGCGGATTCGAGGTTGTCGGTAACCGCCGAAAGTGGCCGGCGCGGGGTCTGCAACGGGGTGCCTTCGGGCGGATGTTCGTGGTGCGGCTGCGGGCCCTTGCTTACCAGTTTCATCATGTAGCCGATGCCCACGGTGAACACCGAGCAGTAGATGACGACGAACAGCGCCAGCGAGGTGCTCATCTGCGCCACCGAGTGATGGGACGCGGCGTCATGGGTACGCATCAGGCCGTACACCACCCACGGCTGACGCCCGACTTCGGTGGTGATCCAGCCGGCAAGCAGCGCGATCAGACCGCTTGGCCCCATCAACAGCATCAGACGCTGAAAGCCGCGATGACGGTAGACCTTGCCGTTGCGCCGCAACGCCAGACCCAGCACACCGACCAGAATCATCAACATGCCGAGCCCGGCCATCACGCGGAAGCTCCAGAAAATCACGGTCGAGTTAGGCCGGTCTTCTTTCGGGAAGCTCTTGAGCGCCGGAATCTGCTTGTCGAGGCTGTGGGTGAGGATCAGGCTGCCGAGGTACGGAATCTCGATCGCATACTTGGTCTTCTCCGCCTGCATGTCCGGGATGCCGAACAGCACCAGCGGGGTTGGCCCGTTGTCAGCGTTTTCCCAGTGGCCTTCGATGGCGGCGATTTTTGCCGGTTGGTGTTCCAGGGTGTTCAAGCCATGGGCGTCACCGACCACCGCTTGAATCGGCGCCACGATCAGCGCCATCCACAGCGCCATGGAAAACATCTTGCGCACCGGTTTGCTGTCGTTGCCACGCAGCAAATGCCAGGCTGCCGAAGCGCCGACGAAGAACGCCGTAGCAACGAATGCGGCAATCGCCATGTGCGCCAGCCGGAACGGGAACGACGGGTTGAACACGATGGCCAGCCAGTCCATCGGCATCACCCGGCCGTCGACGATTTCAAAGCCTTGCGGGGTCTGCATCCAGCTGTTGGAGGCGAGAATCCAGAAAGTCGAGATCAGCGTGCCGATGGCGACCATCACCGTGGCAAAGAAGTGCAAGCCACGGCCCACTCGATTCCAGCCAAACAGCATCACCCCGAGGAACCCGGCCTCGAGGAAGAACGCCGTCAGCACTTCATAGGTCAGCAACGGCCCGGTGATGCTGCCGGCGAAGTCGGAAAACCCGCTCCAGTTGGTGCCGAACTGGTACGCCATGACCAGACCCGAGACCACGCCCATGCCGAAGTTGACGGCGAAGATCTTCGACCAGAAGTGGTAGAGATCGCGGTACGTGTCGTTACGGGTTTTCAGCCACAGGCCTTCGAGCACCGCCAGGAAACTCGCCAGGCCAATGGTGATCGCCGGGAAAATGATGTGGAACGAAACCGTGAACGCGAATTGAATTCGCGCCAGGTCCAGTGCCTCCAGGTTGAACATGATGATGTCCTCATCAAGGCTGAAAAGCGGCAGCACACGGCCGGGCCACCGCCAGGCGCGAACGCCTGCAGCCAGTCAAAATGCAAAAGGGTTGGATCGCGTGAGTCGGTCAGGCCACCGACGACGGAATCAGGTTGCTCGCCTCGGCCGCTTCGAGGCGGATCGCCACGAACTTGGAGGTCGGCGTGTAGGTGCGATCACCGTAGCTTTCCAGCGGCACCAGCGGATTGGTTTCCGGGTAGTACGCGGCAGCCTGCCCGGCCGGAATGTCGTAGGCGATCAGTGTGAAACCGCTGACCCGACGCTCGCGCTCGTCATCCCACAGCGCCACCAGATCGACCTTCTGCCCCGGTTCGAAACCGAGCCGGCGGATGTCCTGCTCGTTGGCGAACACCACGTCGCGCATGCCGTAGACCCCGCGATAACGGTCGTCGAGGCCGTACAGCGTGGTGTTGTACTGGTCGTGGGAGCGCATGGTTTGCAGGATCAAATGCGGTTTGACCGGCAGGTTGCGTACGCCTTCGCTGATCAGATGTTCGGGCAGCACGCACGGGGTGAACTGAGCCTTACCGGATTCGGTTTTCCAGACACGGTCGGAGGCGTCGTTACCGAGGTGGAAACCACCGGGGATCAGCAGCTTCTCGTTGAAATTGTCGAAGCCCGGAATTACGTCGGCAATGAGGTTGCGGATGCGTCCGTAGTCGCCCACCGCCCATTCCCAGTCGATCGGGTGCTTGCCCAACGTGGCGGCAGCGATCCCGGCAATGATCGCCGGCTCGGATTTCAGATGGGCCGACTTTGGCTTCAACTGGCCGAACGACAAGTGCACCATGCTGAAGGTGTCTTCCACGGTCACGCCTTGCGGGCCTTCGGCCTGCACGTCGATGTCGGTACGGCCGAGGCACGGCAGGATCAGTGCATCACGCCCGGTCACCAGATGGCTGCGGTTGAGCTTGGTCGAGATGTGCACGCTCAGGTCGAGTTTGCGCATCGCCGCGTGGGTGCGCGGGGTGTCCGGCGTGGCTTGAGCGAAGTTGCCACCCAGACCGATGAACACCTTGGCTTCGCCACGCTCCATGGCACCGATCGCCATCACCGTGTTGTGGCCGTGCATACGCGGCACCTTGAAGTTGAAGCGTTTTTCCAGGGCGTCCATCAGCGCTTTCGGCGCCAGTTCGTTGATGCCCATGGTGCGGTCGCCCTGCACGTTACTGTGACCACGCACCGGCGACAGCCCGGCACCCGGACGGCCGACGTTGCCGCGCAGCAGTTGCAGGTTGATGACCTCCTGCAGGGTCGGCACCGAGTGCACGTGCTGGGTCAGGCCCATGGCCCAGCACATGATCACGCTCTTGGCGCGGGCATACATGCGCGCGGCCAGTTCGATGTCATGCAGCGGCACGCCGGACTGCTCGACGATGTGCTCCCAGCTCGTGGCATCGACTTCGGCCAGATAGCTGTCGAGACCCGACGTGTGCTCGGCAATGAACGCGTGATCGAACACCGCTTCGCCGCCGGTGGCCTGGGCTTCGCGCTCCCACTCCAGCAGGAACTTGGCCATGCCGCGAATCATTGCCATGTCACCGCCCAAGGCTGGACGGAAGTACGCAGTGTTGGTCGCTTCCCAGCCGTTACTCAGCATCTCGATCGGGTTCTGCGGGTTCTGGAAACGCTCCAGGCCACGCTCCTTGAGCGGATTGATGCACACCACCTGCGCGCCGCGTTTTACCGCTTCGCGCAGCGGTTCGAGCATGCGCGGGTGGTTGGTGCCGGGGTTCTGGCCGATGACGAAAATCGCATCGGCGTGGTGCAGGTCTTCATAGACCACAGTGCCTTTGCCGACACCGAGGCTCTCGCCCATGCTCACCGCACTGGCTTCGTGGCACATGTTCGAGCAGTCCGGGAAGTTGTTGGTGCCGTAGGCGCGGACGAACAACTGATAGAGAAACGCCGCTTCGTTACTGGCGCGGCCCGAGGTGTAGAACTCGGCCTCGTGCGGCGATTTCAGGCCTTTGAGGTGCTTGGCGATCAGCGCGAAGGCGTCGTCCCAGGTGGTTTCGACATAGCGGTCGACCCGGGCGTCGTAGCGCATCGGATGGGTGATCCGGCCCTGATATTCGAGCCAGTAATCGCTTTGCTCGGCCAGCGTCGACACCGTGTACTTGTTGAAGAATGCCGGGTCGACCAGGCGGCCGGTGGCTTCCCAGTTCACTGCTTTGGCGCCGTTCTCGCAGAACTTCAGCATGCTCGCACCGGGGGCTTCACCCCAGGCGCAACCGGGGCAGTCGAAGCCGCCGTTCTGGTTGGTCTTGAGCATGGCGCGGATGTTTTTCAGGGCGTTTTCACTGCCCAGCCAGTTCCTGGTGAGGCTGATCACAGCGCCCCAACCCGCAGCGGCGCCCTTGTAGGGTTTGTAACGGTCGACTTGTGACATGGGACTTCTCCATGACGATGCACACAGGCAAAAACCTGATCGGGTTTAAACAGCGACGACTGACTTTCAAGTTAAAAAAGCGGTCGTTTCGTTTGACGGGGCCAAGGATAGGAACCGCTGCAAAAACTTGTCTAATCGCTATTAATGACTGCGTTATCGAAAGCATCTATCACGGACTTAAATCCTTTAAATCCGGGCACTTGCAAAACTAAGAAGCGTAAAAAACCGAATAATTATTTCATCATCGACAGCATCAATCGGCCGGTCATTAATAGTGATTGGACGCTGTTCGAAGTTGCTCATAACCTGCGCCGACCCAATCCCTTCAATAGCGGATTTCACCCAAGCGAGGCTGTCATGTCAGAGCGCGTCTTGATCGATGGATACAACCGCCGCGTCGACTACCTGCGCATGTCGGTCACCGACCGTTGCGACTTCCGCTGTGTGTATTGCATGGCTGAAGACATGCAGTTTTTGCCGCGCCAACGGGTGCTGACGCTGGAGGAGATCTATCAACTGGCGCAGAGCTTTGTGGCGCTCGGTACCCGCAAGATCCGCCTGACTGGCGGTGAACCACTGATTCGTCCCGGCGTCGTCGGGTTGTGCAAGCAGATTGCTGCCCTGCCCGGCCTGCGCGAACTGTGCCTGACCACCAACGGCTCGCAGCTCGGAAAACTCGCCAGCCCGCTGTTCGACGCCGGGGTCAAGCGCCTCAACGTCAGTCTCGACAGCCTCGATGCCGAACGCTTCAGGCAGATGACCCGCACCGGCGACCTGGCACAAGTGATCAACGGCATCGATGCCGCCCGCGAGGCCGGATTTACCCGCACTAAACTCAACTGCGTGGTGATGCAGGGCCGCAACGATCACGAGATCAACGATCTGGTGCAGTTCGCCATCGAGCGGGATCTGGATATTTCTTTCATCGAGGAAATGCCGCTGGGCATCATCAGCGAACACAGCCGCGCCGAGTCGTTCTTCTCCAGTGCCCAGGTGCGTGAGCGGATTGCCGAGCGCTTCACCCTGATCGATTCCGCCGAGTCGACCCAAGGCCCGTCGCGCTACTGGCGGCTGGCAGAAGCGCCGCATATCCGGCTGGGGTTCATATCGCCCCACAGCCATAACTTCTGCGGCACCTGCAACCGGGTGCGGCTGACGGTCGAGGGGCGTTTGCTACTGTGTCTGGGGAACGAGCATTCGGTGGACTTGAAAGCGGTGCTGCGGGCCCACCCGGGTCAACCGCAACGGCTGGAGAAAGCGATCATCGACGCGATGAAGCTCAAGCCTTACCGGCACAACTTTGAAGTGAACGACGACGTGCAAGTGGTGCGTTTCATGAACATGACCGGCGGTTGAACCGCCACGTTTTCAAGGCAAAAACAGCATGATCATCCGACCCAAGGTCAATCAGTTCGCCATCCTGTTCACCCTCAAGGGCTCGATTGCCAAACGCATCGCCCTGCGCACCCTGATGGTCACGTTGCTGGCGTCGGCCATCGTGCTGGTGGAAATGCTCCATCCGAGCAACTTCACCAAGGTCAACGCCACGCCGTTCACCTTGCTCGGTCTGTCACTGTCGATCTTCATGAATTTTCGCAACAACGCCTGCTACGACCGCTGGTACGAAGCGCGCAAGGCCTGGGGCGAGGTGATCGTGCATGTGCGTTCGGTGATTCGCGAAACCCATGTCATCCGCGAATCGGCGCAACGCCGCTTGCTGTTGCTCAACCTCTGCGGTTTTGCCCACGCCTTGAATGCTCGGCTGCGCCGGGAAAACGAAGCTGCCGCCAGTGCCGAGTGGATCAACCCGCAACACGACGCACAGGTGCCGGACTACAGCGGGCGCATTTTGCAAACCGTCGGCCAGCAATGTTCCGATCTGCATGAAGCGGGCGATCTCAGTGAATGGCGCTACATGCTGCTGGCCAATCACCTGACCAGCCTGACCCAGGCGCAAGCGGTGTGCGAGCGGATCAAGAACACGCCGCTGCCCTTCCCTTACACCCTGCTGCTGCACCGCACGATCTACCTGTTCTGCATCCTGCTGCCGTTTGCCATGGCCGAACCGCTGGGCTGGCTGACGCCGCTGTTCACGGCGATTGTCAGCTACACGTTCTTTGGGCTGGATGCGATTGCCGATGAGCTGGAAGATCCGTTTGGGCGTGATGAAAATGACCTGCCGACCGATGCTCTGGTGCGGGGTATCGAGCGGGATATTCTCTCGGAGCTGGGCACCGAGCCGTTGCCGCCGGCGCTGAAACCGGTGGACTACGTGCTCAGTTAATCGAATACCTTCCCCTTCAGGGGAGGAAACTCCATCAATCCAGATGCGCCCAGGTCATGCGGAACGACGCCCCGCCCCACGGTGAATCGCCAACCTCGACCCGGCCGCCATGGGATTGCGATACCCGTCGCACCAATGCCAGCCCGAGGCCGAAACCACCGGTGCGGCGGTCGCGGCTGGCATCCAGGCGCGAGAACGGTTCGAAAATCTTCTCCCGACCGGCCAGCGGCACACCCGGGCCGTCGTCGTTGACCTGCACTTCGTATTGATCGCCGATGCGCACCAGCGACACCTCGACCCGTTGCTCGGCATATCGAATGGCGTTGCGCAGCAGATTGATCACCGCCCGCGCCATGAAGCGCGGCTCGATCCGCACCTCTTCGACCCGGCACTCGCCGATCAGCAGTTGCACGCCGGCCGCCTCGGCCTCCAGGGCCACGCTGCCCACCACACTGTCGAGCCAGTTGGCGGCCTGAATGTTTTCGCGGGTGATCACCGTCGCGCCTCGCTCGAGGCTGGCGTAGGTCAGCAGCTCGGAGACCATTTCTTCCAGCTCGCCCAGGTCGGCGTACATGTCGGCGATCAGTTCGCGGTTCTGGCTGGCGTCCGGCTGTTGCTTGAGCTGGTCGAGCTCGAACGACAACCGCGCAATCGGCGTGCGCAGTTCGTGGGACACGGCGTTGGTCAGTTCACGCTGATTGGCGATCAGGCCCTCGATGCGCGCCGCCATCAGGTTGAAGTGTTCGGCCAGGTCCCGGATGTTCGAGCGTTTTGAAAGCTGGATACGTGCGGAGAGGTCGTTGTCGCCGAAACGCTCGGCGGCCAGGCGCAGTTTTTCCAGATCGCGCCAGTGCGGGCGCACCCAGAAGTACAGGACAATCCCGAGCAGCACGGCCAGCATCATGTAAGCCGCCGAGATATAGAACGGCATCAGGCTCGGCTCCGGCGGCAGCTTGATGCTGAGCAGTTGCGAACCGCCGTCGATGTTGCTGATGAACTGGGTGTAGTCGTGGCGAATCACCAGCAGGCCCTGGTCCAGTTCGGCTTTTTCCTCATCGCTGAGCTTCAGGTGATCGGCCTCGACCAGACTCAGCGTCAGCCCGTAGTGCGGGCGCAGCGCGTCCAGTTGCGCTTCCCGCGCCGCACCTTTCTGGTCGCGCATGTGCTCGATCAGCGACCAGGCCTGGCCACGCACCGCCTCGCGGTTGTAGGCCTGCATCTGGTTGTCGAGCAGCGCGTTGAAGGTGTGTTCGACAGTTTGCAGCGCCGCCACCAGCCCGACGGTCATCACCAGAAACAGCCCGAGAAATAACCGCAGCATCTACAACTCCCACGCAAACGGATTGAACAGATAGCCCTTGCCCCACACGGTCTTGATGCACACCGGTTCGCGGGGATTGTCCTTGAGTTTGTTGCGCAACTTGCTGATGTACACGTCGACGCTGCGATTGAGGCCGTCGAAGGCGATGCCGCGCATACGGTTGAGAATGTCGTCGCGCGACAGGATGTTGCCGGCGGCACTGGCCAGCAGCCACAGCAGTTCGAATTCCATGGTGGTCAGCTCGATCAGTTCGCCGGCCAGACGCACTTCGCGGCAGCTGCGGTCGATGTGCAACTGACCGAACTCCAGGGAGCTGACCACACCGCTGTCCGGCACCTGCCGGCGTTGCAGCGCGCGCAGACGCGCGAGCAGCACCGGCGGTTTGATCGGCTTGATCACGTAATCGTCGGCCCCGGACTCCAGACCCAGAATGTGGTCGAGGTCATCTTCCTTGGCGGTCAGGATGACGATTGGTGTGTCCGACACGCTGCGGATTTCACGGCACACGTGCAGGCCGCTCTGCCCCGGCAACATCAGGTCGAGCACCACGACCTTGGGCTTGAATTCAAGAAACGCGGCCACGGCCAGATCGCCGCGATGCACCGTGCGCACCTCATAGCCGTGTTGTTCGAGAAAGTGGGCGATCAGCGCGGCAAGCCGCTCATCGTCTTCCACCAGCAGGACTCTGCCAAAACCCAGGTTATCCATAACGACCGTCGCCAACCCTCAGTGAAGTGGGCGACATTATGGCGGCATTCGCAGGCAAGACGATTATCGCGGGCAGCAAAAACCGGCCACTTGGGCCGGTTTTCGTTGATGTTTCATGCTCTTAAGAGTTTTTAACAATTCATGCCGCAACGGGTACGCCGCTGTGGAAACGGAATTCCTCGTCCGGCGATTCGATCAGCTCCTGCTCGGCGGCGCGGACTTTCTCGATCACTTGAGCGATGTCCTTGGCGTCGCCGTACTGATAGGCCAGTTTCAGGTAACCCTGGAAATGCCGGGCCTCGCTTTTCAGCAGGCCGAAGTAGAACTTGCCGAGTTCTTCGTCCAGATGCGGCACCAGCGCTTCGAACCGCTCGCAACTGCGGGCTTCGATGAAGGCGCCGACCACCAGAGTATCGACCAGTTTCACCGGTTCGTGGCTGCGCACCACTTTGCGCAGGCTCGAGGCATAGCGGCCGGCATGCAGCTGGCGCAGTTCGATCTTGCGTCGCTTCATGATGCGCATGACCTGTTCGTGGTGCACCAGTTCTTCCCGGGCCAGGCGCGACATCATGTTGATCAGATCGACATGGGAATGGTACTTGGCGATCAGGCTCAACGCGGTGCTGGCGGCCTTGAACTCGCAGTTCTTGTGGTCGATCAGCAGGGTTTCCTGATCGGCCAGCGCGGCTTCAACCCAGGCGTCAGGCGTGCGGCAACCAAGGAATTCGTGGATTTCGGGAAGGATCATGGGGCTCACGGTCAAAAGGTGTTCGAGCGAAGGGCGCCGATTATACCGGCCTGCCCGCAGACCACCAGCGCCAGCCCTTGATATGCATCAAGTCGCGGACGGATGCGCAGCAACTATAGTTGTGCAACGTCGTGCCTTTTCATTGCTGGAGACTCACTCATGCAAGCCATTCGCAGCATTCTGGTGGTCATCGAACCCGAACACGCGGAAAGCCTGGCGCTCAAGCGCGCCAAGCTGATCGCCGGGGTGACCCAGGCCCATCTGCACCTGCTGGTCTGCGACAAGAAGCACGATCACGCCGGCATGCTCAGCGTGCTCAAGGCCGCGCTTTTGGCGGACGGCTACAGCGTCACCACCGAACAGGCGTGGAACGAGAGCCTGCACGAAACCATCATCGACGTGCAGCAGGCCGAAGGCTGCGGGCTGGTGATCAAGCAGCATTTCCCCGACAGTTCGCTGAAAAAAGCCCTGCTGACGCCGGCGGACTGGAAACTGCTGCGCCACTGCCCGACCCCGGTGCTGCTGGTAAAAACCTCCGCTTCCTGGAAAGACCGAGTGATTCTGGCGGCAGTCGATGTGGGCAATGCCGATGGCGAACACCGTCACCTGCACACCACCATCATCGACCACGGCTATGACATCGCCAGCCTGGCCAAAGGGCATCTGCACGTGATTACCGCCCATCCGTCACCGATGCTCTCGGCCGCCGACCCGACTTTCCAGCTCAAGGAAACCATCGAGGCGCGCTATCGCGAGCAATGCCAGGCGTTCCAGGCTGAATTCGATGTCGATGACGAGCATTTGCATGTCGAGGAAGGTCCGGCGGACGTGCTGATTCCGTTCATGGCGCACAAGCTCCAGGCGGCGGTGACCGTGATTGGCACCGTGGCGCGTACCGGGTTGTCCGGGGCGTTGATCGGCAATACCGCCGAAGTGGTGCTGGATGCGCTGGAGAGTGATGTGCTGGTGCTCAAGCCGCAGGAGGTTGAAGACCATTTGGTGGAGCTGGCGGTGAAGCATTAAGCATTGTTGTCATCCTGTGGCGAGGACACTCGCCACAGGTAACGCTTACTCGCCCAGTGCATCCTTCAGGAAACCCGGTGCGATGTAGCGCTGATAGTGCGCTTCCGACAGCAGGAAAAATTCCCGATCAATGGCATCTCGCAGTTCCGGCAGGTTCCAGTCGCGAAACTCCGGCAGCAATACCATCCCGTAGGCTTCCAGATTAATGATCACCCGCGCGCCCCGGGCGATCAGCTGGTACGCCCAGCAATATTCCGACTGATGCGGCACGAAGCGGATCTTGCGCTGTTCCAGCTGCTGGCGCAGCCGCGCCGGGTCGAAGACCTCGACCTTGCTCGCCATCACTTGTGACAGCAATTGCTCAAGACGCAACCACACCGCGCGCTTTTCCTCCTCGTTGTAACCGTTCCAGTGGATCACTTCGTGGTGGAAACGCTTGCAGCCACGGCACACCAGATCACCGTAAACAGTGGAGCAGAGGCCGACGCAGGGAGTCTTGATGGTCTGATTGGGCATAAATGGGCAGAACACTTGAAACGCGGAACAGGTCGGCATGTTAGCCCTTTGTCCGGCATTCATCACCCCTCAAACATCAGGGGCAAGCGCTGGATCGGGGTTTGCCCTGCCTGCGCACAACGCCACCAAAGTCCAATAGAGCCCGACTTACCTTTAAATTTTTTTTGCCGTAGAATCAGCCAGCCTTTTTAGGCGCCAATGTCCGTTAGAAGCTGTTTTCAAAGCGTCACGAGCACAGTCGTTCCTTCAGAGCGGTGTTGGCGAAGGGTTTTTCCAGCGGGGAAAAGCCCAACGCCAACCCTCATCAGCTCCCCGTTCTGCAGGCGTAAAACTTTGAAAGCAGCTTCTGTAAGGAATTGCCGGTAATTCTGGCCGAACGACCCACAACGTCGTGAGGAGCATGAGTACGGCAATTTCGGGATGAGCGTCCCGGACACCCATTTGGGACCACTGATGAGGGTAATAACTGTGCTTGAAGCCTACCGCAAACATATCGAAGAGCGTGCAGCACTGGGTATCGTTCCCCAGCCGCTTAACGCCGAACAAACTGCAGGCCTGGTCGAGCTGCTGAAGAATCCTCCGGCTGGCGAAGAAGCTTTCCTCGTTGACCTGATCACCAATCGCGTACCACCAGGAGTGGACGAAGCCGCCTACGTCAAGGCCGGTTTCCTCTCCGCACTGGCCAAGGGCGAAGTCTCCTCCCCTCTGCTGGACAAGAAACGCGCTGTAGAACTGCTCGGCACCATGCAGGGCGGCTACAACATCGTGACCCTGGTCGAACTGCTGGACAACGCCGAACTGGCGCCAGTGGCCGCCGAAGAACTCAAGCACACCCTGCTGATGTTCGATGCCTTCCACGACGTGGCTGAAAAAGCCAAGAACGGCAACGTTCACGCCAAGGCCGTGCTGCAATCCTGGGCTGACGGCGAGTGGTTCAAGAAGCGCCCTGTGCTGGCCGACAAGATCAGCCTGCGCGTCTTCAAGGTGACCGGCGAAACCAACACCGACGACCTGTCCCCTGCTCCAGACGCCTGGTCGCGTCCTGACATCCCGCTGCACGCCCTGGCCATGCTGAAAATGGCCCGTGACGGCATCGTTCCGGACGAGCAAGGCAAGACCGGCCCGATGAAGCAGATCGAAGAAATGCGCGGCCAGGGCTTCCCTATCGCCTACGTCGGTGACGTGGTCGGTACCGGTTCCTCGCGTAAATCCGCGACCAACTCGGTCCTGTGGTTCTTCGGTGACGACATCCCTTACGTGCCGAACAAGCGCGGCGGCGGCTTCTGCTTCGGCAGCAAGATCGCTCCGATCTTCTACAACACCATGGAAGATGCCGGCGCACTGCCTATCGAGTTCGACGTATCGAACATGAACATGGGCGACGTGATCGACCTGTACCCGCATGCCGGCAAAGTCTGCAAGCACGGTACCGACGAAGTCATCACCACCTTCGAAATGAAGACCCCGGTCCTGCTGGACGAAGTCCGCGCCGGCGGCCGTATCCCGCTGATCATCGGCCGTGGCCTGACCGAGAAGGCTCGCGCCGAACTGGGTCTGCCAGCATTCGACCTGTTCAAGAAACCTGAAGCTCCGGCCGAAAGCACCAAGGGTTACACCCTGGCGCAGAAAATGGTCGGCAAGGCCTGCGGTCTGGCAGAAGGCAAAGGCATCCGTCCTGGCACCTACTGCGAACCGAAGATGACCACCGTAGGTTCTCAGGACACCACCGGTCCAATGACCCGTGACGAACTGAAAGACCTGGCGTGCCTGGGCTTCTCCGCTGATCTGGTAATGCAGTCCTTCTGCCACACCGCGGCTTATCCAAAGCCGATCGACGTGACCACCCACCACACCCTGCCTGACTTCATCATGACCCGCGGCGGCGTTTCCCTGCGTCCGGGCGACGGCATCATCCACTCGTGGCTGAACCGCATGCTGCTGCCGGACACCGTGGGTACCGGTGGTGACTCGCACACCCGTTTCCCGATGGGCATCTCGTTCCCGGCCGGTTCCGGTCTGGTCGCGTTCGCCGCAGCCACCGGCGTCATGCCGCTGGACATGCCGGAATCGATCCTGGTGCGCTTCAAAGGCAAGATGAAACCTGGCATCACCCTGCGTGACCTAGTTCATGCCATTCCTTACTTCGCTATCCAGAACGGTCTGCTGACCGTCGAGAAGAAAGGCAAGAAAAACGCCTTCTCCGGCCGCATCCTGGAAATCGAAGGCCTGGAAGGTCTGACCCTGGAACAGGCGTTCGAACTGTCCGACGCCTCGGCCGAACGTTCGGCTGCCGGTTGCACCATCAAGCTGTCGAAAGAGTCGATCACCGAGTACCTGCAGTCCAACATCACCCTGCTGCGCTGGATGATCGGCGAAGGCTACGGCGATGCGCGTACCCTGGAACGTCGTGCTCAAGCGATGGAAGCCTGGATCGCCAACCCTGAGCTGATGGAAGCCGATGCCGACGCCGAATACGCCGAAGTCATCGAAATCGATCTGGCCGACATCAGCGAGCCTGTACTGTGCGCGCCGAACGACCCGGACGACGCCCGTCTGCTGTCCAGCGTTGCTGGCGAGAAGATCGACGAAGTGTTCATCGGTTCGTGCATGACCAACATCGGTCACTTCCGCGCTGCCGGTAAACTGCTGGATCAGGTCAAGGGTCAGCTGCCAACCCGTCTGTGGCTGTCGCCGCCGACCAAGATGGACGCTCACCAACTGACCGAAGAAGGCTACTACGGCATCTACGGCAAGGCCGGCGCCCGCATGGAAATGCCAGGCTGCTCGCTGTGCATGGGTAACCAGGCACGCGTCGAGCCGAACAGCACCGTGGTGTCGACTTCGACCCGTAACTTCCCGAACCGTCTGGGCGACGGCGCGAACGTCTACCTGGCTTCGGCCGAGCTGGCGTCCGTTGCTTCGATCCTGGGTCGCCTGCCGACCGTCGAGGAGTACATGGAATACGCTGGCAAGATCGACAGCATGGCGGCCGATGTTTACCGCTACCTGTCCTTCGACCAGATTGCCGAGTTCCGTGAAGCTGCTGCGAACGCCAAGATCCCGGTCGTTCAAGCCTAACGCTGCAACGCAATGAAAAACGCCGCCCATCGCGAGATGAGCGGCGTTTTTTTATGCCTGCGGAAACTCATGCATTGAGCTTGAGTGCCTGCTGAACCGCCTCGTCCACACTCAAACCGCTCAACAGCACCTGCTCGCGTTCCAGTGCAGGCAATTGCGCCAGCACGGTCTGCGCCTCATGCTTGAGTCGGGCCAGAATCAACAGTTTGTCCTCAGCCCGCACCTGCAGGAAGAATGCTTCCAGCGCCTCGATGCTGGTGCCGTCCAGATCCGGTGATTCTTCCAGACTCAGGATAATCGTGTGCACCGCCGCCGGCGCATGCCGAGCCAGCCGCAGCGCGCCGCCGAGAATCCGTTCCACGTTAGCGAAAAACAGTGCCTCGCTCGGACGCACGATCAGCACGCCGGGGATTTCCCGGGCATCCGGATGGCGCTGCACGTCGACGTAATCGTGACCGCCGCCCATTTGTCCCAGCACCTGGATATCCGCCGAGGACATCTGTTTGAGCATCAGCACCACACTGATCGCCACCGCCAGCAGCAAACCGTCGAGCACGCCGAGCACCAGCACCGCCGCCACCGCGCAAATCACTAACAAGCGGTCACGGCGCCAGATGAAGTAGCGGCCCAGCGGTTGCAGGCTCAGCGCTCGTCCCAGTGCGTGAATCACAATGGCGGCCAGCACCGGTTCCGGGGTCAGGGCGATGTAAGGCAGCACCGTCAAAACGATCAGCAACACCACTGCCGCTGCGACAACGCCCGCCAACCGCGATGTAGCGCCCGCCGCCTCATTGGCCGACGTCGCTGAATACCCGGCCCCGGCCGGCATGCCATGAAACAGCCCCGATAGCAGATTGGACGCGCCAAGGGCCAGCAGATCGCGGTTCGAGGACACCCGATCGCCGTGTTTCAGGGCAAACGAGCTGATCGAGCCATAGGACTCGGCGTACAGAATCATCACCATGGCAAACGCCAGTTCGCCGAGTCGCAGCCAGTCGGCAAACGGCATGTTCGGCAGCTGTGGCATCTCCAGCGCCAGGTCGATGATTCCGATCAGCTTCACCCCGTAGGCCGGCAGGTTCAGCCATTGGCTGGCGGCAATGCCCAGAGCGACGACGATCAGCCCGCCCGGCACCCGACGAAAGCGGGCGCAGACCATCAGTACCAGCAACGCCACCAGCGCTACTCCGGCGCCCGCAAGGTTCCATTTTGGCCACTGCTCCAACAACTGCGGCAGAAAGCGAACCAGGTTGCTCTCAGTCAGGTGGACATCGACGACACTCGCCACCTGCTTGAGGATGATCGTCACCGCCAATCCCAGTGCAAAGCCACGCAACACCGGCTTGGCGATGAAGGATGTCACGCTGCCAAGCTTGAACAACCCCGCCAGCAGAAACAGCACCCCGGTCATCATCACCAGGCCGACCGCCAGGCTCAGGCGCAAGGCCGGATCGCCGCCAGCCAGCGAAGCCGTCGCAGCCGCCAGCACCGCCGCCGAGGACGACGTGGCCGAGACCACGGCAAAGCGGCTGGTGCCCATCAACGCGTAACACAGCAGCCCGGCGAACAACGCGATCACCCCGGCCTGGGGTGGCAACGCGGCAATGCTGGAATACGCCACGGCCTCGGGCAGTAACAGACCGGCAATCGACAACCCGGCCAGCAGGTCCTGGCTACGACTTTGCACTTCGGGTCGGGAAGCGGCACTCAGAGGTTCAGTTGACAATCGGACCCACCCACCCTGGCAGATACCGAGCTTCCTGACTGCGGGCCAGATTCATGGCTTTGGTCTGCAATTTGGGACTGAGGTCGTTGATCTGATCACTGGCAATGCGGCTGCGAAAGAAGTCCGCCCAGAGAAATTCGCTATAGGGCGTCGCGTCCTTGGCGTAGCCACCAGCCCGGCGCAAACGTCCGGCGAGGCTGCGATAAGGGTCATCCTGTAAGTCGGCGATAGATTTTGGAATGGCTTCAAAGGTGCGCCGGACACCGCGACCGTCGTAGGGGTGCGCCCACTGGTTGAAGTTCATCACGTTCCAGAACGTCACCGTGTCGACAAACGAAAGATCCTTGAGCACCAGCAAGGAGGCTTTCTTGACCTCTTCTTCGATCAGCGCCAGACCAAAGTGATGGTGATCGACGATGTAGTAGACGCCTTCAGGCCCGAGCACACTGGGGAACCAGTGATTGTCCAGCGCTGCCGCCCGCTCCTTGCGTTTGAGTTTTTTCCATTCCTGGCGCTTGTCGGCGACTTCGGCGAGGCCGACCGTAAGCTGAGTGGGATGGAGTTTTTCCAGTTTGGCGCTGATCAATTGGGGTCGTGCACGGGGCATGTGGCATCTCCGGGGAAAAGTGCCTTTCAAGCGTAGCCGTTTATGCCTTGGGATGCGTGCCCTGGATCAGGCACTGAGGGGTCTTGCAAAAGCGGGGGCGAATTGCTCGCCCCCGCTTTGAGCTGCTGGCCTGGAATCAGGCGGCCAGCGAGTAGATCAACGCCGAAATGGCCACCAGGCCTACAGCGGTGACAAACACGTTCGACGCCTGACCGCGATAGCGCGCCATGGCCGGTACCTTGCGGATCGCGTACATCGGCATCAGGAACAGGATCGCCGCGATGACCGGGCCACCGATGGTTTCGATCATGCCGAGGATGCTCGGGTTCAGGGTCGCCACGATCCAGCACACCACCAGCATGAACGCTGCAACGATGCGATCCAGGGCCTTGGCGCCCGGGCGCTTGCCGCTTTTTACGATCAGGCCTTTGAGACCTTCGCTGGCGCCTATGTAGTGGCCGAGGAACGACTTGGAGATGGCCACGAACGCGATCAACGGCGCGGCGAACGCGATGGTCGGGTTGCTGAAGTGGTTGGCCAGGTACGACAGGATCGACAGGTTTTGCGCCTTGGCTTCAGCCAGTTGCTCCGGCGACAGGGTCAGTACGCAGCTGAAGACAAAGAACAGCACCATCACCACCATCAGCAGGTGGGCACGGGACAGGATCTGCGAGCTGCGCTCGTCGGCGTGAACGCCGTAACGACGCTTCTGGTCCACCGCGAACGCCGAGATGATCGGCGAGTGGTTGAACGAGAACACCATCACCGGAATCGCCAGCCACAGCGTGTGCAGCAGCGCCGACGGCGCCGGCACCTGCGAAGCGGTGCTCAGGATGCCGCCGTTCCAGTGCGGAATCAGGTACACCGCCAGGAACAGCAGCGCGACGATGAATGGATACACCATCAGGCTCATGGCCTTGACGATCACTTGTTCACCGCAACGAACAACAGCCAGCAGGCCGAGGATCAGCACGAACGACAGCAGCGCGCGCGGTGGCGGCGTGATGTGCAGTTGGTGTTCGAGGAAACTGGCGACCGTGTTGGTCAGGCCAACGCTGTAGATCAGCAGGATCGGGAAGATTGCGAAGAAGTACAGCAGGGTGATCAGCGCGCCGGCCTTGATGCCGAAATGCTGTTCCACCACCTCAGTGATGTCGGCGCCTTCGCGACCGGAGAGCACGAAGCGGGTCAGACCGCGGTGTGCGAAGAACGTCATGGGGAATGCCAGCAGCGCGAGGATCACCAGCGGCCAGAAGCCACCCAGACCTGCGTTGATCGGCAAAAACAGGGTGCCGGCGCCGATGGCCGTCCCGAACAGTCCCAACATCCAGGTAGTGTCATGGCGATTCCAGCTCGACAATTGGGCTGGTGCTGCCGTTTCAAAGCGTTGTTCGACGCTATTGGCCTGATCATTCATCCGGTCGGATCTCCGCATTCCGGTCACTTGCCACTCGGTCAGGACGCGTCGGAAAAAACCGACAGACATGCTCCGGCCGAAACAGGGGCGCGATTCTCCGCGATAAATGAGCAGAAGCAAAGACTTAGCTGAGGAATGGTTGTGCGGAGCAGATTGGAGGATTGTCGTTTTTGGGAAAATAGCTGTCGGCACCAGATACGTAAAATGTCGCTTTATGACACGTTCCGGCGCCGAATGCGCCATTGGGGGAAACCCGGTCAAATTGATCGGGCCAACATGAAGCCAAGGGACATGCAAAAGATGCCCAGTCCCAGCAAGCCCCAGATCGGGCGCATTTCTTTCCTGTTTTTGATCCGTATTTTCTCGGCCCACTCATCGTGTTCCCGTTCCAATTGTTCCATTCTGGCTTTGGCGTCATAGGTGCTCATGTTGATTTCCTTTTGGGTCATGTGTCTGAAGATGGCGAAAACGAACGCTCAAAACCTGAAAAAGACGCCAGCCAATGCCGCGCTTGCCGTTAACACACCGGCCACTACCGCGACTGGATAAAAATACGTCTCCCATTTCAGCTTCTTTTCTTCCGCAAGAAGCTTTTGCCGTTCAGCCACAAGTTTTCGCGTTTCGTTATGCAGCCTGTCGAGTTCCAGGTTTTCACGGTTGTTCTGAAGCATTGGCCTTCCTTGGCTGATGGCAATTTCCGGCCAGGCCGCCGCTTCATCCTGAAGAACGCGCCCTGTCCTGCTATCTATGGTTTCGTGCTTCACATCTCGCCGTATAGCGGATAAATCCGGCAGCACTCGTAGGCAACATCCGTAAATACAGCAGGACGCGGGCATCCGTTTCCTAACGTTTTTAAACAACCTCACCGATTGGCATTTTCGGCTATACCCAATGGCGAACCGACTGACAGCCCCTTCCAGTCCCCTGCCCCATGGAGCCCTCCCATGCCCCTCGTCCGTGTCGAACTCAAGAAACGCCCCGACCCGACCTTCGCCAAACGCGTCGGCGCGCAGATCTACGCCGCCATGCGCAGCACGATCAATGTGCCGGAACACGACAACTTCCAGATCCTGGCCGAACACGACGGCGAGCATTTCGTCTTCGATACGCAATACCTGGGGATCCAGCGCAGCGACCAGTTGGTGATCATCCAGATCACCCTCAATGAGGGCCGGACGCTGGAGCAGAAAAAGGCGTTGTACCAGACCATCGCCCGGAACCTGAACACGCACCTGTCGATCCGTCTGGAAGATGTGTTCATCAATCTGGTCGAGGTGAAAAAAGAGAACTGGTCGTTCGGCAACGGTATCGCCCAGTACGCCAGTTGATTCACCTGCCCGCGATCCGCCGGCGCAGCGTCCGCGAGTTGTTCGGCACCGCCGACATCGCCTTCTGACGAAGCGCCCGCGCACTCCCCGCATCAGCTCCTACACTGGCTGGTGCGGGGCAATGTCGGCCATTGCCAAACCGCTCTGCAATCAGCACTCTGACACGACTTTCGCGACCGACCCGCCGACGATCACAGGAGCCGAGCAATGCCCGCCACCGTTCTGGTACTGGTTGAAACCATCAATGACTATTTGCCCATTCTTGAACGACAGGGCTTTCACCTGATTCTTGCCCCGACTCCCGCCGAACGCGCCCAGGCCATTGCCACCCACGGTGCTCGTATCGACGCCGTGCTGACCCGTGGTCCGCTGGGGTTGTACGCCGAAGAAATCGCCGCATTGCCTGCGCTGAAAATCATCTGCGTGATCGGCGCCGGCTACGAACAGGTGGACCTGCAAGCCGCCAGCAACCGGGGCCTGACCGTCACCAACGGTGCCGGCGTCAACGCGTCGTCGGTGGCCGACCATGCCATGGCGTTGCTGCTGGCGCTGGTACGCGACATTCCACGCTGCGATGCCGCGGTGCGCCGTGGCGAATGGCCGAAGATCATGCGCCCGTCCCTGGCGGGCAAGCGGCTGGGGATTCTCGGCCTCGGCGCGGTGGGCATGGCCATCGCCAAACGGGCGAATCTGGGTTTCGACATGGAGATCAGCTACCACAACCGCCAGGTGCGCAACGACGTGCCCTACACCTTCTGCTCGACCCCGACCGAACTGGCCCGGGCCTCGGATTTTCTGGTGGTGGCGACGCCCGGCGGCATCGGCAGTCAGCATCTGGTGACCCGCCCCGTGCTGGACGCGCTGGGCCCCAAAGGCTTCATCGTGAATATCGCCCGCGCCAGTGTCATCGCCACGGCGGACCTGATCACGGCACTTGAGCAACGGCGAATTGCCGGTGCCGCACTCGACGTGTTCGACCACGAACCGCGGGTTCCGGACGCGCTGAAAAGCCTGAGCAATGTGATCCTCACCCCGCACGTCGCCGGGCTGTCACCGGAAGCCACTCAAGGCACCGTGGAACTGGTGGGGAAAAACCTGGTGGCGTTCTTTTCCGGGGAGCCAGTGCTGACACCGCTGACACTGCCGCCGAAGCAGAACAACCAGCGCGTGCACTAAAGTACGCCGAGCAACGTCCACAGCCGTCGCGATTCGGCGTCGGCCGAGATCAGCTCGCCGAGCAGTTCGCTTAACGGCTTGTTGCCCCATTCCACCCCGCGCCGGATCAAGTACGGCACGGGGCTGTGGGGTTCGGTGCGGGCCAGGTATTCGGCGATCAGCAGCAATTGTCGATAGGCCTCTTCACGGCTCGCCGGCTCACGAAAGACCTGCGCCGCCACGGCGGCTTCCTCGACCGGTTGCGCCTCCACCACGGGGGCTTCGACGGGTGCGACCGGCGCCGGTTTTTGTGGGTGCATGGCGATGAACTCCTGAACCAGTTTCAGCAGCGCTTGAATGATCTCCTGCAAGGGCTGCAGACCCGGCCCCTGATCACCGAGGTACGTATCGCTCCAGGCGTTCAGACGTTGCAGGTGCTGCTGGCTCAGCAGCAGATTGCCCTGTTGGCGCAGCCAGAACGCCAGCGGCGTGGCGCGCACCTGTTCGCTGAGTTTCTTCTGTTCATTACGTGCGGCCTCCGCTGAAGCCTTGGCGTTCTTGCTGTCGTTGACTTGCACCTGCTGCACCTGCAAACGGCGCCAGGTTTCCAGGTTGCAGGCCTCGAAATCGCTGCGCGAGCCGAACAGCGGAACCCGGGTCAGCAGCACTTCACTGTACCGACGCACCAGCCACTCCAGCGGAATCACCCGCCACGACTGATCACCCTCCTCGGCCTGCGGGTGCAGCTGTTCGGGATAGCGCTCACATAATCCGGCGATCAGCGCCAGGCTGCCGGGCAATCCGTCCAGCCCCTGAAGATGCAGCCAGGCCTCGCCGAGCCAGGCGCTGAGCATCAGGTCCTTGCTGCGCTCGATCAGCAGCGTGGTGGTGAGTGTTTCCACTGCCGGCCAGTTCGCCTGTTTCAACGTCGATTGCCAGACCCCGGTCGGCAGGCTCGCATCGTCTTCACGGCGCAGGTCGCGCAATTGATCGAACTCGCGTTCGTAACGCAGATCCACACCACAAGGCGCATCAGGGCTGATCGGTGCGAGCAACTGATCGATCAGGTCGGGCAAGGTTGCAGATGGCAGGCTCACAGGCCCTCCTCGCGGGATTCAATGGCGGCGGTGGTGCCGGTCACCTGGAACGGCGAACGCGGCGCCCGGGTCGGCAACGGTGGAATCGACAGCGGCAGTTTCGAACCCTGGCTCATCAACGACAGCCGCACGAACATCCGGGTGAATTCGCTGGTGACACTGTCATTGAGCGCAGTGACCGGCAGGCGCAACGTCAGGGGAAAATCCGTGTAATCCATGCTCGGCTGGCGCTGCACCGAGAAGTGCGCGCGCATCAGCCGCAGCAACGACCATGGCCCGCCGTACTCCCAACCCGCCTCCAGGTCCCGCACCACCAGGTTCGGTTGCAGCGGATCGTTGACCGGGCGCTCGCGGCCGTTGCGCGCCCAGCGCAGGGTCAGGCGGATCGGCTGGCCGACCATCCAGCGCAGGTTCGGCTGCTCGGCGGCGGGATAGCTGATTTGCTGACTGCCGGCCAGCAAGCCCCCGGCGATTACCTGATCGGCACCGCGCTCATCATCGCGGTCGGTGCGCCAGCGAACATCCATCTCGACACCGAGAATACCGCTCTTGTCGCGCACGAACAGCGGGGTCAGCCAAAGGCTTGCCTGCTTCAAACGGTTGAGAAAATCCTCTGCCGCCAGCCGCTCCGGAGTCTGGCTCAGCACCAGTCCGGCCTGGGCCACCGGCAGACGCTTGTCGATGATTTCCAGAAAATGCTGCACCCGCGCCGGGTCCGCATCCTGCGCCTGCAAACCGTTGGCAAACGGAAAGCGATCGGCCAGGTACTGATTGAAATAGTTGGCCAGTTCATTCCACGCCGCCGCAGCCTGCTGTTGTTGCAGGTACTGGCAACGCTGCATGGCCGACTGTTGCAACTCCACCGCACGCATCGCCAGGGTGCCGCGCCCGCCCGCCAGATTGGCGGTCTGCAACACCTGCACGCAGGAACCGGTGTCCATCTCGATGAAATCACGGCTGACCAGTTGCTCGATCTGCGCCGGCGAACTGGCCGGGTTCGAGTCCTTGTATTTGAGCAGTTCATCGTTGAGTGCGCTGAACTGGGTCACCCGTTCATAATCCAGCGCCGACAGATTGCCCTGTTGAGTCATCAGCCACTGCAACGCCGAGGTGCGCCGCTCGGTGATGCCGAGCATGGTGTTGAATTGCTGCTTGAGGCTCAGCTTCAAATCCTGCACATCGCTGGCGCCGTACAGTTGCAGACCGAGGTTTTTCGAGCCGTCCCACTGACTGATTTCAGCCCGGCCACCAAACAGCGGTTGCGCGGTGATTTCATCCAGACCGTTGACGATCTGCGCCATGGCCCGGCGATTCAGCGCGCCTTGCAGACGCGCCGCCAGATCACTGCGATGGACTTCGACAAACGCCTTCTGCAAAGCCATGGCCTGCTCGGCCTGCACATTGAACACCGCGTAGGGATGCGTCTGGTCGTTGTGATCCTTCAGGCTCAGCCACATGGCCTGCGCCGCCGCGCCTTCTGCCGCTTGCAGCAACGCCTCGCGATAAACCGGCGGGATGCGCGGCAATTCTTCGGCGACATAGCTCTTGTAGCTGGCGAAGTAGTTGAGCGAGGTGTTGAGATCGTCGCCATCGACCGTCTGACCTTGCAGGTTGACGTTGTCTTCGGTGGCGCGCATGGCGATGGACACGAAGTCGCGCTTGAACAGCGCCTGCACCGCGTTATTGAGTTTCACCACTTGATCCTGCAACGCCAGTTGCCCGCTGCCCTGTTGCACCAGCAAGTTGCCGCGCGAACCGATCTGGGCGATCCACTGGTCACGGAAACTCTGCTGCAACTTGCCCGCCTGGGCGTCGAGTTGCTGCTCGACCGCCGGCCCGAGCAACGTGCTCTTGCGCACCTTGTCGAGAAATTCGCGGTAACCCGGCACCAGCTCCTGGCCCTTGCCGCGGCTCCAGGTCGAGTTGGTCAAAGCAATTGTGGCTTGCAGGTCATCGATCAGCGCGCGCAGGTCTTCCAGCTCGCTGAGGCTGTTGCCACTCCCGGCCTCAAGCTGCTCCAGATGCAACTTGAGGTAGCCGGCCCTGCTGACAAAGTTGTCGGCCAGGAAATACTGATCGAGCCAGCGCTCCATCAGTCCGTTGAAATTGCTGACGATCAACGGCCGCTCGACACTCAAGTCCAGCGCCTGCAAATCACCGCTGTCCCCCGCCGCCAGCAGCCGGTTGTAGTAAGCGGCGTGAGGCACCGTCGCCGCGTTGAGGTTGAGCGACAGCGCGTTGTTGCTCAGTTGCACCAGATCGTCCAGCGGTACTCGCTGATTGTTCTGCACCTCGGCGAACAGCTGGTTCTGTTGCTCCAGGCGCAACGCCCGGTCCACCAGGTCCGTGGCTTTCTGGTAGTTCTGCCACTGGGCCGGGTCTTCGCTTTCGACGCTGTTGCGCCGATCCGTCGCGCGGATCGCCTTGAGCTTCGCGAGCTCCGCCACCAGCAATTCATGCAGCGGCTGGATCATATGACGCTGGGCGGCCTGGAACACCGCCCGTTCGATCTTCACATCGACAGAAGAAACCCACGATGACGGAAACGCCAGCGACACGTAGTGCCAGTGCGGTGCCTTTTCCAGCACCCGCCAGAAGCTCTGCACGTTGCGCCGGGTCGGCTCGACGCGGTGGGCGTCATCGGTGACCGTGACGTAACTCTTCTGCGCGCCCTGCATCAGCCGCGCCAGCTCATGGGCATCCTTGACCGACTGGTTCCACACCCAGAACATCGCCAGCGCCCAGACGACCCCGACCACCAGCGCCACGCCGGCCGTCAGCCGTTGCCAACGCTGACGCAGGCGCAACAGACGCGGCACCCCCTGTGCCAGCCCCCGCTCGCCCACCAGGCGCTGGCGCCACAGCTGACGCATGAACACGCTGCGCTGCAGGCCACTGTCATCGGCGCTGAAGCCGTCCAGTGCGTCGTCGGCCGGTTGGTTGGCGCTGAAATACACACCGCGAAAACACGGAGCCTCGCCCTGCGCGTTGCCCTGGAACACCGGTTCCAGCAGGTTCTGCAGCCCCCGTCGCAGCGTTTCGAGACGCTCGGGCAAGGCATACAGATCCGCGGTCAACTGCCCGGACAACGTACCGAGTTCAATCACCGCTTCGGCGACGGCGCGGTGCAGGCGATCCAGTGCCTGATCGCTCCATTGACCCTGCCACACCGCATCTCGCGCAAACGGCGATGACCAGCCCAGGGTGCGTTCGCGTGCCTCATCGGGCAGCGCGCTGATCAGGTCCTGAAATCCCGGTAGTTCTTCAAGCCCGGTGACGATCACGTACACCGGCACGCTCAAACCAAAACGTTGCAACAGGTCGATAAAGCGTCGGCGAGCCGCAAGACCCAGCTGCGTCGCCTGCTCCAGATTGCCCAGGCGACTGACCGGCACGGTCCAGATCACCCCGTCGAGCGGACGCTTGCTGCGCAGGCGCAGGATCAGTCCAAGCAACCGCCACCAACCGCCCCGTTGCAAATGCATGCCGTCTTCCGGCAGAAACAGGCCTTGGGGCACCACCAGCACCGCCCCTTCAGGGTCCGACCACCACCGGCCGAACCAGGCCGGTTTGTCGGTGGGTTGCAGGCGCCATTCGGTCACCAGTTGCGTGCCCTGGACCTCATCGCCGAGCATCAGCAGCCAAGGCAACTGATAGCGGTCGTGAGTGCCCTGCTCTTGCTCCATGTGCCGCACCGCAAGATAGAAACTGCGGATCGCCGCACCGCTTCGAGTGCGCAGCCACCACACCGCCACCCCGACGATCACCAGCAGCAACAGCACCGCCACCACCCACGCGACGATCGTCAAGGTACTCATGAGTCTTGCTCCGGCGCCGCCATCGAGTCGGTGGTTTGCAGCACCGGCTCCAGTTCGGAACGAATGTCACTCCACAAGAACTGGCCGACCCCGGTCAGCAACAGCACCATCGCCAGAATGCCCAACGCCAGACGAAAACCGTCCGGCAACGCCGTGCGCACCGGCAATTGCAGCGGCGCGGCCAGCGACGGCTGCACCAGGCGCTGGCTGACATCGTCGTAACTGGCCTCGTCCTGCCAGGCAAAGGTGAACAGCGCCAGCCGCCACTTCTCCAGTTGCGCCTGGCTATGCTCGCCGCGCAGGCGTCCGTGGAAACCGAGAATCAGGCATTGCAGATAAACGTTGGCGAGATCGCGGGTGGTGGGTTGCTGTTCATCGAGAAGGGTCTGGATCGCCGCCGGCAACTGCTCACCCGCCTGCCGGCTGGAGTAGAGGCGCGATTCCAGAGGTTTTTCCTGCCAGGCACTCTGGCCCGGCCATGGACTGAACAGCAGCGTTTCATCGACCAGCGCAACGAAGGCATACACCAGCGCCTTGACCTGTTCGGTCGCCGAGTCGCCAACCCGCGAAAACGCCGTGCGCCACAGCCGTTGTGAGGCCTGGGTGGACAGCTCGACCACGGTTTCAACCAGCGCCGCATCGTCCTCGATGTCCTTGGGCAACTGCGTCCAGTCCAGTTGCCATTGCTGCCACGTCTGACGGAACGCGCTGCTCAACGGTGCGTCCTGCAACCCAAGGCTTGCGGCACTTCCTTGCGACATACGGCGTTCCTTGTGTGATCAGGCACTTTCACTGTTCTGGGCGACAAACAGCACCACTTGCCACGGACTGCTGGTCAGCCGGGTGGCCGGCGCGGCGATCACCAGCGGCAATTGCGCGTCGAACCAGTTGCCTTCGGCGGTCACCACAAACAGTCGGGTGTCGTCGCCGACGCTGTAGGCCACTTGTTCGCTGCGACTCATGGCCTGGTGCGTCAGGCCGCTCATGCGCTGGCGGCTGAGCAAGGCGATGTGTGGCGCCGAGGCGATGATCGCGCCGCGCAGCCACTCGCCGGCCGCCTGTTCGCTGGCGCCGTTGGGCATGCGCAGGCCGATGACCAGCCGCTGGCTCGGCTGTTCGTCCGGCAACTGAATGGAAAAGCTGTGTTCGCTGCGTTCGAAAGCGATGCTGCGATAACCTGCGCGGATCAGCTCAAGCGTGGTTTCCAGCCAATCGAGCAGCGGTTCGTATCCACGCTGCAACTCGAAAAAATCCAGCGGTGCAAACGACGGCACACCCGCCAGCGGATCCAGCGCCGACCACGCGCCGGCCAGCCCCAGCAGTTGCACATACAACGCCTGCGGATGGGCGATGCGGCTGTTCAGCGAGCCTTCGACTTCCGGCAGCCGCGTCCATAACGCGGTCAGTTGACGGCGAATCTCCAGCGCGTCGTCCTGATTGCCGGACTGTTGTGCCTGACGCAGACGCCCGCCGAGAAACAGGCATTTCTCACGGGCCCGTGCGCAGAGCCCGGCAATCCGCCGACCCAGCGGCGATTCCGGCAACAGGACCGGCGTCGGCGGTGTATACGGCAACGGCAGGAAACCGCCACCCTCCCTGCGGATTTTCAGCAGCGGCAGGCAGATCGAATCCGCCTTGTTGAGTTGCGTGCACAGACGCGGATTGGGTCGCCACACCGTGATCGATTCGGGGAACTCGCCACTGGTGAGATCCGGCAAGGCCTCGCCGACCACCGACTGTAAGCGGCCCTTGAGCGGCAGCAATTGACCGGCGCGCCACAAAGGGCTGATCGCGAGGTACACGGTGACAGTCGCATCGTCGGTTTCGTTGATTGACGGGCCGACATCCAGCTCCACCAATGGCCCGACACCTGCCTGCAGATTGACCGGTAAACCATCGGGCATCGTCCCCTGCAAGGACATCACCCGCACCACCCCGGCACTCATCGCCGAAGGGTCGAACTCCATGTGGCTGACGCCAAAGAACCACGGATTGCACGCCTGGGCCAGATGCGCGCCGAGCGCTTCGGCCCGCAGGCCCTGCAACTGAAAATGCTGTGGCAGCAATTGCATGCCTTCATGCCAGCAGACCGCGTCAGGTAGCAGACTCATACGACTCCCTTCGACTGCACCGCGAACCGGCGGCGGACGGTTTTTTTCAGTTTTCCTTGCTGACCAGGGTCATTTCGCGGCTGTCGAACTTGAGCCACGCATCACTCTGATCGTCCAGCCGCAAGCGGTGCGCTCCGGGTGTGTTATAGCTGGCGAAGACTAAAAGTCCAGCCGCCCGCTTGCCCCCCAGCGGGAAGGGTTGGCGGTCGATGAATTGCCCCGGCACCAGCTCCAGTCCCCACACGCTCATCAGCTGACGATAGTCGCGCTGGTACTGCTCGCGCCCGGCGAACCACTGCTGGGCGCTGATGCCCGACAGTTGCTTGAGCAGGTCAGGGTCATTGACCGCGATGAAATCCACGGCAATCGGTGTGTCGTCATTGGCCTTGGGCGCGACGTCGAGGGTCAGGCTGTCGAGATCGACTTTCGGCCCGAAGAACGAACAGCCCGCGAGCAGCGCAAAGCCGATTGTTAGAAAAAGTCGTGAAGACAAAATGAATTTTCCTTTTCGCGAGACAGTCCAAAAATGTTTTTCGCTTGCATTTTTATAGACCTGTTCTAGCGTCTTGGGTAGTTCGGTTCCTACAGCCGAATGTGGAAGGTTTGTCAAAGGAACGACAGGTCATCTGCCTCCCTTTCTAACCTGTGGTCCAGCAAGGGAAAGCGATGAACGGGCCTCCCCGATGCATTGCGCCCGCTCATCGCATCGGAGTCCGCCGACATGGCAGAAAGTACCCAGCACAAGCTCGACCGGGTTCGCCCGCCCCGAGTGCAAATCACCTATGACGTCGAAATCGGCAACGCCATCGAGAAAAAGGAATTGCCACTGGTGGTCGGGATTCTTGCCGACCTCTCGGGCAAGCCGCTCGAACCACTGGCAAAACTGACCGAACGCCGTTTCACCGAAATCGACCGCGACAACTTCAACGACGTCCTCGCCTCCATCGCCCCTCGCGCCACGCTGCAAGTCAACAACACCCTCAGCGGCGACGACAGCAAGCTGAACATCGAACTCAACTTCAAACACATCGACGATTTCGACCCGGTCAGGGTGGTGGAGCAAGTCACTCCGCTGCGGCGCCTGTTCGAAGCCCGTCAGCGCCTGCGCGATCTGCTGACCAAACTCGACGGCAACGACGATCTCGACAAGCTGTTGCGCGATGTCATCGCCAACACCGAAGGCTTGCAAGAGATCAAATCGGCTCGCCCGGACACCGCTGTCCCGGCAGCTGATGCCGAGGCCCCGGCCGAACCGCAAGCCTGATCGTCCACCTGACCGAGGAAGAATTCGCCATGCCCGCCGCCGCCCAGAATCAAGCCAGCGAAAATGCTGCCGCCGAAACTTTATCCCTGCTTGACCGGATCATCGCCGAGGGCCGCATGGCCCATGACGACAGCCAGCAGGACTACGCCCGCGACATGCTCGCGGAATTCGCCACCCAGGTACTCGACGAAGGCATGGCCATCGACAAGGACACCGTGGCGATGATCAACGACCGCATCAGCAAGATCGATGAACTGATCAGTGCCCAGCTCAACGAAGTGCTGCACCACCCGGACCTGCAAAAACTCGAAGCGTCCTGGCGCGGCCTGCACATGCTGGTGCAGAACACCGAAACCAGCACCCGGTTGAAGCTGCGCCTGCTGAACGTGACGCAGAAAGAGCTGCAGAACGATCTGGAAAAAGCCGTCGAATTCGACCAGAGCGCCCTGTTCAAGAAGATCTACGAAGAGGAATACGGTACCTTCGGTGGCCACCCGTTCAGCCTTTTGGTCGGTGACTACACCTTCGGCCGCCACCCGCAGGACATCGGCCTGCTGGAAAAACTCTCGAACGTCGCCGCCGCTGCCCACGCGCCCTTCATTGCTGCCGCCAGCCCGCGTCTGTTCGACATGAACAGCTTCACCGAACTGGCCGTGCCCCGTGACCTGTCGAAAGTGTTCGAGAGTCAGGAACTGATCAAGTGGCGCTCGTTCCGTGAGAGCGAAGACTCGCGCTACGTCTCGCTGGTGCTGCCACACTTCCTGCTGCGCCTGCCATACGGCCCGGACACTTCGCCGGTGGAAGGCATCAATTACGTCGAAGACACCAACGGCACCGATCACAGCAAATACCTGTGGGGCAATGCCGCGTGGGCACTGTCGCAACGCATCACCGAAGCCTTTGCCAAGTACGGCTGGTGCGCGGCGATCCGTGGCGCTGAAGGCGGCGGCGCGGTCGAAGGCCTGCCGGCGCACACTTTCCGTACCAGCTCCGGCGACCTGTCGCTCAAATGCCCGACCGAAGTGGCGATCACCGACCGCCGGGAAAAAGAGCTCAACGACCTCGGTTTCATCGCCCTGTGCCACAAGAAGAACAGCGACATCGCGGTGTTCTTCGGCGGCCAGACCACCAACAAGTCCAAGGTCTACAACACCAACGAGGCCAACGCCAACGCACGAATCTCGGCGATGCTGCCGTACGTGCTCGCGGCTTCGCGTTTCGCCCATTACCTGAAGGTGATCATGCGCGACAAGGTCGGCAGCTTCATGACCCGCGACAACGTGCAGACCTACCTCAACAACTGGATCGCCGACTACGTGCTGATCAACGACAACGCGCCGCAGGAAATCAAGGCGCAATACCCGTTGCGTGAAGCGCGGGTGGACGTCACCGAAGTCGCCGGCAAACCCGGTGCCTACCGCGCGACGGTGTTCCTGCGGCCGCACTTCCAGCTCGAAGAGCTGACCGCGTCGATCCGCCTGGTCGCGACCCTGCCGCCACCGGTCGCCGCCTGACCCGCACACGCCCGCAGGGTTTTCCTGCGGGCGCTTTCCCGTTTGTCTAGCGCGATAATCTTCAGGAGTTTCAAGCGATGGATGCAATCATTCTCGACCTCGGCGGCGACATCAAAGGCGACAGTCTGCTCGAGGGTTACGCGGACAAGATCGAAGTCATGTCCTACAGCCACAACGTGGCAATGCAGGTGACCAACGACGTCAGCAACTCGGAGCGCACCTCCGGCAAACCCCACGTTGGCGAGTTCACCCTGACCAAATTCGTCGACACTTCCACACCGTCCCTCAACGAATACTGCTGCGCCGGCAAACCGATCCCGGAAGCCAAGATCACCATCGGTCGCAACGCCGCCGAAGGCAGCGGGCAACTGCTCCCGTTCATCATCTACACCCTGACCAATGTGGTGATTTCCAACGTCAGCGTCAGTGGCGGTACCGGCGGCAAACCGGTGGAAACCCTGTCCCTGAACTTCACCAAAATCAAATGGGAGCTGACCGCGCAGAAGGACGACGGTACCAAGGAAGGCACGGCTGCCTCGACCTGGGACATGGCCGCCAACAAGCTGGTCAGCTAACCAGGCGCCCCGGCCATGGCAGGCACCGGCATCCTTGCGCCGCTGTTCGAACGCCTCGCGTGCGGCGAGTCCGATGTCGCGCAGGCGTTCGATCTTCAAGGGTTGCTCGATTCGGTGCACACCGAACTGTCGCGCCTGTTCAATACCCGCCGGGGCCCACGAACGCTCACTTCCCCGCCCAGCATTGTCGACTACGGCATCGCCGACTGGAGCGCCCTGCAACAACAGCGCAGCGATGACCGCCGTCGCCTGGCGCGGGACATCCGCGAGGCCATCACCCATTTCGAACCACGCCTGCTGCTGGGCGAGGTTCAGGTCAATCCCCTCCCCGAACAACCACAGCGATTGAGCATCCGCCTGCTCGGCGAGTTACGCAGCGGCCGGCAACACTGGCCGGTGGCCTTTGTCATCGAGCCCGGCAACGAAGGGCTGGAGGTGCGCCATGAGCGACTCGATTGACCCGCAACTGCTCGACTACTACCAACGCGAACTGACCTGGTTGCGTCACGCCGGCAGCCAGTTTGCCGAACGCTATCCGAAAGTCGCGCGGCGGCTGGAGCTGTCTCCCGGTGAGTGCCCCGACCCGCACGTCGAGCGATTGCTCGAAGGCTTCGCCCTGCTCGCGGCGCGTCTGCAACGACGCCTGGATGATGACTACGCCGAGTTCAGCGATGCCTTGCTGGAGCAGCTTTATCCCTTGGCCGTGCGCCCCCTGCCGTCCTGCGCCATCGTGCAGTTCGAGCCGGACCCGAGCAAAGGCAAACTCGACGGTGGTTATCCCCTGCCCCGGGACACGCCGCTGTTCGTCACCACCAGCAAGGGCGAAAGCATTCACTTTCGCACCAGTGCCGCCGTGCGGCTGTGGCCCATAGAAGTGACCGAAGCGCTGTTGCTCGGCAGTGATGAAGCGCAGGCGCTGACCGGTGTGGCGCAGTCCCGTTCGGCCTTGCGCCTGAGTCTGCGTTGCCTGGGCGAAAGCCAATGGTCCGAGCTGGAGATCGACAGTTTACGCATTCATCTGGCCGCCTCACCGGTGATCAATGCCGGGCTCTATGACCTGCTCGGCGCCCATGCGGTGCAGGTGCTCGCAGGCTCGCCGGGGAGTATTCCGGCGAAATTGAAGGGACTGCCGCAGATCGTCGGGTTCGCCGACGACGAGGTGCTGCTGCCGGACGAAGACGGTGTGCACCCGGGCATGCGCCTGCTGGCGGAGTACTTTGCCTTCCCGGAGAAGTTTCATTTCTTCGACCTGCCACTTGCCGGCGTTTCCAGCGACAGCCAGACGCTCTACCTGTACATCGTTTTCGACCGTGCTCCGGCCGGCCGCCTGCACTTGCAGGCCAGCGACATCGCCCTTGGCTGCGCACCGGTGATCAATCTGTTCCCGCGCACCTCCGAGCCGCTGCGTCCCGACGGCACCCGCAGCGAATACCGACTGGTCGCCGACAGCCATCGGGAAAACAGCGTCGAGATCCACAGCATCCGCGCGATGCGCTCCAGCTCCAGCGCCGGCGTGCAACGTCTGCCCGCCTATTACGGCAGCCAGCACAGCGGCGGCGATCAACAGCGTTACTGGCATGCGCGGCGCGTCAGTGGCCAGTCGCCGAACCGGCTCGGCAGTGATCTTCTGGTCAGCGTCGTCGACACCCGTTTTGAACCGCAAACCGATCTGCCCGACTACAGCCTCACCGCCGAACTGCTGTGCACCAACCGGCATCTGGCCCAGAGCCTGCCGGCCGGCACGCCATTGGGATTCGAGCGGCCGGGGCCGGTAGCGTGGGCACGCCTGCGCAATCCGCCGAGCCCGCAGAGTCTGCCGCGACTGGACGGCGATTCGCGCTGGCGGCTGGTGTCGCAACTGACCCTCAATCATTTGTCGCTGGTCGAAGGACCGCAGGCGCTGGATGCGCTGAAGGAGATTCTGCATCTGCATAACCTGCGCGATGAAGCCAGCGCCCTGCGCCAGATCGATGGCTTGCTGAGCCTTGCCTGCGAACGGGTGATCGGCCACGTCGGTGCCGATGCCTGGCGCGGCTGGCGCAACGGACTTGAAGTGCAGTTGCAGCTCGATCCGCAGCATTTCGTCGGCAGCAGCGCGGTGCTGTTCTCGGCGGTGCTCGCGCAGTTCTTTTCGGTGTACGCCACGGCCAATCGCTTTGTGCGCACGGTGCTCATGCAGGCTGACAAGGAGGTCAAGGCATGGCAACCCCAAGCCGGCATGCCCCTGTCGCTCTGACCCTGGGCCAGCGACTGCGCCGCGATCCGCAGGCGTTCGAATGGTTGCAAGCGTTGCTGTTGCTGGAGCGCGAACAGCCGCAGGCCGACTCCCTCGGTTCAGGCACATCGCCACAGGCCGAAGCGCTGAAATTGCGCGGGCCGTTGACGCCCGTGTTCGCCGCCAGCCAGATCGAAAGCCTGGAAGAAAAACCCGGTGAACCGCTGACGCTCAACTCGCCGATGTTCGGCCTCGGCGGCCCCGACGGCCCACTGCCCTACGCCTATCAGGAATGGCTGCAACAACGGGCCCGGGCCAAGGATCACGCACCCGCCGAGTTCCTCGACCTGTTCCAGCATCGGCTGCTCAGCCTGCTGTACAAGGTAATGCGCAAACACCGGATCGCCCTCGGGTTTACCACGCCCGGTGCTTCGCCAGTGCAGGCGCAATTGCGGGCCCTGACCGGGTTGTTGCCCAAGTCACTGCAGGAGCGCCAGGCGATTCCCGACTGCGCCGTTCTGGCCTGCACCGCGTTGTACGCCGATGGCCGCCGGTCGTTGGCGGGGTTCGCAGCGATTGTCCGCGAGCAATTTTCCGTACCGGTGGAGCTGAGCGCCTATGAAGGTGCATGGCGTGAGATTCCGGCCGCCAGCCGAAGCGTCATGAAGGCTGGCGGGCGCAATCTGCAACTGGGTCGCAGCGCCGTGGCCGGCACCCGGGTCTGGGATGAGCATGCCGGGATTCGTCTGACGCTCGGGCCATTGTCCTCGGCGCAAGCCGGAAGCTTTCTGCCGGACGGCGAATCGCACCCGGCACTGGCGAGCCTGGCGGCGTTGTATTTCGGCCCGGATCTGGATGTGAAACTGGTGATGCTGGTGCGCGGTGCCGGGCCGCTGAAGCTCGGTCGTCAGGCCCCGGCGTTGTTGAGCTGGAACGGCGGTTTGCAGCGTCAGGCCAGTCTTGCAGTGCAGCGGATCGAAACCCGTCTTCGTCAGCTGGGGATCACCTGAAATGGAACTGGCCAGCCTGATCGGACGCCTCAACCCGGACAACCGCCGCGCCCTCGAACGCGCCGCCCAGCGCTGTTTGCAGCGCGGGCATCACTTTGTCGAGATCGAGCATCTGTTGCTGGAATTGCTCGACATCGACGGCGGCGACTTTGCCTTTCTGCTGCCGCGTTTCGGGCTGGAACGGGATGCACTGACGGCTGAAATCAACAAGGCGCTGGACCTGTTCAAGGCTGGCAGCACGCGCACGCCGGCGCTGTCTTCGCACACCCTGGGTTTGCTGGAAGATGCGGTGGTGCAGGCCAGTGTGTTGGGCATCGACAGCATTCGCTCCGGGCTTTTGCTACTCGCGTTGATTGATCGTGACGAGCGCCGAAGTCTGCTGCTCAACAGTGCGTCGTCATTGCTGCGGATTCCCAAGGAAGCCTTGCGCGCGAACCTGCTGGAGTGGACGGAGAACTCCCGCGAGCATGCCGGACCGCGCTCTGTTTCTTCAGGAAATGCGGCGCCCCGGCAGGATTCGGTACTGGACCAATACACCCAGGACCTGACCGCCGACGCTCACGCCGGGCGCATCGACCCGATCGTAGGTCGCGACGGCGAGATTCGTCAGTGCATCGACATTCTTTTGAGGCGCCGGCAAAACAACCCGATTCTGGTCGGCGCACCGGGCGTCGGTAAAACCGCCGTGGTCGAAGGCCTGGCGCTGCGCATTGCTGCCGGAGATGTGCCGCCGTCGTTGCAGGAAGTCAGCCTGCGGGTGCTCGACCTGGGCCTGTTGCAGGCCGGTGCCGGGGTTAAAGGTGAATTCGAACAACGGCTCAAAGGCGTGATCGATGCCGTTCGCAGCGCCGACAAGCCGATCATCCTGTTCATCGACGAGGCGCACACCCTGATCGGCGCGGGCGGAGCCGAGGGCGGCAGCGATGCGGCCAACCTGCTCAAACCGGCGCTGGCCCGAGGTGAGCTGCGCACTTTGGCCGCCACGACCTGGATGGAGTACAAGAAATACTTCGAGAAAGACCCAGCCCTCGCCCGCCGTTTTCAACTGGTGCAGGTGGAAGAGCCGGACGAAATCACCGCTGTGGAAATGCTCCGAGGCGTGGCAGCAAAACTGGAACAGCACCACGGCGTGCAAGTGCTGGACGCGGCGATCCACGAAGCGGTGAAACTCTCCCATCGCTACATCTCCGGCCGCCAGCTACCGGACAAAGCCATCAGCGTGCTCGACACTGCGTGCGCCCGGGTT
Organism: Pseudomonas kribbensis; assembly: GCF_003352185.1. GTDB lineage: Bacteria > Pseudomonadota > Gammaproteobacteria > Pseudomonadales > Pseudomonadaceae > Aquipseudomonas > Aquipseudomonas kribbensis. The sequence continues at coordinate 3,791,553 of NZ_CP029608.1, forward strand.
GCCCTGGGCCAGCACGACGTGCCGCCACCGCTGGAAAGCCTGCGCCACCGGCAGAACAGCTTGAAAGATGAAGTCGAGCGCCTGCGCCGGGAGCAGGCCACGGGGCTGGATCATCGTGAGCGCATCACGCTGCTGGAAAATGAATCGAAAACCAATGTGCAGGCGATCCGCGAACTGGAAACACGTTGGGGCGAAGAGCGCGTGGCCGTGCGCGAACTGCTCGAGACCCGTCGCGAGTTGCTGGCATTGAGCGAAAGCGCCGACAGCGACAAACCCGACGAGGCTACCGACAGTCGCATTGATCATCTGGCCGCTGAACTGCTGCGCCTGGAGGCGGGACTGGATGCGATTCGCCAGGACGATCCGCTGGTGCCGGAACAGGTCGACAGCAAGACCGTCGCTGCCGTTATTGCAGGCTGGACCGGCATCCCTGTCGGCAAAATGCTTGCCGATGAAGCCCATGCCGTGCGCACCCTTGGCCAACGCATGGGCTTGCGTGTGATGGGCCAGAAAACGGCACTCGCAACCATCGCCCAGCGCCTCCAGGCCTACCGCGCCGGGCTCACCGATCCGCAAAAACCGGTCGGCGTGTTCCTGCTGGTCGGCCCCACGGGCGTCGGCAAAACCGAAACCGCGTATGCGCTGGCCGATGCGTTGTACGGCGGCGAACGCAATCTGATCAGCATCAACCTTTCCGAATATCAGGAAGCCCATACCGTCAGCCAGCTCAAGGGCGCCCCTCCGGGTTACGTCGGTTACGGCAGCGGTGGCGTGCTGACGGAAGCTGTTCGACGCAAACCGTATTCGGTGGTGTTGCTGGATGAGATCGAGAAGGCGCATCCGGATGTGCTGGAAGCGTTTTACAACGTCTTCGACAAAGGCTTGATGGAGGACGGTACCGGGCTGGTGGTGGACTTCAAGAACACCGTGATGCTCGCCACCAGCAACGTCGGTGCCGAACTGTTGCTCGATACGCCCGTGGCACAGATCGGCTCCGAGCCCTTCAACGAGGCGCTGCACAAAGTCCTGCTGCAAGCGTTCCGCCCGGCGTTTCTGGCGCGCATGACGGTGGTTGCGTATCGGCCGCTGGATGAGGCGACGCTGGAAGGAATTGTGCTGGCGAAGCTGGAGAAACTGCGCGGACGCTACAAGGCTGCGACCGGCAAGCAGTTCGAATTTGATGCGGGAATCGTCAAGGCCGTGCTCGCCAAATGCAGCGCGGCGGGTGCGCGTGATGTCGAGAATGTGTTGATGACCCAGGTGACCGGGAAGCTGGCGGAGTGGGTATTGGAGTAAAGAAACATGCACCACGCCCGAGCAATGCAAACCGATGTTCAACATTGAAGGACACCTTACATGAACTATCTTTTCGTACCTTTCGGCAGCAATGAGTCCAATAGCGAACTTCTTTCCATGGGAACACTTTGGGCGTCGAATGCCGCCAAAGACCCGAGGGGAAAAGAAGCACCAAAACTTCTCTTCTACAACATTAAAGCTGCAAAACCCTTGAGCATTATCGGCAACAACGACACTGTATACATACTGGCTCATGGCTATGCCGCAAGCCCGGACTACATCTTCAACCTCGCCAATTTTCCTGCGATGGGCATGTCGCCGAACGAGCTAGGCATAAGATTAAAAGTGGCAGGACTCGGTGCCGGACACAGAAAAATAAAACTCTATATTTGTAATTCCAGCGGTGCATTTCAAACATTTGCAACGGAATTTAAAAGAATCATGCGCGACAATCTAGGCTTCGCAAACATCGATATTTATTATTACAATTGTTCAGTATCGGTACCCAAGGAGTTCTCTGACGGGCTTTATCACAAGGATGGCGTACTTGAAAACGCCATGGGCAACATCGTTCTCACCCCGAGATTTCGCGCCAGTGAAAATAGACAGAGAGTGCCTTGAACATTCGGTGCAACATTCAGTAATCCAGAAGACATGCAGGACAGGGTACCGCTGAAAAACAAACCCGACCCCATTGGCTTACATTAAAAGGGACTTGATCATGCCACCACCACTTACTAGTAAAGTTTTGGTACATATATGGAAATTCAGAGCCTCTTTGAAAAGGAGTTCCTTCGCTTATGGCCATGCATCAATGACTGTTTGTGATCGACGTGGGCGAAGTGCGTACATTTCGTGGTGGCCAGACGACAACCGCTCTGCTGACCCCAAAATACCTTTCGCGTATACGGCATACCCCGAGCGGGAGCAGACCCACGAATGGGTTGTAAAGGCGGAAGGACAAGAAGCTGACCATACTTTAGAAGTGGTAGGACTGGATGAGGAAAAAATAATAGATTTCTGGAGTGATCTCAGCTTGGAATTAGAGGGCGAGAGGCGATCCGGACCATTATTACCCTGGAGTGCAAAAACACTAAACTGCTCTACCGTTGTATTTAAAGCGCTTTGGGCTGGCGGCGCATCCAAGCACGCAAAAGACTATTGGTTTATTGACTACTGGACTCCGAACAGAGTTCTGGACTTCGTACAAACCTTAAGGCACCGGCTTAACAACCCCCAATCAAAACTCTGAGATACGTGGACAGGCTCCTCTACAGCGGCCACGTCCACTTATTGAATCAATGGGGACAGATTTATTTTTTCAATCAATGGGGACAGATTTATTTTTTGGGTGTGCCTATACCGAAAGCCTGATTACTTCAGTGGTTTTGATGCGCGGCAGCGATGTGTATCGAACGGTCTTGAACTCACTCGATTAGTCGTAAAGAGGTTGCACAAGGAGCGTTGCATGTACTCGATCATGATCTGGAATACGCAGCACTTCGATAATCAGCGGGCCAAGCTCTCCAGCGCGTATTCGGATAAAAAGCAGTTTCTGGACTATTTCATTCAGCAAAAGAAGCCAGACATTATTGCTCTGTTTGAAGTGGGCAAAACCGGATCGATCAATGAAAGTCTGGTCAGCGACTTGATGGGCAGCTACACCCTCGCCTCAGTGCTCGCGCAGGAAGGAGGCAAGAAGAAGCACACCACCCTCGGTTCCATGGTACTGATTCGCGATGCTATCGCCAAAGAGTTCGACGATGTCACCGAGCGTTACATTCTGTCGGACACCGAACAACGCGCACCACTGATCATTCGCCACAAAGCTTCAAGTTATGGTTTTGCGTTCTATCACGCCAACGCGTCCTACATGGCACCCGGCAACATTCTCGACACCATCGGTTTCATCGAAAGCAACGCCGATAACCTGGGTATCAAACAGTTGCTGTTTTTTGGCGGCGATCTGAACGTGAATGCTGTCGAAGGGCCCGAGACAATGCTCGGCATGAGCAGATTGCTGCCCAAAGGTGCCGGCTATACCCATTTGAGCGTGCGTAATGTCACCTTGCAGCGGGCGACGAACGAACTGCGCCTGCGTCAGGAATTCGGGCAGGACATGCACCATACGCCGCATTCCTATCTTGAACACTACATGAACATGGAAGCCATCGAGCGTTGCGAAATACTGCCTATCCTGTTGATGCTCGACTACGCCTATGTTCATGCCCCACACGCTTGGGAGGCGAGCTGCGACGGTAGCGTTCAAATCGAAAGCGACATAGATGGAAACACCGTCAGCATCTCGCCGCGCTGCCTGGGCCAGGCCATTCGCAGCGACCATTTCCCGGTGTTGTTCACGCTCAAGGCTACACTCGAATAACTCTCGTAAAGGTCGCTCAATGCCCCGTTCCACCGATAGCAACACTACGCTCTCCCTCACCGCCACCTCGCTGTCGGCGCTTTATCCTGTGTCGTTCGCTGGTGAGGAAGCCCTGAACACCCTCGGCGTTCAAACCCTCAACGGATTGAACGACGGTACCTCGCTCCCCCTCACCAGCGCCGTTGCCACCCACGCCACCACCACCCTGCACAACGACACCCAACTCCGTCCCTTCGACGCTTTGGTCGCCGAGATCCGCCAACTCCCTGCCGACGCAACTGCCGAACGCTATCAGCTGGTATTAAGGCCCTGGCTCTGGTGGTTGACCCTCGCCAGCAACAACCGCGTATTCCAGAACCTCGCCACCTCGGACATCGTCACCACGATCTTCAAGGCCCACGGCTTCACCGATTTCAAACTCTCGCTGACCGGCAGCTACACCCCGCGCGAGTACTGCGTGCAGTACGGCGAAACTGATTTTGCCTTCGTCTCTCGCCTGCTGGAAGAGGAAGGTATCTTCTGGTTTTTCACCCACGACGAGGGCAAGCACACGCTAGTGCTGGGCGACAGCAATGACGCCTTCGTGCAGATCCCCAACGGCCCGAAGGTCAAGTATCTGGGCCAGCAAATGGGTGAACGCGAGTTGCATGGCATTCGCTCGGGCCAAGTGTGTCTGCAAGCCGTGGCCGGCGTGTACAAGGCGACGGATTACGAGTTCACCACGCCGACCACTTCACTCTTCGGCCAGGCCGAAGCCGTGGCCGGGCCGCTGTCGATCTATGAGCATCCCGGCGGTTACAACGCCAAGGCTCGGGGTGACGCATTGACCAAACAACGGGTAGACGGGCTTCGCAGTGAAGAGAAACGCTTCGTCGGCGAAAGCGATTGCCGCTGGCTGATCCCGGGCCACTGGTTCACCCTCGACGGCCACGAAGACGCGAGCCTGAACATCGACTGGGTCGTCACGCGGGTCACCCACGACGCCAGCCACGAAAGCTATCGCAACCGCTTCGAAGCCATCCCCAAAGCCACGCCGTTCCGCCCGCCCCGCACCACACCCAAACCGCGCATGCATCCACAGACCGCCATCGTCGTAGGCAAGTCCGGCGAAGAAATCTGGACCGACGAGTACGGCCGGATCAAGTTGCAGTTCCCCTGGGATCGCGACGGCAAGAACGATGAAACCAGTTCCTTCTGGGTGCGCGTGGTGTTGCCGTGGAGCGGCAAGGGCTTCGGCATGCAGTTCGTGCCGCGCATCGGTCAGGAAGTCATCGTGACCTTTATCGACGGCGACCCGGACCGGCCACTGGTCACCGGATGCGTGTACAACGGCGACAACGCCCTGCCCTACGCCTTGCCGGCGAACCAGACCCAGTCGGGGATCAAGACTCAATCGTCCAAGGGCGGCGGCGGTTTCAACGAGCTGCGTTTCGAGGACAAGAAGGATGCCGAAGAGGTGTTCCTGCAAGCGCAGAAAGACCTGAAGATCAACGTACTCAACGACACCACCGCCACCGTCGGCCACGACGAAACCCTCACGGTGCAAAACGCCCGCACCCGCACGGTCAAGGACGGCGACGAGACCGTCACGCTGGAGAAAGGCAAACGCAGCGTGACGATCCAGACCGGCAGCGACAGCCTCGATGTGAAGGACAGTCGCACCGTGAAGGTCGGCGCCGACCAGAACCACAGTACCGGCGGCAATTACACCGACAAAGTCACCGGCGACTACAGCCTGACGGTTGACGGCAACCTGACGATCAAGGTCAGCGGCACCCTCACGCTGCAAAGCGGCGGCAGTTTCACGATCAAGAGTGGCGCCGATCTGGCGACCTCGGCCAGCACGTCGATCACCCAGAAGGCCGGCACCGCCATGACCAACCAGGCCGGTACTTCGCTGGACAACAAGGCCGGAACTACGCTGACCAACGATGCCGGCGTCAGCCTGACCAACAAGGGCGCGGCCTCGCAGACCGTGGACGGTGGCGGCATGCTGACCATCAAGGGCGGACTGGTACAGGTCAACTGACAAGGAGTCGCCATGGCGATCACACCGCTGGATTTGCAGCAGGATGACAAACATCTCAAAGGGCGATTGCAGGACGGCCAGCTCGACGGCCCGTTGAATATCAAGGATGACGGTCGCCAGCAGGCAGACTTGAATTACAGCCAGGGCCAATTGCAGGGCACGTCCCTGCTCTATCACCCCAACGGCAAGGTATCGGCGCAGATGCCGTTTGTGCGCGAAAAGCTGCAGGGCGTCGCCAGTTTTTATGCGCCCGAGGGCTGGTTGCAGCGCAAGGCAACCTATCGGCGCGGCTTGTTGCATGGCGAGGCGTTCAATTACTTTCCCGACGGGCAAGTGGCGGAGGCCGAGTTCTATCGCGACGGCGTGCGCGAGGGGCGTTATCAGCGCTTTCATCCCAACGGCAAACCGGCGGTGGATGCGCGGTATCTGAATGGGCAGTTGATGGAGCCGGAACAAGGATTTGCCGAAGACGGGCGACCGCTGGATGCCGATGGCAAACCGATTTCCCGGGTGCGCTGGTGGTTTCGCAAGTGGACGGATCCGGCGCAGGCCTGACTCAGGGAATCAACATCTGCATCTGCCCCGGCATCACGATCTTGATCACCCCCGCCCAGTTGCACATCAACGTGCTGTTGGCATCGATCGCCGGCATCCCGCCCAGCAGCAGAGTCGGCGCTCCGCCGGGGATCCACGGCGTGGCGGTGGCGGGAATGCACGGCATCGGCGTCAGTACACCCAATGCCGCAGCAGTGGCAGCGGCAACCATCGGATTGGCCATGCTCATGCACATGCCGAACGTGGTGACGTTGACCAGCGGAATATGATCCATGATGTTCGCCGCCGGCATCCCGCTGGTCAGCGTGCGGTTGACCGGCAGCACGTTGAGCACCGCCGGCGCAGCGCCGAAACTGCATTGCAGGGTAGCGCTGGCACAGACTTGCGGGCAGCCCATTTCAAAGCTCCTTTCCGAACAAGGCATTCGTGCTAAACCTTAGTCGCCAGCGGCCCGTCGCGCACATTCCCAAAGGTGATTATCGTCCAACACGCTAACCTATAAGACCGAACCGCGCTTGTGACGACCCGAGCGCGCCATTAGATTAGCCAATGATGTCTGGCCTCCAAAATAAGCAGAAGGGATAAGCATGGCGCTTACTGACCAGTCCACCCGTATCCGCTCTGGCGAAGAACTCGATGCCAGCCTGATCGATCCGTACCTCAAGGCGCACATTCCGGGCCTGACCGGCACGCCGCAGATCAGCCAGTTTCCCGGCGGCGCGTCGAACCTGACCTACCTGCTGGAATACCCGGACCAGGAATTCGTCCTGCGCCGTCCGCCGTTCGGCCACAAGGCCAAGTCCGCCCACGACATGGGCCGCGAATTCCGCATCCTCAACCAGTTGCGTGACGGCTTCCCGTATTGCCCGAAAGCCTACGTACACTGCACCGACGAGTCGGTGATCGGCGCCGAGTTCTATGTGATGGAACGGGTCAAGGGGATCATCCTGCGCTCGGACCTGCCGCCGGAACTGGGCCTGGACGCAGCGAAAACCGAAGCCCTGTGCAAGAGTTTCATCGACCGTTTCGTCGAGCTGCACCGGGTCGATTACAACGCCTGCGGCCTCGGTGATCTGGGCAAACCGGAAGGCTACGTCGCCCGGCAGATCAAAGGCTGGAGCGAACGCTACGAAAAAGCCCTGACCCCGGACGCACCGCACTGGGAAAAGGTCAAAGCCTGGCTCAACGACAAGATGCCGGCCGATCACCCGACCTCGAGCATCGTGCACAACGACTACCGCTTCGACAACGTCATCCTCGACCCGAACAACCCGATGCAGATCATCGGCGTGCTCGACTGGGAACTGACCACCCTCGGCGATCCATTGATGGACCTGGGCAACACCCTCGCCTACTGGATCCAGGCCGACGACCCGGCACCGGTGCAACTGATGCGTCGCCAGCCGAGCCACGCCCCGGGCATGCTGACCCGCCGCGAATTCGTCGACTACTACGCCGAGCGTTCGGGCATCCAGATCGACAATTTCGACTTCTACTACACCTACGGCCTGTTCCGCCTGGCCGGCATCGTGCAGCAGATCTACTACCGCTTCTTCCATGGCCAGACCCAGGACAAACGCTTCGCGCAGTTCATTCACATGAACAAACTGCTGGAGCAGATGAGCCTGCAGGTCATTGCCAAATCCAGCCTCTGATGACGGCGTTATAACAAGGCTCACTACAAGGGAATCCCATGTCCAAGACTCAGTTGTTCGACCTCGACGGCAAGATCGCTTTCGTCTCCGGCGCCAGCCGTGGCATCGGTGAAGCCATCGCCAAACTGCTGGCCCAGCAAGGCGCCCATGTGATTGTTTCGAGCCGCAAACTCGAAGGCTGCCAGCACGTGGCCGACGCCATCATCGCCGCCGGCGGCAAGGCCACCGCCGTCGCCTGTCACATCGGTGAAATGGAACAGATCAGCCAGGTCTTCGCCGGGATCAAGGAACAGTTCGGGCGCCTCGACATCCTGGTCAACAACGCCGCGACCAACCCGCAGTTCTGCAACGTGCTGGACACCGACCTCGGCGCCTTCCAGAAAACCGTCGACGTGAACATTCGCGGCTACTTCTTCATGTCGGTGGAAGCCGGCAAGCTGATGCGCGAAAACGGCGGCGGCAGCATCATCAACGTGGCGTCGATCAACGGCATTTCGCCGGGGATCTTCCAGGGCATCTACTCGGTGACCAAGGCCGCCGTGATCAACATGACCAAGGTCTTCGCCAAGGAATGCGCGCAATTCGGCATTCGCTGCAACGCCCTGCTGCCGGGCCTGACCGACACCAAATTCGCCTCGGCCCTGGTGAAGAACGACGCGATCCTGAAACAGGCGCTGACCCAAATCCCGCTCAAGCGCGTGGCCGACCCGAGCGAAATGGCCGGCGCCGTGCTGTACCTGGCGAGCGATGCTTCGAGCTACACCACCGGTGTATCGCTGAACGTGGACGGCGGTTTCCTGTCCTGATCCAGTCCTGTAGGAGCGAGCCTGCTCGCGATAGCTTCAGTACAGTCAACATCTGCTTTGACTGAACCACCGCAATCGCGAGCAAGCTCGCTCCCACAGGGTCAGTGTTTCAATCAGGCATCAAGGACTTTCGGCAACTGCCAGCCGAAATGCACCGACAACAAGCGCAACAACAGACACGCCGCCCCCGCCAGCAACGCAGCCGCCACCGGCGAAACGCCCAGCCTGCGCCCGACGATCAACACCGCCGCGCCGACAAACGCCGAACTGGCATACAGATCCGCCTGCAACACCACCGGCACCCGCGCCAGCACAATGTCACGCAGCACCCCGCCACCGACCCCGGTAATCGTCCCCATCAGCATGGACACAAACGGAGAGATCCCGAAATTCAAAGCCTTCTGCGCCCCGGCCACTGCAAACAGCGCCAGCCCCGCCGCGTCCAGCACGATCAAAGTCGAACCGGACCAGCCCAGCACCAGCCCATGAAAAACAAACGCCACCCCGCCCATGGCAAACGCCAGCGCCGGATAACGCCAGTCGGCCACAGCCTTGGGCGGCGTAGCGCCGATCAACAGATCACGGGTCACCCCGCCGCCGAGCGCGACGATGAAGGCAATCACCATCACACCCAGCAGATCGAGTTGAGCGTGCATCGCGGCAATAGCGCCTTCAACGGCAAACACGGCGGTACCGACCAGATCGGCCACCAGCACAATCCACTCGACCCGCGCCTTCGACGGCGCGTGCGTTATTGAGTGACGCAACGCGTCTTGGTGATGTGTCGGGTTACCTGCCCGTCGGCATACATGTCACCGGCGACCTCGGTATTTTCCATCACCTGACAGGTGCGTTCAGGTGGCGGAGGCGGCGCTGCCGGCGGAGGGGGTGGAGGACTGGCACAGCCACTGAGCAGCACCAGACCGAAAGCCGACAACAACGAAAAACACACGCGTTTCCCAGGATTGTTCATAGGATGACCCGCGATAAATGGAAGACAAACTCCCGTCGCCGAGCGTGCAAATACCCGGTTATGGAAACCGAACCACTCATTCCTTATAGACCAGTGGGGGGTGAGTGCCAGTGGAATGGCGAGAACTGGAGGAATTTGCTGTCGATTTTTGGGATGAGTCGACTGATCCATCGCCACCGCCGACAAGCCATCACCTACAGGTGAATGTCAGATTGGGACGCAGAGCGTCCCGGGCTGCATTCCCACGCGGAGCGTGGGAACGATCAACTAGGTTTTGCTTTTGCTTTTGCTCCTCACCACTCAACACGATGAGCGTTAGCTCGAGTACCGCTTTTGACGTGCCGGCCCCGTCGGAAGGCTGAGTGGAGGGATTTATCCGGGGGTGGGCGCGTAGCGCCGTTCGACGAAGTCGAACACATCGAGAGGAGGTGCAGCGAAGCAAACCGGAGGCGATGCCCCCGGATGAATCCCGGAGCGAAGGAACACCGAGCCACAGCGAGGTGCCGAACGTTGGGGCCCAGACCTTTGGTTACTTTGGGGCGTTTGCCAAAGTGACTCGCCGTAAGGGCGAAACCGCCAGCGGCAGCACCCGAAGCAACGGATATTCACCCAAAAAACCCATGAACCTGGTCGGCCCAGAGGCCGCCAAGTTCACCCCGGCGACCGCAAAGAATTACTCTCAAGCTCATACCGCAATTCATCAATCAAGGCATCCACCGCTTCCGGCGTACGCAAGGCACCAAGACTCAACCCACTGATCACCAGATCCACCCGCCCCGAAACCGGCTCATACAACTTCACAGTAAGCGAGTGATCCCCATCCACCACACACTCACAAGCCAGCGGCGAAAAACTGCGCTCAAGCTGCGCCCGCAACTGCGCCAGATAAATCATCGCGCCAGCTCCACACAACGAGACTCAACGACAAACAACACATTCATAAGGGGCTGATCCATTAGCAAGTTCAAAAGGGACGCGATCACGGGAAAAAAACCGCACCGCACCTCACCAGACTAAGAACAGCCCGCCCGATCAAACACCCGAATTTGCACCCCATGAACTAGTGCATTTGCACCTTACCGCTGCCCCCGGCTGCTGCCCGAAAACAACCCACGCTCACGAGCCCAGACAATCGCCTCACTGCGACTGTGCACATCGAGCTTCGAATACACCGTCGCCACATGATTGCGCACCGTGTTCGGCGCCAGCTTCAACCGCGCAGCAATCTCCTTGTCCGCCAGCCCCTCACAGATCAGCCCCAGCACATCGCGCTCGCGAGCCGTAAGATCGGTGAACGATACACTCGGCAATTGCGGCGAATTGACCTTCTTCACATTCGCCAGTTTTTCAATCAGCGTACGGCTGAACCACGATGCATCCTTCATCACCTCTTCAATCGCCGCCACCAGTTCAAGCTCGGTGCGCTTGCGCTCGGTGATGTCCATCAGCACCAGCAGATAGCACACCGTGTCCTGGATGTTGACGGTATCGGCGGACACCGCGCACTCCAGCAGCTCGGCGTCTTTCTTGCGGATCCGCATATCGACACGGTCAACCCGGCCGGTCTTCTCCAGCGCCGCCAGCAACCGGGCGCGTTCCGCCGGTTCATCGATGAAGTCCAGTTGCGCGACGGTCTTGCCGAGCACATCGTCGCTCTCGTAAGCCAGGGTATCGAGGAAGGCCTGATTGACGTCGATCAGCCGCTGCTCGTCGGCGCTGCAGATCAGGATCGGCACCGGTGTCAGGCGAAAGGCCTTGGCGAAGCGTTCTTCACTCTGACGCAGCGCGACTTCGGCCTTGTGCCGCAGCTCCATGTCGACGAACGAAAACAACATGCAGTCTTCGTCATTGAGCACCAGCGGCTGGCCGGCGACGATGACTTGCTTGCTGCCACCGTCCGGCAGACGCAATTCAGCCTGCATCTGCGGAATGGTCGCGACATCACGCAGACGCTGGATGGCCAGTTCCTTGCGTTCGGCCTGTTCGAGAATGTCCAGCTCATAGGTCGAGGCGCCGATCACTTGATCCCGGGTATAGCCAGTCATCTCCAGGAACCCCGGATTGACCTTGATGTAACGCAGATCGCTGAGGCGGCAGATTACCGCCGGCGCCGGGTTGGCATTGAAGGTTTTTTCGAAACGCTGCTCGGCGTTGGCCCAATCGGTGACGTCGCTCATGATCAGCACCAGCGATTCGGTCTCGCCGTCACGATCGGTCAGCACCATGCTGCGCACACTGTGCACCCAGGTGCGCTCTTCATCGCTGTGCGGGGTGACTTCCACCAGCACGTCACTGAAGGTTTCCCCCGCCGCCACGCGACTGATCGGATACTGCTCCGGCGTCAGCGTGTGGTTGTTGCGATAACGCAGGTTGAAGCGCTCGGCATACTCCCCGGCATTGTTGCCCAACTCGCCAATGCGACTGACGCCATGCATCGCCAGCGCGGCTTCGTTGGCCCAGAGGATGGTCTGGTCGAGTTCCAGCAGAATCACCCCGTCGGACAGACCGGCGATGATCTGTTGCAACTGACGGCGATTGGTTTCGGTGGTCAGGACGTCCCGGCTCATTGGCTCTCCACAAGTACGCGCATGTGAAGATTACGACCGCTGGCCGTCGCGATCGTGCCGGGCAATTTTGCCCTTGGTCAGCGCGATGAGTGATCGACCAGTTCCCGCAACGTATCGAGAAACAGCTTGAGCACCGGCGAGGCATCGTCCGCCCGATAGGTTGCGTACAGCGGCACCTGCGGCAGCGCCGGGGTCAGACGCCGGAACACCAGCCCGGCGGGTGCCAGTTGCTCGATGGAGGCCGGCAACAGCGCCACACCGAACCCGGCACGCACCAGACTGAGCAAGGTCTGCACCTCGATCACCTGCTGGCGGATCTGCGGGGTGAAGCCGGCCTGAATACAGCACTGATAAAGAAAATTGGCGAAGCGCGACTGCTTCAATTCCAGTGCCACGAACGGTTCCTGCGCCAGATCTGCCGGCGCCAGCACTTCACGCCGGGCCAGCGGGTGGTCCGCCGGCATCACCACATGGATCGGTTCATGGATCAGCAATTCATTGCGCAACTGCGGGTCGTCATAACCGACGCGGAACACGCAGGCGTCGATACGTTTTTCCTTCAACGCCTTGACCTGCGCCGCCGGGGTCATTTCATGCAGACGCCAGGTCACCTGCGGGTAACGCTCGCGAAACAGGTGCAGCGCCTTGGGCAGCACGCCGACCATCACCGAACTGATCATGCCGATTTCCAGCTCGCCCAGTTGCCCGCGCCCGGTCTGCCGGGTCAGGTCCAGCGCCCGTTCGAGTTGTTCGAACACCAGCGGCGCCTGCTCCTTGAGCATCTGCCCCGCCGCCGTCAGCTCGACCCGGTGGTGACTGCGCTCGAACAACGGCGTGCCGAGTTCTTCCTCCAGCAAGCGGATCTGCTGACTCAGCGGCGGCTGGCAGATGTGCAGCCGTTCGGCGGCGCGGCCGAAGTGCAGCTCATCGGCCAGGGCCATGAAGTACCGCAGCAAACGCAGGTCCATGGCGGCTTACCCCAGGTTCAGTGGCGTGGAACGCTGACGCACCCCGGTCAGGCTGAACAGCGCATTGGCAATCGCGGGAACCACCGACGGGCTGCCCAGCTCACCGACGCCGCCCGGTTTGTCCGGTTGGCCATCGAGCACGAGGATGTCCACCGGCGGCATGTCCGACATGCGCGTGACGCGATAGTCGTGGAAGTTGCTCTGCACGACCCTGCCCTGCTGGATGTCGAGACGATCGAACAGTGCATGACCCAAGCCCCACATCAGTCCGCCATATATCTGCTCTTCGACCCCGCCCGGCGACACCGCCAATCCGCAGTCGACCACACAGGTCAGCTTCTCGATCCGCGCCTTGCCATCGACTTTCGCAACCCGCGCCACCACGGCGATAAAACTGGTGTAGCCCTGATTGGTGGCGATCCCCAGCGCTGTATCCGGCGGCAGTTTCTGGCCCCAACCGGCGCGTTCGGCTGCCTGTTTCAACACCGCGACATGCCGTGGCCGCTCCTGCATGTTGGCCAGCCGGAACGCCAGCGGATCTTCACCGGCCGCATGGGCCAGTTCATCCATAAAGCTTTCCACGGCAAACACATTGGGAATGAAACTTACGGAGCGATACCAGCCGCTGGGCACATGGCTTTCGTGCTTGACCCAGTTCAGCTCCAGGTGCGGCGGACGGTAGGCGAAATCCCACGCGGTGATCGCTTCGGTGGTGCTGTAATCCATGTGATCCGGGCGCTCGAAATAGCCCGGTTCCCACTGCTCCGGCGAGGCCGGCGATACTGCATGCAGTTGCAGCGCGGTTAGTTTGCCCTGGGCATCCAGCGCGCCTTTTACCCGGTGCAAGGTCGCCGGGTGATTGAACAGCGCGTGCATTTCGTCTTCGCGGCTGTTGAGCAGTTTCACCGGCACGCCGCTCTGCTGCGCCAGATACGCGACTTCAAACAACCAGTATTTGGCTTCCCGCGCACCGAAGCTGCCGCCGGACACCAGCTCATGGATGGTGACCTTGTCCTTGCCGATGCCGCACACGGTCTGCGCCGCTTCCAGCGCCGACGACGGCACCTGCACGCCGCCCCAATAGGTGATCGCCTTGTCCTTGACCTGCGCGGTGATGCAGATCGGTTCCAGCGGGTTTTGCACCTTGTAGGGCATCGTGTAATCGGCTTCGAGCAGCTTCGCCGCACCCGGCCATTGCCCGGCGACATCGCCCTGGGCCATGGCTTTGACGGTTTGCGTTGCCGGATCGCTGATCGCTGCGACCTGTGCCTTGGGCAGCTCGGCACTGTCGAAGCTGGCCAGCGGCGAGTCGCTCCATTTGACCTCCAGCAACTTGCGTCCCTGCTGAGCGGCCCAGAACGTTTCGGCCAACACCGCGACGCCTTCGAGGTTACCGCCGAGTACGTCCGGCCGCCCCGGAACCGCGATCACCTTGCGCACGCCCGGCACCTGCAACGCGGCTGCCGAATCCACCGCGACAACCTTGGCGCCCACTACCGGCGCACGTTGAATCACCGCCACCAGCATCCCCGGCAACTGCACGTCGATGCTGTACTTGAAACGCCCGCACACCTTGGCCGCCGCATCGCGTTTGTGGCGCAACTTGCCGATGTATTTGAACTGCGACGGATCCTTCAGCGTGACATTGGCCGGCGCCGGCAGATGCGCCGCCGCGCCGGCCAGTTCGCCGTAGCCGAGGCTGCATTTGCTCGAGGCATGCACGACCCGGCCTTCTTCGGTGGAGCAGCTGTCGGGGCTGACTTTCCACTGCTGCGCCGCCGCGCTGATCAGCAGCGCCCGCGCCGTGGCGCCGGCCATGCGCAGGCGATCGTATTCCAGCGACACACTGGTGCTGCCGCCGGTGGAGAAGACTTTCCAGACCGGATGAATGTAGGTTTCAAAGAACGGATCTTCCGGGGTGATGACCTGCACGGTCATCGGGTTCACATCCAGCTCCTCGGCCACACACGCGGCCAGTGCGGTCTGGGTTCCGGTGCCGGAATCATGCTTGTGCACCACCAGTTTCACCGTGCCGTCGGGCAGCACCCGCACCCAGGCGTTGGGTTCGAATTCAGTGGCCGAGGTTTTCGGTTCAGTCGCAGCCGCACCGGATGGCAGATACAGCGCAATCGCCAGGCCGGACGCCACCGTCACCGTCTGCTTTAGAAACACCCGACGCGACAGTTCAAAACCGGCATTTTCGACGAGGCTCATCACGCCTCCTTCGGCGCATTCGCCGCACGTTTGATCGCCTTGTTGATCCGCCCGTAAGTGCCGCAGCGGCAGATATTCCCGGACATGGCGTTGCGGATCGAGTCGTCATTGACCGGCGCGCCGGTGTTAAGCAGCGCGGCGGCGGACATGATCTGCCCGGATTGACAGTAGCCGCATTGCGGCACATCTTCGGCGACCCAGGCCAGTTGCAGCGGATGGTTTTCGCTGGGCGACAGGCCCTCGATGGTGGTAATGCTGTGGCCCGCGACGGCGGCCAGCGGCAACTGGCAGGAACGCACCGCGACGCCGTTCAAGTGCACGGTGCAGGCACCGCACAGGCCCATGCCGCAGCCGAACTTGGTACCGGTGAGTTTCAACTGATCACGCAACACCCATAACAAGGGCATGGAGGGGGACGCTTCATCCAGCTCGCGTCGTTCGCCGTTAACCGTGAATGCAATCATTGTCAGGCTCCAAAAGAGCGGCCCGTCTTTGTGCGGGCCTGGTCATCGATTATTGGAAGCCCGGGCAACACGCGGCCAGCGACGATTTCTGCCAACCGGTGTAAGCAGGACTAACAACATGTACAAGCGATACCCGTCGGTGCAGTCCATGAGCGCGTTCATCCACGCGGCGCGCAGCGGCAGTTTTTCCAGCGCCGCGCGCAAGCTCGACCTGACCCACAGCGCGATCAGCCAGCAGATCCGCGCGCTGGAAGAATTCATCGGCCAGCCGCTGTTCGTGCGCGAAGGCGGCGGCAGCAACCTGACCGACGCCGGGCAGTTGTTTGCCAGCGTGCTGTCGGATGGGCTGGCGCAGATTGACCGGGCGTTGTCCTCGGTGAAAAACCGCAGCGTGGCCCAGCGTCTGACGCTGGATGTAGACAGTGAACTGGCCCAGAGCTGGCTCAATCCGCGCCTGCCGCAGTTGCTCGACGGCTTGCCGGATTACGAAGTGACGATCCTGTCGATGCCGCGCAGCGATCGCAGCACGTTCGAGCGAGTGGACCTGTCGCTGCGCTATGGCTATGGCGATTGGGATGATTGCGAGATGACGCAGATCTGCGGGGATCGGGTGATGGCGGTGGCGTCTCCGGCGCTCCTTGAACGGCATGGTTTGCAGCTGCCGTTGAGCCCGGCGCAGATTCTTGAACTGCCGCTGTTGGGGTACACGCGCAGGTCGTGGATTCCGTGGCTGGATGCGGCGGGAATGCCGGCGGTGGAGCCTGCTGCTCGCGTCGTTTTTGATAACGCGGCGAATTTGATTGCGGCTGCCGAGGCTGGCGTTGGCGCCGGGCTGGTGCGTGGATTATTGGCTGCCGATGCGTTGCGCAGCGGGCGGCTGGTGGCGTTGAACGAGGCGCAGATTGCGGCGCATTACAACCTGTATGCGGTGTGGCCCCATGGGCAGGCCGAGCGGGTGGCGCCAGTGGTTGAGGTCATCAAACAGTTGGCCATGCATACCCAACGCTGACGCCATGGCTGGCAAGCCCATATCGAACAAGTATCACCACCCCACCCAATTAATATTGTACGAACCCTCCCCCGCCTTCCAATACTCGCCTCAAGCAACCACCCACCCGGGCCGGATGCGAACAGGCGAGGGAATGCGCGAGTGCTGCGCATAGAAACGGCCGATTGCCCGGGACGTGGATGCTGTGAGCCGCAAGGCTCCCTTCCCCGCTATCAGGAGATCGACTTCAATGATCATCGATATCAGCTGCTATCCCACCGATCTGGTGGACCTCGCCTGGAGGCATGACGGTGACCCGTTCACCGGCGAGCGTCTGCTGGAGATGATGGATGGCCCGTACATGGTCAACGGCAAGCCTCGCCGCATCGACAAAGCCTTCATCCAGCCACCGCAGGGCAACACCATTTACACCTGGACCGACGGCGAACTGTCGGGCCGCGAATCCATCGACGCCTACATGGCCTACACCCTGAAAATGGTCCAGACCTACCCGGACCGTTTCATCGGCTGCTTCGTCTACAACCCGCGCTGCGGCGTGGAAAACGGCGTCGAGGCGATCGAGCGCTACGTCAAGGAACACGGTTTCAAGATGGTGCAGATGCAGGCCAACATGCACGCCTACCGGCCTGACCGTGCGCTGGACTGGGTGCGCCCGGCCTTCGAGAAATGCGCCGAACTGGGCATTCCGGTCAAGCTGCACACCGGCGACGGGCCTTACAGCATCCCGTCGGAATGGGTGCCGATGATCAAGGAATTCCCCAACGTCGATTTCATCATGGCCCACTTCGGCGTGCAGACCGGCGGCGTCTACGTGTTTGAACCGATGCAGTGGGCGATGGAGCTGCCCAACGTTTACTGCGAGTCCGGCTGGTGCCTGCAATCGCGGATCGTCGAGTTCGCCAAGGTGCTGCCGACCCACAAGATCCTGTTCGGCACCGACACTCCGCCGAACGAGCCGGGCATGTGGCTGCGCCTGCTCGAAGTGCTGTGCCACGAGCCGCCGCAGGGCCTGAACCTCGACGAGGACACCCTCGAGGATTACCTGGGTAACAACACCGCACGGATGATCGGCCTTGAGCCGTCCCCGCCGCCGCGTTCCGTTTCCGAAGCAGAGGCGCAACTCAAGCGCCCCGTCACCACTCAACTGGCCAGGAGCTGAACCGATGATCATCGACACCCATCTGCACCCCACCAACCTGGTCGACGAGGCCTGGCGCCACACCGGCGAACCGTTCACCGGCGAGCGCATGCTCAAGCTGATGGACGGCCCGTACATGATCAACGGCAAACCGCGCCGGATCGACATGGGCTTCATCCAGCCGCCACCGGGCAACACCGGATATCGCGACGGCAATCGCCGTGGCCGCGAGGGCGTGCGCGACTACATGTCCTACGTCGCCGAACTGTGCGTGAAGTACCCGGACCGCTTCATCGGCAACTTCAATTTCAACCCGCGCTGGGGACCGGAAAACGGCGCGGCAGAGCTGGAATTCCACATCAAGGAATACGGCTTCAAGATGCTCAAGCTGCACGCCAACATGCACGGCTATCGCCCGGACCGGGCGCTGGACTGGCTGCGTCCGGCGATGAAAGTCTGCGCCAAGTACAACATCGTGGTGCTGATCCACACCGGCGACGGCCCGTACACCATTCCGACGATGTTCTACCCGATCATCCGCGAGTTCCCGATGGTCAATTTCATCATCGGTCACTTCGGCATCCAGACCGGTGGCAACTACTCGTTCGAGGCGTTCTGGATGGCGATGGACACGCCGAACGTGTACTGCGAATCCGGCTGGTGCTTCCAGTCGCGGATCGTCGAGTTCGCCAAAGAGCTGCCGCGCAACAAGATCGTGTTCGGCACCGATTCGCCGCCGAACGAACCGGGCATGTGGCTGCGCGAGCTGGAAGTGTTGTGCTCGCCGGCACCCCAGGGCCTGGGGATCGACGAGGATCACCTTGAGGATTACCTGGGCAACAACATCGCCCGGTTGTGCGGGATCGAACCGACCCCGCCGCCCAAGGATCTGGCCGAGGCGGACATTCGTCTGACCACGACCTACCTCTAAACCCGTACACAGCGACTTTACAGGCGCGAAGATGACCCGGCGTTCGCTCGACCGGCAGGCCAACGGCTTGTCGATCGAACGCCAGCCTCACCCCTGCGCGCCTGCTTTTTACGAGGTGAAACCATGACCCGTTCGACGCTCGGCGACTCTCAGGATTTTCACGTATTCATCGACGCCTATCGCCGCCAGTACCCGGACGATGTGCTGACCGTCACCCAACCCCTTTCTGCCGATCAGGACGTCACCGCCCTGGTCGATGCCCTCGCCGCCCAGGGCCGCGACCCGCTGCTGATCTGCGAACACGTCGGCAACCTCGGCGTGCCGGTGGCGACCAATCTGTTCGCCTCCCGCCGGCGTATCGCCCGGTTGTTCGGCGTCAGCGCCGCGCAGTTGCACGAAACCTTCCAGACCCGCGCCAACCAGCCGATCCCGCCACGCTACGTCGAAACCGGCCCGGTGCTCGACGAGGTGTTCGAAGGCGAAGCGCTGGACCTGGCATTGCTGCCGATGCTCAAGCATTTCGACAGTGATCGAGGCCCCTACATCACCAACGCGATCATCATCGCCGAGGACCCGCTCACCGGCATCGCCAACATGAGCTACCACCGCTCGATGCGCCACGCCCGTCAGGCCCTGGCCACCAGCCTGCATTCACGCGGGCACCTGTGGCGGATGTTGCAGACCGCCCGCGAACGCGGCGAAGAACTGCGCGTGGCCATGGTGGTCGGCGCGCACCCGCTGTTCATGCTCGCCGCTGCTGCTCGTCTGCCTTACGGCAGCGACGAACGCGCGGTGGCCGGCGGGCTGTTCGGTGCGCCGCTGGAACTGGTGAAGACTCCGCGCTACGGCATCGGCGTGCCGGCTTACGCCGAGTTCGTGCTCGAAGGCGCGATAGACCCGGCGGCCTATGCCGAAGAAGGTCCGTTCGGCGAATTCAGCGGTTACTCCTCGGATCGCTCGACCAACAACGTGCTGCGCGTCGACACCCTGTTACGGCGCAAGGACGCGTGGCTGGTGGACGTGATGGGCGGGCGCTACGCCGAGCATCTGACTCTGGCGCGGCTGCCCCGCGAAGCGGAAATGAGCGAGAAGCTCAAGGCGCGCTTTCCCGCCGTCACCGCCGTGCATTACCCGAATTCCGGCACGCATTTTCATTGTTACGTGGCGCTGGACCAGAGCCGCGACGGCGAGGCCCGGCAGATCATGCTGGCCCTGCTCGGCTGGGATCCGTACCTGAAAACCGTGATCGCGGTGGACAGCGATATCGACCTCACCGACGACAGCCAGGTGCTGTGGGCACTGGCCACACACTTCCAGCCGCACCTCGACATTTTCACCATCGACGGTTTGCCCGGCAGCCCGCTGGACCCGTCGTCCTCGGTCAATGGCACCACCTCGCGCATGGGCCTGGACGCCACACGCGGCTCGGGGTTCGACGGGATCAAGGCGCAACTCGATCAGGACGTGCTCGAGCGCGCCCGGCAACTGCTCGACGGTTTGCCATCGTGAACTGCCAGCGGATGGTAGTCGGCATCAGCGGCGCGTCCGGGTTCATCTACGGCGTGCGCCTGCTGCAGCTGCTGGCCGAGCTGAACATCGAAAGCCACCTGATCATCAGCCGCGCCGCGCTGCTGACCATGGCCCACGAAACCGACTACAAACTGGCGGACGTCACCGCCCTCGCCAGCCATTACCACCGCGCCGACGACGTGGCCGCCGGGATCGCCAGCGGTTCGTTCCGTTGCCTGGGCATGGTGGTTGCGCCCTGCTCGATGCGCACCCTGGCGGAGATCGCCACCGGCACCTCATCAGGACTGATCGGCCGCGCCGCCGATGTCACCCTCAAGGAGCGCCGCACCCTGGTGTTGATGGCTCGCGAAACGCCGCTGACCCTCGCCCACCTGCGCAACATGACCGCCGTCACCGAGATGGGCGGCATCATCGCCCCGCCGGTGCCGGCCTTCTACGCCCGCCCCGACAGCCTGGCGCAAATGGTCGACCACAGCCTCGGCCGCGTCCTCGACCTGTTCGGCCTCGATGCCGGCGTCGCGCTGCGCTGGGGTGAAACGCAGGCCACCGGCCAAATCCAGCCTCACTCCCCTTCATCGTGCACCGGTCTATCACTACCAAGGAGCCTCACATGAACACCCCCTTCAACGCCCCGACCCCGAACACCAAAATCCCGGTCACCATCCTCACCGGGTTCCTCGGTGCCGGCAAAACCACCCTGCTCAATTACATCCTCAAGGAGAACCATGGCCGCAAGATCGCGGTGATCGAAAACGAGTTCGGCGAAGTCGGCATCGACGGCGATCTGGTGCTCAGCTCCGAGACCGAAGAGATCTACGAAATGGTCAACGGCTGCGTCTGCTGCACTGCCGAAATCCGCGAGGATCTGGTGCGCATCGTCCGCGAGCTGGTGGCGCGCCCGGTGCGGCTCGACCATATCCTGATCGAAACCAGCGGCCTGGCCGACCCGTACCCGGTGGCCCAGAGTTTTTTCATCAACGACCCGATTGCCGAGGAAGTCGAACTCGACGCCATCGTGACCATGGTCGATGCCAAACACATCGCCCAGCACCTGGAAGACCTGCAACTGGACGGCGTCGACAATCAGGCGGTGGATCAGATCGTCTGCGCCGATCGCATCGTCATCAACAAGGTCGATCTGGTCAGCGCTGAAGAAGTGGAAACGCTGCGTGGCAAGATCCGTGGCCTGAACGCCACGGCGGATCTGGTGACCTCGACCCATGCGCAGATCGACCTGTCGAAAATCCTCGGCATCGGTGCCTTCGAATGCACGCAGAAGCTGATGGAAATCGGCGCCGAACACGACCATCACGCCGACGAGCATCACCACGACCATGACGAGCCGGATCACGAACACGACCCGAGCGTGTCCTCGGTGGGCATCGCCGTGGACGGCGCCGTCAACCTGATGGCGTTCCACCGCTGGATCAGCGAGTTGCGCAGTGCTCAGGCCGACAACCTGTACCGCATGAAAGGTGTGCTGGCGGTGGCCAACGAAGACCAGCGCTACGTGCTGCAAGGCGTGCACAGTCTGGTGGAGTTCCGCGCCTCTACCGCGTGGGGCAGCGAGCCGCGCTCGAGCAAGATCGTGTTCATCGGCCGCGACCTGGATCGGGCGGCGCTGAACCAGGGCTTCGCCGCCTGCCTGGCCGGCTGAAACCCGGCATCGGAGCCGGTGGATGGCGGTTCCGGGCACACAGAACGAATACCCCTCTGTACCGAATAACAACAGCTAGAGGTGATTCCCCATGTCGTCAGCCAGTTCCTCCTCCACCGTCCACCCCGTCGACCGCGTCTTGCCGGTGCGACAGATGCTCACCCTCGGCCTGCAGCACATGGCCGTCTCGTACATCGGCGCCATCGCCGTGCCGTTGATTGTCGCCAGTGCCTTGAAGATGTCCCACGCCGACACGGTGGTGCTGATCAGCACCACGCTGTTCTGCTCGGGTATCGCCACCCTGCTGCAGACCGTCGGTTTCTGGAAGTTCGGCGTGCGCCTGCCGATTCTGCAAGGCGTGGCGTTCAGCAGCGTCGGGCCGGTGATCGCCATCGGCAGCAACCCGGAGGTGGGTTTCGCCGGGGTCTGCGGGGCGGTGATCGGCGCGGGGATTTTCACCCTGCTGATGGCGCCGTTCGTGGGCCGCTTGCGACGATTCTTTCCGCCGGTGGTGACCGGTTGCATCGTCACGGTGATCGGTCTGCAGCTGTTCCCGATTGCCTATGAGTGGGTCGGCGGCGGGCGCAACGCGAGCAATTTCGGCGCCCCGGCGTTTCTTGCCGTGGCGGTGCTGGTGCTGCTGACCATCCTGCTGGTCAACCGCTATGGCAGCCCGTTGCTGCGCAACATGGCGGTGCTGGTCGGCATGCTGGTGGGCGCCGGTCTGGCTTACGCTCTGGGCATGGGCAATTTTCACAGCGTCGAGGACGCGCCGTGGCTGACCGTGCCCTACCCGTTCTATTTCGGTTTGCCGACCTTCAGCCTGATCCCCATCGCGACCATGGTGGTGGTGATGATCGTGCAGATGGTCGAGTCCATGGGCCTGTTCGTGGCCATCGGCGACATCGTCGACAAACCGGTCGACGACAAGCAGGTGATCAACGGCCTGCGCGCCAATGGCCTGGCCAGCACCATCGCCGGGATGTTCGCCGCGTTCCCGTTCATAGCCTTCATGGAGAACGTCGGGCTGGTGATCCTGACCGGCGTGCGTAGCCGTTGGGTGGTGGCGATCAGCGGCCTGCTGATGTGTTCGATTGCGCTGGTACCGAAGGCCGGGGCGATCATCGCCTCGATGCCGACCGCGGCACTGGGCGGTGCCGGCATCGCCATGTTCGGCGTGGTCGCCGCGGCGGGCATCCAGACCCTGGCCAAGGTCGACTACGAGCGCAACCGCTACAACGTGCTGATCGTCGGTTTCACCATCGCCGCCGCCCTGGTGCCGGTGCTCGCCCCGACCCTGTTCAAACAATTGCCCGAGTGGTCACAGCCGTTCCTGCACAGCAGCGTGGTCATCGCCTGCCTGGTGTCGGTGCTGCTCAACGCGGCGCTCAACGGCGTCAGCGTGCCAGAAACCACACCCGGCAAATCCGCCTCGCACATCCTTTGACTGGAGCTGCCCATGACTCGACTTCAAAACATCCTGATCAAAAATCCCGTAGCGGTGATGACCGGCCTGCGCGGCCCCCGGGCCCGGGCCGGTGCCGTGGACATCCGCGTGGTCAACGGCCGCATCGCCGAAATGGCCGCCAACCTTGAGCCGCAGCCCGGTGAACGAGTGATCGACGCCCGTAACTCGGTGGTCTATCCGGGCTGGATCAACACCCACCACCACCTGTTCCAGAACCTGCTCAAAGCCGTGCCCGAAGGCTTGAATCAGGATCTGCAAGGCTGGCTGGCGAGCGTGCCCTATCCGCGCCTGAACCGCTTTACCCCGCAACTGGCGCGGATCGCCGCACGCTTGGGGATGGTCGAGCTGCTGCTGTCAGGCGTCACCACTTGCGCCGATCACCACTACCTCTACCACGCCCACGGCAGCACCGAGACCGGTGACTTGCTGTTCGACCTTGCCGAGGAATTCGGTCTGCGTTTCGTGCTGTGCCGTGGCGGCGCGCTGGAGTCGGCGAGCGCGCACCCGGGCTTCTCGAAAACCGCGCTGCAACCGGAATCCCTGGAGCAAATGGTCGGCGATCTCGAACGGCTGAAATCCCGCTATCACCAGGACACCCCAGATGCCCTGCGCCGTGTGGTCGTGGCGCCAACCACGCCGACCTTCTCGCTGCCGCCGACGCTGCTGCGCGAACTGGCGCACACCGCCCGAGGCATGGGACTGCGTCTGCACACGCACCTGTCGGAAACCGAGAATTACGTGAACTTCTGCCGCGACAAGTACAACTGCCTGCCGGTGGAGTTCGTCGCCGAACACGAATGGCTCGGCCCGGACGTGTGGTTCGCCCACGCCGTTCATCTGCAACCGGGGGAAATCCGCATGCTCGCCCAGACCGGCACCGGCGTCTCCCACTGCCCGGTGAGCAACGCCCGGCTGGGCAGCGGCGTCGCGCCGATCCCGCAGATGTACGAGGCCGGTGTGCCAATCTCCCTCGGTGTCGACGGCGTGGCCTCCAACGAATCCGGAAGCATGGTCGGCGAAGCCAACACTGCGTGGCTGATCCACCGCGCCGAACAAGGCGCCTCGGCCACCACCGCCGAAGACGTC
Organism: Pseudomonas kribbensis; assembly: GCF_003352185.1. Taxonomy (GTDB): domain Bacteria; phylum Pseudomonadota; class Gammaproteobacteria; order Pseudomonadales; family Pseudomonadaceae; genus Aquipseudomonas; species Aquipseudomonas kribbensis. The sequence goes on from NZ_CP029608.1 coordinate 3,816,282, forward strand.
ATCCACTGGGGCACGGCCGGCGGCGCGCAAGTACTTGGCCTCGGCGCGGTCGGTACACTGGAAATCGGCCAGGCAGCGGATCTGGTGATCTACAGCCTCGACCATCCACGCTTCTACGGCTTCCACGACAGCGCCGTCGCACCGGTCGTCGCGGGTGAGCCGATTGCCGTGAAATACAGCCTGGTGGGCGGGAGGATCGTGGTCGATGACGGCGTGATTCCGGGGCTGGATATCGAGCGGATGCGGGCCGAGGCTTGGGATGGAGTGCAGGCGATGATGAAGGTCGACGATTGATGCATGACCGGTGGAAGCGACGGTGCGACGATTCGTCTCGTCGGCTTCCACCGCCGGCATTAGCGCCTTCCCGTTTTGTCGACTAACGTTAGTACCTCATCGGATTGAGCCCCTGCCAGAAACACCGGGCTCTTGATCAAGGAGAGACTGATGACATCCAACCGCCTCATCGAACAGACCTATCGCACCTGGTCCAGCCCCATCCTGCTGGAGCTGAAAAGGCGCGAGCACGAGATGGCGCCGGCCGAGCGTCAGGCGCTTGAAAATGTAATGGTGGAAAGACGATTGCTGGACGTTGGCAACCCGACTGGCGTTGAACGGCGCAAGAGTGCGACGAGTAAAACCGACAATCCCGGGTAATCACTTCACCCGCCCGGGTTCACGCTCAGACCCAGTTTCAATAGCTCTTTGCGCAGGATCGAGGGCTTCAGAATCGCCAACCCAGCCTGCCACTCAATCGGCAGTAAACGACTCAACTTCTGCTGGCTGACCATGTGTTCAGCCAGCAAACAACTTGTGCGCTGGCTGATGCTGATGACGTTCAACAACCAGTCGTCCCCCTGCCCGCCCATCCAGCGGCAAATCTCGCTGCGATGCTTCTCGATCAATGCATCGGCGTCCCACACGGTCATCTGCGCAAAAACCTCGGGCAACCGGCTCTCGGGTTTCATGCGTTTGAGATCGGCGGCCAATGCAGCAGACATGTCTGATTCGATGGCCGCCTGACATTCGAGGAAGTACTGCTCGGGCCAGTCCGCCGTAAGTTTCCCGTGTGGTGCGAGTTCGGCATAGGCCTCGATGTCCGCCGCCGTGGTCATTTGCCCGGTGAAATTCAGCGTGTTGTCCAGAATCGCCGTGGCCAGCAGCGCGGCGCTTTGCTCGCTGATCCTCGGCAGCAAACCTGCGGTTTTCCAGCGCTGGAAAACCTGGGTCGCCGCCGCGCCGATCGGGCGGATGTCGGCGGCAGATCCGAGCGTCTGCGCCCAGTGGTTTTCGAAACCCGGATGATGGTCGATGACTTCCACCACCCGGTCGAGGGCGACCATCGGGTCGAAGTGGTGGTAATCGGAGACATCGACCAGCACGAACTCGTCGTTGGATGTCGGGCGGTAATCGTTCAGAACGGCGCCCCAGCCGAGCACGGTGTTCGAAACACTGGCATTGGGTTTTGCGTTACTGACGGCGCGGGCGGGAATGCCTTGCAGGTTGAGCAGTTCGGCGTAGGCGATGCAGCAGGCCCAGGCGTCGATGTCCAGATATGCCGAGCCTGAGGTGATGACTTTGATGGGCGACATTGCGCGTCCCTGGCTTCCATTTCAGGGGCGGCAACGTCGCACATTTTCATGAACGATTAATGAACATCACGCAGCTTGTTGTCCTCCCGCCACCGCCGCCGAAGCCGCCAGCATCGCCCGCAACAACACCGCACAGCCCGCCGCCAGATCGTCCGGCGCGGCGTTTTCGATTTCGTTGTGGCTGATGCCGCCTTCACATGGCACGAAGATCATCCCGGCCGGGCCGAGTTCGGCGAGGAAGATTGCGTCGTGGCCGGCGCCGCTGACGATGTCCATGTGCGACAGGCCCAGACCTTTGGCAGCGCCACGCACGGCTTCGACGCAGCCTTTTTCGAAGTACAGCGGCGGGAAGTCGGCGGTCGGGGTCAGCTCGTAGGTCAGGCCGTGTTCTTCGCAGGTGGTTTCGATGACTTGCTTGACCTCCGCGATCATCGAATCGAGGCGCGCCGGTTCCAGATGCCGGAAGTCGAGGGTCATGCGCACTTCGCCGGGAATGACGTTGCGCGAACCCGGATAGGCTTGCAGGCAACCGACCGTGCCGCAAGCGTGGGGTTGGTGGCCGAGGGCGGCACGGTTGACTGCACCGACGATCACCGAAGCGCCCACCAATGCGTCCTTGCGCAGGTGCATCGGGGTCGGGCCGGCGTGGGCTTCGACGCCACGCAGTTTCAGGTCGAACCACTTCTGCCCCAGAGCGCCGAGCACTACGCCGATGGTTTTCTGTTCGTCTTCCAGGATCGGGCCTTGCTCGATGTGCGCCTCGAAATAGGCGCCGACCTTGTGCCCGCTGACCTTGCGCGGCCCGGCGTAGCCGATGGCGTTCAGCGCTTCGCCAACCGTTACACCGTCGGCATCGACCTTGGCCAGGGTTTCTTCGAGGGTGAATTTTTCCGCGAACACGCCGGAGCCCATCATGCACGGGGCAAAGCGCGAGCCTTCTTCGTTGGTCCAGACTACCACTTCCAGCGGCGCCTCGGTTTCCACGCCCAGGTCGTTGAGGGTGCGCAGCACTTCGACCCCGGCCAGCACGCCGAAGCAACCGTCGAACTTGCCGCCGGTGGGCTGGGTGTCGATGTGGCTGCCGGTCATTACCGGGGGCAGGTTCGGATTGCGCCCGGGGCGGCGGGCGAAGATGTTGCCGACTTCATCGACCGTGACGCTGCAACCGGCGTCCTTGCACCACTGCACGAAAATATCGCGGGCCTGGCGGTCGAGGTCGGTCAGGGCCAGGCGACAGACCCCGCCCTTGACCGTGGCGCCGAGTTTGGCCAGCTCCATGAGCGACGCCCACAAGCGGTCGCGGTTGATGTGCTGATGGGTCGATTGCAGAACGTCTACGGCTGCGTTCATGGGGATCTCCTCAGGCAGTTCTTATGGGAATTACAACGGCGATTTGACGATGACCGGGCTGGTCCGCATCGCGCACAACCCGTAATAGATCAACCCGCCCAGCGCCGAGCCGGTGAACCAGCCGTAGCTGTAAAACCAACTGAACGCGCTGCTGCCCAGCGACAGCAGGGTCAGCACCACCGGCACGCCGAACGCGATGAACCCGGACCAGTTCCACGCCGGGTAGATGTCATCGCGATACAGGCCGGCCAAATCCAGTTGTTGCTTCTTGATCAGGAAATAGTCCACCACCATGATCCCGGCGATCGGCCCGAGCAGGCTGGAATAGCCCAGCAGCCAGTTCGAATACACGGTTTCCAGGCTGAGGTCGGAGACGATCCAGCCAAGCTTTTTCAACAGTTCATGGCCCATCAAGGCCAGGCCGACGAACCCGGTGAGGATCACAGCCTTGGTGCGGTTGATGACCTTGGGCGCGATGTTCTGGAAGTCGTTGGTTGGCGAGACGATGTTGGCGGCGGTGTTGGTCGACAGCGTGGCGATGATGATCAGCGCCATGGCCACCGCGACCCACACCGGGCTCTGGATATGGCCGATCAAAGTCACCGGATCGGAAACGCTGACACCCACCAGTTTCACTGACGCGGCGGTCATCACCACGCCCAGTGCGGCGAACAGGAACATGGTCAGCGGCAGGCCGAAAATTTGCCCGAGGATCTGATCCTTCTGGCTGCGGGCATAGCGGCTGAAGTCGGGAATGTTCAGCGACAGGGTGGCCCAGAAGCCAACCATCGCCGTCAGCCCGGCGGCGAAGTAACTGACCACGCTCGCGCCTTCGGGGCGCTTTGGCGGAATCGCCAGCAGTTCAGTCATCGACACATTCGGCATGGCCCACACCAGCAACCCGATGCCGACCGCCACCAGCAGCGGCGCCGACAGGGTTTCCAGCCATTTGATCGACTCGGCGCCCCGGATCACCACCCACAGGTTCAGCGTCCAGAAGATCATGAAACCGATCACTTCCCCCGTGCCGCCGAGGGATTTCCAGCCCTCGAAAATCGAGCCGAGAAACAGGTGGATCGCCAGCCCGCCAAACATGGTCTGGATGCCGAACCAGCCGCAGGCCACCAGCGCCCGGATCAGGCACGGCACGTTGGAGCCGAGAATTCCGAACGAAGACCGCAGCAGTACCGGAAACGGAATGCCGTATTTGGTGCCGGGGAAAGCATTCAGCGTTAGCGGGATGAGCACGATGATGTTCGCGAACAGAATCGCCAGCAGCGCCTCGCCGACGGTCAAACCGAAATACGCGGTGAGCACGCCGCCCAGGGTGTAGGTCGGCACGCAGATCGACATGCCGACCCACAGCGCGGTGATGTGCCATTTGTTCCAGGTTCGTTCGCGCACCTTGGTCGGTGCCATGTCGTGGTTGTAACGGGGACTGTCGAGGACGTCGCTGCCGGCTTCGAGTTCGAACAAGCCGTCGCGCTCGGTCACTTGCGATCTGTTCTGTTGCATGGCCGCTCCACTGTTCTTCTGATTATTTTTTGCTCATCAGGCGGCTGCACACGCAGGTGCGAGCCGGACGATGGCCGGAGGAACTGACAACTTTCATGCACCGGCCATGGTGTCAGCGGCGGCATCAATAAACGTGCCGGGTGCCCCGCTTTCGCATCGGGCCGTGCTTTTCATTTCTTGTAACCAACTGATGTTTATCAGTTTTAATTATTCACCTGGTGAGGCCGCGAAAACTTGACTGAACACTCAGGCTAAATGCCAGGCAAGTTGTCCGAACTGTCAGGACTCAATCTGGTGCACTGCACTTTTTTTCATCGTGGGCGCTCAGCCGCAGCTCAACTTCAAGCGGCTGATTTCACATAGGAAATCTTGCTCATATTTCCAACCTGTCAAGTGCGTCAAAATGGTGAAGTGCCTCACCATTTTGGTGATTTATGATTTTTATCGTTATTTATCAGTCAGTTAAAACAGTCATAAGCTTATAAAAAATAATCTTGATCAATTGCAGAACTGCGACTAGCGTCTATTCCTGACAGCGCTGACAAGATTACGCATTTGGCACTGCAAACAATAAAACACTAGAACCGGCACAAGTCGGTCATGCCTGCGAGGAACTCGGAATGTCTCTGTTGATCCGTGGCGCCACCGTTGTTACCCATGATGAAAGTTACCGCGCCGATGTCTATTGCGCTGACGGCGTGATCAAAGCCATTGGTGAAAACCTTGATATTCCCGCTGGCGCCGAAGTGCTCGACGGCAGCGGCCAGTACCTGATGCCCGGCGGCATCGATCCGCACACCCACATGCAACTCCCGTTCATGGGCACCGTGGCCAGCGAAGACTTCTACAGCGGCACCGCAGCAGGCCTGGCCGGCGGCACCACGTCGATCATCGATTTCGTGATTCCCAATCCGCAGCAGTCGCTGCTCGAAGCCTTTCACCAGTGGCGCGGCTGGGCGGAGAAGTCGGCGTCGGATTATGGCTTCCACGTCGCGATCACCTGGTGGAGCGAGCAGGTGCGCGAGGAAATGGCCGAGCTGGTCAGCCATCACGGGATCAACAGCTTCAAGCATTTCATGGCCTACAAGAACGCGATCATGGCCGCCGACGACACGCTGGTGGCGAGCTTCGAACGCTGCCTGGAACTCGGCGCGGTACCGACCGTTCACGCGGAAAACGGCGAACTGGTCTATCACCTGCAGCGCAAGTTGATGGCCCAGGGCATCACCGGGCCGGAAGCGCATCCGCTGTCGCGGCCCTCGCAGGTGGAAGGTGAAGCGGCCAGTCGGGCGATCCGTATCGCTGAAACCATCGGCACGCCGCTGTATCTGGTGCATGTCTCGACCAAGGAAGCCCTCGACGAAATCACCTACGCCCGCAGCAAGGGCCAACCGGTCTACGGCGAAGTGCTGGCCGGGCATCTGCTGCTGGACGACAGCGTCTACCAGCATCCGGACTGGCAGACCGCCGCCGGTTACGTGATGAGCCCGCCGTTCCGTCCGCGCGGGCATCAAGAGGCGCTGTGGCATGGGCTACAGAGCGGCAATCTGCACACCACCGCCACTGACCATTGCTGCTTCTGCGCCGAGCAGAAAGCCGCCGGCCGCGACGACTTCAGCAAGATCCCCAACGGCACCGCCGGCATCGAAGACCGCATGGCGGTGTTGTGGGATGAAGGGGTGAACACCGGGCGGTTGTCGATGCAGGACTTCGTCGCCCTCACCTCCACCCACACTGCGAAAATCTTCAACCTCTACCCGCGCAAGGGCGCGATCCGCGTCGGCGCCGATGCCGACCTGGTGCTGTGGGACCCGCAAGGCACCCGCACCATCTCCGCCAAGACCCACCATCAGCAGGTGGACTTCAACATCTTCGAAGGCAAGACCGTGCGCGGTGTGCCGAGCCATACCGTCAGCCAGGGGAAAGTGGTCTGGGCCGACGGCGACCTGCGCGCAGAGCGTGGGGCGGGCCGGTATATCGAACGGCCGGCGTATCCGGCGGTGTTTGATTTGCTGAGCAAGCGGGCTGAACTGCACAGGCCTGTTGCGGTTAAACGCTGAAATCCAGGCCTTCGGCCTTCGGCCTTCGCTAGCAAGCTAGCTCCCACAGGTGTACGCATTCCAAATGTGGGAGCCAGCCTGCTGGCGATGAAGCCAGTTCAGACACTACAAAAAACCACTGCCCGACAGAGGCAGAAAACCTCAAATAACCGTGAGGCAAAAAACCGTGATCGAGACCCTGAACCATCTCCCGCACCCGCACGAAAGTGCGGCCGCCCTCGCCGGCCATTTCACTGATCTGGCACCGCCGCTCAACGACCGTCAGGCGCATCTGGAAGCCTCGCGCTGCCTGTATTGCTACGACGCGCCGTGCGTGAATGCGTGCCCGAGCGAGATCGACATCCCGTCGTTCATCCGCAATATCCATCAGGACAACGTGCCCGGTGCGGCGCAGAAGATCCTTTCGGCGAACATCCTCGGCGGCAGTTGCGCCCGGGTCTGCCCGACCGAAATCCTCTGCCAGCAAGCCTGCGTGCGCAACAACGCCCATGAATGCGCACCGGTGCTGATCGGCCTGCTGCAACGCTACGCCGTGGACAACGCAAACTTCAGCGAGCACCCGTTCCAGCGCGCCACCGCCACCGGCAAACGCATCGCCGTGGTCGGTGCCGGCCCGGCAGGTTTGTCCTGCGCCCACCGCAGCGCCATGCACGGGCATGACGTGGTGATTTTCGAAGCGCGGGAGAAGGCTGGCGGGCTCAACGAATACGGAATCGCCAAATACAAACTGGTCGACGACTACGCGCAGAAGGAACTGGATTTCCTCCTGCAAATCGGCGGCATCGAAATCCGCCACGGGCAGAAACTCGGTGAGAATCTGACCTTGAGCGAGCTGCATCAGCAGTTCGACGCGGTGTTCCTCGGCCTCGGCCTGAACGCCAGCAAACAACTCGGCCTGGCCCACGAAGACGCCCCCGGCCTGCTCGCCGCCACCGATTACATCCGCGAACTGCGCCAGGCCGATGACCTGTCGCAACTGCCGCTGGCCGAGCACTGCATCGTCCTTGGCGCTGGCAACACCGCCATCGACATGGCCGTGCAAATGGCCCGCCTCGGCGCCCGCGACGTCAATCTGGTGTATCGCCGTGGCGCGGCGGACATGGGCGCCACCGGCCATGAACAGGACATCGCCAAGGCCAATCAGGTGCGGCTGCTGACCTGGGCGCAACCGGACGAAGTGCTGCTCGACGCTCAGGGCAAGGTGCGCGGCATGCGCTTCGCCCGCACGCATCTCGTGGAAGGTCGCCTGCAAACCACGGGCGAGACCTTCGAGCTGGCCGCCGATGCGATCTTCAAAGCCATCGGCCAGGCCTTCGATGGCAGCGCCCTCGCCGACCCGCTGGCCCGCGAACTCAAGCGTCAGGGCGAACGGATTCAGGTCGATGAAAACCTGCGTACCAGCATCCCCGGCGTGTATGCCGGCGGCGACTGCACCAGCCTCGATCAGGACCTGACCGTGCAAGCGGTGCAACACGGCAAGCGCGCCGCCGAGGCGATCAACGCTCAACTGATGCTCAACGTGGAGGCTGCGTAAATGGCCGATCTCTCGATTGTCTTCGCCGGCATCAAAGCCCCCAACCCGTTCTGGCTGGCCTCCGCGCCACCGACCGACAAGGCCTACAACGTGGTGCGCGCCTTCGAGGCCGGCTGGGGCGGTGTGGTCTGGAAAACCCTGGGTGAAGACCCGGCGGCGGTCAACGTCTCTTCGCGTTACTCGGCGCATTACGGCGCCAACCGCGAAGTGCTGGGCATCAACAACATCGAACTGATCACCGACCGCTCGCTGGAGATCAACCTGCGGGAAATCACTCAGGTGAAGAAGGACTGGCCGGACCGCGCGCTGATCGTGTCGCTGATGGTGCCGTGCGTCGAGGAGTCGTGGAAACACATCCTGCCACTGGTGGAAGCCACCGGCGCCGACGGCATCGAGCTGAACTTCGGCTGCCCCCACGGCATGCCCGAACGCGGCATGGGTGCGGCGGTCGGTCAGGTGCCGGAGTACGTCGAGCAGGTCACGCGCTGGTGCAAGACCTATTGCTCGCTGCCGGTGATCGTCAAGCTGACGCCAAACATCACCGACATCCGCGTCGCCGCCCGCGCCGCGCACCGGGGTGGCGCCGATGCGGTGTCGCTGATCAACACCATCAACTCGATCACCAGCGTCGATCTGGAACACATGGTCGCCCTGCCCACCGTCGGCAGCAAAAGCACCCACGGCGGTTATTGCGGCTCGGCAGTCAAGCCGATCGCGCTGAACATGGTCGCGGAAATCGCCCGTGATCCGCAGACCCAGGGCCTGCCGATCTGCGGCATTGGCGGCATCGGCAGCTGGCGCGACGCGGCGGAGTTTATCGCCCTGGGCAGCGGCGCGGTGCAAGTGTGCACGGCGGCGATGCTGCATGGTTTCCGGATTGTCGAGGAAATGAAGGACGGCCTGTCGCGGTGGATGGACAGTCAGGGTTACGCCAGCATCGCCGAGTTTTCCGGGCGTGCGGTGGGCAATACCACGGACTGGAAGTACCTGGACATCAATTATCAGGTGATCGCCAAGATTGATCAGGAGGCGTGCATCGGTTGCGGGCGTTGCCACATCGCCTGCGAGGATACTTCACACCAGGCGATCAGCAGCCTGAAACAGGCCGATGGCACGCACAAATATGAAGTGATCGATGATGAGTGTGTAGGGTGCAATCTGTGCCAGATCACCTGCCCGGTGGCGGACTGCATCGAGATGGTGCCGATGGAGACAGGGAAGCCGTTTCTGGACTGGAATCATGATCCGAGGAATCCCTACCATGTAGGTGCCTGAACCACCGCCATCGCTAGCAGGCTAGCTCTCACTGTTGGAATGCACTTCCCTGTGGGAGCTAGCCTGCTAGCGATGAGGCCGGCAGCCGCACCCTTGCCTCATGGCTCCAACCCTATCCCCCGCAGAATCACGCTAGTCACCGTCTGCACAGCCCGCTCGAACTGCATGTCCGACAACGGCTGGTGCTCATTCAGAATATTCACCTGATGATCAAAGTCGGCATAGTGCTGGGTCGACGCCCAGATCATATAGAGCAGGCTCGAAGGCTCCACCGGCAGAATCCGCTTGTCCTCCACCCACTGACGGATCTTCGCTTCTTTCATCTTCGCCCAGTCGTACAGGCTGACATCCAGCGCCTCGCCCAGGGTCGGCGCGCCGTGGATGATTTCATTGGCCCAGACTTTCGAGCCGTAGGGCCGGCTGCGCGAGTGGTTCATCTTGGCGCGGATGTAGCTGCTGAGCACTACACGGGGATCGTCGAACATCTCGAAGCACAGCGCGTCCTGTTTCCACACTTCCAGCAGGTCGAACAGCACGGCGCTGTACAGCTCGCTCTTGGTTGAGAAGTAGTAATGCAGATTGGAACGCGGCAGCTGCACTTCGGCGGCGATGTCGGCCATGGCGGTGCCGCCGAAGCCTTTTTCGGCGAAGACTTTTTCCGCCGCCAGCAGGATCTTGTCGACGTTGGTGCGGCGGATTTCGATCTTGTGATTGCCCATGAGGGCTCCCTGAAGACAACGTTGTTGAAGACTAGCATCCGCTCTGGGCAAGGGGCGACAGGCGAGAACGATTCTTCACACACTTGGGCTTTTTTCTGGTTTAGGATCGCCCCCCTTCTCCCTGTCAGACACTGAAGGATCTTGTCCATGACCATTCGCAAACGTATTGCCGCGGACGATCAGCAACTTGCCGACCTGTGGGAACGTTCCGTCCGCGCCACCCACGACTTTCTTCCGGAAGACGACATTCACCGACTGTTCCCGCTGGTCCGTGAGGCCTACCTTCCCGCGCTGGAGGTCTGGGTCTTCGAGAACCCCGACAACTCTCCGGCAGGCTTTATTGCCACCGACGAAGACACCGTGCAGATGCTGTTCATCGACCCGGCCCGGCGTGGTCAGGGCATCGGCCGGCGCTTGCTCGACCATGTCCGCCGTCCGTTGCTGAAGGTCGATGTCAACGAACAGAATCCCCAGGCCCACGGTTTCTATCTGCACTACGGCTTCGAGGACATCGGCCGCTCGGAACTCGACGGTGAAGGCCGGCCCTTTCCGGTCGTGCACATGCGCCTGAAAAGCCTGTGATCCTCGCTCTATACTCAGCCCGCCATTTCACTGAAAGGACACTGCCCATGTCGATGAAAAAACTGTTCACCGCCGGCGCCCTGCTGGCTTCGCTGGTCGTCACCTCCCAGGCGTTCGCCCATGCTCACCTGAAAAGCGAAACCCCGGCCGCCGACAGCACCGTCGCCGCGCCTGCGGATCTGCGCCTGGTGTTTTCCGAAGGTGTCGAAGCCAGCTTCACCAAAGTCACCGTGACCCACGACGGCGCGTCGGTGAAGATCAAGCCTCTGACCACCGAAGGCGACAAGAAAACCCTGATCGTCACCCCTGAAGCACCGTTGACCGCTGGCGAATACAAGGTCGAATGGCACGCGGTGTCGGTCGATACGCACAAGAGCGAAGGCGCCTATCAGTTCAAGGTTGGCCAGTAATTCATGAGCGACGCGCTGGTGCTGTGCCGGTTCCTGCATTTCATCGTGGTGTTGATGCTGTTCGGGGCCTGGCTGTTCCGGCCGCTGCTGCTCAAGGGTGAAGCGCCGGTGCTGGATCGGCATCTGGCGCGGCTGGCTCGTTGGTTGACGGCGATTGCGCTGGCCAGCGGCGTTGTCTGGGCGTTGCTGATCACCGCGAGCATGGCCGGTTCGGCGGCTGCGGCGTTCGACCCGGACACCGTCGAGCTGGTGCTGGGCCATACGTTTTTCGGTCAGGTGTGGCGCTGGCATCTGCTGATCAATGCCCTGTTGCTGGCGTTGCTGTTTACGCCCTGGCGTTCTAATCAGCCATTACGGCTGGGCCTGAGCGCGTTGCTGCTGATGACCCTCGCACCGGTCGGTCACGGGGCGATGCTCGACGGATTCAGCGGCCAGATGCTGATCCTCAATCAGGTCGTTCACCTGACCTGCGTCGGCGCCTGGCTCGGCGGTTTGCTGATGCTGGTGATGATTCTGCGCCAGTCCGGCGAAACGGTGCGTTACGTGTTGCAGCGGTTCAGCGGGGTCGGCTATGTGTTGGTTGCCGGTCTGCTGATCACCGGATTGATCAACGTGCGCGTCCTCACCGGCCAGTGGTGGCCGACGCCGTTGTTTTCGGGATTCGCCCTGATCCTGCTGATCAAGGCCTTGCTGGTGTTAGGGATGCTGGGGCTGGCGCTGTTCAATCGCTTGCGCATCCGTGATTGCGAACAGCGCGTCGATACTCTCAAACGCAGCGTGCTGCTGGAGTGGCTGCTGGGGATCGGTGCCGTGGCAGCGGTTTCCGTACTCGGCACCCTGCCGCCGATGATTGCGGCCTGACCTCAGTGTTTCTGGGTATCACCCTTTGCCGTATCGATGCTGACCACCACCGACATCCCCGGCCGCAAGCGCTCGATTTCCTGTTGGTCCGGATCGATGGTCACCCGCACCGGCACCCGCTGGGCGATCTTCACGAAGTTGCCGGTGGCGTTGTCGGCCTGCAATAACGCGAACTCCGAACCGGTGCCGGGCGAGATGTGCTGAACGTGGCCGGTGAATTTGCGGTGGTTCAGCGCATCGACGGTGAAGCTCACCGGTTGCCCGACCCGCACGTTGTCCATCTGGGTCTCTTTCATGTTGGCGATCACCCACTTCTGGTCCGGCACCAGCGCCATCAGTTGCGCCCCGGAATTGACGTAGGCACCGAGGCGCACGCCAATCTGCCCGAGCTGGCCGTCACGCGGTGCGATGATGCGGGTGTTGGACAGGTCGATCCGCGCCAGTTGCACGGCTGCCTCGGCACTGGCGACGGCGGCCTCCAGCGAACCGCGATTGACGATCACTGTTTGCAGATCCTGCCGGGCGATTTCCAGATTGGCCTTGGCCTGAGCTACGGACGCAATGCTTTGCGCGTTGGCGGCCAGCGCCACGTCCATCTCGCGTTTCGACACCGAGCCGTCATTGACCAGCGCGGTGTTGCGGCGCAGGTCCGCCTCGCTTTTGCGCAGCTGCGCCTCGCTGTCGGCCACCACCGCCTGCCGCAACTTGATCGTCGCTTCGGCGCTGTTGCGCTGCTGCACTACATTGGCCAACGAGGCTTTCTGCACCGCCAGTTGCGCCAACGACTGATCCAGACGCTGCTGATAAATCCGGTCATCGAGACGCACCAGCAGATCCCCGGCCTTCACGAACTGAAAATCCTGCACAGGGACTTCATAGACATAACCGCTGAGCTGCGGGCCGATGATCGTCACCTGCCCGCGCACCAAAGCGTTTTCGGTAGTCTCGACCGCACTGCTGAACGGCGGCAACTGCCACGCATACAGCACGATCAGCACACCGACGATGGCAATCGCGGCAAAGCCCAGCGACGAGATGATCCGCACCCGCAACGAGCGCGGCTCGGTGTTCGGCGATGACGGCGGCGCCTCGCCCTCGGGCGTGGCGGCAATGGCATTGGTGGTCGTAGTGGTCGGTTCGGTCATGAAGAAGTGGCACCGCTGGAAGGTACGGAAGGTGTCGGAGCGACGGCTTTGGTAGTGCTGATCAGCCATAGCGCACGGATGGAAATCCAGATCATGGTGAGGATCGCGATCACCGCGATCAGCATGAACACATCGTTGTAGGCCAGCACGTTGGCTTCGCGGGTGGCGGCGTTGGCCAGGCTGCGAATGCCTTGCAGATTGCGCAGGCTCGGGTCGGCGATCAGGGAGCCGACCGCCGAACCGCCGCTCTGCACCCGCGCGGCTACCAACGGGTCGGACAGCACCAGTTGCTCGACGATATGGCTGGAATGAAACTTCTCGCGAACGATCTGGAAGGTCCCCAGCAACGCCGCGCCGATCAGGCCGCCGAGGTTGTTGCAGATCCCGAACAGCACGGAAAAGCTCACCAGATTGCGCGGATTGGTCAGCACGTTGCGCGTGCCGAGAACCATGGTCGGCCCGAGGAAAAAGGTGCTGCCGAAGGCCAGCAGGAACTGGCTGAAATACAGGTTCTCGGGGCGGGTCAGGTTGTTCGAGGAACTGTCGATGATCGAACCGGTGGCCATCAACGCCAGCGAGACGATCAGCGGCATCAGCAGGTGTTTTGGGTCGATGGTCAGCGCACTGGTGAGCAGCCCGGCGACGCTGCCTATCAGCATCACCACGTACAGGCTGTGCAACTGCTGGCTGCTCATGTTCAGGTTCTGCATGAAACCCACGGCGCCGGTGGATTGCTCCGAGGTCACCATGCGAATCAGGATCACCGCCAGCGCCAGTCGGATCATCACTCCGCTGCCGAGCCAGCGGGTCATCAGCATCGGGTTGCTGCGGTTGTGTTCGATGGCCAGCCCCGCGAGGATCAAGGCGATCGATGCGGCCAGAGCGATGCCGATCCATTGTGCTTCGAGCCACCAGTCGATCCGGCCCAGGGACAGCACGGCGCACAGCAAAGCCACGCCGCTGGCGAGGATCGCAAAGGTAAGGAAGTCGAGGGGTTCAAAGGTCTTGAAGCGGTCACCCGGCGGCAACTTGAGCATCAACACACAACCCAGCGACAGCAGCGCCATGCCCAATTCGAACAGGTACAGCCCGCGCCATTCGGCGATCTGCAGCAGGTCTTCGGAAAACAACCGCGCCAGCGGCAAGGCCAGTTGCGAAGTGCCAAGACCGAGTACCAACGCCTTCATCCGCCATTTGGCCGGGAACGCCTGCACCATGTAATACAGGCCCAGCGAACTCAGCGCCGCGCCGACCATGCCGTGGGCCGCCCGCACGGCAACCGCCGAATTCAGGTCATTGACGAACAGATGGCCGAAGGTCACCAGCGCATACAGCACCAGAAACACCTCGGTGAACGCCCGCAGCCCGAACTGCTGACGGAATTTCACCAGCAGCAGGTTCATCGACACGTTGGTCATCACATACGCCGCCGGCAGCCAGGCCATCTCCGCCGTGGTCGCCCCGAGCGCACCTTGCAGATAAGGCAGGTTGGCGACCACCAGCGAGTTGCCCAATCCGCCAGTCAACGCCACCAGTAACCCGACCAGCGCATAGGCCAGGCGCTTGGGGTTGGAGTGCAACGGCGTCGAGGGGGATCCGGGCAGACTGGGCTTCTCGTGAGGCTGCCAGTTGCGCGGGGCGTATCGATCCATGGAGAGGCCTTGTACGGTGATGGCTTGAGTGTGCCGCAAAACGGCAGCCAAACACATATCCCTGTGGGCGCTTGCTCCCACAAGTCAGTGGTGGATTCGTAAATTTTGTTTAAAGGTCATCTCGCCCGCAGCGGATTTTTCCCAAGCGTAGCGGATGCCAACCTTGCCGCACTTCTCAACCTGCAAGGTGCCCGTTATGACCACGTCCCGCTGGCAACGCTCCCCGCGTCTGCTGAAAAACCTGCTGGCCGCCGCCCTGTTGCTGCCCGCCCTCGCCTTCGCCCAGGACCGCCCGTGGCCGGATGGCTCGCAACTGGTGATTTCGGTGTCGATGCAATTCGAAACCGGTGGCCAGCCCGAGGGCGCGGAAAGTCCGTTCTCCGGCACGCCGCTGCCCAAAGGCTATCCGGACTTGCCGGCGCAGACCTGGTTCGATTACGGCTACAAGGAAGGCCTGTGGCGCATGCTCGATCTGTGGGATCGCACCGGCATCAAGGTCACCTCCCACGTGGTCGGCGAAGCGGCGCTCAAGCACCCGGAACTGGCCAGGGCGATTGCCGAGCGCGGCCATGAACTGGCGGCCCACGGCATGCGCTGGGCTGATTCGTACAACATGAACTACGCCCAGGAAAAACAGTTCATCGGCGACGGCGTCGCAGCGGTGGAGAAAATCACCGGCCAGCGCTCGGTGGGCTACAACGCCAACTGGCTGCGGCGCAGTCCCAATACGCTGAAGGTGCTGCAGGACCTGAACTTCACTTATCACATTGACGATGTCAGCCGGGACGAACCTTTCGTGACGATGGTTCGCGGGCATAAATTCGCCGTGGTGCCTTACACCCTGCGCAATAACGACATTGTGCTGATCGGAGGCCGACATTTCTCCGCCGAGCAGTTCTATCAGCAACTGGTGCTGGAATTCGATCGCCTCTACGCCGAAGGCGCGAGCAAGCGGCGGATGATGTCGGTGAGTCTGCACGACCGCATCGGTGGCACGCCGGCGATGGTCGAGGCCATGGAACGCTTTATCCGCTATGCGCAGTCACATCCGAAGGTGAAATTCATGCGCAAGGATCAGATCGCCCAGATTGTGCTGACCGAGAAAAACCCGCTGATCGACAACACCGAGGCGGCGTACAACCAGTGACAAAAAAATCGCAGCCAAGGCTGCGATTTTTTTCTGCTTGACCACTCACGCCCGCAGCAACATATAAGCCGCAACCACCAGGCACACACTGGCGAATCCCACCTGCAATGTCCTCGCCGGTACTCGCGCGCAAAGTTTGCGGCCAATGATCATGCCGACAATGCTGGCCACGATGAACGCCGCGCCCAAATGATCGATCCGCACCCCGGCATGGAACGCACCGATCACGCCGATGGCGGAAATCAGGCTGATCACCATCAGCGACGTGGCGACGATGCCGCGCATCTGCACATCGGTCAGTTGCTTGAAGGCCGGCACGATCAGGAACCCGCCGCCGACGCCCAGCAACCCCGACACCACACCGGTGACCGCGCCCAACGCCGCAAGGGTTGCGGTGCATTTGGCAGTCCAGTCGAAACGGCCAGTCTGCTCATTGAGCATGCAGTTCTTCTGGCCCCAACTGGCGTGGCCATGATCGCTCGGCCCCTCTTGCTGGCGTTCGCGACGCAGCATGCGCCAGGCCACCATGACCATCAGCAGGCTGAAGAGAATCATCAGGACTTTCTCCGGCAACTGGTGCGCGAAGTAGATGCCCAGCGGCGAAAACACCGCCCCGAGCGCCGCGATCAACAGCGCCGCGCGGTAGCGCACCAGTCCATGACGCAAACCGTCGATGGCCCCGACTGCCGCCGCACTGCCCACCGCGAACAGCGCCACCGGCGCCGCTTGCGTCATCGTCCAGCCCAGCCCGAGCACCAGCGCCGGCACCGCGAGAATCCCGCCGCCGGCCCCGGTCAGCCCGAGGATCAATCCCATCACCACGCCAAACAGACTTGCCAGCAACATAGGGAGTTCTCAGTCGACTTTGGACAGACTCGTCAGCCACTCACGGCCCTTGAGCATGCCGTTCCAGTAGAACCACGGCAGCAGGGACGCCTTCAGCCACCACGCGGAACGGCGCGCCACGGTCGGATCGAGGGGAAAGGTCGGCAGCAACTTGCCGCCATAGCCGAACTCGGCGAGGATCACCTTGCCCTTCTCCACCGTCAGCGGGCAGGAGCCATAGCCGTCGTACTTCAACGGCAACGCCAGAGACTTGCGCTGGGCCAGCAGGTTCTCGGCGACCACCACGACCTGCTTGCGCACGGCAGCAGCGGTTTTCGCGTTGGTGGTGTTGCAGATATCGCCGAGCGCAAACACCTCCGGGTAACGCGGATGTTGCAGGCTGTGCGGGTTGACTTCGCACCAGCCGGCGGCGTCGGCCAGCGGACTTTGTGCGATGAAATCCGGGGAAACCTGTGGCGGCACGACGTGCAGCAGATCGAAGGTCTTGGCCATCTGACTGACGTTACCGTCGGCGTCCTTGACCTCGAACCAGGCGGTTTTCGCCGGGCCGTCGACCTTGACCAGATTGGCGTTGAACGCCAGGCGGGCGTTGTATTTTTCGATGTACTTCATCAGCGGCGGCACGAACGTCGCCACGCCGAACAGCGCCGCACCCGCCAGATTGAATTCAACCTCGACCTTGTTCAGAACGCCGTTCTTGAGCCAGTGATCGCAGGACAGGTACAGCGCCTTCTGCGGGGCGCCTGCACATTTGATCGGCATTGCCGGCTGGGTGAACAGCGCCTTGCCGCCGCGCAGTTTCTGCACCTGATCCCAGGTGTATTGCGCATGCTGGTAGCTGTAGTTGGAGGTAACGCCGTGCTGGCCGAGGTTTTCCTGCAAACCCTCGATCTTCTCCCAGGCCAGGCGCAGGCCGGGGCAGACAATCAAATTCTGATAGCTGACGGTACGCTGATCGTTGAGGGTGAGACGGCGCTCGTCGGGATCAATGCCGGTCACTGCCGCTTGAATCCAGGTGGCCTGACGCGGCATCACCTTGTTCATCGGTCGGGCAGTGTCCCTGGCGTCGTAGGCACCACCGCCGACCAGCGTCCACGCCGGTTGGTAGTAATGCTGGGCACTCGGCTCGATCACCGTCACTTTCAGGTGCGGATCACGCTTGAGCAGACTGGCGACAAAACCGATGCCGGCGGTGCCGCCGCCGATGACCACGATGTCTGCACTGATGGATGGGCCCCAGTGTTGATCGTTCATTGCTTGTTCCTTATTGCTGCACGCAAGGATAGCCGGGTCTATTGCGCCCAGCTTTTGAGCACGGCTCCGCAGTAGAGTCCGGACAGGGTTTTCATCACCTGGATGACTTCATGACTGGCGAGGCCGTAAAAAATGTACTTGCCTTCACGTCGGGTCGCGACCAGCCCTTCATCACGCAGGATGCCCAATTGCTGGGACAGGGTCGGCTGGCGCACGCCGGTCATTTTCTCCAGCTCACCGACGTTGCGTTCGCCCTGGGTCAACTGGCACAGGATCAGCAGCCGATCCTCATTGGCCAGGGCCTTGAGCAGCGAACAGGCCTTGGAGGCCGAGGCCCGCAGTTGGGCGACTTCACATTCGGTCAGACTGGATTGCATTTGCAGGATGCCTTCAACGTCACTTAAGCTGCGGACATTATGTGTTTACATAAAGTGTTGCAACCCTGACTTTCCACCTTCCTGCACAGGACCCTGTCCATGCCCGCGCTGATTGAAGCTTTCCTCGACCCCGCCTCCTCGACCTACAGCTACGTGGTCTACGAGGCCGATGGCGGACAGTGCGCAATCGTCGATCCGGTGCTCGATTACGACGGCGCCGCCGGCCGCACCTGCACGGCCCAGGCAGACAAAATCATTGCCTTCGTGCGCGCCCACCATCTGCAAGTGCAGTGGCTGCTGGAAACCCACGCCCACGCCGATCACCTGTCCGCCGCGCCCTACCTGCGCCGCGAGCTGGGCGGCAAGATCGCCATCGGCGAATCGATCAGCAAAGTGCAGAACGTGTTCAAGGCGCTGTTCAATCTGGAACCGGAATTTCGTGTCGACGGCTCGCAGTTCGATCACCTGTTCGCACCGAACGAGTCCTTCCTGATCGGCAACCTCAAGGCCACCGCCCTGCACGTTCCCGGCCACACACCGGCGGACATGGCCTACCTGATCGACGGCGAGCAGATCCTGGTGGGCGATACGCTGTTCATGCCCGACGTCGGCACCGCCCGCTGCGATTTCCCCGGCGGTAACGCGCATCAACTGTTCAACTCGATCCACAAACTGCTGGCCTTCCCTGCCAGCGTGAAGCTCTACGTCTGTCACGACTACCCGCCGCAAGGTCGCGCCTCGCAGTGCCAGACCACTGTCGGCGAACAACGCAAAAGCAATATCCATGTGCAGGACGGCATCGACGAAGCCGCGTTTGTCGAGATGCGCACCAAACGTGATGCCGGGTTGGGCATGCCGACGCTGTTGCTGCCGGCGATTCAGGTGAATGTGCGGGCGGGGAATCTGCCGCCGGCAGAAGGAAATGGCGTTGTCTACCTGAAGATTCCCATCAACTCTGTGTAGGAAAAATTCAGTCAAGGAACCGGGAATAACGGATTTCGTACCTGTCACGTCGGATGCGATGAACTGTGCGTTTTTTCAGCCAGCAGGCAGACTTCATTGGGCAATCAAGCAATGGAGTTTTGGCAATATGGATATTCGCCGCAACCACCGGGATCTGTCCCGGGATGAGAAATCCGCTTTCATCGACGCGGTTCTGAGACTGAAAAACAATGTCGACAGCGTACTGCGCCCCGGTCAGCAGAGTCGTTACGATGACTTTGTCCAGATCCACAAGAATTCGATGGGCCGGGGCAACCCACTGGTTCCCAATCCGCATGGCAGTCCGCTGTTCTTTCCCTGGCACCGGATTCTGATCCGCCAGTTCGAGCTGGCCCTGCAAGCCGCCGTCAATAATCCCGGTATCACCCTGCCCTACTGGAACTGGCAACTCAGTGGTGCCGACAACCCGTTCACCTCCGACTTCATGGGGGGAAATGGCGACAATACGCTGGAGCAGCGCGTCACCACCGGGCCGTTTTCCCGGGAGCATTCTCAATTTGAAGTGACGGTATGGGACGAGGCGCCGGGAAACACGGGCCTGCTTCGAAACCTGGGTGCAGAAGGCGCCTTGCCGTCGGAAGACGCGGTTATTTCTGCCCTCAACAGGACGCCCTACTGGCTGGAGCCGGCGGGTTGGGAAAACGTTGCGGAAAGAGAGCTGCATAACCCGGTTCACGCCTGGGTGGGCGGCAGCATGCTACACGCGGCCTCCCCGAACGATCCGGTCTTCTTCCTGCATCACTGCTACATGGATCTGCTGTGGGAACGCTGGAAACATCAACATCCGCGCCTCCCGGCATTCACGTCCAGTGAAGGCGATCCGGATGCAATGAATGAAACTGCGCTGGTTTTCCACCCGGAGAATGAACCCGCCCCTTGGGCACAAACATTCACGGTTGGGCAGGCGATCCATACGACGGAGCTGAATTATCGATATGACCGCCTGTAATCCGGCCAGCGATCAGTTTCCGAGGGTCAGACCGTTCGCCGGCAACGGCAAAGCGGTCTTGTAGCGCACCTGCTTGAGCGCAAAGCTCGACCGAATGTTGGCCACGCCCGGCACTTTGGTCAGGAAGTCCATCATGAAGCGCTCAAGGGACTGAATGGTCGGCACCAGCACCCGGATCAGATAGTCCGGGTCGCCGGCCATCAGGTAGCACTCCATGACTTCCGGTCGGTCGGAAATCGCTTCTTCGAAATGCTGCAAAGCTTCCTCCACCTGCTTCTCCAGGCTCACGTGAATGAACACGTTCACGTGCAGCCCGAGCAGGTCGGCATCCAGCAGGGTCACCTGCTCACGGATCAGGCCCAGTTCTTCCATCGCCTTGACCCGGTTGAAGCACGGTGTCGGCGACAGATTGACCGAACGGGCCAGGTCGGCATTGGTGATGCGCGCATTCTCCTGAAGGCTGTTGAGAATGCCGATGTCGGTACGGTCCAGTTTGCGCATGAGACAAAACCACCTGTTTTTTATGTTTATGCAGAATTTCTATCTGCAAATGATCTCCAGCGCAACGAAACAGAGAGAAATATTCTTCTTGCCCGGGCCTATGATTGTTGTAGGACAAGATTTCTTTTATCGAAGAATGACTGCCAGCTCACTACAAGAAATTCACAAGATCGAGCGTAGAAGCCATGACCCAAGCGTATGAACCGCTGCGTCTGCACGTCCCTGAACCTTCGGGCCGCCCAGGCTGCAAAACCGACTTCTCCTACCTGCATCTGACCGATGCCGGCACGGTGCGCAAACCTTCCATCGACGTTGAGCCCGCCGACACTGCCGACCTGGCCCGTGGCCTGATCCGCGTGCTCGACGACCAGGGCAATGCTCTCGGCCCATGGGCCGAAAACGTGCCGGTCGAGATCCTGCGCAAAGGCATGCGCGCCATGCTCAAGACCCGGATCTACGACAACCGCATGGTGGTCGCCCAGCGTCAGAAGAAAATGTCGTTCTACATGCAGAGCCTTGGCGAAGAAGCCATCGGCAGTGCCCAGGCCCTGGCCTTGAACACCGACGACATGTGCTTCCCGACCTACCGCCAGCAAAGCATCCTGATGGCTCGCGACGTACCGCTGGTCGATCTGATCTGCCAGTTGCTGTCCAACGAGCGCGATCCGCTCAAGGGCCGTCAGCTGCCGATCATGTACTCGGTCAAGGACGCCGGTTTCTTCACCATTTCCGGCAACCTCGCCACTCAATTCATTCAGGGTGTTGGCTGGGGCATGGCTTCGGCGATCAAAGGCGACACCAAAATCGCCTCGGCCTGGATCGGTGACGGCGCCACCGCCGAATCGGACTTCCACACCGCCCTCACCTTCGCTCACGTCTACCGTGCGCCAGTGATCCTCAACGTGGTCAACAACCAGTGGGCGATCTCGACCTTCCAGGCCATCGCCGGTGGTGAAGCCACCACCTTCGCCGGACGCGGCGTCGGTTGCGGTATCGCCTCCCTGCGCGTTGACGGCAACGACTTCTACGCGGTCTACGCCGCCTCCGCCTGGGCTGCCGAACGCGCCCGCCGCGGCCTCGGTCCGACCATGATCGAATGGGTCACCTACCGTGCCGGCCCGCACTCGACCTCCGACGATCCATCCAAATACCGTCCTGCCGATGACTGGAGCCACTTCCCGCTGGGCGACCCGATCGCCCGCCTGAAACAGCACCTGATCAAGGTCGGCCACTGGTCGGAAGAAGAGCACGCCGCCGTCAGCGCCGAGCTCGAAGCCGAAGTGATTGCCGCGCAGAAGCAGGCCGAACAGTACGGCACTCTTGCTGGCGGCCAGATTCCAAGCGCTGCGACCATGTTCGAAGACGTCTACAAAGAGATGCCGGAGCACTTGAAGCGCCAGCGTCAGCAGTTGGGGATCTGACATGAACGACCACAACAACAATATTCAGTTGGAAACCGCCATGACCACGACCACCATGACCATGATCCAGGCCCTGCGCTCGGCCATGGATGTGATGCTTGAGCGTGACGACAATGTGGTGGTGTTCGGCCAGGACGTCGGTTACTTCGGCGGCGTGTTCCGTTGCACCGAAGGCCTGCAGGCCAAGTACGGCACCTCGCGGGTGTTCGACGCGCCGATCTCCGAGAGCGGCATCGTCGGGACCGCCGTGGGCATGGGCGCCTACGGTCTGCGCCCGGTGGTGGAAATCCAGTTCGCCGACTACGTCTACCCGGCCTACGACCAGATCATTTCCGAGGCGGCACGCCTGCGTTATCGCTCCGCCGGCGAATTCACCGCGCCGATGACCCTGCGCATGCCTTGCGGTGGCGGCATCTACGGTGGCCAGACCCACAGCCAGAGCATCGAAGCCCTGTTCACCCAGGTCTGCGGCCTGCGCACCGTCATGCCGTCCAACCCGTATGACGCCAAGGGTCTGCTGATCGCCTCCATCGAAAACGATGACCCGGTGATCTTCCTGGAGCCGAAACGCCTGTACAACGGCCCGTTCGACGGCCACCACGAACGCCCGGTAACGCCGTGGTCGAAACACCCGGCCGCACAAGTCCCGGACGGCTACTACACCGTGCCGCTGGACGTTGCCGCCATCGCCCGTCCGGGCAAGGAAGTCACCGTGCTGACCTACGGCACCACCGTCTACGTGTCGCAGGTCGCCGCCGAAGAAAGCGGTGTGGACGCTGAAGTCATCGACCTGCGCAGCCTGTGGCCGCTGGACCTGGAAACCATCGTCAAATCCGTGAAGAAAACCGGCCGCTGCGTCGTGGTACACGAAGCCACCCGCACCTGCGGTTTCGGCGCCGAACTGGTGTCGCTGGTGCAAGAGCATTGCTTCCACCACCTGGAAGCGCCGATCGAACGCGTCACCGGTTGGGACACCCCCTACCCGCACGCGCAAGAGTGGGCGTATTTCCCTGGGCCGTCCCGAGTGGGCGCGGCGCTGAAACGGGTCATGGAGGTCTGAATGGGCACGCACGTTATCAAGATGCCGGACATCGGCGAAGGCATCGCAGAAGTAGAACTGTCGCAGTGGCACGTCAAGGTCGGCGATCTGGTCGTTGAAGATCAGGTGCTGGCGGATGTGATGACCGACAAGGCGATGGTGGATATTCCGTCGCCGGTGCACGGCAAGGTGATTGCGCTCGGCGGTCAGCCGGGCGAAGTGATGGCGGTCGGCAGTGTGCTGATCAGCATCGAGGTAGAAGGTGCGGGCAATCTGAAAGAGTCCGACAAACCGGCGCCTGTTGTAGCGAAGGAAGCACCTGTTGCACCGAAAGTCGAAGCGGTCGTTGAAAGCAAACCTGCCGCGCCACGTACGGCTCCGGTTTGCCAGGGCCCGGTGGTTGCCCGGGAAGCCGATGAGCGTCCGCTGGCCTCGCCGGCCGTGCGCAAGCACGCGCTGGATCTGGGCATCCAACTGCGTCTGGTGCGCGGTTCCGGTCCGGCCGGTCGCGTGTTGCACGAAGACCTCGAGGCTTATCTGGCCCAAGGTCAGTCGAACGCTTCGGCGCCGGTCGCCGCCGCTTACGCCCAGCGTAACGATGAAGAACAGATTCAGGTTATCGGCATGCGCCGCAAGATTGCCCAGCGCATGCAGGACGCCACCCAGCGTGCTGCGCACTTCAGTTATGTCGAGGAAATCGACGTCACCGCGATTGAAGAACTGCGCGCCCATCTGAACGAAAAACACGGCGCCAGCCGTGGCAAGCTGACCCTGTTGCCGTTCCTCGTGCGTGCACTGGTCGTCGCCCTGCGCGACTTCCCGCAGATGAACGCCCGTTACGACGACGAAGCCCAGGTCATTACCCGCCTCGGCGCGGTGCATGTCGGCGTCGCCACCCAAAGCGATGTCGGCCTGATGGTGCCGGTGGTGCGTCACGCCGAAGCGCGCAGCCTCTGGGACAGCGCGGCGGAAATCTCCCGCCTCGCCACTGCAGCACGTAATGGCAAGGCCAGCCGCGATGAACTGTCCGGCTCGACCATCACCCTGACCAGCCTCGGCGCCCTGGGCGGCATCGTCAGCACCCCGGTGCTGAACCTGCCGGAAGTGGCCATCGTCGGCGTGAACAAAATCGTCGAACGGCCGATGGTCGTCAAAGGCCAGGTGGTGATCCGCAAGATGATGAACCTCTCCAGCTCCTTCGATCACCGCGTGGTCGACGGCATGGACGCGGCGCTCTTCATCCAGGCCATTCGTGGTCTGCTCGAACAACCCGCGACCCTGTTTGTGGAGTGATGGCATGCAAACTCTGAACACCACGCTGCTGATCATCGGCGGCGGCCCCGGCGGTTACGTGACGGCCATTCGCGCCGGGCAACTGGGTATTTCGACCATTCTGGTCGAGGGTGAATCGCTGGGCGGCACCTGCCTGAACATCGGCTGCATTCCGTCGAAAGCGCTGATCCATGTGGCCGAGCAGTTTCACCAGACTCAACACCACAACCAGCATTCGGCACTGGGCATCAGCGTTTCCGCGCCGACCCTCGACATCAGCAAAAGCGTCGAGTGGAAGGACGGCATCGTCGATCGCCTGACCACCGGCGTCGCCGCACTGCTGAAGAAAAACAAGGTTCAGGTCATCAACGGCTGGGCCAAGGTCATCGACGGCAAGACCGTTGAAGTCGGCGACACCCGGATCCAGTGCGAACATCTGGTGCTGGCCACCGGTTCGAAAAGCGTCAACCTGCCGATCCTGCCGATTGGCGGGCCGATCATCTCCTCCACCGAAGCACTGGCGCCGAAGTCCGTGCCAAAACGTCTGATCGTGGTCGGCGGTGGTTACATCGGCCTGGAGCTGGGCATTGCCTATCGCAAGCTCGGCGCCGAGGTCAGTGTGGTCGAGGCGCAGGATCGCATCCTGCCGGCCTACGACGCCGAACTGACCCAGCCGGTGCACGAAGCGCTGAAGCAACTGGGCGTGAAGCTGTACCTGAAGCACAGCGTGCTGGGTTTCGACGGCACGTTGCAGGTGCGCGATCCGAACGGCGACACCCTGAACCTGGAAACCGATCAGGTGCTGGTGGCCGTCGGTCGCAAACCCAATACCCAGGGCTGGAATCTTGAAGCGCTGAACCTGGACATGAACGGCTCGGCGATCAAGATCGACAACCGCTGCCAGACCAGCATGCGCAACGTCTACGCCATCGGCGACCTGAGCGGCGAGCCGATGCTGGCCCACCGTGCCATGGCCCAGGGCGAGATGGTCGCCGAGCTGATCAGCGGCAAGACCCGCGAGTTCAACCCGACCGCTATCGCCGCCGTGTGCTTCACCGACCCGGAACTGGTCGTTGTCGGCAAGACGCCGGATGAAGCCAAGGCGGCGGGACTGGACTGCATCGTGTCGAACTTCCCGTTCGCGGCCAATGGCCGGGCGATGACCCTGGAATCGAAAACCGGCTTCGTAAGGGTGGTCGCCCGTCGGGACAACCATGTGATTGTCGGCTGGCAGGCGGTGGGTGTCGGGGTGTCGGAGCTGTCGACCGCGTTCGCGCAAAGCCTGGAAATGGGCGCGCGACTGGAAGACATCGGCGGCACCATCCACGCGCACCCGACCCTGGGTGAAGCGGTGCAGGAAGCGGCGTTGCGTGCCCTCGGGCATGCGTTGCACCTGTAAAAACCCGACGCGGGGGAGTTTTTTCATAAGCAGGCTAATAAATCTGCTGCTCCCCCCATCGCCCGGGCTGCGAAACCGCTCAAGAATGAAGTATTGTTGTGCCCATCAAAAAAAACGTCAGAAGCCTTGAACCGTTTCGACGGTTGTTAAGTGATAGAGGGTGTCATGGGTAACGAAAGCATCAATTGGGACAAGCTGGGTTTTGACTACATCAAGACCGATAAACGCTATCTGTCGTACTTTCGCAACGGCGAGTGGGACAAAGGCACCCTGACCGAAGACAACGTGCTGCACATCAGCGAAGGCTCCACTGCCCTTCACTATGGCCAGCAATGCTTCGAAGGCCTGAAGGCCTATCGTTGCAAGGACGGCTCGATCAACCTGTTCCGTCCGGACCAGAACGCCGCCCGCATGCAACGCAGCTGCGCCCGCCTGCTGATGCCGCATGTGTCCACCGAGCAATTCATCGAAGCGTGCAAGGAAGTGGTTCGCGCCAACGAGCGTTTCATCCCGCCTTACGGCACCGGCGGCGCGCTGTACCTGCGTCCGTTCGTGATCGGGGTGGGTGACAACATCGGCGTGCGTACCGCCCCTGAGTTCATCTTCTCGGTGTTCGCGATCCCGGTCGGCGCCTACTTCAAGGGCGGCCTGACCCCGCACAACTTCCAGATCTCCACCTTCGACCGCGCCGCGCCACAAGGCACCGGTGCCGCCAAAGTCGGTGGCAACTACGCCGCCAGCCTGATGCCGGGCTCCCAGGCCAAGAAAGCGCACTTCGCTGACGCCATCTACCTGGATCCGCTGACCCACAAGAAGATCGAGGAAGTCGGTTCGGCCAACTTCTTCGGGATCACCCACGACAACAAGTTCGTGACCCCGAATTCGCCGTCGGTACTGCCGGGCATCACCCGTCTGTCGCTGATCGAACTGGCCAAGTCCCGTCTGGGCCTGGAAGTGGTCGAAGGCGACGTGTTCATCGACAAGCTGTCGGACTTCAAAGAAGCCGGTGCTTGCGGTACCGCTGCGGTGATCACCCCGATCGGCGGCATCAGCTACAACGACCACCTGCACGTGTTCCACAGCGAAACCGAAGTCGGCCCTGTGACCCAGAAGCTCTACAAAGAGCTGACCGGCGTACAGACCGGCGACGTCGAAGCGCCAGCCGGCTGGATCGTCAAGGTTTGATCTGACGCCCAGATGCACAAAAGCCCCCATCGAGTGATCGATGGGGGCTTTTTCATGGGGTCTGTTTTTGCAGCCACGTCAGAAATACCTGGGCCGATGCGGAGGCTTGTGGCGCCACACCGTAGTAATAACGTGGCAGCGGCATCCGCAGATCGGGCAACGGGCAGACCAGCCGACCACTCGACAGATGCGTGCCCAGCAACGTGGTCGGGCACAACGCAACGCCCTCACCCGCCACGGCGGCCTCCATGACTCGATGCATGTAATCGAATTGACGAATCTCCTGGGTTGCACTCTGACTCTGGCCGAAACGCAACGTCCAGTGGTGCCAGTCTTCGCGTCGGGCCCTGACCGTCAGCAAAGTGTGCTGGCCCAGATCGGCAAGGTCCGCCAAGGGGATTCGCTCGATCAACTCGGGCGCCGCCACCATCAGCAACTCATCTTCAAACAACGGGTGCGACTCGATGGTCGGTGCCCAGTCGTCGCGGCCACGGCGGATGACGATGTCGAAGCTGTCTCGCGCAGGATCCGGAGAGCGGGTCTGGGTGATCACCTGCGGTTCGATCTCCGGATGTTCTGCCGTGAAGTCATCCAGCCGGGGCATCAGCCACAACTGGGCAAAGGACGGCCGGGTGTTGATGGTCACGGTCGGCCGTGCTGCCTGCTGCCGCAACTCGGCAGCCGCGTCGGCGATCTGTGCCAGACCGGCGCTGACCTGCTGGTAAAAACGCTGGCCGGCGGGCGTCAGCAACGATTGCCGGATACGCCGCTCGAACAGCAACACACCCAGGTGTTCTTCCAGCAATTTGATGTGCCGGCTGACGGCACTGTGGCTCACGTGCAGCTCTTCGGCCGCCAACGTGAAACTCTGGTGACGGGCGGCAACCGCAAAGGCGCGAACCGCATTGAGCGGCGGGAGTGATTTGTTCATGGGTCTAATTTAGTCACGTATGCGCTGCATTTAAAGCGTTTGTCACAGGTTCTTCGCCACGCCAATCTGCCCGCACGCCCAACCCCGCGCCCCGACGGAGCCAGACATGCACAGCTACGGACTCTTTGTACTCTTCGCCACCCTGACCATTTTGAGCCCCGGCCCGGGAGTGGTGTTGACCCTGTCCAACGCCGTGCGCCTGGGCTGGACCGGTGCGGTGCCGGGGATTCTGGGGATTGCCTCGGGAGCCTTCGTGGTTGCCGCCGTCAGTGCAACCAGTGTCGGCCTGATCCTCAGCGCCTCGGCGACGGCCTTTACTGTGCTGAAATACGCCGGCGCCGCTTACCTGTTGTACCTGGGTTTCAAGAGCTGGCGTTCGGATCGTTTCCGTACGCTGCAAGACGTCCGCCCATCGCGCCCGAGCTACCGTTTTCTGGAAGCCGCATCCCTGCAGTTTCTCAATCCCAAAGCCATCTTCTTTTTTCTGGCGGTGTTCCCGCAGTTCATCGACACCGCACAGGCTTTCCTTCCGCAGTTCTTCAAACTGGTGGCCTCTTACGCCGTGCTGGTGATTCTGGTGCACGGCAGTTATGCGCTGCTCGCCAATGCCGCCAAAGGCTGGCTGTCGAGCCCGAAAGGTTCCTGGCTGACGGCGAAAGTCTCGGGGGTGACCTTTGCCGGATTTGGACTGTTGATGGCTTCGGCGACGCGCTGAACGGACGGCGGATTCTCGACCTGTTTCAACGCAATACGTTTGCCGCCACGCCCGGCGATGCCGCCAGCCTGCCCGTTCTGCTGCTTGCCCGTGCGCGCCTGGGTAATCAACCCGGGGATCAATTCACCCTCCGGCAGGTTCTTCCAGAAGCGCATCGGCAAGTGCCCCTGCATGACCTTCTCGTTCAACCGCGCCGGGTTGAAGATGTGGCTGTAGTACGCCAGCCACAGTTCCCCCTGCGGATCGTCGACGTTCTGCGCCAGTTGCTGCCATTCCAGCGGGCACTGGCGCTGATGAACCAGTTGTTCGCCATCGTAATAAACCCCGTCCCGTGGCGTAGCGATCAGCCAGCGATGGCGCCCCATGCGCCCGATGAAATGTTCGCTGGCGCTGTGCAGGATGTCGTGGGCCGGTTCGTGCCACGCTACGTATTGCGGGCCGGGCAGTTCTGATGGACGCTCGATGAAACGCACGAACGCATGCAAATGATGGGCTTCACGCTGCACCTGTTTGATCCGCCGCTGTAACTCGCTGCCGAGTTTGTCACCGGCCATCATTGCCGTACGATCGCCGTGGCTGACGCGCCAGAGCACTTCATACAGCAGACTCCAGCGCTGATCGCCACGGTATCGTGACGCTTGTTCCAGAGTATCGAGCAATGCACGCGGAATCCGCGCCTGAAACGGCCCCTGCCCTTCAGGCACCGACACATCACTGGCAAACAGATCACTCACCCCTTCCGACGCCCAGCTCACCAGGCTGGGATCGATTTCATGGCTGAGCAGCCATCGTGCCTGCTGGCGCCAAGTGTCGAACAGGTCGTCGCAATCGAGATTGATCATCCCCACAACCCCATCTGCTGCGGCATCGGCCGGTCGCGCAACTGCTGATAGAGCATCTGGCTGGTGATTTCTGCCTGCTGCGGGTGGTAATCGCTGGTGATGATGAACGGCTTGGCCTTGGCCAGCACACAGCGCATGCGGGCCACGTCTTCGTAACGAATGCGCCGCTGCCGCCGCAACTCCACCAGACGTTCGGTGGTACGAAGGCCGATGCCTGGAATACGTGAGATCAGCGCCGGCTCGGCGCGATTGAGATCCAGCGGAAACACCTCGCGATTCTGCAGCGCCCAGGCTAGTTTCGGGTCGATATCCAGCGCCAGATTGCCCGGCCCCTTGAGCAATTCACCAGCGGTATAGCCATAGCCGCGCAATAGAAAATCAGCCTGATACAAACGGTGCTCACGCATCAGCGGCGGCGCTGCCAGCGGCACGCTTTTCGGGCTGTCGGGAATCGGGCTGAATGCCGAGTAATAGACCCGGCGCAAACGGAAGTTGCCGTACAAGGCCTGGGCGCTGTGGAGGATGATGCTGTCGTCGGTGTCATCGGCACCGACGATCATCTGCGTGCTCTGCCCGGCCGGGGCGAACTTCGGGGCGCGAGGTTCGTTGAGCACGGTCTGCACGCCGGTGTAGATGGTGTTCATCGCCTGCTTGATCGAGCCGATCTGCTTCTCCGGCGCCAGCGTCTGCAAACTGGCATCGGTGGGTAATTCGATGTTGACGCTCAAGCGGTCGGCATAACGCCCGGCCTCTTCGATCAACGCAGGATCGGCTTCGGGAATGGTCTTGAGGTGGATGTAGCCCCGGAACTCATGTTCTTCACGCAACAGCTTCGCAACTCGCACCAGTTGCTCCATGGTGTAGTCCGCCGAACGAATGATCCCGGAGCTGAGGAACAACCCGCTGACGCAATTGCGTCGGTAAAAATCCAGGGTCAGCGTCACCACTTCCTCTGGCGTGAAGCGCGCTCGGGGCACGTCGCTCGAGCGGCGGTTGACGCAGTACTGGCAGTCGTAGAGACAGAAATTGGTCAGCAGCACCTTGAGCAGCGACACGCAACGCCCGTCCGGCGTGTAGCTGTGGCAGATGCCCATGCCATCGGTCGAACCCAGCCCGCTCTTGCCCTCGGAGCTACGCTTGGGCGCGCCACTGCTGGCGCAGGAGGCGTCGTACTTGGCGGCGTCGGCGAGGATGCTGAGCTTGTCGATGAGTTGCATGGCACGGACCTTATACTGTTCGCATATACAGTATAGAGTCCGTCCGCGGGCGACAAGCCGTAAAACGACCCTTCGTCAGTCGGACTTATTACAGTCGGCTGTCAGCTGAGATGGTCGAGGATTTACGCACCGGGGCAGGCTGCATCGCATCGGGCCATTTCCCCCCGAACCGCGCCGTCATCTCCTTGCGCCCCGCCGCCGTCAAAGTCAGCGCCCGGCTGTCCAGATCCTGCGTCACCCATTTGCGCTTCAACGCCACTTGCAACAGCGCCGCTCCAAGTGATCCACCCAGATGTGGCCGGCGCATGCTCCAGTCCAGGCACGGGCAGGCAAAGCGTCGGCGCAAGGTCGACAGATCCCTGACCTCAATGCCCAACCCTTCGAACAGCGCCTCCCCACTCTCGCTCAAGCGGTACGCCTGTTCATCGGTTTCCACCAGCCAACCGCCCTCCAGCAACCGGTCATGCAGCAACACCGCCAGCGTCCCGGCCATGTGGTCGTAGCAGGTGCGGGCGAATTGCAGACGGTCCGGCGTATGCGGTTTGAAGGTCGGTGTGGGGTTCTGGCCGATCACCATCAGCGCTTCCAGTGCCTGGGCCACGCGCTTGTCGGCGAGGCTGTAATAACGGTGGCGGCCCTGCACGTGCAGGCGCACCAGCGCCAGGTCCTTGAGTTTGGCCAGGTGTGCGCTGG
The DNA here is from genome assembly GCF_003352185.1 of Pseudomonas kribbensis. GTDB lineage: Bacteria > Pseudomonadota > Gammaproteobacteria > Pseudomonadales > Pseudomonadaceae > Aquipseudomonas > Aquipseudomonas kribbensis. The sequence continues at coordinate 3,847,764 of NZ_CP029608.1, forward strand.
CGGTGGAGGCGCTGACTTCGGCGAGGGTCGCCAGCTCCGTGGCGGTGCGGGCGTGGCCGTCCATCAGCGAGCACAGCATTTTGGTTCGCGCCGGTTCCGCGATGGCGGCGCCCACTTGCGAGACGCCGATGTCTTGATGTTCTGCGTGCATATTTCGCTCCCGGACGAATCATCGCCCCCAAGGACTGGAGATAGTAGCAACACTTTCCCCACCGACAAGGTTGCGATCCATGGACCCGATCATCGCTGCGACTCACGCCGATCCCTACCCTTATTACGCCGAACTGCGCGCGGCGGACGGGCTGACCTTTCATCACGGACTGAAAGTGTGGGTGGCCAGCAGTGCCCGGGCGGTTTGCGCCGTCCTGGCGAACCCGGATTGCCGGGTGCGTCCGGTGCAGGAGCCGGTGCCCAAAGCCATCGCCGATGGCATGGCGGGCAAGGTGTTTGGCCAGTTGATGCGGATGAATGATGGTGAAGCTCAGCACTGCCCGCGTTCGGCCATTGAGCCACCGCTGGGGCTTATCAATGACAAAGATGTCAAAGCGCTGGTCGCCGCGCGGTTGATCACAAACGATGCCGACGGCTTATATAAAGCAATGTTTCGCGGCCCGGTATGCGTGGTTGCGGCTTTACTCGGATTCACTCCGGCACAAGCGCGGGCGATCAGTGAGCTGACTGCGGATTTTGCAGCGTGCCTTTCACCGCTGAGCAATGACCTGCAACTGGCGGCAGCGCATCGAGCGGCTGAGCAATTGTACGGTTACTTCATTGAATTACTGGCGGAGCCAAACCCGTTTCTCGCCGACATCCAACAGCGCTTTGCAGGCGAAGAAGACGTGCTGATCGCCAACCTCATCGGCCTTTGCTCGCAGACCTTTGAAGCCACCGCCGGCCTGATCGGCAATGCGCTGGTGGCGTTGCAGCGTCAGCCGGAATTACGCGACTTTTCAGTCGATTCGCTGGTCGCCGAAGTGCAGCGCTTCGATCCATCAGTGCAGAACACCCGACGTTTTGTCGCGAACACCTGCGAAATCGACGGCGTGCGCTTTGAAGCGGGCGACGTGATTCTGGTGTTGCTCGCCTCAGCCAACCGCGACCCGGCACTGAATGAAAACCCGGATCAGTTTCTGCCGGATCGCCCGAACCGCCGCAGCTTCACGTTCGGCAGCGGTCGGCATCAATGCCCGGGGCAAAGGTTGGCGCTGACCATTGCCAGCGCCACCGTCGGTGAAATCCTCGCCCATGACATCGACCTGAGCCGGTTCACCTGGCATTACCGCCCTTCGCTGAACGGACGCATTCCGCTGTTCAGCGAAGTACGGGCTTAGGCGCTGCGCAATTCGATCGTCAGGTGCGACAACTCATGCACCGGTGCCAGTCGCTCGCGAATCGCTTCGGCAGTCACGCCAGCAGTCGCCACCACGCTGACAATCGCCGCCCGCGCCTGCGGGCCGACCTGCCAGACGTGGAGGTCGCTGATGCGCACGTCGTCGGAGGTTTCCAGCAGTTCGCGGATTTCCTCGGCCACCGGTTCATCGGTGGTGTCGAGCAGCACGGCGGCGCTGTCACGCATCAGGTTCCAGGCCCATTTGGCGATGACGATGGAACCGACGATGCCCATCACCGGGTCCATCCAGACCCAGCCCAGATAACGACCGGCCAGCAGCGCGGCAATCGCCAGTACCGACGTCAACGCGTCCGCCAATACGTGCACGTAGGCTGAACGCAGGTTGTTGTCGTGATGGTGGTGATGACCATGATCGTGGCTATGGCCGTGCTCATGATGACCGTGATGGCCGGCCAGCAAAAACGCACTGAGCAGGTTGACGCCCAGGCCGACCACGGCGATCAAGGTGGCCTCGCCGAACGCCACACTGGTGGGCTCGAACAGACGGAAAACCGATTCTCCGGCAATGCCCAGCGACACCAACCCCAGCACCATGGCCGAAGCGAAACCCGCCAGATCGCCGACCTTGCCGGTGCCGAAACTGTAACGGCGGTTATTGGCGTTACGCCGGGCAAAACCATAGGCCGCTGCCGCGATACCCAAGGCGCCGGCGTGGGTCGCCATGTGGAAACCGTCGGCCAGCAGCGCCATGGAACCGGTGAGGTAACCGGCGGCAATCTCGCCGATCATCATCACGAACGTCAGCGCGACCACCCACAAGGTGCGACGGGCGTTGTCGTCATGGGACGCGCCGAGGAACTGGTGGTCGTGGGAAAAGTCGTCAGAGCGCGTCGTCAGATTCATGGTGTCGGTCTCACTTGGAATAACGGCGGATGGCTTGCAGCAACTCTTCCACGCCCTGGGCTCGGGCTTCGTCGCTGAGGTCGGGATGGGCGACATGCTCGCGGGCGTGGGCCTCGATGAACTGCTCCATCAAGCCGTTGACCGCACCGCGAATCGCCGCCATCAGATGCAACGTCTTGGCACAATCGGCCTCGGACTCCAGCGCCCTTTCAACCGCCTGAACCTGCCCGGCAATGCGCCGGACCCGATTGAGCAACTCGCCTTTGTGTTCGTGCGTGTGCGACATACCTATACCCCCTACCCCTATATGGCGAGCATAGTCGCTGTTACGACCGAAAGGGGCAAGGCCTGTTTTCGACCGTTCGTCGCGGCTTGAGATTTTGATGTGGAAGAATGAGGCGGCGCGTCAGACGGCGCCGCCTCTGGAAGGATTTTCAGATGCAGGGCCGCTGGGAACCCTCGTCTGTCAAGCCCATTGCAGTGGCGGGGACGACGAGAAGCAGAGGTCTACGTCCAGCTGCGCTGCGGCCGACAGGTTGACCAGCGCATCGAGAGAGAACTTGTCGATTTTGCCGTTGAGTACGTCGTTGAGGCGTGGCTGGGTGATGCCAAGACGCTTGGCCGCCTCCTTCTGCGGAAGCTCCCAGGCTCGAATGGTTTCGCACAGCGTGCGCATCAGTTTGGCCCGCAGGCGCATGTTGGCCGCTTCCTGCGGCGTGTCTTCCAGTGCATCCCAGACGCTTGCGAAACGCTGGGAAGAGTTTTGATGATCCGTCATGGTTCAACCTATTTCCTGGTATCTGGCCCGTGCCAGTTCTATGTCTCGCGTCTCGGTTTTGCGCGTGGTCTTTTGCAGGGCGTGCAGCACATAAATCGCGTCAGGCCGGTTGACCACATAAAACACTCGAAACGCCCCTGAATCCTCGGTGATTCTGATTTCATTGACGCCCCGCCCGACTGTTTTCATGGGGCGCCAGTCAAAGGGTTCGTCGCCCTGTTGCAACAGATCCAGTTGGAATCCTGCAGCTCTGCGAGCATCGAGGGGAAAAGCTCTCAAATCCTTGAGCGCACTCCCGACAAACACCACGTCCTTGTGTCTTGGCATTGGCTTCTCCTGTGTTGGAAAGAAAAGCGTAATAGCCCGGACGGAATCGTGTCGCGGCGGTGTGTTGCTAGGAATGGCAGCGATCACATACCAGCAGACTATATCGAAACCGATATAAATCAAGTTTGAATTGGCTTATCTGACATTTGGTATCACAAAGCAGAAATTCGCGAGTCGGCACACCTGACAAGCCGACACAGAACCCCTGTGGGAGCGAGCTTGCTCGCGATGGCGGACTGAAAAATGACGCATCATTTTGCCCCCATCCGGGAGGCTACATTGCCTTGCGCCTTTGCCTACAACTACGCCAGAATCCGCCGGCTTGTGCGGTTTGGAACCTGCCCGTAACTTGATTCGCATCACTGAATGGTCAGTGAACGGGTTTAGTCGCTCGGCGTTTTATCCAAGCTCGCAAGCTGTTTTTCAGTCAGGCATTCCCACGCCTGAACTCAATGGCGGCTGTGCGTAGGGCGCTCTAGGGCGCGCCAGTAGTGCTTGGATACTGGTCGACTAACCTGCGTACAGCTGCCACCTATTGTTTAGTCGCAAGAACGTGTCAGCCTCTATTGGAGGTTTCCAAGCAAATGATCAAGCCAACGCCTAATCCTCCGGAAACAGACGTATCGTCCGAATCCGACCCAACCTCTCCCTACTCCACAACCGACTCAAAAAAACTCCACGAAGCCGCCGAGCGCGCCCTCGACCATTACCTGAAACCCACCGCCCCGAAACAGCACTGCCCCGGCCGCATGTTCCTCATCGCCCCCCACATCGATCAACATGCCTTGCTGGCCCACGCCTGCGAATCGATGGCCTCGGCCAGCGTGATGCTCAGCGACTTCGCCGCGCTGCTGGACCCGCCCTACCGCAGTACCGTCCTGGGCATCGCCCAAGTGGTGATGTGTGGCGAGCTCGCCGTGAACCGGGCGCTGGACACCCTCGATGCCACGACCTGAGGAACACTCCATGGAAAGCAAATCCGATGCACACGTCGTCGCCGCCCTGATCTCCATCGGCCTCAACGAGAAAGACAGCCAATGGGCCGAAAAAGCCTGTCTGCTGCTGCTCGAAAGCGAAAGAAAATCCATCGTCACCGCCGCCCTCGAAGCCCTCGTCCAACTCGCCCGCGATCACGGCAAACTGGACCGGGAACGCGTAATGCCGGTACTCCACAGCGTAAAACGCAGATTTCCGAGCCTGACCAGCACGGTTGCGGCAACGCTGGATGAGATGGCAATGGCTGCGTAACGCCTCAGGTAAAAGGCAAGAAAAAACCCGCTATCTCCATGAAGGGAGACAGCGGGTTTTATGACGTCAGCTGTAACGCGGGGGAATCAATCCTCCCGCGTCAAAACCTCCAGCAACTCAATCTCGAACACCAGATTCGAATTCGGCGGAATCTTGCCCATCGTCCGCTCGCCGTACCCCAGATGCGCCGGCACCAGCAGTTTGCGTTTGCCGCCAACCTGCATACCCATGATCCCTTGATCCCAACCCTTGATCACCCGGCCCGTGCCGATCACACACTGAAACGGCTTGCCCCGACTCCAGGACGAGTCGAACTCGGTGCCATCCTCCAGCCAACCGGTGTACTGGGTGGTGATCAATGCGCCTTTGACGGCGGCTTTTCCGTCGCCGGGCTGAAGATCGATTATCTGCAGTTCATCATTCATAACATTCACTCTATTGTTCCGCTGGCCGCCGTTTTCCCAGAAATGCCGGACATTGGCAACCGTTTGACCCAGCGTTGGCCGTGATGAATGATAGCCACCCGCCACCAACCCCGAATCGATACGCCATGTCAGCGATGCTTGAATGACTCAACTCTGGATCGGCTTTGCCCTTGTCGTTGTGCTGATGGTCGTGATCGCCGTGTTGATTCGTCGCGAGCGTGCCCTGCGCCGGCAACTCGCCGAATACCGTGAATTGCTCACTCGCGCTGCCGAAGGCCAGAACATCCACCAGGATGGCGATGCCGAGCGCTTCAAGCGCAGCCAGTATTTTGCGCGGATCGGAACCTGGGACTGGGAAGTCGACACGGATCGACTGTATTGGTCCGACGCGATCTTCGGCATGTTCGGCTTCAAGATCGGAGAAGTGACGCCCTCCTACGCCTTGTTCTGCTCCTGCGTCCACCCGGACGACCGCGCCAAGGTGCGCGCCGGGGAATTGCGTTGCCTGGAAACCGGTGAAAACCACGACGAGGAATACCGCGTGGTCTGGCCCGACGGCACGATTCGCTGGCTGCGGGAAACCGGCAACGTGGTGAAGAACGATCATGACGCGATGATCAAGATGATGGGCGTGGTGCGCGATATCACCGAAGAAAAGGCCTCGGCCAGTTACCTTCAGCACCTGGCCCACTTCGATCCGCTGACCGGTTTGCCCAATCGACTGGTGCTGGAAGAACGCCTGTCAGAAGCGCTGGAACATGCCCGCGCTACCGAGACCCGGGTGGCGCTGGTGTTCATCGATCTCAACGGTTTCAAAAGCATCAACGACCGCTACGGCCACGCCGCCGGCGACCGCGTCCTGATCACCACCGCCACACGGCTGAAACGCATCCTACGGGTCAGCGATACCGTCGCGCGGATCGGCGGCGATGAATTCGTGGTCATCCTGCAAGGCCTCGCCCCCGGCCTGAACCTTCAGGACGAAGCCCGCAGCATCTGCCAGAAAATCTTCATCGAACTGTCCCCACCGATCACCATCGGCAACGACCAACGCCACGTCGGCACCAGCCTCGGCGTCGCCGTGTTCCCCGACCACGCGCCGACCATGGACCGGCTGCTGCACATTGCGGATCTGGCGATGTATGAGGCCAAGCGCAGCGGGAACAATCAGTATCGGTTGGGTGGCGAAAGCCCGGTGCGGACAAGTGCACCGGGATTGGGAATGTGAGCGTTAACGCTCCACCGGCTTGATATCCACAATCGTCCCGTTGGTGATCATCACCATCACGTACTTGTCGTTCATCTGCACCCACTGCGCCTGCGGATCGGGTTGCTTGAGGCCTTTCTGTTTCCAGTTCTTGATGGCTTTTTCGCTGCGCTGGTAGATGTCCGGGGCGCGGTCGTTGACTTTCAGTTCGCGGCCGTCGGTGGGCGAGCGTTCGACGGTGTCGGTCGAGGGTTGCGCCGCTTGAACGAGTGGGGTGATCCCGGCGATGCCGGCGACGAGGGCCAGGCTGGCGATCAGGGTCTTGTTGTTCATCGGTGAACCTCCTTCAGATGTGTGATACCTGAACTCCGACTGCGGGGTTCTGGAATCATTCCTTGTTTTTAGTCATGAACGCCTGAGTGAGGATAAATCAGCATCGACCCTCCCCGTAGAGAAGAAGATAGATACTGATTTTGACCGATGTGAAAAAGCCTACGGGTGTGCTGATCCTGTCACTACGGCGTGCCTGCGGCAGTCTTTGCCCGTCGCCGCTGCACTCTCATTAAGTGGACTCTCTCCAGAACCGATGCGGCATAAAGTTCGGCATCAATACGACTCAATGCGGCTTTGGCCTTGAGTGCGATATCCGGAGGAGCCAAAGAAAGCCCTTGAGCCGACAACTCGGCATCGGTCTTGCGAAGTATTGCGAGTGCACCTGCGAGGTTGCCGGAGTCAGGAACCGGTCCGGAAAGAATGGCAGCCTCTGCCATTGGCGCCAGTCGCGCCCTGGTTCCCTTGATGACAGGTATGGGGGTGGGTAATGCGGCCAACGTTTCTCGCGGCGTTGATAGCGACAGCAGGTGCAGCGGCGTGTTTGCTTCGGCATCCCGACGAGTCAACGCTGGCAAGCCCCACAAGGCTTCCAGCAAGGCTGGTACAGAGGAGTGATCGTATGGCGTGGAATCTACCGTTCCCGGGGCGATCAGGGGAGATACGGCGACGGCAGGCACCCGAACACCGGCAGTCTTGAAGTCAAAACCGTGAGTGTTATAACCATAGGAGGGATTATCACCGGGGGCAGTAATATTCCCTGGCTTTACCGAATCGTAGAACCCGCCATGCTCGTCATAAATTACCAGCAGTAAGCTGGTGTTCCAATAAGGCGAATTCCGGATGGCCGAGTAGACCGCACTGAGCATGTTCTCACCGCCATAGACATCGTCCATCGGATGCTGCGACGAACCGCCGGCATAGGTTCCATTGGCCAGATTTCCATAATGCGGCTCTATGAAGGTGTAACCGTAGGGATAAGGACCTTGAAGGTCGTTGGCGAAAGACCCCAATGAATGCATATCCAACATACTGATACCGTTCAGCGCTGAAACCTGGGTGATTGCTCCAAGCTTCGATCCGCTATTGGCGTCATCACTGTAGAGGCTGAGGCCATTGGCTTGAGCATCATGATAAATGCGATAGGGAATATTCGCGTTTTCCAAACGTTGAAAGATGGAACCGTTCGGGTATTTGAATCCACTCAGTTCCCACCCGGCCATCTGAGGCTTTGTCGGACTGTCATCGAAACCGGAAGAAGACGCTCCATGCACAAAAAAACGGTTGGGCCATGTCGGCCCCGGCATCGAGGAGAACCAGTGATCGCAGACTGCGAATTGCGTTGCCAGGTTATAGATCGCTGGCAATTGATGCCGCGTATCAAAGCAAGACATGACATCGATTATCTGTTCTGGGTGCGGTGGTGTGTGCGGGGTTTCAGAGGTAGATGTGGAATAACTACTGGCAAACCCGGAGTTATCGATAGGAGGATAAGGGGCGACCGACGGCAAAGGGCCCGCACGACCGGTCAACTGCTGAACAACATCGGCAAATTCATGACCGGGATCTGTTGGCATACTTAGAGGAGCACTGCCTTGAACGAAATATTTTTGGTCATTGATTTCGTTGTAATCATTTTTGGTCGCAGCGCTTATTCCGGGAATTCCAGACATGGCAAAAACATTATCAAACGAATGATTCTCAAGCATCAGCACAAAGACATGAGTAATAGGCGCTACAGGTGCCACACGCGTCATCCCGTCGGAACAACCGCCGGACTTCAGCGCCACACTGAATGTCGTGGCGCTGACAGAAAGAGTGAGGGTCTGGCCCGCGTCAGCACTTTGCAGTTGGCATTCTTTCCAGTATTCATCGGTGGAACTTCCAGAGTTAATGTAGAACCCCGCCGATAGACCATCCTTGACGTGTACCAGTACAGACCAATAATCCAGAATCGCGCCTGTCCCCAAACCTGTCTCGAAGAAAACCGTCATCGGGCCTGCGATCTGCCCCGGCTCGGCAGACCATGAACCGCGCTGCGTGCCGTTACTCTGGTTGGTGTGAAACAGGATAATCTCGGCATTCCCGTTCGTGGCATTGGTGATATTGATACTGGCTGACTGTTGCGTTGCCATGTCGCTACCTCCGTGTAAGACATAGGTGGGAATTAATTAGTGTTTATCCAGGTTCGGCAGACCGCATATGAAATTAATTCAAACGCCTCGCGCCGTTGATTAAAACTAATAGCAGTGCCCTGACAGGGGCGCAAATATCACTTAGACGGAATAGCAAGCACGGCCTGCATAATCATGCAATTTTGCTATTGCCGGGCAATTCCAAAATCTCTTTTATCCACCTGAGCATTGAGAGTTAATTGGAACAACTCAACACGCCCTTCGCGAAACTTTCACACTTTATTGATTAATCGTGATTTGACTTAAAAAACGTTTTTCCGCAAAGGTCGAACCAAGTTGACACCTGGAGCAGCCTGGTGGCCTTCAGGGGCAAAGGTCACAGAAATTGATACGCTTTGGACATCAATCCATGCCAACTATGCAATTAACAGATCGATCCCCCTGCGCCACTATCCGCCCCAATAAAAACCGTGCGCCGCCTCCCCGTCGCGCACGTCATAAAAGCGGTGGAGTATTTTTCGATGACAGCCTCAATCCCACACGGCGGCTCGCGGGCCGGTGCCATTTTCCGGGTGACCTCGGGTAACTTCCTCGAACAGTTCGACTTCTTTCTGTTCGGCTTCTACGCCACGCAGATCGCGGCGGTGTTCTTTCCGGCGAGCAGTGAGTTCGCCTCCCTGATGATGACGTTCGCGGTGTTCGGCGCAGGCTTTTTGATGCGTCCGCTGGGGGCCATTGTGCTCGGCGCGTACATCGATGATGTCGGTCGTCGCAAGGGTTTGATCGTCACCCTGTCGATCATGGCCAGCGGCACGATATTGATTGTGCTGGTGCCCGGATACGAATCCATTGGTCTGTTCGCACCGGCGCTGGTACTGATCGGGCGCTTGCTGCAGGGCTTCTCGGCCGGCGCGGAACTGGGCGGTGTGTCGGTGTATCTGTCGGAGATCGCCACACCGGGCCGCAAGGGTTTCTTCACCGCCTGGCAGTCGGCCAGCCAACAGGTGGCGATCATCGTTGCCGCCGCGCTGGGCTTTGCCCTGAACCAGTGGATGGCACCGGACGTGATTGCCGATTGGGGCTGGCGCATTCCGTTTTTCGTCGGTTGCATGATCGTGCCGTTCATCTTCCTGCTGCGTCGTAACCTGGCGGAAACCGAAGAGTTCGCCACCCGCAAACATCGCCCGAGCATGAAAGAAGTGTTCCGCACCCTCGGCCAGAACTGGGTCGTGGTCATCGGCGGGATGTTGATGGTTGCGCTGACCACTACCGCTTTCTACCTGATTACCGTGTACGCGCCGACCTTCGGCAAAACCGTGCTGCACCTGAGCACGTCGGATGCGTTGCTGGTGACGCTGCTGGTGGGCGTTTCGAACTTCTTCTGGCTGCCGATCGGTGGCGCATTGTCGGATCGCATCGGCCGGCGTCCGGTGCTGATTGCCATGTCGTTGCTGGCCCTGGCGACCACCTATCCGGCGCTGTCGTATCTGGTGCAGGCGCCGAGCTTCAGCCATATGTTGCTGTCGCTGCTGTGGCTGTCGTTCATCTACGGCATGTACAACGGCGCGATGATTCCGGCGCTGACCGAGATCATGCCGGTTGAGGTTCGTGTGGCCGGTTTCTCGTTGGCCTACAGCCTTGCCACCGCGATCTTCGGCGGGTTCACGCCGGCAATGTCGACTTTCTTGATCCAGTACACCGGCGACAAGGCTGCGCCAGGTTACTGGATGAGTGTCGGCGCGCTGTGTGCGTTGTGCGCGACGCTGTATCTGTATCGCCGTGCGGGCGGTCGTCTGCAACCTGCAGTCGCTTGAGGAGCCAGCCAACATGAAGAAGCTCTTCAATCTTACCGCCCTCGCCCTCCTCGCCTTCAGCGCATTTGCTCAAGCTGAGGAACTGCGGGTAATGACCTCCGGCGGCTTCACCGCCGCCTATAAAGTCCTCGGCCCGAAGTTCGCCGCGAACACCGGCAACACTCTCGACACCATCCTCGGCCCGTCGATGGGCAAAGCCCCGGAGGCGATCCCCAATCGCCTCGCCCGGGGAGAACAGGCCGACGTGGTGATCATGGTCGGCTACGCCCTCGACGACTTGATCAAGCAAGGCAAGGTCGACCCGGCCTCGCGGGTGGAACTGGCGGATTCGCGAATCGGTCTGGTGGTGCGCGAAGGCGCGCCGAAACCGGACATCAGCAACGTCGATGCCCTGAAGAAAACCCTGCTCGATTCGCAGTCGGTGGCCTACTCGGACAGCGCCAGCGGCGTGTACATCGAGCAGCAGTTGTTCAAGAAACTCGGCGTCGAAGATCAGCTGAAACCGAAGGCGAAGATGATCCCGAAAATCCCGGTAGGCTCGGTGGTTGCCACCGGTGACTATCAACTGGGCTTTCAGCAGGTCAGCGAGTTGCTGCCGGTGCCGGGCGTGACGTATGTCGGGAAGATCCCGGAATCGGTGCAGTCGGTAACGCGTTTCGCCGCGGGAATTCCGGTGGGTGCGCAGCATCCGCAGGAGGCCAAGGCGTTGCTCGCCTATCTGGCCGCGCCTGCCGCCCAGGCCGACGTACAGGCCACCGGTCTGGATTCGGTCAAGCGCTGACCTTCGGCGGCTGGACTTTCATTTCCACCACCAGCCGCTCCAGTTCCAGTGCCGCCGGGGTCAGGGTACGACCCCGGCGCTTGATGATGCCGACACTGCGCATCACTTGCGGATCGGTCAACGGCACCCGCGTCAGGATCGGATGATCCGCCGCCGGCATCGCCATCAACGGCACCGCCGCCACACCCAGTCCTGCTTCCACCAGACCGATCATCGTCGTCACGTGCAGGGTTTCGCAGATGCTCGGCCGCTGCGGCACCACTTTCGCCAGTGCCTGATCGAGCAAAAAGCGATTGCCGGAAGTCTTGTCCAGCGAGATGTAATCCTGCTGGTAAAACTCGTCCCAACTGACGCTGCTGCGCCCGGCCAGGGGGTGATCGCGACGGCAGGCCACCACGTAGCTCTCCTGCACCAGCGGCTCGAAATCCACGCCGGCCTCCTGAGTGCCCATGAAGCTCAAGCCGAAATCCGCCTCGCCATTGACCACCGCCGTCAGCACGTCGTGGGCGCTGGAGTCGAGGACTTTGACTTTGATGCGCGGGAACTGCTGGTGATAGCGGGCGACCACTCGTGGCATGAAGTAATACGCCGCCGACGGCACGCAGGCGACGGTGACGTGGCCCTGCCGGTTCGAGGCGACTTCGCTGATACCAAGCAACGCCACGTCCAGATCGTCCAGCAAGCGCTCGACACTCGGCATGAAGCCACGCCCGGCCTGAGTCAGGCTGACCTTGCGCGTGGTGCGCTCGAACAACTTCACGCCGAGAGCGTCTTCAAGCTTCTCGATGCGTCGGCTGAGGGCCGGTTGCGAAATGCGCACGGTGTCCGCGGCCTTGCGGAAACTGCCCTGCTCGACCACCGCGCGAAAGGCTTGCAGGTCGTTGAGGTCGAAGTTGATGGCCATGGGAGACTCGGGAGAAATTGATTCGCTGAGGCTATAAATGTAACCAATTGATGCAAATTGTTACAGGAGCACATGCGCTCAAGCAGGGTCTGCGGTAGATCTGTAATCGTTTCAGCCTTTATCCTTGTCGCCCCCGCCGTACCGCGTTACTGGAGTTCCGCTCATGCCCCATGAAGGCAATCTGTTGCAAGCCGCTGTCGTGTTTCTGTTCGCGGCCGTGCTCACCGTTCCCCTGGCCAAGCGCCTGCAACTGGGCGCAGTGCTCGGTTATCTGTTTGCGGGGGTGATCATTGGCCCGTCGGTGCTGGGACTGATCGGCAATCCGCAGAGCGTCAGCCATATCTCGGAACTGGGCGTGGTTTTACTGCTGTTCATCATCGGTCTTGAGCTGTCACCGCGACGCTTGTGGGTGATGCGCAAATCGGTGTTCGGCGTCGGTCTGGCGCAGGTACTTTTGACCGGTTCGGTAATCGGTGTGCTGGCACTGTCGGTGTTCGGCCAGCCGTTGAACAGCGCTATTGTTTTGGGCTTGGGTCTGGCCCTGTCGTCGACTGCGTTCGGTCTGCAAAGCCTCGCCGAGCGCAAGGAGCTGACCAGCCCTCACGGTCGCCTGGCGTTTGCGATTCTGCTGTTCCAGGACATCGCCGCAATCCCGCTGATCGCTCTGGTGCCGATGCTCGCGGGCGTCGATCACCACACCAGCACCGCCGACGATGTGCGCCACAGTTTGCAGGTATTGGGCAGTATCGCCGTGGTGGTGATCGGCGGGCGTTATCTGTTGCGCCCGGTGTTCCGCATCGTCGCAAAAACCGGTCTGCCGGAGGTCTCCACCGCCACCGCGTTGCTGGTGGTGATCGGCACCGCGTGGATGATGGACATGGTCGGTGTGTCGATGGCGCTGGGCGCCTTCCTGGCCGGGCTGCTGCTGGCGGACTCGGAATATCGCCATGAACTGGAAGCGCAGATCGAACCGTTCAAGGGTCTGCTGCTGGGGCTGTTCTTCATCAGCGTCGGCATGGGCGCCAACCTCAGTCTGTTGTTCAGCGCGCCGATTACCGTGCTGGGGCTGACGCTGTTGCTGATTGCGCTGAAGTTGCCATTGCTGTTTGTGGTCGGACGCCTGGCTGGCGGGTTGAGCAAAGTCAGTGCAATTCGCCTCGGTATCGTGCTGGCGGCGGGCGGTGAATTTGCCTTTGTGGTGTTCAAGATCGGTCGCGATCAGGGTCTGTTCGAACCGCGTCTGTACGACTTGCTGGTGCTGACCATCACCCTGTCGATGGCGGTGACGCCGTTGTTGCTGTTGATCTGCGCACGGCTGGTCAGCCCGAAGGTGCAACCGGTGGAAGTGCCGGAGAAGTTCCGCCAGATCGACACCGAAACCCCACGGGTGGTAATTGCCGGCATGGGCCGGATGGGCCAGATCGTGGCGCGGATCCTGCGGGCGCAAAACATCAAGTTCGTGGCGCTGGATACCTCGGTGGAAACCATCGAACTGTCCCGCAGTTTCGGCGGCGTGCCGGTGTTCTATGGTGACCCGATGCGCCCGGAAATCCTCAGCGCGGCCAAGGTCGGGGAAGCGGAGTATTTCGTGATTGCCACGGACGATCCGGAAACCAACATCAAGACTGCCGAGATCGTGCGCAAGCTTTACCCGCACATGAAAATCATCGCCCGGGCGCGTAACCGGCAGCATGTTCATCGTTTGGTGGATGTCGGTGCCGACCCGATCCGGGAGACCTATTACTCCAGTCTGGAAATGAGCCGTCGCACCTTGGTCGGCCTCGGTTTGACCCAGGCCCAGGCCGATGCGCGGATCAAGCGTTTCAAGCACCACGACGAACAGGTGCTCGAGGCTCAACACGCGGTGTACGACGACGCGGCCAAAGTCCTGCAAACCGCACAGGAAGCGCGGGCGGAACTGGCCAGATTGTTTGAGTCGGATCAACTGGAAGAACAATCCGGCAAGTCCTGAAGCTTGCAGAGTTCCAAATGTGGGAGCCAGCCTGCTGGCGATTGCGACAGCTCGGCCAGCATCAAGGGTGACTGAACCGGCCTCATCGCCAGCAGGCTGGCTCCCACAGGTTCAGGCTATCTCCAGCTCCCTCTCTTCTTTGGCCGGCGCCACTGCAAACCGGTCCGCCAGAAACGGCGTGATGTCCAGCGGCAGCGGCTCATCGTTGACCAGTTTGTCCAGCAACACCCCGGTGATCGCCGACGTAAGCACCCCGGTGCGGAAGTGCCCGCAGGCGTTCAAGTAACCCTCCACCCCGGCCATCGGCCCTAGAATCGGCAACTCATCCGGCGAACCCGGCCGCAATCCTGCCCAGGTGCGCTTGAGGTTGATGTCTGCCAGTTCCGGCAGACAACGCACCGCGCCCTGTACCAGCCCGGCAATTTCCGGCCAGGTGGTGGTGACGTCAAAGCCTTTGTCCTCGGTGGTGCTGCCGATCAGGATTTCGCCGTTGTCCTTCTGTGCCATGTAGCAATCGCTGGTGGTCAGGCAACCGTTGAGGATTTTCGGCAGGCGTTCGGTGAGCAGGATCTGACCCTTTACCGGTTTCACCGGAATGCGGATTCCCGTGGCCCACTCGCTCAAGTCTGCAGCCCACGCGCCCGCCGCGTTGATCAGGGTCTTGCAGTGGAACACCCCGGCTTCGGCAGTTTGAACACCGGTCACCCGCGTGCCGTGATGCAACACGCCGGTGATGTTGGTGTTGACGTACATGTCCACGCCATTTTGCCGGGCGCCTTCGGCGTAGGCGTCGGCGAGACGGAACGGGCTGACCTGGTGGTCGCAGAGAAACTCCAGCGCACCGCGTGCTTCATGACTGACGCTCGGCTCGGACTCGCGCAATGCAGCCTGATCGAGCCAGCGCACCTGATCCGCCAGATGCGGAATGCAGCCGACAATGTGCTCGGCGTACAAGCGGTCCTCATCGTCATAAATGACGAATTTGAGCCCGGTCTTTTCGAACTTGAAATCCATCCCGTGGTTGTCTTTCAGCTCACGGTGCAGCGCCGGGTACAGCGCGTTGGACTGCAAGGCGAAGTCGAAGAACGACGGCGGCAGGATGTGCGGCGTGCTGGAGTCCACCGCCACCGCTGCGCCCTGGGTTTCGCGCTTGCGGTTGGCCGACATCATGCGGAAGAAAATCACCCCGCAACCCAGCCCCACGGACTCACCGATGGCCCACAAGCCACCGGCCGAAGCGCGGGTGGCGTTACCCGGGCGCTTGGCGTCGATCATCGCGACCTTGAGGTTTTTGCGCTTGGACAACTGATAGGCGATGGACGCGCCGATCACACCGCCGCCGGCGATGACCACGTCATAGAACTTACTCATGGGAAACGGCCTCCGTGCCGAGGGACTGGAACGCGGAAAAAGGAATCGGATCGACCGGGAAACGCGGCCGCAGCCAGCCGACATCCTTGCGCCCGGTGGCCTGACGCAGGCGGTCGCTGCAATAGCCGACGCACATCCGCCCCTGACAGTCGCCCATGCTCACGCGGGTGCGCATTTTCAGGCTGGCGATGTCTTGCACGCCCTGCTCCAGCGCGCGGTCGATGTCAGCGCGGGTCGCGTGTTCGCAGCGGCAGATCACCGTGTCGGCCGCCGGCAATGCGATTTGCCCGACGCCGCGCTCGGTGTAGCGATCCACCGCCGCACGGAAACGCACGATGGCTTTGAGTTTGCCCAGGTAACGGTCGCGACGGACCCGCGCCAGTTCTTCTTCAAGCACACCGCGTTGCAACAAGATCGAGGTAGCGGCGATCTTGCCGGCCAGCATCGCCGCTTCACCGCCGCGAATCCCGCCCATGTCGCCGGCCAGGTGCACGTGAGGTTCGCTGCTCTGCTGCCAGATGTTGGCGTTGGCACGCAGGTAACCGTCGTCGCTGAAACCGTGATCCAGGCCCATCTGCTGGCTCAACTGGGTACGCGGAATGAAGCCGTAGCCGACCGCCAGCGTCTTCGCTTCAAAGCGCTCGACGCGGCTCATGTCCGGCTCCCACGTCGCCGAGTACGGTGCCACGCTGACGCTTTTCAGCTCGCCTTCGCCGTGCGCCTCGACCACGCCCCAGCCGTAGTTCATCGGGATGCCGTGCAGTTTCAGGTAGGCGAGCATGCTCAAGCCGTCGAGGAACAATTGCGGCTTGTTCAGCAGCGCCAGGCTTTCCTTGGCGATTTTGCCGAACGCGCAAGCCTCGTAGACACCGACAACACTCACACCTGACGCGTGCAACTGGGTCGCCACCAGCGGCAACAGCGGCCCGGTGCCGGCGATCACCACCGGTCCCTGAGGTTTGACCACGCCACTTTTGATCTGCAACTGCAGGCCGCCGAGCATGATGACGCCGGGCAGCGTCCAGCCGGGAAACGGCACGCTGCGTTCATGGCAACCGGCGGCCATCACCAATTGCGGATAGCTGATTTCGTGCAGGCGCTCATCGCCATCGAGCACCACCAGCGAACGCGTGCCTTCGGCGCCGACCACCCGGTGATGCAGGCGCACGTCGATCAGCCCGGCCTGCTCCTGAAAGTCTCCGTGCAGTTTGCTCAGCGCTTCGGAGTAACGCGGCCCCAGATAATCCAGCTGCACGCCGTCACGCAGCGGTCCGCGATAGACCACACCGCCAAGGCGCGACGCCTCTTCCAGCAATGTGCTGCGCACACCATGGCGCGCCAGTTCGATGGCCGCCGCCATCCCCGCCGGCCCACCGCCGACAATGACCGGATGCTGGCTCATGGCGCCTCCTGCCCGTGAATGCGGTTGACCTGGGTTTCGACCTGCATGCCGTCACGCACCACGGTCTGGCAGGCGCGGCGCTTGTGCCGGCCGTTGATTTTCACCAGGCAGCACTGGCACACGCCCATGCCGCAATAGGCACCGCTGACCTGGTTGTGATCGTTGCGTGCGACCTGGCGCACGCCGAGGGACTGAATGACGCTGAGTACGGTTTCGCCAATGGCGGCGGTAACCGGCTGGCCGTTGATGTGGACAGTCATATCCGCCTGCGTCAAAGGCTGGATATCGAAGGTTCTTTCTAGGCAGTGCATTGCGATGATCATCCGTGAAAAGGTTCAGGTGAGGTTGAAACAGCTCCTTGCTGCACTACACCTCGCCGGCACGTGGAAGTTATCTCTCTATCGGGCCGGCAGGTCTGCTCTGATCGCGCAGCAAAGTGCGCGCAAGCAATGTAGTCGATCCAGCGGCAAGGGCCGGGAATTTCACGTTAGGGGATATTGCGCCGACGAATATTGATCCAGGCCATGGAAATGACTGTACGGTTCTGCGCCGCCCCATCGGCCGGACAGCAAAAAGCCGCTTCCTCCCGAAGGTGGAAGCGGCCGAGGCATAAGCCCCAGAGGGATCAGTGCACGAACAGGGCGATCAGGATGATGATCGGGATTGGCACGCCGAGGAAAAACAGCAGTAATGAGCGCATGGTGATGCTCCTTGATTAACGGACTGGGGGCACAGTGGTCGTGGTGTAGGTTTCGACTTCGACGTACTCGACAGCATCCCGGCGACGACCGCCGAAGGTGGCCGAGAGGCTGGCGAAGAACGCACCGGCCAGCAGCGCGATGAACATCCACAGCGAGGTCCAGGCAGCGACTTTGGCGGCGGTGTCAGCGGCTTGTTGGGCTTTGACCTTGGCGTCGGCTATGGCTTTTTGCGTACGGGCGTAGATTTCGTCCACGCGACGTTCGGCATCGGCCTGGCTCAGGTTGGTGCGTTGCGCCACGAGTTGCGCAAGGTAGGTACGATCCTCGGGGCTGAGCTGACCGTTGGCCAGGCTCTGGGCGAAGATCCGGGTCACGGTGCCGCGGGCGGCGTCGTCGCTGACGGCGGCAGGACGGTCATCGCGAAACAGGCTGTCGACGAAGTAACCGTACTGGTCGCTGCTGGTGTTGGCCGCAGCCGTGCCGGCGGCCTGAGTCATGGCACTGGCCGCGCCACCGGCGACACTCGCACCGGCCTGCACGCCACCGCTGACGATGCTGCTGACCGAGCCGACCACCAGGGTAGCGGTGACCAGCGTGGCCACACACCAGGCAAGGAAACCATGGGCGGTGTCGCGAAAATACACCTCGTCACCGTGCATGTTTGCCCACTTCACCCGCAGGCGACCGGCAATATAGCCACCCAGGCCGGAAGCGATGATTTGCGTCGCCGCCAGCCACACGATTGTCGAAATGCCCAGGCCCTTGGCACTGACGCCCTCCCCGGCCCACGGTGAAACAGCGGAGAAGCCCAGACCGAAACCGAGCAGCACCAGAATCATCGACAGCGCCGCAGCCGCTGCGGCCCCGGCGAAGATCGCGCCCCAGGACACCCCCGAGACGTTGCTCGACTCTCCATCAAAGGCAGGATAAAACCCATCAGAGGATCTATTCATTGTTGTTCTGCTCCCGGCATGAAAAATGGTGTTACAACTCGTCAGCAGATGAATTGCAGTGACCGTGCCAGTCGCTAACATTAAATAAATCGTTGAAATTCAATGAGTTAAAAAGAATGAACTTCCCGGGACCATGCAATTTGCAACAACGGTGCAATCGCAGCGGGTTTTATGCATTGGCACAAAAAACCGGCCCGGGCCGTTTGTATCAACTACAACATGAAAGTTAATTTAAAGCGTTATTGCAAAATCTTGGCAAAATGCTGCCATTCCGTTTGAACCGATCAGCAGGCCCACCATGACTCGCATCCTGACCATCGAAGACGACGCCGTGACCGCCCGGGAAATCGTCGCCGAACTGAGCAGCCACGGCCTCGACGTGGATTGGGTCGACAACGGCCGCGAAGGCCTCGACCGCGCCGTCAGCGGCAATTACGACCTGATTACCCTCGACCGCATGCTGCCCGAACTCGATGGCCTGGCCATCGTCACCACCCTGCGCACGATGGGTGTGTCCACGCCGATCCTGATGATCAGTGCCCTGTCCGATGTCGACGAACGCGTACGCGGCCTGCGCGCCGGCGGTGACGATTACCTGACCAAACCCTTCGCCACCGACGAGATGGCGGCCCGGGTCGAAGTGTTGCTGCGCCGCCAGAACAACGGCGGCACCCAGCCCACCACCCTGCGTGTGGCGGACCTGGAACTGGATCTGATCAGCCACGAAGCCAGCCGTGCCGAGCAGGTGCTGACGCTGCTGCCGACCGAGTACAAACTGCTGGAATTCCTGATGCGCAACAGCGGCCAGATCCTGTCGCGGATGATGATTTTCGAGGAAGTCTGGGGTTATCACTTCGACCCGGGCACCAACCTGATCGACGTGCACATCGGTCGCCTGCGCAAGAAGATCGACCCGCCGGGCAATGTCCCGCTGATCCGCACGGTGCGAGGCTCGGGTTATGTCATTGCCGAACCCGTCTGACGGTTGGCGTTCCTCCAGCAGCCGGTTGCTGGCGCTTTACAGTTCGTTGTTCGTGGCCTGGAGCGGGATCCTCATGGGGGTCATGTATTTCGAGGTGTCCGGTTACCTCGACAACCTGGCCAAGCATTCGCTGATGCAGCGTCAACATCTGTTCTCACACTTTCGTGGTGAGCAACTGGAAGACGCGCTCGCCGCCAGCATGACCTTCGACATTCGCGGCATCGACGCCTACGGCCTGTTCGCCGCCGACCACACCTACCTCGGTGGTGCCTTGCAGCAGATGCCCGCCGGCCTGCCGCTGGACGGCAAGATCCACGAACTGCGCGACTGCTCCGAATCCGACGACCCGACCCTGCCCGCCGACAGCTGCGATGCAGTCGCCACGCCGACACGCGATGGTCGCTGGCTGGTGCTGGTGCGCGACAACGGTTCGCTGTTCGCCGTGACACGGATCATTCTGCGCGCCCTGCTCTGGGGTGTTTCGCTGACGATTGTGCCGGGGATCATCGGCTGGCATTTGCTGCGTCGTCGGCCGTTGCGACGAATCCGCGCGATTCAGGCCAGTGCCCAGTCGATTGTCGCCGGTGACCTGACCCACCGTTTGCCCGTTTCCAATCGCCGCGACGAACTGGACATGCTCGCCGCCATCGTCAACGCCATGCTTGATCGCATCGAGCGCCTGATGAACGAAGTCAAAGGCGTGTGCGACAACATCGCCCACGACCTGCGCACCCCGCTGACCCGCCTGCGGGCGCAGTTGTATCGCATGCAGCAGCAGGCCGGCGAAGGCTCGCCGGAGGCGGCGCAACTGGATCTGGTGCTGGCCGAGGCGGATACGCTGATGGCGCGTTTTCGGGGTTTGCTGAGGATTTCCGAACTGGAAGATCGCCAGCGCCGTTCCGGATTCGTGGAGCTCGATCCGGTGCGATTGCTGCAGGAACTGCATGAGTTCTACTTGCCGCTGGCCGAGGAAGACGAACTGCGCTTCGAGCTGAACATGCCGGAAACCCTGCCGATGCTCAATGGTGACCGGGCGCTGTTGTTCGAGGCGCTGGCCAACCTGTTGAGCAACTCGATCAAGTTCACCCCGCCGGGCGGCACGGTGATTTTGCGTGGGGTGAATGATGCGGGGCATACACGGATCGAGGTGCACGATTCCGGCCCCGGCATTCCCGAGTCGGAGCGGGAAGCGGTGTTCCAGCGTTTCTATCGCGCGGAGGGTGGGCAACCGCAAAGCGGTTTCGGGTTGGGACTGTCGATCGTTGCAGCGATTGTCAGCCTGCACGGGTTCAGTCTTGAAGTGGGTCGCAGCGATCTGGGCGGGGCGAAACTGGTGCTGGATTGCCGGCAGAGTCTGATTTCACAGTCCTGAACCTCATATGCTCCCCGTGTGGGAGCCAGCCTGCTGGCGATAACGGTGTGTCATTCAATCAATAGTTGAATGATGGACCGCTATCGCTAGCAGGCTAGCTCCCACAGGGGGGCTTGCAGAGACTCAGGTTGGGTAATTGGCCCGCAGCGCCTCCAGTCCACCCTGATAGATGCCGCTGAACAGCGCCACCACTTCCTCATCGCTCACGCCCTTGGCCGTGAAGCGCCCCGACCACGTCACCTTCGCGCCCTGGCCCTGGGCTTCGACGCGAATCGTCGCCAGATAATCGGTGGCCGGAAACGGCGCCTGCAGGATCGAATAGCTGTAGGTCTTGCCCGCGTTATCGAAGCTTTCCAGGCGCTCGACCACCACCTCGCCGTCAGCGGTTTGCAGGCTGCGCACACGTCCGCCTTCGCTCAGTTCACTCTTGGGAATGAACGGCAGCCAGTCCGGCAGCGTGTTGAAGCCGCCGATCAATTGCCAGACCTGATCGGCCGAAGCCGGGATGTCGATGGATGCTGATGCTGTTGCCATAAATAAATGTCTCTCTCAAAAAATTCAGATTGCCAGGCTGTCGACCACGCCGCCGTCGACGCGCAGTGCGGCGCCGGTGGTGGCCGAGGACAGCGGTGAAGCGATGTAGGTCACCAGGTGCGCGACTTCTTCGACATTGGCCACGCGCTGGATGATCGAGGTCGGACGGGCCCGGCGCACAAACGCGTCGGCTTCGTCCCGCAGGCTGCGGCCGGATTCGGCAGCGGCGTCCTTGAGCATCTCTTCGACGCCGTCGGTAAAGGTCGGCCCCGGCAGGATCGCATTGACCGTGACGCCAGTGCCCGCCAGCCGTTTGGCCAGACCATGGGACACCGCGAGGTTGGCGCTTTTGGTCACGCCGTAGTTGATCATGTCGGCCGGGGTGGCCACGCCGGATTCCGAAGACAGGAAGATCACCCGGCCCCAGCCTTGCTCGACCATCGCCGGCACGTAATGCCGCGACAGGCGCACGCCGGAGATCACGTTGATTTCATAGAAACGCGTCCATTCATCGTCGGGCGCATCGAAAAAATCGACGGCGTTGTAGATCCCGAGGTTGTTCACCAGGATGTCGGCTTTCGGTTCGGCGGCGAACAGTTTCTGCGCGCCTTCGGCCGTGCCCAGATCCGCCGTCAGACTGCGCAGTTTCGCACCCGGCACCTTGTCGCGGATGCTCGCCAGTGCCTGCTCGACCTTGGCCGCGTCGCGACCGATCACCACCACCGTGGCGCCCGCCTCGGCCAGTGACTGGCTGATGCCCAAACCGATACCCGCCGTGCTGCCGCTGACAATCGCCAGTTTTCCGCTCAGATCGATCTTCATGCTTTCACCTCGTCGATAGGTAATGGTGCACGTTCGGACACCAGTTTCGCTTCACGCATGGCCTGCCAGAAACCGGCAGGAATCACTGCCGACAGCGCCGCCACGTCCTCGGCGATCCGCCCCGGTTTACTCGCGCCGGGAATCACTGCCGCCACTGCCGGATTGGCCAGGGAAAATTGCAGCGCCGCTGCTTTTACATCCACACCATGGGCCGCCGCGATGCGTTTGATCTGCTCGACCTTGGCAATGATTTGCGGGCTGGCCTTCTGGTATTCGAAGTGCGCGCCACCGGCCAGGATCCCCGAGCTATAAGGGCCGCCGACAACGATTTCAACGTTCTGCGCCCGCGCCGAATCCATCAGGCGCTGCAGGGCCCGTTCGTGGTCGAGAAGAGTGTAGCGGCCGGCCAGCAGAAAGCCGTCGGGCTGCGCTTCGGCCAGATCAAGGGTCAATTCGCACGGTTCGACCTTGTTCACGCCCAGGCCCCAGCCCTTGATCACGCCCTCTTCACGCAAGCGGGTGAGGACTTTGAAGGCGCCGGTGCGGGCCTGGTTGAAATACTCCAGCCATTGGTCGCCGTAGAAATCCTGGGCGATGTCGTGGACCCAGACGATGTCGAGGCGATCGGTTTTCAGGCGTTCGAGGCTGTCTTCGATCGAGCGCAGCGTGGCGTCGGCGCTGTAATCGTTGACGATCTTGTTCGGGCGGCCGTGTTCGAACACCCCGCTCTTCTCGCCCAGATCCCGGGCGGCGGCGTCTTCGACTTCATCGAGAATGACCCGGCCGACCTTGGTGCTGAGCACATAGTCGTCGCGCTTGTAGCGGGACAGTGCTTCGCCGAGGCGGATTTCCGACAGGCCCGAGCCGTAGAACGGCGCGGTATCGAAATAACGCACGCCGGCATCCCACGCCGCATGCACGGTGGCCTGGGCTTCTTCTTCAGGAATGGCGCGGAACATGTTGCCCAGTGGCGCGGTGCCGAAGCCCAGTTGGCCGGGCAGTTTGTCTTTCAAACTCATGGGGATTTCCTCGTAGTGTCTGGGTCGTGGTTGACCGTTGAGCAGATCCTAGATTGCGACACTCAGACCGTCCAAGACATAATGCGCAGCACTTGAGTCCCTAAAGGTCTGACATGATCGATTTCCGCCAATTGCGCTACTTCGTGGTCGTCGCCGAGGAAGAGCACGTCGGCCGCGCCGCCGAGCGCCTGCATATTTCTCAGTCGCCCCTGAGCCGGCAGATCGCCCAGCTTGAAGAGCGCTTGGGCCTGACCCTGTTCGAACGCAGTCAGCAACGCATCCGCCTGACCCGCGACGGCCAAACGTTCCTCGCCGAAACCCGCGCCCTGCTGACCCACGCCAATCGCCTGGAATCCCTCGGCAAACGCCTGGGCCGTGGCGAGGAAGGTGGCTTGTGCATCGGCTATATCGAAAACGCCATGCACGCGGGCGTCCTGCCCAACGCCTTGCGCGTGCTGCGGGTGGATCGACCGAACGTGCATGTCGCGCTGTACAACCTCAACTCCGCCGAACAGCTCGAAGGCCTGCGTCAGCGCAGCCTCGACATTGCGCTGGTCAGTGAACCGCCGACGGCGGACGATCCGGATCTGCTGGGTTTTCAGGTATTGGACGACCCGATGCTGCTGGCGCTGCCGGAACAGCATCCGCTGGCGACTCAGACTTCGCTGAGCCCGGAGGATCTGGCCACTCAGGAATGGATCGGCGTGCAACCGCGTCAGGATGCCTGCGACGACTTCCTGAGCGCCTGCCTGCGCGCCGGCTTCACCCCGGATGTGCGCATGCAGGCGACCGAGCCGTTTACCGCGCTGGGGTTGGTGGCTTCGGGGCTGGGGATTGCAATGATCCAGAAAGGCCTGAGCCACAACGCCCCGCCGGGTGTGGTGTTGCGGGAGGTGCCGTGGCTGGCGTTTACCACGCCGTTGTGGGCGGCTTGGCATCGGATCAATTTGCGGCCGTTGGTGGAGACATTCAGGACGATGCTGACGGGGCCGGATACTCCGGGCGCCTGATTGAGGGCGCGGTTCAGCCCACCAACCGCGCCCACCCCGCCACCAACTGCGCACTGATACTCACCCCGCCACAAACAACAATCACCACATCCCGAGCCCCCGCCAGCGCCGGATGATCCAGATAAGCCACCGCCAGCGACACCCCGCACGCCGGCTCCACCAGTTGCCGCAAATCACTGGCATAGCGCACCACGCCAATGATCGCGTCGTCATCGGACAACACCAGGCATTCGTGATCGAACTCGACGATGTGCTGCACCGGCCACTTCGCCACCTGCGCGGCACCCAGGGAGGTGGCGACGGTGTCGATCTTGCTCAGGCGCACTGGGTGGCCAGCCTGGACGGCGGCGGCAAACGAGGCGGCGCCCCGGGTTTCGCAAGCGATGATCCGGCAATCGCGCCGGTCGTGGCGCAGCAGCCCCGTGAGTATCCCTGCGAGCAATCCCCCGCCGCCGACCGAGGTGACCACGGTGTCGACCTGCGGGCAGTCTTCGAGGATTTCGTCGATCATGGTGCTGTGCCCCTCCCACAACACCGGGTGGTCGAAGGCCGGGACGTATTCGGTGTCTGCCGCGCTGGCCAGCTCCCGCGCTCGCTGGTTGGCTTCGTCCCAGACCTTGCCATGGACGATGACTTCGGCGCCGGTGCGGCGGATGCGTGCGCGGGTCGCTTCAGGGGTGGTATGCGGCACCACGATGCAGGCTTGCAGCCCCAGGCTGGCCGCCGCCACAGCCGTGGCCAGGCCGGCGTTGCCACCGGACGGGCAGACGACTTTGCGTTTGCCCTGCGCCGCCGCCTGACTGCACAACAATCCCATGCCCCGCAGCTTGAAGGAGCCGCTGGGTTGCAGGTTTTCCAGTTTCAGCCAGATACGCCGGGAGGTGGTCGACAGAGTCGGATGGAGGATCAACGGCGTGCGGATGTGCAGCATGGCGGGCTCCTGTTGAGGCCACGTCCGGGCGACCGCTGCGTCGGAGCGTGGACGGATGAAAGCGAAACGTCCCTGTCTGAAGCTTAGTTCACCTCGCCCACCCAACGCTGAACGCCGGGGATCGTGCCCGGATCTACACTGAACGGAACAGCCGTGAGGTGCCTATGAAAATGTCAGCGCAAATGACCGTCGTCGCGGTCCTCGCCACCCTCGCCTATCTGGGCCTGGCGATGTGGGGCATCGGTGGCGTGGCGGTGTTCTTCTCCCACGGATCACTGGTGGTCGTGGCCCTGGCGACGCTGGTGATGGTGGTGGTGTCGTTGTTCAGTGAAGTGAACCTCAGCTCCGGCGAGCGCGAGGACCGGGCCAATCGCTGGGTGCTTCCGGCGTTCGGCGTGATCGGACTGGTCAGTGGTTTTCTGCCGGCGTATTGCGACCGTATCGGTTTCTGGACCGTAGGCAGCGAAGGCACCCGTTGGCTGGGGGCGTTGCTGTTCATTGCCGGTGGGGCGTTGCGGCTGTGGCCGGTATTTGTGCTGGGGCATCGGTTCAGCGGACTGGTGGCGATTCAGCCGGGGCACCGTCTGGTCACCGATGGCATCTACACACGCCTGCGCAATCCCAGCTATCTGGGTCTGGTCGTCAATGCACTGGGCTGGGCCCTGGCGTTTCGTTCGGTGGTCGGGATTCTGCTGGCGGCGCTGACGCTGATCCCGCTGATTGCCCGAATCCACTCAGAAGAAGCGCTGCTGCGCACCCAGTTCGGCGCCGAATACGACGCCTATTGCGCGCGCAGCTGGCGGTTGTTGCCGGGCGTTTACTGATCGCGAATTCAACGCAGGTCCCCTGTGGGAGCGAGCTTGCTCGCGATAGGGTCATGTCAGTCAATGAAGAAGGTGACTGATAAACCGCTATCGCGAGCAAGCTCACTCCCACAGGTACAGAGGTGTCAGTTGGCTTTCTGCAGACGCAACTGGCCGTTGTGGTCGATAGTCAACGTCACCTCGCGGTAACTGGCAATCGTCGCGTGCGGGGTTTTGATCGGATGCTGGTGGGTCGACGTGATGACCATCAGCGGCGCACCGGCTGCCTCAGCAGCCTGAATGCCGACAGTCGCGTCTTCGAAAATCAGGCAATCGGCCGGTTCCAGACCCAGACGTTTCGCGGCCAGTCGGTAACCGGCCGGATCAGGTTTACCGGCGCTCACATCTTCAGCAGTGATCATCACCGCCGGCTCCGGAATTCCCGCCGCCGCCATCCGCCGCAACGCCAGATCCCGTGGCGCCGAAGTCACCATGGCCCACTGATTTGCCGGCAACGACTTGAGAAACGCCGCCGCACCCGGAATCTCGACAATGCCTTCAACGTCTTCGATTTCCGCTTCGGTGATGAACGCTGCTTGCGCCTCGGCGTCCACCCCCGGCAGGTTCAGACGCGTGATGGTGTCGACGGCGCGCACGCCGTGGATGGTCGGCAGGAACGACTCGACATCCACGCCATGACGCTCGGCCCAGGCCGCCCAGATCCGCTCGGCGGCGGCGATGGAGTTGAGGACGGTACCGTCCATGTCGAACAGAAACGCGCCGAACGCGCGATTGAAAACAGCATCGTGAGCAGACAAGGGATCGCATCCTTAGGCAGAGCCGGGCAAATGTGCCCGGCAATGTAGCATCTGCCGCAGGCTTCAGTGCAGACGCGGAGCCTTGGATTTGAACGCGCCGTCCACACAATCGAGCAACTGGCCGATGGCCCAGGGCTTCTTGATGAACGCCACCGGATGGCGGACGCCGGAGGTTTCCGGCGTTTCATAGCCGGACATGACCATCACCGGTTTTTCCGGCCAGCGCTCGCCGACCAGATTAGCCAGGTCCGCCCCATTGAGGGTGCCGGGCATGGTGATGTCGGTGAGCAGCAGCGCGACTTCCGGCGCGTGCTCTTCCAGGTATTGCGACGCCGCATCGGCACTGGTCTGCGGCTCGACCTTGAAACCTTCCTCCTGAAGAATTTCGCACAGAAACTCCAGAATCAACGGGTCGTCTTCCACTACCAGAATCAACCCGCCAGGAAGGTGCGCGCTCGACGTCGGAATTGGACACATGAACTGGCACTCCCTGAATTGCATGAACGATTTAGCGGCATGATCCCGCTGCTTATCTGGTATGAGCAGCGCCTTGTACATAAATTCATTTTTGATACAGGTCTTTTCGATAACGTCGCTCAGCGGGCCATCGCCACGGCGCTTTTGTGGTTAAAATGCCCGCCCTTTTGCTGGCCGATCCCGATTGATGAACCCTCAAGCCCTCGCCGTTCTCCACGCCCACCTGCTTAACGCGCTGACTTCGGCCCCGGCCGAAACCCGGCGCCTGTTCCATGGTCGTGGACGCTGCTGGCCGGGGCTGGAGCAAGTCACCGTGGACTGGCTGCAAGGCGTGGTGCTGGTGTCGCTGTTCAAGGAACCCGAGGCTTCGCAACTGGAAGACCTCAAGCGTCTGTTGCTGGAGATCACTCATTCGGAGCAATGGCTGCAGTCCGGTGCCCATACCCTGCTGATCCAGCACCGCTACCTGCCGCAAAGCACCGCCGAATGGCTACTGGGGGAAGAAATCGACGAGATGACCATCGTCGAGGGCGGCCTGAAATACCGCGTGGATCTGGGCCGCAAGCAGAACACCGGACTGTTCCTCGACATGCGTTACGGCCGCAACTGGGTGCGCGAGCAGTCTGCCGGCAAACGGGTGCTGAACCTGTTCGCCTACACCTGCGGTTTTTCGGTGGCAGCCATCGAGGGTGGCGCCAGCCATGTGGTCAACCTCGACATGTCCCGTGCCGCACTGAGCCGGGGCCGCGACAATCACCGTCTGAACGGCCATGACCTGAGCAAGGTGAGTTTCCTCGGCCACGACCTGTTCAAGTCCTGGGGCAAGGTGATCAACAGCGGCCCGTACGATCTGGTGATCATCGACCCGCCGTCGTTCCAGAAAGGCAGCTTTCTGCTGACCAAGGATTACCAGCGCGTGCTGCGCCGCCTGCCGGAACTGCTGACGGCACAGGGCACGGTGCTGGCGTGCATGAACGATCCGTCGTTCGGTCCGGACTTCCTGATCGACGGCGTGACCCAGGAGGCGCCGAGCCTGCGTTTCGAGCAGCGGCTGGAGAACCCGCCGGAGTTTCCGGATATCGACCCGGAAAGCGGCCTGAAGGCGCTGGTCTTCAAACGCATCGACTAGCGAAAAGCCCTTGTCCAAGTTCGTGTGCCGCCTGCAGCTGGATCGCAGGATCGCTAGACTCGGACTCCAGCAACAACGCAGAGCCGGCCACCGTCGCCCCGCAATAATCAAAAATCCCGTGGTCAATCTGCGTCTTCATCGCCGTGCCGTAGCCGTGGCGTTCATAGGTGCGTGCATCCGCCCCGCCGAGTGCGACCATATGCACGCGCAGGCGTCCGAGTTTCTTGCGCGTCGAATCGCCGTCGAAATCAAACGCCCAGCCATTGCTGAACACCCGGTCGATCCAGCCCTTGAGCAGCGCCGGCATCGACCACCAGAACACCGGATAGACGAGCACCAGCGCATCGGCGCGGTCGATGCGTGTCTGTTCGGCCAGGACGTCTGTCGGCGGTGCGGATTCGCGGTGGTGCACCGCCCAGTCGGCCACGCCGAAACGCGGGTCGAATTCCTCGGCGTGCAGATCAGCAATTTCGAAGGTGTTGGACGGATCGTTCTCCGACAGGCCTTTGGCGATTTTCTGCGCCAGCGCATGAGTCAGCGAACGGGGATCGTCATGAGCCACAACAATCAATGCGTGCATGGGAAGTCTCCGGGTGGTGAATGTTCATCAGGGGCTATATGCTGTTCGCAAGCTACTCTTGGTAAGTTACCGTCAGTAAGTTACGTTTGGTATATAAGCAATGTCAACCACTGAAATCCCCGATTCCGTTCAACCCCGCCGGCGCCTGTCTCGGGAAGACCGCCAGCGCCAGTTGCTCGACATGGCCTGGCAATTGATTCGCGAAGAAGGCACCGATGCCCTGACCCTGGGTTATCTGGCGGAAAAGGCCGGAGTGACCAAACCGGTGGTGTATGACCACTTCACCACCCGCGCCGGTTTGCTGGCTGCGCTGTATCAGGATTTCGACCGGCGCCAGACCGCACTGATGGATGCCGCGCTGGACAATTGCGAGGCGACGTTGAGCGGCACTGCCTCGGTGATTGCCACGTCGTATGTCGACTGCGTGCTGACTCAGGGCAACGAGATTCCCGGGGTGATCGCCGCCCTGGCCAGCTCGCCGGAACTGGAGAAGATCAAGCGCGAATACGAGGCGATTTTCCTGGAGAAATGCCGCCGTGTGCTGTCGCCGTTCGCTGACGGTGGCGACATTACCCAGGCAGGACTGCGCGCCATGCTCGGTGCTGCCGAGGCGTTGTCTCAAGCAGCAGCCACCGACGAAATCAGCGCAGCACAGGCCCGCGACGAGCTGTTTGCAACCATCACCGCGATGGTCGAAAGGGCCGCCGCCAGCGCCGCAAAGCAAGTGACTGACGGTACTTGAGACCGCCCGGGCACCTTCCTAAGATGGAGATACGCAGCCGCTTGGTTCGCCAAACCGCTGCGTAGGTGCGGGTGTCCTGAACCCCAATCAAGCCCGCACCTTGTTTCACGCGCATCTTGAGCCTCACTGGCTCTACTTCCTCCCCATCAAAGAGTCTTGAGGCTCTTTTTTTGCCCCTGAAAATCAGCGTTCCGATTCGCGGCGGATCGAGCGCCACGTGGCCTGCGCCAGCAACTCGCGATAAGCCTTCGGACTGCCCTGCACTCTTCCCGACAACCACGCGCGGCAATAGCTGTCGGCCTGGCCGACGATCAGCGATGGCAGCAATTCGGCCGGGCATTCATTGAGTTCGGCGGCGCGCCCGGATTCGCTCAGCCAGGTGCGCAGCCCCTGGTTGCGCGTCCTGTTACGGTCGGCGAGCTCGTCCTTGTGCGGCCCCCGGGTCACGGCATAACGCGCGTGATACTGGAACCGCGCCCATTCCGGCTGATTTTCCACCCAGTCCACATAGCTGTAGACCAGCGCCTGCACGCCCTCCTCGGTCGTTGTCGCCTCGGCCAGATAGGCGTCGCGCAAGCGCGCCTGATCTTCCAGCGCAGTGAAAAACAACGCGGCCACCAGTCCTTCCTTGTTGCCGAAATGGTGGTAGATCGCGCCGACGCTGGTGTCGCACTCGGCGCGGATCATTTCGATGGTGGTGGCCTCGATTCCCTGCTCGTTAAACAGGCGCAAGGCCTGGCGAAAGATGTCGCGCTTGAGTTCGGCCCGGCGTCCGGGGTAGCTGCGCTCGAGTAGATCTGCGGTGTCCATGGGGTTGAAAGCCTTGTAAATCCGGTTGAAAGGCACACCCGTGCCGGTAATCGAAACGCGCCTAGGTTGACAGATTTCCCACGGACAGAATACCGTTCCGTTACAGAATGATATTCTGTAACGGAACATAATTCTGTAAATTCCCCTAATCGCGAGGCTTCACCATGAGTCAGTTTCTCAGCATGTTCACCAGCGCAGGCCCACAAGCGTTCAGCCAGATGGCCTGTCAGGTCGCGCCGTATTTCAGCAGCATCAATCCGTTGGTCAGCGAGCTGCGCGCCGGCTCGGCGACGGTGCAGGTGCCGTTCCGCCGCGAGATCACCAACCATCTCGGCACCGTACACGCCATTGCCATGTGCAACGCCGCCGAACTCGCGGCCGGGATGATGACCGACGTGTCGATTCCCGCCGGCGCCCGCTGGATTCCCAAAGGCATGACCGTCGAATACCTGGCCAAGGCCAAATCCGATGTCACAGCCGTGGCCAATGGCGAAGGGCTGGACTGGCAGACCGAAGGCGACAAGATCGTGCCGGTGGACATCCACGACACCGAGGGCAAGAAGGTGTTCACGGCGCGGATCACCATGAACGTGAAGCTGTCCTGAAATCACGGGCACAAAAAAGCCCTTGCTGCGGTCATCGCAACAAGGGCTTTTTGCCGTTGGCCGGATCAGTGCACGGTCAGGCGCTGGCGGACAAATTCTTCGGTGTGACGGGTGACTTGATCCAGGTGCCGGTCGCGCTGTTTTTCGGCATCGACCATTGCCCGTTTGCCGTGCTTCTGCAGCAGATAGGTGTGGATCTGTTGCACTTCCAGCGAACGGTAGATCGGCGTGGTGTCGATAAAACCGCGCAAACCGTTGCTGCGGTAATGCCGGGTGCTCATCAGCACCTGAGTCTCCAGCTGGCCCAGCACTTCAAAGCCCAGCGCCTCGAAATACGGGACTTTACCCACGCTGCACGTCAGTTCGGCATGGGGGTAACGCGCAACCATTTCAGCAATCAACGCACGGGCCACGCCCTGGCGGCGATGCTGCTGATCGACCGCCAAGTACGCCACATTGCACGCTTCCCAATCGCCTTGGACCGGCAGATACAACAGAAAGCCGATCACCTGTTCCGGATCATCGTCGTCGGTGGCCACCAGCAACTCCACTTCGGTGCCCTTCTCGCCGTTCAGCGCCTCCAGATACAAATGCACCTCGTAGCCGACCGCGTACTGATAGACGTTGTACAGCAGGTTGCTCGGGCCCAGACCGATGGCGCTGATGTCGGTCAGGTAGTCGACCACCATCTGCAGGATCTGGCTGTTGACGCCTTCGGGGCACGGGGATTTGTAGTGGGTGATGCGGGGCATGGCGGGTGAACTCCGACGGTAAAACACAGGTTGCCGGGCGGGTTGAGCGACCGGCGAACCGCGACATCATACCTTGTGCAAGCCTGACAAAAATTTCATCTGCCGGTGAGCGGACTTTTCGCCCGTTTGGCGTCCAATTCTTCAACTGCGTTCATTTTCCCGACGCAGGTCCTGAGGAGTTGTCATGAACGTTCTGCGTTCCCTGTTGAAATGGCGAAAAGCCCTGCTGCTGGTGCCCGTGACGCTGGCCGCGCTGGCCAGTTCCCCCGTGTTTGCCCAACCCGAAATGATCATCCGCGAAGCACCGCCACCGATGCGCATGGAACCGATGCCCGGTCCACGGGCAGGTTATGCCTGGGATCGCGGCCACTGGCGCTGGGAAGGTCGTGGTTATGTCTGGATGCCCGGTCACTGGCAACCGGTGCGTCACCGTGGCGCACGCTGGGAACCGGGCCACTGGCAGGCGCGCGGGCCGAACTGGTACTGGATTGAAGGCCATTGGGTGCGTTGATCGCGCAACCGTCTGCCAACGTTACCCACCAGGAACATCACCATGTCGAAAACCCTAAAAGCCTTGATCACTGCCACGCTGGTGGCAATCACCCTGTCGGGTTGTGTCGTCGAACCGGCGCGCCCGCACCGCCCACCACCGATCGTCGAAGTGGTTCCGGCGATGCCTGCGCCGGGCTATCACTGGGTCGCCGGGCACTACCGCTGGGCCGGCAACCAATGGCGCTGGGTGCCGGGGCATTGGCGGGCGTATTGAGGCCGGTCACTGGGCCGGTGCAACGACCTTGAACCTGATCGCGATGTCGTTCGAAACCACGGTGTCGGCCCACTCGCCGGCACCGAGGCCGAAGGCATCGCGCTTGAGCACCAGTTCACCGTCGAAGATGCCGATGCTGTTGTCCGGTTTCAGATGCACCGGCACCTGCACTTCATGAGTGATGCCTTTGAGGGTGAGCCGGCCGGCCACCAGGTAATGATTTTCATCGACACGGCTGAAACCGGTCGATTCGAACACTGCCGTCGGAAACTTTTGCGTGTCGAACCACGCCGGTTTTACCAGTTCGGTATTGGCGTCCTCGCTGCCGGCGTCGATGCTCGTGAGGTCGATGTGCAACGTGGTGCGGGCGTTGCCGAGATTGGCAGTGTCGAAGTCCAGCGTCGCGTCGAACTTGCCGAACGTGCCATACATCCGCGAGCCCATCTGGTTGTAGGTGAAGCTGATCTGGCTGGCGGCGGTATTGACCCGGGTGTACTCCACCGCCTGCGCCGTCGACATGACGATCAGGCAACACACGGCAGCCAACAACAATCGAATCGACATGGAATGCTCCGGCGCCTCGGTGGGCCTCGATTGACTTAAGCAAACAACCGCCGCTTACGCCACTCCGTCCGGCATATACGCTTTCAGGTATCCGATCAACGCCTTCACTTTGGGCGATGGCAGATGCTCGCGAGCCGTGACCGCGTTGAGATCCTGAGGCGGGCCGATCCACTCCGGCAACACCCGGATCAAGCGCCCGGCCTGCACATCCGCTTGCATGCTCTGGTCCATCGCCAGGCTCAGTCCCTCGCCTGCCAGTAACGCGTCGTGCAACAGCGCCGGGTCGTTGGCCAGGATGGAAGGTTCGACACGATAGTCTCTCAGGCGCCCCCCTTCTCGACGCAACGGCCAGACATAACCGACATCGCGCCGGGCCTGATGCAGCGTCAACGTCTGATGGTGAAGCAATTCTTCCGGAGTTTGCGGCGTACCGTGGCGGGCGAGGTATTCCGGGGCCGCGTAAATACCCGTGGGGAAACTGGCCAGCCGACGGGCGATCAAACTCGAATCCGGCAAAGCCCCCAGCCGCAGTGCAACATCGATCTCCTCGCCCACCAGATCCATCGGCACATGGGAGGCGAGGATCTCCAGACGAATCTCCGGATACGCCTGACGAAACCCGGCCAGCAGCGGTGCAAACCAGCTCACCCCGAATGAAAACGGCACCGTCACCCGCAACCAGCCACGGGGCCCGTCACGCAATTGATGCACCGCCCGTTCGGCGTGCTCGAGGGTGTCGGCGATGGACTTGCACTGCTCGTAATACACCGCCCCGGCCTCGGTCAGGCTCAACTGGCGGGTGGTGCGACGCAACAGCTGCACGCCGATGGCCTGCTCCAGCTCGCGCACCCGGCGGCTGACCGTGGTTTTCGGAATCTGCAAGGCATGGGCGGCGGCGGTGAAACTGCCGAGGCGCACCACGCAGACAAAAACCAGTGTGTCGTTCAAGTCACGGATCATTTCGGGCCTGCCTGAGAACAATCAACTGCGCCACCTATGGCACATTTCATGCCGCGATTATGGGCTAATCAGCTGAGACCCTGCGACCTAATATCGGTGCTCCCTTTCGGAGTGCTACCCATGAACCTCAACGAATACGCCGAATATGACGGCATCGGCCTCGCGCAACTGGTTGCTTCAGGCGAAGTCGACGCCAAGGAGTTGACCGCTCTGGCCATCGAAGCGATACAGCAGGTCAACCCAACGATCAACGCCGTCATTGAGTACTGGACACCGACCGCGACCACGGGCAGCGGCCCCTTGGCCGGGGTGCCGTTCCTGATCAAGGACCTGGCGATCACCGCTGCCGGGCGCCGCAATGAACTGGGCAGCCGACTCGCCCAAGGGCTGATCGCGCAGAATGATTCATTTCTGATGCAACGTTTCAACGCCGCAGGGCTGATGACGCTGGGGCGCACCACCACCCCGGAAATGGCGTTCAGCACCGAAACCGACTCCCTCCTGCAAGGCCCGACCCGCAACCCGTGGAACCCGCAACTTTCCGCCGGAGGCTCAAGCGGTGGTGCCGGGGCTGCCGTCGCGGCGGGCATCGTGCCGATCGCCCATGCCACCGACGCGGCAGGATCGATCCGCGTTCCGGCCGCTTTCAACGGACTGGTGGGCCTCAAGCCGACGCGCGGCCGCAGCTCCCACGGGCCATTGATGGACGAGGTGTTTGCCGGACTCGGCGTGCAATTGGGCCTGTCGCGGACGGTGCGCGACAGCGCGGCGCTGATGGATGTGGTGCAGGGCTGTGCGCCGGGAGATCCTTATTACACGGCGGCACCGACCGAAGGTTTTCTGGCTCAGGTTGGCCGCGATCCTGGACGGTTGCGTATCGGTTTGCTCGATGCACCGTGGAACGGGGCCAGCGTCGATCCCGAGATCAGTGATGCCACCGCCCGTGTTGCCCGTGAGCTTGAATCCCTCGGCCATCAGGTTGAAACCGTGCGGGCGCCGCTCGGTCTGTCGTGGGACGCGTTCGTCGAGGCCAACGCGCATATCTGGTGTGCCAGTCTGGTGCGCTGGATCGATCATCTCGCCGCTGCGACCCGGCGGCCAGTCGATCGCAGCACCCTGGAACCGGCCACCCTCGCCTGCTACGCCTTCGGCCAACAATCGCGCGGTACGGATTTCGCCGCCGCGCTGGAAGTACGCAACAGCGTCGCCCGGCAAGTGGCCGCGTGGTTCGAGTCCATCGACATCCTGCTGACCCCGACCCTGCCGCAACTGCCGCAAGCCATCGGTCTCTACAATCGCGGCGCCGACACGCTGGATGGCCTGCAATGGACGGCGCGAGTGTTCGAGCATTCGCCCTTCACCCCGGTGTTCAACGTTGCGGGAACACCGGCCATCTCCCTGCCATTGGGGATGTCGCACAGCGGCCTGCCGATCGGTGTGCAACTGGCGGCACGCTTCGGGGCTGACGATGTTCTGTTGCGTCTGGCCGCGCAACTGGAGCGGGCGTTGCCGTGGCATCACCAGCGGCCGCTGATTCACGCTGGCCGCTGAAAACAAAAAGGGCCGTTCCTCCGGGAACGGCCCTGCGTTTTCTGACGGTCAGTCCTACACCAGCCGCTCGATCTTCTGATGCTGCCAGACCAGTTTGTAATACAGCGTCTGCAGTACCAGCATCCCCAGGTACGCCACCGGAAACGCCATCCATACACCCTGCAAACCAAACTGCCCGTCCAGCCAGTACGCCGCCGGCAACTGCACGCCGACCACGCAAATGATCGCGATGGCCACCGGCACCAGCACGGTGCCGCTGGCGCGCATGATGCCGCCGATGATCGCCTGGAAGCCGAAGATCAACAGGCTCCACAGCATGATGTGCAGCAAGTGCTCGGCCATGGCCCGGGTCGAGTCTTCGGTGAGGAACAGCCCCAGCAGCCAGTGCGACAACAGGTAACCGAGCACGATCAAACCACCGGTCAGGCACACGTTGATCCACAACCCGGTGCGCAGGATCGGCCCCATGCGCTCCAGCCGCCCGGCGCCAATCGCCTGGGCACCGAGGATCGATGCGGTGATCGCAATCGACAGCGCCGGAAACTGCACGTAGTTGACGATCTGCGTCACTGCGCCATAGGCCGCCGTCGCCTGCGATCCGTGCTGGTTGACCAGTGTCAGAATCACCAGCTCCGACAGCGACAGCACGATCATCTGCACCCCGGTCGGCAGACCGATGCGCAACACCTTGCCGAGAATCGCGCCGTCCAGACGCAACGACGCAAAGAACTCCCGGTCCGGCGCCAGCGGATGACCTTTGCGAATCAGGCTCCACGCCAGCCACGCCATCGCCGCCAGGGTACCGGCCAGACCGGCGAACGCCGCACTCTGAATGCCCAGTTGCGGCAAGCCGAACCAGCCGCGAATGAACGCCGGGGTCAGCGCCAGACCGACAACGGTCGACAGCAGCAACGCGAGCATCGGCGACAGCGTGTCGCTCACCCCGCGCAACAGCTGGGTGAACAGCACGTACACCAGCACAAACGGCAAGGTCCACATCATCACCCGGGCGTAGGAAACCGCGTCATCCAGCACATCCGCCGGCGTGCCCAACCCTTGCAACGCCTGACGCGCAAACACACTGCCAAACACCGCCGCGACCAGCCCGATCAACACTCCCAGCAACAGCGTCGCGCCGGCAATCGCCTTCACCATATGCGACTCACGCGCGCCCCACGCCTGACCGATCAACACCCCTGCCCCGGCGCCCAGACCGATGACCAGCGCGATAAAGAAAAAGATGATCGGAAACATCCCCGATACCGCCGCCAGTGCCTGAGTGCCGAGCATCTGGCCGATGTAGATGCTGTTGACCGTGCCCGACATGGATTGCAGGAAGTTCGACAGCACCATGGGGGCGAGGAACAGCAGGTAGGTTTTCCAGAGGGGGTTTTGCGCGGGGGTTTGCATTGAGAGTCCGTCTCGGGAGGAGGCAATGTGGGAGAGT
The DNA here is from genome assembly GCF_003352185.1 of Pseudomonas kribbensis. GTDB lineage: Bacteria > Pseudomonadota > Gammaproteobacteria > Pseudomonadales > Pseudomonadaceae > Aquipseudomonas > Aquipseudomonas kribbensis. The sequence goes on from NZ_CP029608.1 coordinate 3,885,040, forward strand.
CTAAGGTATGCACAGCCGTTCAGGTCGTACCCCTTTGCATTAAAACTTCGTAATCTCCACCACCTGTCCAAAATGGAAGTGAACCGATCCCATGTCCCGCGTCTCGACCCTGCTGACCTCTACCCTTTTTGCCGTTCTGGCGACGACAGCCAACGCTGCCCCGGCGCCAGCGCCTGAAGCGCTGCAAAGCCTGCTGAGTACCCTGAACGAACGCCTGAACATCGGCGATCTCGTTGCCCTGACCAAATGGGACAGCGGCAAGCCGATCCAGGACAGTCCCCGCGAAGCGCAGGTCATCGCCAATGCCCGGGCGCTGGCCACCGAACGCAAGCTCGACCCGGAAGACGTGGCGCAATTGATCGCCGCGCAAATGGAAGCCAACAAACTGGTGCAATACGGTTTGCTCGTGAAGTGGCAGGCGGCCGGTGCTGCGCCGGACACGCCGCGTCCGGACTTGGGCAAACAGATTCGTCCGCGCCTGGATGAGCTGCAAACCCGGTTGTTGCAGCAATACGCCGACTTCACGCCCTATCGTCATGACCCGAATTGCTCGACATGGCTGGCCAAGGCGCGCAGCGGTCTGACTCACGATACGTTGCATGAACTGGCCCTGATCCGTGCCACCGGCGAACTATGTATTCGGGCAACAGCCCCGTGAATCGAGGCTCAGGCATCCATCGCTGGCGTCGATAGTCACCATCACGCCAATGAAGTTCTCATAAAAAATCCCGGGCGTAACATCTGCTCCATACCAACCGAACAACACCCCGGAGCACACGATCATGAAACGCCAAATCCTTCTCGGCATCGCTTTCTCGGTACTTGCAGTCAACGCTTTTGCAGCAAAACCCGCTCACACCATGATCGCCGAAGGCGGTTCGGATCGATTGATCGAACAGCGTGTAGCTGAAGGTGGTTCGGATCGTCTGCTGGAACGCCGCGTAGCTGAAGGTGGTTCAGATCGTCTGCTGGAACGCCGCGTTGCCGAAGGTGGCTCGGATCGTCTGCAGGAACGCCGCGTAGCTGAAGGTGGTTCGGATCGTCTGCTGGAACGCCGTGTTGCCGAAGGTGGTTCGGATCGTCTGCAAGAACGCCGTGTAGCTGAAGGTGGTTCGGATCGTCTGCTGGAACGCCGTGTTGCCGAAGGTGGTTCGGATCGTCTGCAAGAACGCCGTGTAGCTGAAGGTGGTTCGGATCGTCTGCTGGAACGTCGCGTAGCTGAAGGTGGTTCGGATCGTCTGATCGAACGCCGCGTTGCATGACCTGAAAACGCTTTCGCAAGACAAAGAAAAGCCCGGCCTGATCAGCCGGGCTTTTCTTTGCGCGCGTTTCTTGCGACTGCCGGGTAAGCTGCGGTTACCGCGCCGAGATTCAGGTTTCCATGGACATTGAACGACTACTGAAGAAAAAACAGCTCAACGTACAGGAGCAAAACGAGGTCACCGCCCATCGCCTGATGCTGACGGCCCACGAATGGCGCGAGCGTGGTGTGCCTGCCGCACTGGGCCGGTTCGGGGAATCCCAAGGCGTCGATTGGTCCAAGTCAATCGTGATCGAACTGGAAATCGACTTTCCAGGCATGCCTCGGCTCTTCGGGCGCCTGTTGAATCAGGATGAGCGCTTCATCGCATTTGAAATCGATACAGACGCTTCGCACGAGCGCATTGAATCCGTTGATCGCTGGGAAGACATTTCGGCGTTGCAGAATACCTCGGTTTCAAATCCTGGAACCGGCAAGGGCTTCGCCTCGATTGCATTGGCGGTGCGACGCAAACTCATTTGACGGCTCTGTGCCTGCACGGAAGGTCTGCCGCCAACTCAATAAAAAGCCCGGCATCATTCGCCGGGCTTTTTCACATCCAGCCGTCGCTTACTGAACGGTTTTCAGCTTGACCACATCACCGGAGACCTTGGTGGTGTAGCCGCTCAGAACCCATGCCCAGAACCAGTTTTCCTGAACCTGGGTGTTGATCATGGCATCGCCGCCCTTGGCCTGGATGGCGGCCTCTTGCGCGCGGACGAAACGGCTGTTCTGCCGGATCGGGATCACGCCGAACAGCATCAGGCCGGTGGCGGTCGCTTCGCTGTGGCCGATCACGGTGTACTGGTTGCTGTCGTAGTGTTTGCTGTTCATCGGGGTGCCGGTGCAACCTGCCAGAACCACACCGAACAGTGCGGCGGCGACTACTTTGCTGAGGTATTTCACTGCAAGACTCCATGGGTAAACGCCCGGGATCCATCTCTCGGGCGGCGCACACTTTACCGGAGGCAATGGCACATTAGTATCAACCACGACATATTTCATGAAGCGCCATCGGCACAGCGCTTCACGAGTCTCTTCAGGTATTGGTCTTCAATTTGGTCCACAACCGCGTCGTCAACCGCGCAATCGCCGCCGGCAACTCTTCCACGGTGAACAGCTTGTCCATCACCTCTTTCGGCGGGTAGATCGCCAGATCCTGTTTCACCGCCGGCGTCAGGAACTCATTCGCCGCCGCGTTGGGGTTGGCGTAGTGAATGCTGTTGCTGATGTTGGCGATCACCTTCGGCTCAAGCAGGTAGTTCATGTAGCTGTAGCCATTCTTCTGGTGGGGCGCGTTCCTGGGCATGACCACCATGTCGAACCACAACGTCGTGCCTTCGTCGGGAATCGAATAAGCGATGTCGATACCGTTTTTCGCTTCCTTGGCACTGGCGGCAGCCTGGACGACATCGCCGTTGAAACCGATCACCGCACAGACGTTGCCGTTGGCCAGATCGCTGATGTACTTCGACGCGTGGAAGTACTGCACGTAAGGGCGAATCTTGAACAAGGCCGCTTCGGCTTTTTGGTAATCCGCCGGTTCATGGCTGTGTGGCGGCAGGCCCAGGTAGTTGAGGGTGATCGGCAACACCTGGGTCGGGTTGTCGATGATCGCCACGCCGCACTGGCTCAACTTCTTGATGTTGTCCTCTTCGAAAAACAGCTTCCACGAACGGGTAACGTCGGTGTTGCCGAAGATCGCCTTGATCTTCTCGACGTTGTAACCGATACCGGCGGTGCCCCACATGTACGGATAACCGTATTGATTGCCCGGATCGTTGACTTCGAGTTTCTTCATCAACTGCGGGTCGAGGTTCTTCCAGTTCGAAAGTTGCGACTTGTCGAGTTTCTGGATCGCGCCGGCCTTGATCAGCCGCGACAGAAAGTGGTTCGACGGACTGACCACGTCGTAACCGGTATTACCGGTCATCAACTTCGATTCCAGCACTTCGTTGCTGTCATGGATGTCGTAAGTGGCCTTGATGCCGGTGGCTTGGGTGAAGTTGGCCAGGGTGTCGTCGGCGATGTAGCCGTTCCAGTTGGAAATGTTGACCGCTTCGTCGGCCAGGGCGCCGGTCGATGCCGTTGCGAGCAGGACCGCCAGGGAAAGTGTGTGGGCGCGCATGTTCTGTCACCTGAATTGAGTGGCTTTTGTTCTTGTGGGATGTGCGGAATTTCAGATTTCTGTTCTGGCCCTGACCGCCTCCACGCGCATGCGAAGCATGGCACCGATATCGAAGAAAGGTCGCGGCGGCAGCCAGCCGGGTTCGGCCCGTTGCATCACCGATTGCAGCAAGGGCGAGTCGACGCCCGACGCCAGCTCCGCCAACAGCCGTCCCCACAGGGTTCCGCGCGCCACGCCCGAACCGTTGCAACCGGCGACGGCGAAAACTCCCTCCTCAACCCGGTCGAAATAGGCCTGGCCGCTGCGGCTCGCACTCAGGTGACCGGTCCAGGTGTAGCGGATGTCTTGCTCGCCGAGGAACGGAAAGCGCCGTTGCAGACCGCGCACATGATGTTGTCGGCGCAGAACCAGCTCACTGTTGGACAGGTCCCGCGTGCGGTACTCGGCGGTGTTGCGAATCATCACCCGGCGATCCGGGGTCAACCGCACGGTCGCGCCCAACGGCCGGGTCGAGAGCACGCCCCACGGCTCGACCGAACCGATGGCCGCGAACTCCTGATCCGTAAGCGGTCGCGTGAGGCTGGCGCTCAACTCCATCGGGAACGTGGCGCTGTCGTTGATGCCGACGCGAGGAATGAAGGCGTTGAGGCATACCAGCACCTGCTTCGCCTCGACACTGCCTTCGGCGCCTTGGGCGCGTAGACGCCCCGAACCAACACGCTCAAGACCCGAAATATCGGTATTTTCAAACACCGTGACATTCTCCGGGAGCGCATCGAGCAAGCCCTTCACATACTTGGCCGGTTGCAGCAGCGCATTGCCATTGCCGCACCAGATCGCCGCCTGATAGTGACGAGTGCCGAGTTTTCGACTCAACGACTCGCCTTGCAGAAATTCAGCGCGGGCACCAAGGGCACGCAGCGTGGCCAGTTTCGCATCGACCTGATTGAGCTTGGCCGGATCGTTGACGGCGAAGAAATAACCGCTGTCGCGGAAGTCGCAATCGATGGCGTGTCGGGCAATGCGTTGGCGGACTTCTTCGCTGGCGGCGCGGGAAATCGCCGTGTCGACTTCAAACCCGGCAAAGCCTGCGGCGCCGATCAGTTCGCTGTTGGCCGGGTGTTCATGGGCGACCACGAATCCCGAGTTGCGCGCCGAAGCGCCCTGCGCCGCCGATTGCCGATCAACCACCACAATCCGCGCCTCGGGATGCAGTTGCGCGAGGTTATGCGCGGCGCTGAGCCCGGTGATGCCGGCCCCGATCACCAGCCAGTCGGCTTTTTGCGCTCCGCTCAGGCGACCGCGTGCCGGGGCGTTTCCGGCTTGTGCGATCCAGCCACAGATATTGTCCATGCATCACCTCGTAAGACTGTCGTTCAGCGGCTTGCCTTCTTCGGATTCCCATGCGTGAATCGCATGCCCGTGTTGTGAAGATTGCCGCCAGAACTAGAATCTATAGGGTCTTCAAACGCCTCACCAACGCTAAGAAATCATCGAGCCATTCTGAAAACGCATGGATAAAATTCGCCACGTTCCGTCCCTGCAAGCCATGCAGGCACTGGTCGAAGTCGCCCGATGCGGCAGCTTCACTCAGGCTGCGCAGACGTTGTGCCTGACCCAAAGCGCCGTCAGCCGGCAGATCCAGCAACTGGAAAGCCACTTCAATGTGGCGCTGTTCGTGCGCACCAGTCGCAACCTGCACCTGACTCCGGAAGGCGAACAGGTGCTGGCCAGTGCCCGGAGCATTTTCGAGCAACTCAAAAACCTCGAAGAGCGCCTCACGCCGCAGAAACGCCCGTTCCGCATTCGCCTGCATGTGTCGCTGGCAGTGCGCTGGTTGCTGCCCAGACTCAGCGACTTTTATCTGCACCATCCCGAGGTTTCGCTGGCCATCGAAACCGTTGCCACCGAAGTCGTCGAGCCCACCAGTGACAGCGACGCGTACATCCTTTATTTGCCGACGGCATCGAGTGATCCGGACTGCCTGACGCTGTTTCAGGAAACCCTGGTGCCGGTGTGCGCCCCCGGTTTGGTGGACGCCCCCCGGTCAGTCGAAGAACTGCAGCGTTTTGCCTTGCTGCATCGCTCGGCGGATCGCCAGGCCTGGATCGAATGGCTGGCCGCGAACGACGGCAAACCGCTGGAAGCTTACCGGCACATCCCGTTCAACCTCGATGAACTGGCACTGGATGCGGCGGCGCGGGGATTGGGTGTGGCGGTGACGGACATGACGCTCGCGGCAGAATCCATCGAGCGTGGGGTGTTGGTGGTGCCGTTCGGACAGCCGCTGAAAACCGGGGGGATTTATTCGTTGTGCCTGCAGCCGTCAGCGGCAGCGCATCCGGCGTGTGGGGTGGTGATGGGGTGGTTTGCGGGGCAGGCCGAGCGCTAAATATGATTGAATTGTCAATAAATGAACTCTGCGAAAACAACATGAAGAAGCACAGAACAGAACGTCTCGAAATGGACCCACACTTTTTGATCGCCAGAAACGTCCCCTGGTGCGATGAATATGACTACCTATCCTTCACCGGGCGAATGCATGGAAGACGGAAATGGTCGCGCAAGGAATACTGGAAACTCGAATGGGCGCTTTATCAATTAGTCGATGAGGAAGATTTTTCACAAGAACTTTACTGGCGAGCTTTCAAGATTTTCAGCATCACTCAAAATAGTTTTACCTCCCATTATGATCCCCGTGATCTGTACAAAATCCGCAACCTGAAACGCAGTGAACTCTATGAGATTCGCCAGCGGTTTCGATCGGTCTTTGAAGGATTCTTCTCCGGGCAGATGCCGAGCCTCAAATACTACGAAGAACAAAATCCTCTACTCATTGATCAAGGCGACTGAAAAGTCTGGAGATACGCCAACAAATTATCGATTTTCTCCTCGTAACTCAGCCCCCAGAAGATCATCCGCGTCCCCGGCACCACGCCTTTCGGATCTTTCAGATACGCCGTCAGCGTTTCGCGGCTCCAGGTGATGCCGGAGTTCTTCATTGCATCGGAGTACACGTAGTTCGCCGAGGTCCCCGCCGGACGGCCGATGATGCCGTTGAGTTGCGGGCCGAATCCGGGGCGGGCGGACTCGCCGACCTGGTGGCAGCCACCGCACAGGCGCGGGAAGATTTTGCCGCCGGCCTCGGCGTCGCCAGCCGCCAGGGCGGGCGTGCTGAACAGACCTGCGTTGAGGATCAGGGCGAGGGTCAGTAACGCGGTGTTTTTCATCGGGAGCATCCAGATCTTCGGCGGCGCCAAGGGTAATCCTGCGGGGAGCGTTGCGCTACAGGTAAGCCGCGATCACCCGCCGGACTTTGAGCAAGGCTTGACGCAGGACAAGCATGTCCACCGAGCCCAGCGCCAGCCGGATCGCGTGGGGCACATGGGCCGAAACGGTGAACGGCTCGGCGTTGGTGACCGAGATCTGCGCCTTCATCAGCTCGATCACCACCTGATCGGACCTTGCGTCTTCCGGTAGCGGCAGCCAGAGGAAATACGAGGAAGGATGGCCAACCATCGGCAAGCCTTGCAGGATTTCAGCTGCCAGCGCCTGACGGGCCCGTGCGTCATCGCGCTTTTGCGCCTCCAGCAAGGTGACTGTGCCGTCGTCGAGCCAGCCGCAGGCCATCGCGGTCATCACCCCCGGCGTGTTCCAGGTGGTGGCGCGGATGATGCGTTCCAGTGCCGGGACGATTTTCAGCGGCGCCGCGATGAAGCCGACGCGCAGGCCCGTGGCGATGTTTTTCGAAAGCCCCGAGACGTACACCGTGCGCTCCGGCGCCAGATCCGCCAGCGGTGGTGGCGGGTTATCGACCAGAAAGGCGTAGGCAGCGTCTTCGATGATCGTCAGATCATGCTGTCGGGCAATCGCCACCAGTTGTTCACGCTGCGCCAGCGGCATCACCCAGCCCAGCGGATTGTGCAGGGTCGGCATGCTGTACACGGCACGCACCGGGCGGTTGCGGCAGAGTCTGTCGAGTGCCGCCAGATCCGGACCGTTCTCGAGCACGGGAATCGCGACCACTTCAAGGTGCAACGCTTCGGCGAGCACCTTGAAGCCTGAATAGGTCAGCGCATCGGCCGCGATTACGTCACCGGGATTGAGCTTTGCCATCAACGTCACCGCCAGCCCTTGCTGGGCACCGTTGACGATCAACACCTGCTCGGCGTCGACACTCAGGCCTCGGGCCTGCAAGTGCCGGGCAACCGAAGCCCGTTCATGCTGGCGACCGGCGTGGGGCTGATAACGCAACAGCGCTTCGAGGTCGCCGGACAGCGCCAATTGCCGCAAAGCGGTGCGCAACAGATCGGCCTGCCCCGGCAGCGACGGGTAGTTGAAGTTGAGGTCGATCATGCCGACAGCGATGTCTTTCTGATCAATGCCCTGCCCCGGCAACAACGAGGTTTCCCGGACAAACGTGCCGCGCCCGGTTTCGCCGCTGACCAGGCCCATGGCCTCAAGCTCCGCATACACCCGCGACGCCGTGACCAGCGCCAGCCCTTCGCTCGCCGCCAGTTGCCGATGGGTCGGCAGACGCGTGCCGGGCAACAGGCGACCGCTGCGAATGTCGGCGGCATAGGAATCAACGAGGGTCTTGTAACGGGAGCGCGGCATGTCGGGATGTATCCATGACAATTCTTTGATTGTGCTGATTCTCAACCCTAGGATGAGCCACAAGCAACCCCACTTTTGAGCCTGACCCGACATGGATCCAACCACGAATCTGCCCGCCCCGGCCCTGGAAAAAACCAGTGGCTGGATCAACGGTTTCATCGGCGTCGTGATTTTCAGCGGCTCGCTGCCGGCCACGCGGCTGGCGGTGCTGGAATTCGACCCGGTGTTCCTCACCGTCATCCGCGCCACCCTCGCCGGGGTCTTGGCGCTGGGCCTGTTGTGGCTGTTTCGTGAACGACGCCCGGCGCGGGATCAGTGGTTCTCGTTGTTGATCGTGGCATTGGGCGTAGTCGTGGGATTCCCGCTATTGACCGCCCTCGCGCTGCAATACGTGACGTCGGCGCATTCCATTGTGTTTGTAGGATTGCTGCCACTGGCGACGGCGATTTTCGGCGTGCTGCGCGGCGGTGAACGGCCGCGTCCGGTGTTCTGGATCTTTTCGGTGTTGGGCAGTTCGCTGGTGGTCGGCTTTGCGGTTTCCCAGGGACTGACCGCTTCGCCCACCGGGGATCTGTTGATGCTGGCGGCGATTCTCGCCTGCGGTCTCGGTTATGCCGAAGGCGCCAAACTGTCGCGCAGCCTCGGCGGCTGGCAGGTGATCTGCTGGGCACTGGTGTTGTCGCTGCCGGTGATGGCCGTGTTGAGCGTATGGCGGGCGCCCGCCTCGTTCAGCGGCATCAGCGTGTCGGCGTGGGTGTGCCTGGCGTACGTTTCGCTGTTCAGCATGCTGATCGGTTTTGTGTTCTGGTATCGCGGACTGGCTCAGGGCGGGATTGCGGCAGTCGGACAGTTGCAGTTGTTGCAGCCGTTTTTCGGCCTGGCGCTGGCGGCGACGTTGCTGCATGAACACGTCAGCGTCGGCATGCTGGTGGTCACGTTGGGTGTGATTTTGTGCGTGGCCGGGGCGAAGAAATTCGCCCGATGATCAGCTCGTTCCCGCTTTCCACTCCCGTGGACTGAGCCCGGTCTTGCGCCGAAACGCCCGGGCCAGCGCCGAAGGACTTTCATAGCCGACCTCTTCGGCGATCAAGGCAATCGGCCGTCCTTCGCGCAGACGTTTCTGCGCGAGGCTGACTCGCCAGCTCACCAGATAATCCACCGGTGTCTGCCCCACCACTCGCCGGAAATGCTCGGCAAAACCGGCACGGGACAAATGCACGGTCGCGGCCAGTTCGGCGACGCTCCAGGCCTTGGCCGGTTGGTCATGCATCAGGCTCAATGCGCGGGAAATCTTCGGGTCGGCCAGCCCCGCCATCATGCCCGGTTGCTGATTGCGACTGCTGATCAGATGCCGCAGCAGCAGAATCACCAACAGCTCGAACAGCCGATCCATCACCGCTTCACGCCCGCAATGACCGTCAAATGCCTCCTTGAACAACCACTCCAGAGTGCTGGCCATTTCCGGCAGGTCAGCGAGTTTCAGCACCAGATAATCCGGCAGCGCCGCCGCCAGCGCATTGCCCGCGCCGCCATCGAAGGTCAGCGAGGCGCACACCAGTTGCGTGTTCATGGCCTCGTCGGCGAACAGTCGGTGAGCAAACGGTCGGGGGAAGAAAATCAGCGTCGGTTCGCTGAGCGTGAGTTCGGGGTCATTCCCCGGTTTGAGCAGCACTTGCCCGGCCTGCAACAGATGCACATGGCCGCAGACCTGATCGCCACCATAGGCGCTGATGCCGCAGAAAGTACCGCTGTGGAAGGTGCCGGCATTCACGCCGAAGTGGCTGAGCAACGTGGACAAGCGATCCATGGACGAATCCCCGACGACAGGTTTGGACGATCTGTCGCATATCCTCGACGATTTGCACCCAAGGCACCAGCCTCGCTCAATAACATGACCTCCATCCCTGGCGCACTTCGCACCGGACTTTCGGAGAATCACCATGAGCCGCATTGCCCCGATCACCCTTGAAACCGCGACCGAAGCCACCCGCCCGACCCTGGAAGGCGTGCAGAAAAAAATCGGCTTCCTGCCCAACCTGTTCAAGACCCTGGCGGTTGCCCCCGCTGCACTGGATGCCTACGTGCAAGCCTCTGCCACGCTGGGCAAAACGTCCCTGAGCGCCAAGGAAAAAGAGGCGGTGTACCTCGCCACGTCGCAGGTCAACGGCTGCGATTATTGCCTGGCAGCGCACACCCTGTTCGCCGGCAAGGCCGGGCTGGCAGCAGAAGAAATCATCGAAGCGCGTCACGGCAGGCTGAATGCCTTCGCCACCTTCGCCCATCAACTGACGGAAAACCGTGGTCATCTGAGCGATGAGCAGATCGCCGCCGCCCGCGCCGCCGGCATCGACGACAAGAAGATCATCGAAGTGATCGCCATCGTCGCCGTGCAGACCCTGACCAACTACCTCAACAACACCGCACTGACCGACATCGACTTCCCGGCTATCGATGCCTGATTTAACAGAAAACCTGTGGGAGCCAGCCTGCTGGCGAAAGCGGTGTGTCATTCAAAGCTTTTTGAGCGACCTGACGCCATCGCCAGCAGGCTGGCTCCCACAATTGTTCAGTCGTGATCGACCCCGGCGCGTTTCAGCAGTTTCTTGCAGCGCTCGGACAGGTGAAACACCTGCAACTGCTTGCCGGCCTTGGCGTAGCGTTCGCGCAGGGTTTTCAGCGCGGCGATGGCCGAGTAGTCGACAAAGCTCAGATGCCGGCAGTCCAGCGTCACCCGCTGTGGATCGTTGGCCGGGTCGAACTGATTGAGGAACGGCGTGGTCGAGGCGAAGAACAGCGTGCCGTGCAGTCGATAGAGTTTGCTGCCGTCGGCTTCCAGATGTTCATCGGCGTACAGTTCACGCGCCTGCTGCCAGGCGAAATTCAGCGCGGCAATGATGATCCCGCACAGCACCGCCGTAGCCAGATCGGTGAACACCGTGATGGTGGTGACCGCGATGATCACCAGCACATCGTTGAGCGGCACTTTGTTCAGCACCCGCAACGAGGCCCAGGCAAACGTCTGCTGCGACACCACGAACATCACGCCCACCAGCGCCGCCAGCGGAATCCGCTCGATCAGCGGCGACAGAAACAGAATGAACAACAGAATCAGCACGCCCGCCACCACGCCGGACAATCGCCCGCGTCCACCGGAGCTGAGGTTGATCACGGTCTGGCCGATCATTGCGCAACCGCCCATGCCGCCGAACGCGCCGGAGACCATGTTCGCCGCACCCAGCGCCACGCATTCGCGATCCGGGTAGCCACGGGTTTCGGTGATTTCATCGGTGAGGTTGAGGGTCAGCAGGGTCTCCAGCAGGCCGACCAGCGCCATCAGGATCGCGTAGGGCGCGATGATGCGCAGGGTTTCGAGGTTGTACGGGATGTCCGGCAGCGCGAACGTCGGCAGACCGCCGGCAATGTGCGCCATGTCGCCGAGGGTGCGGGTCGGCAGGACCAGCAGATAGACCAGCGCCCCGACGCCGAGGATCGCCACCAGTGCCGGCGGCACGGCGCGGGTCAGGCGCGGCAGGATGTAGACGATGGCCATCGTCAACAACACCAGCCCGGCCATCAAGTACAACGGCGTGCCGCTGAGCCATTTCTCGCCGCTCTTGAAATGCTCCAGTTGCGCCAGCGCAATGATGATCGCCAGACCGTTGACAAACCCGAGCATCACCGGGTGCGGCACCATGCGCACCAGTTTGCCCAGGCGCAACAGCCCGAACGCCATCATGATCAGGCCACCGAGCAACACCGTCGCCAGCAGGTACTGCACGCCGTGTTGCACCACCAGCGCGACGATCACCACCGCCATCGAACCGGCCGCCCCGGAGACCATGCCCGGCCGGCCGCCGAACAACGCGGTCAGCGTGCAAATGATGAAGGCGCCGTACAGGCCCATCAGCGGATTGAGGTGGGCCACAAGCGCGAACGCAATGCATTCGGGCAACAGGGCGAACGAGGTAGTGAGTCCGGCCAGGACATCGGCGCGCAGACGAATCGGTTTCATGGCTTACCTGACAGCGCGGCCGAGACTGGCGGCCGCTGTATTCACGGGAAAAAGAGGGTTGCGGATGTTACGCAATTGCCCGGGCACGGGCCAGCGATCGCTGACAGGGACGGCCCGGCACTTTATGCTTGCGCGCTTCGTTGATCTTCGGGTTTGCACATGTCATCTCTATCCGCCCGCGAAGTCTGCCAGCGCTTGCGCGATGCCGCGTTGGGTGTTTGCCTCTTGCGGGTGACGGACCCGCGACCCGGTCAGGTTTCAGTCGACATCGAGGGCTGGAACCTGCAACTCGACTTCGACGGCCAACACCTGCACCACTGTTGCGAATGTCGTTGTCCGCAAGGTCGTCGCTGGACACTCGACTCCCGACAACGCTTTGGCACCGATCCGGTAAGCCTGCTGAGTACCTGGGAACTGGCACGGATCGAAGCATTGTTGCGCCAGGCCGATTGATTCACGGTAAAGCAGGTTGCCGGATGATGGCACTCTGCCCATAATTCGCGCCCCTCTTCAACGCGCAAGGAACTGCCGTGAAAAAAACGCTGCTGTTGGTCCCGCTGTTTGCACTGCTGCTGCAAGGCTGTGGCATGACCATGACCCGCTACGAGCCAAGCTTCGACAACGTCCAGAAGCTCAAGCAGACCCCGCCGCTGCACGCGATCAGCAATCCGCAGGTGACCGCAGAGTCTGGCGAAGGCTCGTTGATGGTTCGCGCCAACCCGATCAAGTCGCCGACAGGCAGCATCCCGGCGCACATCCAGGATGCGATCACCGAGGAACTGCGCAAGGCTGGCCTCCTCGATCCGAACGCCACTCGTCACCTGCAGGTACTGGTCGTGAAAAACCAGTTGAACGCCGGGATGGGCACCGGTGACGGCAAGATCGCCGCGCGCTTCACCATGCTCGACGGCAAGAACGTGGTGTACGACGCGACAAAGGAAGTCAGCCATCAATGGAGCAGCAGCTTCTTTGGCTTCATCGCGATTCCCAACGCCACCAACGCCTACAACCCGATGCTGAAGGATTTGCTGAAGGATCTGTACAGCGATCCTCAGTTCATCCAGGCCCTGAAGTAAGGGCGAAAAAAAGAGCCGCGATTGCGGCTCTTTTTTTTGCGTCATGCCCGTGGGATGCGGGTCTCGAGCGCCGAGTATTTCGGGTTGTTGGTGTCGACCCACTGCTTGAGCAGCGCGTTGACCTGACGGGTAAAGGTGTCGTTCACCGCGTCTTTGGTGGTGTTGCCCATCAGTGGGATAAACCAAATGCCGACCCAGGTACCGACGGCGTCATGGTTGCTCGCCTTGGCCAGTGCCTGGCCGTTCTGATCCAGGGATTCAAGGCTCAGCGTGTATTGGTCGGTGCCATAGGCCGGAATGACCATCATGCTGAAGCCGCTGATGTAGGCCATCACCATCGAACCGGCGCTCGGCGGATGGTTGTACATTTTCAGACGCAGGCTGTAGTCGCCCGGCTGCTTCTCGAACTCGTCAAGAGTCACGCGGCCGAACAGACCGGAATCCTTCAGGATCTTTTGCAGCTGGGGCTTGAGGCTGTCGCGCGCCTGCGGCACTTCGACGGCGGCGGCACTTGGCTCGCCCTGATAGAAGTCGAAATCGACATAGACGTTAGGTTTGTTGGCGTAGCTGGCCATCGATGGCAGCGTGACCGGTGCGACTTCGTCCTTGGTGAAACTGGCACAACCGCCCAGCGTAAGCACCAGACCCAGCGCAAGGATTTTCCCGAATTGCATTATGTCGTCCCTAAAGTGATATCAAAGAGCCTCCACGTGGAGCGCCGGGGCGGATTCTAGTGATCACATTTGCTCGGGGAAAGACCTGTTTCGGGAAAAACCTGAAAAAACGACTATTCAGCCCTGTCGCAGATCCAGGTTGTAGGTGTAATAGCCTGTGTCACGCACCCAGCCAAGGGATTCGTACAAGCCCTGAGCCGTGAAGTTGTCAGTGGCGGTTTCCAGCACCAGGCCCTTGGCACCGGTTTCCACGGCGAAGTCGCGGGCGGTGTTCATCAGCAATCGCCCGACGCCACGGCCTCGAGCGGCCGGTGTGGTGAACAGGTCGCTGAGCAGCCAGGTGCGGTGGGCGTCTATCGAAGAAAACGTCGGGTACAACTGGACGAACCCCAGCGCTTCGCCGCTTTGATCCTGAACCAGAAAAATCGCAGATTCATTGCCCGCCATGCGCTCGGCAATAAAGGCCCGCGATTGCTCAAGGTTCGATGGCTGGCCATAGAAGCCGCGATAACCGTCGAACAGTTCGGCCACGGCATCCAGATGTTCCGCGCTGGCGCGTATTGCCTGAAGACTCATATCCCCTCCCCGATCCCGTCAAATGATTGCAGCAGCATAGCGCTGTCCGTCGAGTTCGCTGGCTTAATCGCTATATAGTTTTGTATATTGCGAACCCGAAATCGCCAGACTTTCAACGCCTTCCATGAGCAGCATCCGCGAACGCAACCAGCAACAGATTCTCAAGGCCGCCAGCGAAGAGTTCGCCGCCAACGGCTTCGACGCGACCCAGACCCGCGACATCGCGGCCCGCGCCGGGGTGCCCAAGGCCAATCTCTATTACTACTTCCAGAGCAAGGAAAACCTCTACGGCAAAGTGCTGCTCGGCTTCGTCGAACCGCTGCTGGAAGCCTCGGCGGTGCTGCGCGAAAGTGATGACCCGCTGATCGGCCTGCGCGCCTACGTCGCGGCCCGCATCCGCATCGCCCGCGAGCATCCGGCGATTGCCAAGGTGTTCAGTGGTGAATTGCTGCTGGGCGGTCGCCAACTACCCGATGAATGCCGCGACCTGCTGCACGCCGAAGCCCGGCGCAATGTCGAGTGCCTGCGCAGCTGGATCGAGCGCGGCTTGCTGGCGCCGGTGGATCCCGAGCATTTGATGTTGTTCATCTGGTCGGCGACGCGCACCTACACCAATATCGGCTGGCAGATAGGGCGCATCACCGGGCAGGAAGTGCCGCAGGATGAGGATTATGAAAGGGCGGCGGATACCATTACGCGGCTGGTACTGGGCGGTGTGGTGTCCGAGCCGGTGAGTGATGTGCGCAGGTTGATGTTTGCGACTTGAGCGGCGAAGTCAGGGCATCAGGTCCAAAGGCAATGTTGTATTCCCCGCCAAGCGTTCACGCCACGCCAACAGCACATCAGGCACTTGGGTTTTCCATTTGGGAACATTGGTGTAATACCGCGCCCTGACTTTACGTTGTTCATCGAAAACCAATAGCACCAGCCAGATTCGGCCTCCCGGCGCGCTCATCAGAATCGCCGCATTGCTGGTAGCCAGGCCTCGCAACCAGAGCTCATTGACTTCCCCCTCCGGCACATCAATAGAGTTCTCACCCGTTGCCATCGAGCCACTATTTTGTAGCAGCGTTTGATAGTCACTTTTGAGCAACGTGCGTAACGTCTGGTCTTCTTGCTGCGTATGAACTACGCCAAGGCTCAGCAAGTCGTATTCAATCGCGATCGGTTGTTCAGATGCCACATACCGACCGCCATAGTAAACGCCCATTCCGCCACCACACGCTCCGTCACCGCCATCCGAATCGACATCCAGCAAACCGTTGAACGCACTGAACTTCAGGGTACAGCTCCCTCCTTCGAAATGCGCTACGTCACCGTCGATTGTGGCCACACCGTCCATGTCTCCAGAATTGCCACCATTCGACGCAGAAATATCAAAAGCAATATGAGTGGCGTCCAGACGCCTGGTTGTTATCTCTGCCGCCGATGAAACTCCCCACGGGATTATCTTCCAGGTGGCATCCCAACTGAACGGCTTGGTCACGTATTCAAGCGCTTTCAGACGCATCAGGTATTCACGACGCAGACAGGAGCCATTAGCGGCGCATTGATTGCGTTTTTTCAACCACAAACGCTGATCAGCCTTGAGCGCTTGCGGGTCAGCCACCTGCGCCAGCGTTGTCGTCCAGAGCTTCCCGAGTTTCTCATCAAGACTCGAGGTATACGGATCCGCACAAATGGCTTTTTCAACCGGACTGGAAGCGCCGGCGCAGTCGAAACTGGCAGCGTGGGAGTTGGCAGCAAAAACGAGGGGCGTCAGCAGCAAGGCGTGACGGAGATTGAAAGCGAGCATCGACAGATTCCATTCCTGAGGCGGCGGCAGTATGCCGCGCCCGGGTTATCGATGCTCTGGAAATTTCACCGATTACTTCAAGAGAGTCAGAACGCGATCCCGGCCGCCGGTTTCACATCAATCCGCGCCACCGAACCGGTCAGGTGCGCCCAGTCCTTGTTGTGTTCGGCGATGATGTCTTCGGCGCTCATGTTGCCGTTGTCGACGGTGGAATGCGCGTCGGCGGCCAGCTCCACGTCGTAGCCCAGTTGATGGGCCTGGCGTACGGTGGCGTTGACGCAGTAATCGGTCTGCAGACCGCAGATCACCAGACGGTCGAAGTCTTCCCGGGGGATCAGCTTTTGCAGGTTGGTCTGGTAGAACGAGTCGTTGGCGGTCTTGTCGACGTGCAGGTCACTCGGTGCGGTATTCAGGCCATCGGCCAGTTGCCAGCCCTCGGCGCCGTAGGTGAGCGGGCTGTCCTTCTCGTTATGCTGGATCAGCACGACTGTGACGCCAGCCTTGCGCGCCCGGGCGCTGAGGCCGTTGATGGTGTCGATCACCCGTTTGATGTCGTGACACTCGTATTCGCCTGTGCACAGGGCGCGCTGGACATCGATGATCAGCAATGCGGTGGTCATGGTGAGCCTTCCTTGATCGGTCCTTGAGACAGGGGCGGACGTGTGCCCGCCCCCTTTTTACCCTTCTCAGTAACCCAAAGACAACCCGGTGTTGCGCCGTGGATCGTTGGCGCCGTAGAAGCGGTTCTTGCCCACCGGTTTACCGCCCAGCGACGGCGCTCCGACCAAGATCGCGGCGATGTGGTTGGCGTCCTGCGGGCCCGCAAACTTGTGGCCCCAGCTCTCGAGAATCTTCCTCGTGTCAGGGCTGGCGGCGTAGTCTTCGAGGTTGGTCTGCTCCGGCATCCACTGCTGGTGGAAACGCGGCGCATCGACCGCTTCCTGCAGGCCCATGCCATAGTCGATAACGTTGAGCATGGTCAGCAGCGTCGCGGTGATGATGCGGCTGCCGCCCGGCGTGCCCACCACCATCACCACCTTGCCATCCTTGGTGACGATGGTCGGGCTCATCGACGACAGTGGCGCCTTGCCGGGCGCGATGGCGTTGGCTTCACCCTGCACCAGGCCGTACATGTTCGGCACGCCGACTTTCGAGGTGAAGTCATCCATTTCATCGTTGAGGATCACCCCGGTCTTGCTCGCCATCACGCCTGCGCCGAACCAGTCGTTGAGGGTGTAGGTGACGGACACCGCGTTGCCCCACTTGTCGACTATCGAATAGTGCGTGGTGTTGCTGCCTTCGTGCGGCGCAACGCCAGGTTTCAGCTCAGCCGAAACACCGGCCTTCTGCGGCTGGATCGCGTTGCGAAGCTTGGTC
This sequence comes from Pseudomonas kribbensis, assembly GCF_003352185.1. Classification (GTDB taxonomy): domain Bacteria; phylum Pseudomonadota; class Gammaproteobacteria; order Pseudomonadales; family Pseudomonadaceae; genus Aquipseudomonas; species Aquipseudomonas kribbensis. The sequence continues at coordinate 3,902,595 of NZ_CP029608.1, forward strand.
GCGTAGTTCTTGTCCAGCAGGTGCTCGATCGGGTTCTTCACGAAATCCGGGTCGCCCAGATAGCTGTTGCGATCCACATACGCGTGGCGCATCGCCTCGATCTGATAGTGCATGCCCTGGGCCGAATGGAAGCCCAGATCCTTCATCGGATAGCCTTCGAGGATGTTCATGATCTGGCAGATCACCACCCCGCCAGAGCTTGGCGGCGGCGCCGACACCACGTGGTAGCCGCGATAGTCGCACTCCACCGGAGCCAGTTCGCGGGTCTTGTATTTATCGAGGTCGGCCTGGGTGATGATGCCCTTGTTGGCCTGACTGGAGGTGACGATGGCGTCGGCCACCCAGCCTTTATAGAAACCGTCCGCACCTTTCTCCGAGATGGTGCGCAGGGTTTTGCCGAGATCCTTCTGCACCAGTTTCTGCCCGACCTGCATCGGCTCGCCGTTGTGGAGGAAGATCGAGCCGGAATCTTTCATGTCCTTCTTGAACACGTCGGTGGCGTAGTCCAGCAGATCGACGTCGCCCTGCTCCAGCTCGAAGCCTTCTTCCGCCAGCTTGATGGCTGGCGCAATCATGTCCTTGCGCGGCTTGGTGCCGTACTTGGTCAGTGCCAGTTCCATGCCGGAGACAGTGCCCGGAACGCCCACCGCAAGGTGGCCACGGGTACTCAGATCAGGAATGACGTTGCCGTCCTTGTCGAGGTACATATTGGCTGTCGCGGCCAGTGGGGCTTTTTCCCGGAAGTCGAGGAAGGTCTTGCGTCCGTCCGCCAGTTGAATGGTCATGAAACCACCACCACCGAGGTTGCCCGCCGCCGGGTAAACCACCGCCAGTGCGTAGCCTACGGCGACCGCCGCATCCACCGCGTTGCCGCCACTTTTCAAGACATCGACACCCACGTGGGTGGCCAGGTGCTGGGCGGTGACCACCATGCCGTTTTCGGCTGCGACCGGGGCAACCGAGGCGGCATGGGCCATGAGGCAGCTGAGCGCCAATGAGGTCGCAATCAGCGATTTGGCAAAAGGTTCGTACTTCATGAGTCGGTCTCTTCTTTTTATAAGGTAGGAAAGCGCTTCAAGAGCATCAGCCAGTATGGTCGCGATTGCGGTTTGCGCCTCCCCGATCCGGCAGTATGCTGGGCGCTGTTGCCGACCCGACCCGGAGTTTTTCCCATGGCCTACACGTTCATCACCCTGCCCTCGCCCGTCGGCGAGTTGAAGCTGGTCGCGAACGGCTCACGACTGGCCGCCATCCTCTGGGAAAACGATAAACCGAACCGGGTGCGCCTCGGGCCGATGACCGAAGCAGCCGACAACCCGGTACTGGTGAAAACCGCGCGACAACTGGAAGAATATTTTGCAGGAACGCGAAATGCGTTCGATCTGGAACTGGACTTTGCCGGCACCGCGTTCCAGAAAAAGGTCTGGGCCGCGTTGCTGACCATTCCGTTCGGCGAGACCCGCACCTACAGCCAGATTGCCCAACAGATCGGCCATCCCAGCGCGGTACGTGCCGTCGGCGCGGCGAACGGCAGAAACCCGATTTCGATCATCGCGCCCTGCCACCGGGTGATTGGTGCCTCGGGAAAACTGACCGGGTTTGCCGGCGGCCTTGAGGCCAAGGAGCGCTTGCTGACACTGGAAGGTGGCCAGTGGTCAGACATCGGCAAAACCGGCGAGCTGTTTTAGGCGTCGAAAAAGTTATTCATGGCGGCGTATTGCAGCAACATGATGGTCTTGGCATCGCAGATCTCGCCACGATGAAACGCTGCCAGTGCATCGTCGAAACGCCACTCCAGAACCTCCAGTTCCTCGGTTTCCTCCTCCAGGCCACCACCGTCGCTGACCTTTGACGCCGCGTCGTATTCGGCAACGAAGAAGTGCAGCTTCTCGGTCACCGAGCCCGGGCTCATGTAAGCCTCGAACACCTTCCTCACATCGTGCACGCGGTAACCGGTTTCTTCCTCGGCCTCGTCGCGGATACGCTGCTCCGGTGCCGCGCCTTCCAGCAACCCGGCAGCCACCTCGATCAGCAGACCGTCATGACCGTTGACGAACACCGGCAAGCGGAACTGGCGAGTCAGTACCACCGTGCGCTTCTCACGGTTGAACAACAGAATCGCCGCACCATTGCCACGGTCATAGACTTCGCGGGTCTGGCGCTGCCATTCACCGTTGTTGCGCAGGTAGTCGAAGGTGATTTTCTTCAGCAGATACCAGTCGTGGGACAACACCTGAGTGTCGATGATGTTGATCCGCTCGGCGGTGTTGGGCATGACGCTCGATCCTTTTTGTCATCGATATCGTTAATGGCATGGTAGGCGAAAGCCCTGCTCAACGAACAGCCTCTCGCTAATACCCGGCATAGCCGAGCGCAATTAGAGAAACGCCCTACAGACATCGCCTACTTGCCTGACTTCTTTCCTGTTTGATCCCCCGCAAAGTTTCGCGCCATCCCTTGATGCGCGCGAGTGACTGCGAATGCTTCCATCTGACCAACTCCTGAAACTGAACAACAGCATCGGTTTGCTGGTGGTCGCTGCGCTGAACCCTGACCAGCCCGACGCCGAGAAGCTGTTTCAGGAGTTCCGCCTCTGCCTCAACGACTATGAAAGCTGGGCCGAGCAGTTCTGGACGGGAACCGCGCTGGATGTCGATCAGGTGTTCAAGGTCGGCAACGATGTCCAGCTCAGTGCGCCGGTTGGCAGTCGAAAACCCATCAGCACTTCCGTAGTCATGTGCCCCGTTGCCGGGCCCCTGACGCTGGTGCACATGTTCGAAGCCGCGCGCTTCGTGCCGATCGGCGATACGCCGGTGACCCTGGAACCGGTCATTTCCGATGTCGGCGGCGCCCTGAAATTCGGCGAACCGCAGCATTACACCATCGGCCCCAGCGGCATTCTCGAAGTCGACGACTGCGACCGGGGCCAGCGTTATCGCATCACCTTCTTTCCCGATGTTTCCACCGCGCATATCCAGACGCTGTATGCCTCGTATCAAGGGCTTATTGATGGCCTGGAAAAATGGTTGCGTGAGGAATGGGTCGGGTTTCAACCGCAATGGGCGGAGTTTTCCAGCGCGGGTTTCCTGGAGCGTTACGGTCAGTTGCAGCAGGCCGACTGGCGCGGTTTCGAAACGGCGCTGAATGGCGTCTGGGATGACGTGAAACAGCTGTTCGCCCTGCTCGCCGACTTGCAGGCCAACAGCGAAAAACTTCTGCGATACCTGTCCGGCGTCGAGCTGGAAGCCTTGCTCGCGGCCTCCTCCGAGGCCATCGCCAATGGCCTGCTGATGCTCAGCGACGAGCCGTTGCTGTTTATTCATCTGGCGGCGTTCACCAGTTGGCTGAAGATGCTGCCGCCGCAGTATCTGGCCGAGGTGGTGGCTGAAGTTCGGGTCGAATTGCTGATCGGCTTTCTGTTGATGCGCGTGTCGGCGGGCATGGGGGTTCCGCTGTGGTTGAGCGCCAAGGTGCTCGGCAAGATCAAGTCGCCGCGTGCCCGGGAATGGCTGGCGGCGTCGGCGTTGCGTTTGGCGGAGCTGACTTCGGCACCCGATCTGGCTCGGCATGCGGCCGCCTTGAAACCGCTGATGATCAATGCGCGTCCGGCACCGTTGCGGCCGACGCCTGCGGTTCCGCTGGAGATTCGCACGGCGGATGCGCAGGTGCTGACGGTGCCCAATCCGGCGGCCGTTGCACGTAACAAGTCACACGGCACGACGCGAATGGAGCGGCATGAGCCTCGCGACGATGCGTCGGCTCAGGCGAAGAACCCCAACGGCGACAGCGCCGATTGCGTGCCCCGGACTTGCACCAACGGTTGTCCGGTGTCGATGGTCACCGGTGAGGAGCTGCTGACCCTGACCGATGGCGTGCTCGACGGGTTGCTGCCGTTCGAGTTCAGCCGGTTGTATCGCACCAGTGCAGTGGAAATCGATGTCGGGTTGGGGTTTGGCTGGAGCCATTCGCTGGCGCATCGGCTGGAGGTCGAGGGTGCTTCGGTGCTCTGGGTTGACCATGAGAACCGGCGGACGCGGTTTCCGTTGCCGAGTGTCGAGCGGCCGGCGATTCATAACAGCCTGTCGCGGGCGGCGATCTTTCTTGGGGATGAGCCGGAGGAATTGATCCTTGCGCTGGCGGGGGACGCGGCGCGGTTTTATCACTTTCGGGCTGGGCGTCTGACGGTTGTCAGCGATGCCTATGGCAATCGGCTGCGTATTACGCGTGATCGTCTGGATCGGGTTGAGCGCCTCGATAACGGGGCCGGTCGTTCCTTGTTGCTGCGCTACGAGCGGGCGCATCTGGTGGCCGTGGACTATCAAGTCTGGCGCGAAGCTGCCTGGCGTACCGAGCAGACGCTGGTCAGCTACCGCTTTGATGCCCGTCATCGGTTGATCGAGGCGACCAACGCCGTCGGCGAAAGCGAGCGTTACGACTACGACGACCGGCACGTCATCCTGCAACGGCAGTTAACCGGTGGCGCGAGTTTCTTCTGGGAGTGGGAACGTTCCGGCAAGGCCGCGCGTTGCGTGCGGCACTGGGCGTCGTTTTCGCAGATGGACACGCGTTACGTCTGGGACGACGCCGGCAGCGTGCGAGTGCAGTACGTCGACGGCCGTGAAGAGGTTTACGTCCACGACGACACGGCGCGGCTGGTGCGTCAGGTCGCGGCCGACGGTGGCGAGCAGCTCAAGGCCTACGATGCGCAGGGCCGGCTGATCGCCGAGCAGGATGCGCTGGGGGCGGTCACCGAGTACCGCTATGACGACGCCGGACGGCTGATCGCGCTGATTCCGCCGGACGATACGCCGACGTCCTACGAGTATCGCAACGGTTTCCTGCACCGCCGTAGCCGGGGCGACGCGGAGTGGACCTACCGGCGCAATGCCCAGGGCGACGTCACCGAGGCGGTCGATCCCGACGGCCATGTCACCCATTACCACTACGACCCGCAGGGGCGGTTGCTGTCGGTCCGTTATCCGGACAGTGGTCGGCACGTGTTCGTGTGGAACGACCTTGGCCAGTTGGTCGAGGAGAGTTTGCCAGACGGCGGGGTTCGGAAGTTTTCCTACGATGCCTTGGGACGGCGGATTACTGCGCAAGACGAACACGGCGCGGTCACCCGTCATGTGTGGGACGCCGTCGGACGGCTGATCCAGGCCACCTCGCCGACCGGTGCCACCCGTGCCTGGTCCTACAGCGCCTACGGCCAGATCACCGCCGAACGCGATGAGTTGGGGCGCATCACCCGCTACGAGTATGACGACGACCTGCACCTGGTCAGCCGGCGGATCAACCCCGACGGCACGCGGCTGCAATACCGCTACGACCATGCGCAGCTGTTGCTCACGGAGATCGAGAACGAGTCCGGCGAAAAGTACCGGCTGGACTACACGCCGACCGGATTGATCCGACAGGAAACCGGCTTTGATGGGCGGCGTACCGCGTATGCCTATGACCGCAACGGTCATCTGCTGGAGAAGACCGAGTTCGGTGACGACGGCTCGACGCTGGTCACCCATTACGAGCGTGACAGTGCCGGGCGCCTGCTGCTCAAGACCCTGCCCGATGCCAGTACGGTTGAATACCGCTACGACCGTCTAGGCCGCTTGGTCGGCGTGGATGATGGCCAGGATCACCCGCTGGCCTTCGAATACGACCTCCAGGACCGACTGGTGCGCGAGCATCAGGGCTGGGGCACCTTGCGTTACACCTACGACGCCTGCGGCCAACTCACCCGGATGCGCCTGCCGGACAACAGCAAGCTCGATTACCACTACGCCAAGGGCGGCGCGCTGACCGCGATCGACCTCAACGGCGCCTTGCTCACCCGCCACGTCTACCTGAACGGTCGCGAACAGCAGCGCCAGCAAGGCCTACTGCTCAGCGAATATGCCTACGACGAACAAGGACGATTGCACTCCCACGCCGTAGGCCATCAACGCAGCGCGCTGTATCGCCGCGACTTTGCCTACAGCGCCAACGGCAACCTCGAACACATCGCCGACACCCGCCACGGTCAGCGCAGCTACCAGTACGACGCCCTCGACCGGCTGATCCGCGTGCGCCACACCCGCGACGATGTGCCGGAAAACTTCGCCCACGACCCGGCCGGCAACCTGCTGCTGCAGGATCGGCCCGGCCCGACCAGCATCAAAGGCAACCGCCTGCTGATGCAGGGCGACCGCCATTACGACTACGATGCCTTCGGCAACCTGATCCGCGAACGCCGCGGCCGCGCCCAACAGCTCGTCACTGCATACCGCTACGACAGCCAGCACCGCCTGATCGGCCTGACCCGCCCCGACGGCAGCACCGCGTCCTACCAATACGACGCCTTCGGTCGCCGCATCCGCAAAACCGTCGACGGCCAGACCACCGAGTTCTTCTGGCAAGGCGACCACCTGATCGCCGAAAGCAGCAAAGAACAACACCGCAGCTTCATCTACGAACCCGGCACCTTTCGCCCGCTGGCGATGCTCGACGGCCAAGGCCCGAAACGCGCCTGCCCGTTCTACTACCAGCTCGACCACCTCGGCACCCCGCAGGAACTGACCGACTACAGCGGCGAAATCGTCTGGTCAGCCAAATACAGCGCCTACGGCAAGGTCACCTCGCTGGAACTGGCGACCGAGGACTACCTCGACCAGCCGCTGCGGTTTCAGGGGCAGTACTTCGATGCGGAAAGCGGACTGCACTACAACCGGCACCGGTACTACGACCCGGACGTTGGACGGTACCTGACGCCGGATCCGGTGAAGCTGGCGGGTGGGCTGAATCAATACCGGTACGTGCCGAATCCAACGGGGTGGGTGGATCCGTTGGGGTTGACTTCCAATTGTCCGCCGCCGAATAGGCCGGGATGTTCGGTGCCGGATGGGGTGGAAGGGTCCAAAGTTAATGAAGGTGAGCCCAAGCTTCCGCTCCGAGAAAAAGAAGGAGAATACTTATATCGCGGTGACGTGAAACATCCCGATGAGGTTTTTAAAAACGGGTTCAAAAGCAAAGGCCAAAGTACTGATCTGTTGCTACACGCCATGGACAGCAATAACCCACCGAGCTACTTTATCAGCACATCACCATCTGAGTTTGTCGCGATCGAATTTGGTACAAGCTCAAAAACAAGAAAAGGTTACCTATACACACTTAGAAAAATACTAGGAATAAATGTAAACAAAACACTCGGAAACCAAGTGCCATTTGCAGACGAGATAGAAGTTGCAATTCCAGGCTCCATTCATAGCGCTGACATTATTGGAGTTACACCGCTAAAAAAAGATGGTAGCTATGTAGGCTACTCAATCCCTAATCCAAAAAGAAAATAGAAATGGAACACAAAAAAATATCTATCATCGTTAATGAGGCTCTCGAACAGGCAAATCTGTCCTACGATGCCGCAAAGGGGACCATTGAGTTTTCGATGAGCAACGGATTTAAAAAAATATACGAGGCAGACGACCTATATCTTTGTTTGGCGAAAATCAGGAATGAGCACCCGAAAATAACATTTCTTTGCAAGGGAGCCAAATTGAACGTGACGCCCTCCCGAATGTGTTCACAAATGAGTGGCGGCTCACTTGCGTATGAATTAACGCTAGGAAAATCAGCAAGAAGAGAAAACATAGTTCATATTTTCGACCATGAAGATTGCAATATTTCAAAAACACCGAAAGAACAGCAAGATTATTTTAAAACATGGTTAAATTCACTCAACGCGCCCAAAGAATGAGCCTCAAAGCATCTTGAACAGCACAATGTAAAGCCCACATCCAGTCAGGTACACTGTTTGCAATTGATGAACAGCTACAGAACATTGGCCTCATTTTATTTTTCAGTAATTCAAAAAAAACCCGGCAGCGCTACCGGGCTTTCTCATTCGTTTACCGCTGACGGGCCATGTCGGCCATTGCGACATCTGACACCTGCGTGGCTGCTGCCACGCCGTTGATCAGCGGCCCGTAACGCCGGCTGAACTCCCAGTTGTACGGCACACGATCCTTGCTGGTGCCGTTGTCCCAGTTCACCGACCAGGTCATCAGGCCCTTGATCGGGTGCCCTTTGACCGCCAGGCGTTTCATCGCGTTGCCGACTGCATTTTTGTCGATCACGTAACCGGTGGCAGCGGCGTCAATGTTGGCAGGCAGGCCGATGACGAACTTGTCCGCCGGGATCTTCGTGAACCCGCGCGTGCCGGTCACCAGACTTTCGGTCAGGTAGTAGAGGAAATCCTCTTTCAACGCATCGTTGTTCTGCGCGATCCACGCCCCGTTGCCGTTATTGGCCTCGGGGACCCAGACACCGTCACCGCCCTGGTTGTAGAACTGCGGCGCGATGAAGTCGTAGTAGCCTTCCAGTGCCTGCAGGTAGCCGACGTATTTGCCGGAGGTCGTCAGGTATGGAAACTCCGGCGCCATGCTGATGATGAAATGCTTGCCCTGGCCTGCGTAGTGATCCTTGACCAGTTTCAGGGCGGCCGGCAGCACGGTCTTGTTGGCAGCGAAATCAATCGCGCTCTGTTCAAGATCGATGTCCAGCCCGTCGAAGCCGTAGGTTTCCACCAGACGGATGATTTCATTGGCCAGCGGTTGCTCCTGACCGGCACGCAATTCGATGTGCGCATCGGCGCCACCGAGGGAAATCAGCACCGCCCGTCCCTGACTGTTGAGTACGCCGACCTGACGGCGGAACTCGGCATCGGAAACGTTGAACGGCTTGAAGGTCGGAATCCCGCTGCCCTTCATGAACGCGACCGCAACCACGTTGTAGTCCTTGGGCACGTTTTCCAGAGCGATGTTGGCGAACTGACCGCGCTGATAACCATCGCTCGGGCCGGCGGGCCAGTTGTGCCAGAAGCCCATGAGGATCTTCTTGCCGGCGATGCTCGGCATCAGCGAAGCCGCGTCGCTCGCCTGGTTTTGCATTAACGTGAAGTCGATATTTGACATGTTCTAATCCTTCAGAACGTGTAGGTAGGTGTTGCGGACTTATTTGAAGTCCACATCGAAGGCCTGATAGAAGGCGTTGCCGGTGTTGGCGACGATCCACATCAGGACGATGACGTGACGACCTTGCTTGTTGGCCGGAAGTTTCACCGCGTGATTGACCTTGGCCTTCAGCTCCGCCGAATGACTGTAGTACGGCACTTGCGGATAGAAGTCCTCGGCGAACGGTTTTGTTTCCAGTTGCGCACGAGTGATGCGTTGTTTCGGGTCCCAGCCATCCTTGGTGATCAGCCAGCGGTAACCGCGAGTGGTGTGCGGCGCGGTGTATTCCCATTTCACTTCGAGGGTCTGGCCAGGGGTGACGTTGAGCAGCGGCCAGGTGAACGGGCGACCGAGTTTCTTGCTCATTTCCTCGTCGGTGAAGTTCACACAGTCACGGGCGTCGTCCTTGCCGCCACTGAGAATGTGCCCGTCGGCCGGTGGCACGACACTCGGGTTGTCCGACTCGAAAGGCGCCGGGAACGGACCGGCCACCAGTGCCGGGAAGTTCTTGCCGCCTTCCATCTCGTTGACCTGCCAGCCACCGAGCAATCCTTGTTCGATAGCCACCGCACCGCGGCTTGCAGGGGAAATGACGCGACCGTGTCGCAGTTGGGTTTGAGCTTGTGGTTGATTCATGTTTTTCACTCCATTGATTTAAGAACTCTCCTTTCCGGGGAGAGGCCTTCAAGCTAACGGAGGGGGATTTTTTGTCCATCGGCGGTTTTGTCGCAGACCGTCTTGGCAATAGTCGAAAAACACCGAAAATACTGGATATAAATACAGTTCATTGCGACGACGCTCACCCGACGCATGGCAAAAAGCCTACACGGCGTCATTACAAAAACCTGCATTCAAGCACTCAGGGAAGTTGCGCCTTGAACTCCTTTTCATACTGCCCGGCGAGCTGTTCTTTCTGTTTGTCGTCGAGCAGCTTGCCGGCCATCTGGAAGAACTTCTGCTCCTCTTCCTTCAAGTGGTGATGGACTTTGTCCGAGAGCTTTTTCGCCGTGGCCAGCCAGGCTGGACTGGACATTTCGGTCTCGTCGAGCTCCTCCATCATTTCGTCCATTTCATGGTGTTCGGCGATGGCGTGGCGACTGAGATCGACCCCGTTGTCGAACTCCATCAACGGGATGTAGAAGTGGCGCTCTTCGGCGGTCTCGTGGGCTTGCAGCTCGGCCTTCAGTTGCTTGTAGGCTTCGACGCGTTCCGGGGTGTCGCCGCTGGTCTTGATCAAGGTCTTGGCATAGCCGCGCTGGCGATCATGGCTCTCGCGAAGGGCTTCGAAAATATTCATGGACTCTCCTCGGCAAACGCATTCGGAATGAACGCCTTCTAGGGCTAGACCCCGGCGCGGGAGCAACGGTTCCGGGCGATTGCTTCAATCGACTGCCGCACGATAGGCTGCGGGTTCATTACTACAAGGAAGACAACATGACGTTGCGGATCGAGCTGTCACAGGACCCCACCGAAGAACAGCGCGCAGCCATCCTCGCGCCCCTGCGTGCCTATAACATCGCCAAGGCCGGCCCTTCGCTGTACGAGCCGGTCGCGCTGCTGGTGCGCGACGATAACGACGCGATCCTCGGTGGCCTTTATGGGCACACGTTCTATCGGTGGCTGTTCATCGAGTTGCTGGCCGTGCCGGAAGAAGGCCGGGGCCAGGGTATCGGCTCGAAACTGATGCAGATGGTGGAGGAATTTGCGCGAGAAAAAGACTGCGTGGGAATCTGGCTCGACACCTTTGAGTTTCAGGCGCCCGGTTTCTACAAGAAGCTTGGCTACGTCGAGTGTGGCGAGATCAAGGATTATCCGCTGGGGCACAAGCGGCACTTTTTCCAGAAACGCTTGATTGATTGAGTTCAGCGCCCCCTCGCCAGCAAACTGGCGAGGGTCGTAGACACTTCAGCGGATTAAACCGCTCGTTACAGACAGGTCGCCAACGCTGCCAACCGTCGCTTGGCGACAAAGTCGTCCTTCTGCGCGTAGTAATTCAGCACCGTGCCGGACGCATCCGTGGTCAAGTCGACGAACGACTCCGCCGAACGGGTGTAGACCGTCGAGCCGCCCTTCTTGCCCGGTTGCAGATAGGCCGCCGCATCCACGCCGAACACTGCTTCGTCCTGCCAGGCGAATTGCACACATTCGGCCACGACTTTTTCAGGCTTGTCCGAATTCAGGATCTTGTAAGGAGTTTGAGTGCGGGCGTCTTCCATCACCGAACCCGCGCAACCGGCCAGCAGGGTTGCCGCCAGTGCCACCATCAGCATTCGCATTGCATTCGCTCATTCGGAAAAAAGCGGACTGTATCACCGCAACGCGCAAAATCGTTCTGCTTTACTGCATTTAGCGCGCGACACCCGCCGACAGCTGCGGCACATTAAGGTCATCAGCCCCACAAGGAACCCCCATGGCGCCTACCGACCAGCGACATGAACATGCCCTCAAACTGTTTCTCGACGCACGCCCCGAGCTGCGCGAAACCCTCGACCATCTCAATCCGTTACTGGCCCAGGCCAAAGGCGAAACCCCGGCACAGTACCGCGAGGAACGTCTGCACGAAGCCTTTGAAGCAGAGGCCGAAAGCCAGGGTCTGTTCGCCTGGGAGTTGACGCTGCAACTGACCGCAGCCACTCCCGAGGAATATCAGGCGCAACGCCTGGAAGTGCACCGCGAAGTGGCAGAGATGGCCGGCATGGACTGGTTGGAATATTGCGACCTTTATGGCATAGAACCCTGACCTCTACGCAAGGACATCCGCGCCAATGCTGCCAACCGCCTCGACTCACCGCGCCAGCCCCGGCCACTTGCACACGCAAAAATGGCGCGGTCGCATAGGGCTGGCAATGGTGGCCGCGCTCTCGGTGCTGGCGGGGATGACCGATGCCATCGGCTTCATGGCCAGCGGCGACTTCGTTTCATTCATGAGCGGCAATACCACACGGCTGGCGGTGGCGATCAGTGATGGCGATATGAGTCTGACGCTGCGGCTGATGATCCTCGTCGCCACGTTCATCGTCGGCAACGCCCTCGGTGTGGTGATCGGCCGCCTCGGCGGGCGCCGCGCACTGCCGTTGCTGCTGTGCATCGCGACGCTGCTTTGCGGGGCTGCTGCCTGGCCGTCAGAGGTGCAACTGCCGGCGTTGCTGGCGGCAATCATCGCCATGGGCATGCTCAATGCTGCGGTGGAGGAAGTGAACGGTCTGGCGGTCGGGCTGACCTATGTCACCGGAGCGCTCTCGCGGTTCGGCCGCGGTCTGGGGCGCTGGATCATGGGCGAGCGACGCAATGGCTGGCGCGTGCAACTGGTGCCGTGGAGCGGCATGTTCATTGGCGCCATCCTCGGTGCCGTGCTGGAGCATCACCTGGGGCTCAAAGCGCTGTACGCCAGCGGATTGCTGGCTGCGTTGATCGGCCTGGTCTCGCTGAAAATCCCCCGACGCTGGCAGTTGGGTTACATGCCGCGCTGACGTCTGCGGCAACATCGACTTCGCCGCCCCGCCGAGAAAGCTTTATCATGGCCGCAGTTTTGCTGATCGAGTCCGTCATGAAGTTCGCCATCGCACTGTTTTCCGCCGCCCATGCGCCCTCCTCGCGCCGTGCCCTGCTGTTCGCGCAGGCTGCGCTGGCCGGCGGGCATGAAATTGTCCGGCTGTTTTTCTATCAGGACGGGGTCTACAACGCGTCCGACGCCGTGGTCACGCCGCAGGACGAACTGGACCTGCCCAAGCAGTGGCGAGCCTTTATCACCGAACAAAACCTCGACGGCGTGGTGTGCATCGCCGCCGCCCTGCGCCGTGGCGTGTTGAATGCCGAGGAAGCCGGGCGTTATCAGCGTGATGCCGTGGCGGTCAGCGCGCCGTGGGAATTGTCCGGCCTCGGTCAGTTGCATGACGCGGTGCAGGACGCCGACCGTCTGATCTGCTTCGGAGGCGCATGACATGGCCAAATCCCTTCTGATCATCAGCCGTCAATCGCCATGGTCCGGCCCCGGCGCCCGTGAAGCGCTGGATATCGTGTTGGCTGGCGGCGCCTTCGATCTGCCGATCGGTTTGCTGTTTCTCGACGACGGTGTGTTGCAACTGGCCGCCGGGCAAAATGCCAAGGCCCTGCAACAGAAAGACCTGAGCGCCAACCTGCAAGCGCTGCCGATGTTCGGTGTCGAAGAGCTGTTCTACTGCGCCGACAGCGCCAGTGTTCGCGGCCTCGGCGATCGTTCGCTGGACGAGGCGCAGCCTTTGGCCGCCGATGAAATCACCGCCCTTATTGACCGTTACGACCAGGTGATCACCCTCTGATGTCGACTTTGCATGTGTTGTCTCATTCCCCGTTCGGCGACGAACGCCTGACCAGTTGCCTGCGTCTGCTCGGCACTGCCGACGCGCTGCTGCTGTGCGGTGATGCCGCTTATGCGCTGCAACCCGGCACCGCGCCGTTCAATGCGCTGGAAACCCGTCGGGTGAAATTGTTCGTGCTGGCTGAAGACGCGCAAGCCCGCGCCGTGCAGGTTCCGGACTGGGCCGAAGCCATCGATTATCCGGCCTTCGTCGAACTGTCGATTCATCACGACAAGGTCAACAGCTGGCTATGAATGCGCTGACCGTCGGCGCCCGCGCCATTGAACTGGATAAGGACGGCTTCTTGGTCGATCTCAACGACTGGTCGGCAGAGGTCGCGAGCGCCCTCGCCGCTGCCGAAGACATCGAACTGAGCCCGGAACACTGGGAAGTCCTCGAACTGCTGCGCAGCTTCTATGCCGAATTCCAGCTATCGCCGGCCACCCGGCCGCTGATCAAGTACACCGCGCTCAAGCTCGGCGCGGAGAAAGGCAACAGCCTGCACCTGAACCGACTGTTCAAAGGCACCCCTGCCAAACTCGCCGCGAAACTGGCGGGCCTGCCCAAACCGACGAATTGCCTATGACCGACTATCCAGCGCTGACCCTCGAAACGCCCGCCGAGCATCCGTTCGCCCAGTTCGTGCGCATCCTCGGCAAGGGCAAGCGCGGCGCCCGCGACCTGACCCGCGAGGAAGCCCGGGAAGCCATGGGCATGGTGCTCGACGAAGCGGTTGAAGAAACCCAGCTCGGCGCTTTCCTGATGCTGCTGCGGCACAAGGAAGAAAGCGCCGAGGAAATGGCCGGTTTCACCGAGGCCCTGCGCGAACGTCTGCAGGCGCCGGCGCTGAACGTGGAACTGGACTGGCCGACCTATGCCGGCAAGAAGCGTCACCTGCCGTGGTATCTGCTGGCGGCCAAGTGCCTGGCGCAGAACGGCGTGCGCATCTTCATGCACGGCGGCGGCGCGCACACCGCCGGGCGTTTGTATTCCGAACAACTGCTCGGTGAATTGAACATTCCGCTGTGCCGCAACTGGCAACAGGTCGGCAGGGCGCTGGATAACGGCGGCCTGGCCTTCATGCCGCTGGTGGACTGGGCGCCACAGCTGCAACGGATGATCGACCTGCGCAACACCCTCGGTTTGCGCTCGCCGATCCACTCGCTGGCGCGGATTCTCAATCCTTTGGGCGCGCGTTGCGGTTTGCAGAGCATTTTCCACCCCGGCTACCAAGCGGTGCACCGCGATGCCAGCGGTCTGCTGGGCGATACGGCGATCGTAATCAAGGGCGACGGCGGCGAAATCGAGATCAACCCGGATGCCGACAGCCACTTGTACGGCACCACTGGCGGCGAGAGCTGGGACGAGGAATGGCCGCAGTTGTCGGCGCAGCGTCACGTCAAACCGGCGTCGCTGGATATCGAACATCTGAAAGCCGTCTGGCGCGGTGATGTGGTCGACAGCTACCCGCAAATGGCGCTGATTTCGACCATGGCGTTGGCGCTGCGTGGTCTTGGCCAAAACCGGGAACAGGCGTTCGAAATCGCCGAGCAATACTGGGCTGCACGGAACAAATCGATTTAACCGATCATTCACGCCCGATCTTTGCGCTTTTTGTTCGAACTCACCGGAATAGACTCCACTCCAACGATTATTGGTTTCTGGAGTCTTGATCATGGGTTTACTCGTCGACGGCCGTTGGCAGGACAAGTGGTACGAAAGCAGCAAGGACGGCGCGTTCCAGCGCGAACAGGCGCAGCGCCGCAATTGGGTCACTCGCAATGGCGAGCCGGGCCCGAGCGGTGAAGGCGGTTTCGCTGCCGAGGCCGGGCGTTATCACCTTTACGTTTCCCTCGCCTGCCCTTGGGCGCACCGCACGCTGATCCTGCGCAAGCTCAAGGGCCTGGAAAGCCTGATCGACGTTTCAGTCGTCAGCTGGCTGATGCTGGAAAACGGCTGGACCTTCGACCAGAACCTCGGCTCGACCGGCGACAAGCTCGACCACTTCGACTTCATGCACCAGCGCTACACCGCTGACACCGCCGACTACACCGGGCGCGTCACCGTGCCGGTGCTGTGGGACAAGAAGCTCAAGCGCATCGTCAGCAACGAATCGGCGGAGATCATCCGCATGTTCAACAGCGCCTTCGATGACTTGACCGGCAACGATCTGGACTTCTATCCGGCGCCATTGCGCAGCGAGATCGATGCGCTGAACGAGCGGATCTACCCCGCCGTGAACAACGGCGTATACCGCGCCGGGTTTGCCACCTCGCAGCAGGCCTATGAAGAGGCGTTCGATGATGTGTTCGCCGAACTCGATCATCTGGAGCAGGTGCTCGGTGCCAACCGTTATCTGACGGGCGAATACCTGACCGAGGCGGATGTGCGGTTGTTCACCACGTTGATTCGTTTCGACGCGGTGTATCACGGGCACTTCAAATGCAATCTGCGGCGGATCAGCGATTATCCGAATCTGTCGAACTGGCTGCGTGAGATGTACCAGTGGCCGGGCGTTGCCGAGACCGTGGATTTCCAGCACATCAAGAACCACTACTACGGCAGCCACAAGACCATCAACCCGACCGGGGTGGTGCCGAAGGGGCCGGAGCAGGATTTCACTGTTGCCCATGACCGGAGCCGGTTGGGCGGAAAAGGGGTTTGGCGCAGGGGCTGAGTTGTTCAGCGTTTTTGAAGGCCTCTTCGCGAGCAGGCTCGCTCCCACATTGGATCTGTGTCCTGCACAAATCCCCTGTGGGAGCGAGCCCGCTCGCGAATGGGGTTACTCGGTTTTCAGACCTGAGCCTGAGCGCCCTCGAACCACGCCAGTTTCTCGCGCAGTTGCACCACTTCGCCGACGATCACCAGTGTCGGCGCATGCACTTCATGCTCCGCCACAAGACGCGGCAGGTCGGCCAGGGTGCCGGTGAAGACCCGCTGATTGACCGTGGTGCCCTGCTGGATCAACGCTGCCGGGGTATCGGCCGCACGACCATGCTTGATCAACTGCTCGCAGATGACTGGCAGCCCCACCAGGCCCATGTAGAACACCAGCGTCTGCGCCGGCGCGACGAGGTCGGCCCACGGCAGATCGGTGGAACCGTCCTTCAGGTGCCCGGTGACGAAACGTACCGACTGCGCGTAATCGCGATGGGTCAGCGGAATACCGGCATACGCCGCGCAACCGCTGGCCGCCGTGATGCCCGGCACCACCTGGAACGGGATGCCGTGGGCCGCCAGTTCCTCGATCTCTTCGCCGCCACGGCCGAAGATGAACGGATCCCCGCCCTTCAACCGCACCACACGCTTGCCGGCCTTGGCCAGATCCACCAGTTGCTGGTTGATCTGATCCTGCGGCACGGCGTGATCGGCGCGACGCTTGCCGACGTAAACCCGCTCGGCATCGCGACGGCACAGCTCAAGAATCGCCGGCGCCACCAAGCGGTCGTACAGCACCACATCGGCTTGCTGCATCAGGCGTAAGGCACGGAAGGTCAACAGATCCGGATCGCCCGGCCCTGCGCCCACCAGATACACCTCGCCGGTCGCCACGGTCGCTTCGCCATCGATTTTCGCCTGCAACAGACGCTCGGCTTCGGCGCCCTGCCCGGCCAGCTGGCGGTCGGCAATCGGGCCCTGGAAAACGTCTTCCCAGAACGCGCGACGCTGCTGCACATCGGGAAACAGGCCTTTGACCTGATCACGAAAACGCGCGGCCAGACCGGCCAGATGGCCGTAGGTCGAAGGAATCCAGGTTTCGATCTTGGCGCGAATCAGCCGGGCCAGCACCGGCGCATCGCCGCCGCTGGACACCGCGATGATCAACGGTGAACGATCAACAATCGCCGGGAAAATCACGCTGCACAGCGCCGGCGCATCCACCACGTTGACCGGCACGCAACGCCGATGGGCATCGGCGGAGACTTGCGCGTTCAAGGCTTCGTCGTCGGTGGCGGCAATGATCAGCCCGCAACCGTCCAGATCCGTCTCGGCGTAACCGCGCAACAGGCATTCGCCACCGCTGGTGGCAACCAGTTCGCGCAGTTGTGCTTCGATTTCAGGTGCGACCACCCGCAGCAGCGCACCGGCATCGGCCAGCAGGCGGGATTTGCGCAAGGCAATCTCCCCCCCACCGACAACCAACACACGACTGCCGCGCAGGTTGTGAAACAGCGGCAGATATTTCATTTAGCCGATGACCTCGAGGCCACCCATGTATGGCTTCAGCACGTCCGGCACGCGGATCGAACCGTCGGCCTGCTGGTAGTTTTCCAGCACGGCCACCAGGGTACGACCGACCGCCAGGCCGGAACCGTTCAGGGTGTGCACCAGCTCAGGCTTGCCGGTTTCCGGGTTGCGGAAACGCGCCTGCATGCGGCGGGCCTGGAAGTCGCCGCAGTTGGAGCACGACGAGATTTCACGGTATTTGTCCTGGCTCGGGATCCACACTTCCAGGTCGTAAGTCTTGACCGCACTGAAGCCCATGTCGCCGGTGCACAGCGCCAGGGTACGGTAAGGCAGACCCAGCAGTTGCAGGACTTTCTCGGCGTTGGCGGTCAGGCTTTCCAGCGCGTCCATCGACGTCGACGGCTCGACGATCTGCACCATCTCGACCTTGTCGAACTGGTGCTGGCGGATCATGCCGCGAGTGTCACGACCCGATGCGCCGGCTTCGCTGCGGAAACACGGCGTGTGGGCGACGAACTTGATCGGCAGTTGTTTCGAATCGACGATTTCACCGGCCACGATGTTGGTCAGCGACACTTCAGCGGTCGGGATCAGGTACAGATCGGCTTCGCCTTCACGACCGATCTTGAACAGGTCTTCTTCGAACTTCGGCAGTTGACCGGTGCCTTGCAGCGCCGGGGCCTGAACCAGATAAGGCGTGTAGGCCTCTTCATAGCCGTGCTCGGTGACGTGCAGGTTGATCATGAACTGCGCCAGTGCGCGATGCAGACGGGCAATCGGGCCGCGCAGCAGCGCGAAACGCGCGCCGGACAGCTTGGCGGCGGTTTCGAAGTCGAGCCAGCCGAACTTCTCGCCCAGGGCTACGTGGTCCTGAACCGGGAAGTCAAAGGCAGTCGGGGTGCCCCAGCGGCGGACTTCGACGTTGCCGTCCTCGTCTTCACCGACCGGTACCGACTCATGCGGCAGGTTCGGAATGCCCAGCAGGATCGAGTCCAGTTCGGTCTGGATCGCGTCCAGCTCGACTTTACCGGCGCTCAGTTCGCCCGCCATGCGCTCGACGTCCGCCATCAGCGGCGCGATGTCTTCGCCGCGCTGCTTGGCCTGACCGATGGATTTGGAACGCGCGTTACGCTCAGCCTGCAGTGCTTCGGTGCGGGTCTGGACGGTCTTGCGCTGTTCTTCCAGCGCTTCGATGCGCGCGACATCCAGGGCAAAGCCACGGGAAGCCAGGCGGTCCGCTACGTCCTGGAGGTTGCTACGTAACAGTTTGGAATCGAGCATGTCGGTTTCTCGTTATCAAAGTTTGGTCAGGGACAGGCCGGCCCACGTCGCGAGCAGCCCGCCGAATACGCTGATGGCCGCATAGCCCAGGGCCAGCGGCACTTGCCCGCTTTCCAGCAGACGCACCGTATCCAGTGAAAAGGATGAAAAAGTCGTCAGCCCCCCGAGGAAGCCGACCATCAACCCGGCGCGCACCTCGATCGGTACTTCCGGGCGTATCAAAAACAGGCCGTACAACACGCCGATCAACAGGCAGCCCACGATATTAACGGCCAGCGTCGCGGTATAGAAGTGCCGCGGCCAATTGGCGTTGACCCAATTGCCGGTGGCGAAGCGCAACAAGGTGCCGGCAACCCCGCCGACGGAGACTGCAACGATCAATGGGACCACTATTTTCTCCGCTGCCGGGGGCTTAAACGATCGAGTTGAGCAAGGTGGTTGAGCTTCTCGCCGATCTTCAACTCTAGGCCACGGGGCACCGGTTGGTAGAACGGAATCGGGTCGAGTTCTTCCGGGAAATAGTCTTCGCCGGCGGCATAGGCGTCCGGCTCGTCATGGGCGTAGCGGTATTCGTCGCCGTAACCCAATTGCTTCATCAGTTTGGTCGGTGCGTTGCGCAGATGCAGCGGCACTTCCAGCGAGCCGTGTTCGGCGGCGGCGCGCAGCGCGGTCTTGAAGCCCATGTACACCGCGTTGCTTTTCGGCGCACAGGCCAGATAGGTGATGGCCTGAGCCACTGCCAACTCACCTTCCGGACTGCCAAGACGCTCCTGTACTTCCCACGCGGCCAGGCACAGGCTCAGGGCACGGGGATCGGCATTGCCGATGTCTTCGCTGGCCATGCGCACAACGCGGCGAGCCAGGTACAGCGGATCGCAGCCGCCGTCGATCATTCGCGCGAACCAGTACAACGCGCCGTCCGGGTTCGAACCGCGCACCGATTTGTGCAGCGCGGAAATCTGGTCGTAGAACGCCTCACCGCCCTTGTCGAATCGCCGGCGTGTGTCACCGAGCAGGCTTTGCAGCAGCTCGGTGCCCATCTCGCTGTTGTCTTCGGCCAGGTCCGAGGCGTTCTCCAGCAGATTCAGCAAACGCCGGCCATCGCCATCGGCGGCAGACAACAACATCTGAAAGCCTTCATCACTGAGGGTCAGATGCCGCTTGCCCAGGCCACGGTCTTCGGTGAGGGCGCGGTGCACCAGTTTGCGCAACGCCGCTTCGTCGAGGCTCTTGAGTACATAGACCCGCGCCCGCGACAGCAATGCGTTGTTCAATTCGAAGGAAGGGTTTTCGGTGGTCGCACCGATGAAGATCAGCGTGCCGTCTTCAACGTACGGCAGAAAGGCGTCCTGTTGAGACTTGTTGAAGCGGTGCACTTCATCGACAAACAGGATCGTGCGCTTGCCGTACTGGCCGGCCTGCTGCTTGGCGATCTCCACCGCCTGACGGATCTCTTTGACGCCAGCCAATACGGCCGACACCGTTTCGAAGTGCGCATCCGAGACTTCCGCCAGCAACCGCGCCAGGGTGGTCTTGCCCACGCCCGGCGGGCCCCAGAAGATCATCGAATGCAGGGCGCCCTGCTCCAGCGCTTCGCGCAGTGGTTTGCCGCGAGCGAGCACGTGTTCCTGACCGACGTACTCATCCAGATTGGTCGCCCGCAAACGGGCGGCCAGTGGCTGGGCAATCGGTGCACTGCGAAACAGATCCATCACGTAGCGTTGAAACCTCTGTGTTTATTCCTGGATCACATCGGCACCCTTCGGGATGTCGAACTTGAACTTCGAGGCCGGGACCGCTTCGTTGGCCTTCACCCCGGTGAACAGGATGTTGGTGCGCTGGCCGACGCTGTCGATCAGTTGCATGTCATTGACCAGACCGTTGCGGAACGACAGGCGCAGGCTGTCGAACAGGGTGTCCTTGGTTTTCGGCTTCAGGGTGAAGTCGATCACGCCGCCCGCCTCTTTCGCACTGATATCGAAGCTCTGGCTGATCTTCGACACGTCACCGGACAGCAACAGGGCCGGGGTCTGGGTCAGACGCTCGTCCAGTTTCTTGATGGTGGCCTGCTCCAGATCCGGGTCCCACAAGGTGACTTTCTTGCCGTCGGAGACCATGGTCTGCTCGGCCGGCGCATTGGTGTGCCAGTAGAACAGGCCCGGGCGCTGCAGGGTCATGTCGCCGGTGGTTTCCTGCAACTGGGTGCCGCTGCCGTCGAGGGTCAGCTGGGAGAAATTGGCCGTCAGGGTCTTGGATGTTTCCAGCAATTGGGTCAGGCGAGCCACATCCTTGTCATCGGCGTGAGCCGTGAGGGTGGTCAGAGCCAGTACCGGCAGCAACATGCGGATAAGACGCATGGGAGTCCTCTTGAATACGCGTGGGAAAGTGGACGGCGCCTCATGCACCGCCCATTGCATTTGAATCAGTCGCGCACCGGGCCAGGGGCCAGGACTTCGCGGGAACCGTTGGTGTTCATGGACGTCACGACGCCGGCCATTTCCATGGCTTCGATCATGCGCGCGGCACGGTTGTAGCCGATCTTCAGCTTGCGCTGTACGGCGGAAATGGAGGCACGACGGCTTTCCAGCACGAACTGCACGGCTTCGTCGTACAGCGCGTCGGCTTCCGGATCATCACCGTCACCACCGCCGCTGCTGCCTTCGAAACCACTGCCCGCCTCTTCGACACCGTTGAGGATGTCGTCGTTGTATTCCGGCGCGCCGCGCAGTTTCCAGGCTTCCACCACCCGATGCACTTCATCGTCGGATACGAAGGCGCCGTGAACCCGGATCGGCAGGCTGGTGCCCGGCGGCATGTAGAGCATGTCACCGTGGCCGAGCAGTTGTTCGGCACCGCCCTGGTCGATGATGGTCCGGGAGTCGATCTTGCTCGATACCTGGAACGCCATGCGCGTCGGGATGTTGGCCTTGATCAGACCGGTGATCACGTCCACCGACGGCCGCTGGGTCGCGAGGATCAGGTGGATACCGGCCGCACGCGCCTTCTGGGCAATACGGGCGATCAGTTCTTCAACCTTCTTGCCGACGATCATCATCATGTCGGCGAATTCGTCCACGACCACGACGATGGTCGGCAGCTTCTGCAGCAGCGGCGCTTCGTCGTGGATGCTTTCGCGCTTGTACAGCGGATCGCTCAACGGCTCGCCGGCGTCCTGGGCTTCCTTGACCTTGGCATTGAAGCCGGACAGGTTTCGCACGCCCATCTTCGCCATCAGCTTGTAGCGGCGTTCCATCTCGGCAACGCTCCAGCGCAGGGCGTTGGCGGCGTCCTTCATGTCGGTCACGACCGGGCACAGCAGGTGCGGAATGCCTTCGTAGATCGACAGTTCCAACATTTTCGGGTCGATCATGATCAGCTTGGCGTCGTCCGGGCCGGACTTGAACAGGATCGACAGGATCATCGCGTTCACGCCCACCGACTTACCGGAACCGGTGGTACCGGCCACCAGCAGGTGCGGCATCTTCGCCAGGTCGGTGATGACCGGCTTGCCGCCGATGTCGTGGCCCAGGGCCAGGGTGACCGGCGACTTGAAGTTGTCGTACTCGGGGGTCGACAGCACTTCGGAAAAGCGCACGATCTGGCGGTCTTCGTTAGGGATCTCGATACCGACCGTGGTCTTGCCCGGAATCACCTCGACCACCCGCACGCTGGTCACGGCCAGCGAACGAGCAAGGTCTTTCGCCAGGTTGGCGATACGGCTGACCTTCACACCGGCAGCCGGCTGGATTTCGTAACGGGTAATGACCGGGCCCGGATGGATCGAATCCACGGTGACTTCGACGCCGAACTCCTTGAGCTTGATCTCCAGCAAGTGGCCGACCGCTGCCAGGGATTCGGGCGAATAATTGAGTTGTTTCTTTTCCGCAGGATCGAGGATCGAGATCGGCGGCAAGGTGCCTTCCACGGCGCTGTCGACAAACAACGGCACCTGTTTCTCTTTCTGCACGCGCTTGCTCGGCTCCGGCGCCTTGACCGGGGCCGGGGCGATGACCGGCGGAACCTGCTTCTCGCGCTCGGACATGTGTTTGCTCAGGGCCTGCTCGCGCTCGATCAGGCGTTCCTTGACCTTGGCCTGCTCGCGCTTGTCGGTGACGGTCGGCGCGACCACGTCGTGCACCCGGTCATCGACTTCACGCAGTTGCGCCACCAGTTGCTTGCGCTCGGTACGCGCCGACCACCAGCGATTGATCGCACCCTGGAACAGTTCGAACAGGTCGAGGGTGATCTTGCCGGTGACGTCCATCACCTTGAACCACGACAGGTCGGTGAACACGGTCAGGCCGAACAGGAACAGGGCAATGAACAGCAATGTGCTGCCCTGAATGTTCAGGGCATTGCGGGCCAGGTCACCGAGGCTTTCACCCAGCGCGCCACCCGCACCGGCCGGCAACGCGGTGGCCGCATGGAAATGAATGTGCGCCAGCGCGGCGCCGGACAGCACCAGAAACACCAGGCCGATCAGGCGCCAGGAAAACAGCCAGCCGCTCCACTGCCACGGCTCGTGGCGCTGACGGAAGATCTGATACGCCTTGATTGCCAGCAGCAACGGGAAGATGTATGCGAAGTAACCCAGCACCATGAACAGAATGTCAGCGCTGTAGGAGCCCGCCGGGCCGCCGAAATTCTGCACGTCGTCGATCTTGCTGTTGTGGCTCCAGCCCGGATCGTCCTTGCCGTAGGTCAGCAAGGCCATCATCAGGAACAGGCACAGAGCGCCGATGGCGATCAATGCACCTTCCTTGAGCCGGTAGTGCAATTGCTGGCGCCAAAGCGGAACGACTGTTTTTGGTGCTTCCGTGGATTTCTTCAAAACGCTTCTTTTCCTGCGCCAGCGGCGCGTCCATCTATTGAATGACGATAAAAAACTGCCCAATCCAGGCAGGTAAAAAATTGACGGGCGCAACTGAGACTACTTTTAACACTGCGCCCGGTCTTTTATAAACACGGCACGCTGCGAATATTCTGTAACAGCCCGGCATTGTACGGGTTTGCGCGTTCGATGCCATGCTTCGAACCCCATGTTCAAGCATAGCCAAGCAGACCAAACCTGCGACGCAATTTGAGCATGCATTGTCTTTTGTGACAAAGGCTTATGAGGTGTATTTGATGAACGTAGCGAAGCATGCACCCTCAAGCTCGTCGCCCGTCTACGACCGCATCCTGAAAGGCAAGTTGCAGCAGCGTCGACTTCGCGCAGGTTCGGGAGGACATTCGCGCCATTTAACGGCACACTTTGCAACGGGCCCCGCCGCCCACCGCCCTCCCCTTCTGCAAGCCTGGACGCCATGCTGACTTGGTTACAACGCAATTCACTGACTTTCCCGCCACTGGAAAAGGCCATGCGCGATCCCAACGGATTGCTGGCGGCTGGCGGTGACCTGTCCGCCGATCGCCTGATCCAGGCCTATCGCCACGGCTGCTTTCCGTGGTTCTCCGAAGGACAGCCCATTCTCTGGTGGTCGCCGGATCCGCGCACCGTATTGTTTCCCGACGAACTGCATGTCTCGCGCAGCCTGGGCAAACTGCTGCGCCAGCAACGCTATCAAGTGACCTTCGACAAGGACTTCGAAGCGGTTATCCGCGCCTGCGCCGCGCCACGGGATTACGCCGATGGCACCTGGATCACCGAGGCCATGCAGGATGCCTACATTGAACTGCACCAGCGGGGCTTCGCCCATTCAGTGGAAGTGTGGGATGAGGGCAAACTGGTCGGCGGCCTCTATGGCCTGGCGATGGGGCAGCTGTTTTTCGGTGAATCGATGTTCAGTCGCGCCGACAATGCCTCCAAGTACGGCTTTGCCACACTGGTACGGCACCTGAAAGACTCGGGGTTCGTGCTGATCGACTGCCAGATGCCGACCGATCATCTGCACAGCCTGGGCGCCCGGGCAATTTCCCGCCCCGCCTTTGCCGAGTATCTGGCTCGACACCTCGACCGGCCCAATTTGGCCACCTGGGTTTGCTGAGCGACTTTTGCGCGCGTGGCTTACACTTAATTCACCAGCTTACCCCTGAGGGTTGATCATGACCGAGTTGGCGCGGTTGAAGTTTTATGCCACTCAGCCTCACTCCTGCAGTTATCTGCCCGAGGAACAGGCCACGACCCTGTTTCTCGACCCGAGCCAGCCCATGGATGTGCATGTCTACGCAGACCTGTCGGAAATGGGCTTTCGTCGCAGCGGCGATCATCTGTACCGCCCGCATTGCCAGAACTGCAATGCCTGCGTGCCTGCGCGCATTCCGGTGGCGCAGTTCAACCCGAATCGCCAACAAAAGCGCATTTTCAAACGAAACGCCGACTTGCAGGTGCGCCCGGTCAAACCGGCCTTCAGCGAAGAGTATTTCGATCTTTATCAGCGCTACATCGAACAGCGCCACGCCGACGGCGACATGTACCCGCCAAGCCGTGATCAATTCTCGACTTTTCTGGTTCGCGACCTGCCCTTCTCACGCTTCTATGAGTTTCGGCTCGACGGACGGTTGCTGGCCGTCGCCGTCACCGACCTGCTGCCCAACGGCCTGTCGGCGGTCTATACCTTTTACGAACCGGATGAAGAGCGTCGCAGCCTGGGACGCTACGCCATCCTCTGGCAAATCGGCGAAGCCCAGCGGCTGGGGCTCGAAGCGGTGTACCTGGGTTACTGGATCAAAAACTGCAAAAAGATGAACTACAAGACCCAATATCGACCTATCGAACTGCTGATTAATCAGCGCTGGGTTATCCTGAACTGAATGCAAGCCCTAAACCCCTTGGCGTAAACCCCATTTTTCGGGCACAATGCACGCCGCTTTTGCCTGGCGCAGTTGCACCGGGCCATTCATTGGATACCGAGGGCTTTACTGCATGTCGAAAGAAGACAGCTTCGAAATGGAAGGCACTGTCGTCGACACCCTGCCCAACACCATGTTTCGTGTGGAGTTGGAAAATGGGCACGTCGTAACCGCGCATATTTCCGGCAAGATGCGCAAGAACTACATTCGTATTCTTACCGGTGACAAAGTGCGCGTCGAGCTGACGCCCTATGACTTGAGCAAAGGGCGTATTACTTACCGCGCTCGCTAATCAAGTCAATACAAGACGCCCGGCATTTGCCGGGCGTTTTTGTTTGTCTGGGATTTAGCGTGTTGGGTTTGTGCTTGATTTTTTGGGGCATATCCGTTGCTTCGGGTGCTGCCGCTGGCGGTTTCGCTCTTACGGCGAGTCACCTTTTCCAAACGCCGGAATGCCGGCCCAGCGAAAAGTAAGCAAAAGGCTTTGCCCCGGCGTACGGCACTTCGCTTAGGCTCAGTGTTCCCTCGCTACGGTGTCCATCAGGGGGCATCGCCTACGGTTTGCTTCGCTGCACCTCCTCTCGATGAATGCGGCTTCGCCGCACGGCGCTGCGCGCCTACCCCCTGATGGACACCTCCGCTCGGCCTGCCGAAGGGGCAAAAAATCAAAAGCCAGAGCCAGAGCAAAAGCCAGATCAAGAGCCCCCGCTCCTCACCACTCAACACGATGAGCGTTAGCTCGAGTACCGCTTTTTGATCGCAGGGCCCGTCGGCAGGCTGAGTGGAGGGATTGATCCGGGGGTGGGAGCGCAGCGACCGTTTGGCGAAGCCAAACACATCGAGAGGAGGTGCAGCGAAGCAAACCGTAGGCGATGCCCCCGGATCGATCCCGGAGCGAAGGAACCCCGAGCCTCAGCGAGGGGCCGTACGTAAGGGTAGAGACCTTTTGGTTACTTTTGGCTGGGCCGGCATTCCGGGCGTTTGCCAAAAGTGACCCGCCGTAAGGGCGGAACCATAAGCCGCAGCACCCGAAGAAACGGATATTCACACCCAACAACCAGACAACAAAAAGGCGCCCGAAGGCGCCTTTTCACTTACCAGCCATCAAGCCATTTCTGCGGTGGTCTCGAAGTCAAACGTCAGCTCACCATCCTTGATGTCGATGTGCACCACACCGCCATGCTCGGCCAGTTCGCCAAACAGAATCTCCTCCGCCAGCGGACGCTTGATCTTGTCCTGGATCAGACGCGCCATCGGGCGAGCGCCCATTGCAGAGTCGTAGCCACCGGCCGCGAGCCAGCTGCGCGCCGCGTCGGTAACCTCCAGAAGCACCCGCTTGTCTTCCAGCTGCGCCTGAAGTTCGGTAAGGAACTTGTCCACCACGCTTTTGATGACCTCGTGACTGAGGCGACCAAATTGAATGATGGTGTCCAGGCGGTTGCGGAATTCCGGCGTAAAGCTCTTCTTGATCACTTCCATCGCATCGGACGAGTGGTCCTGATGAGTGAAACCGATCGAAGCACGCGCCGCGGTTTCGGCACCGGCGTTGGTGGTCATGATCACGATCACGTTGCGGAAATCCGCCTTGCGCCCGTTGTTGTCGGTCAGCGTGCCGTGGTCCATCACCTGCAGCAGCAGGTTGAAGACTTCCGGATGCGCCTTCTCGATTTCATCGAGCAGCAATACGCAATGCGGTTGCTTGGTAATCGCCTCGGTCAGCAGACCGCCCTGGTCGAAACCGACATAACCCGGAGGCGCACCGATCAGACGCGATACGGTGTGGCGCTCCATGTACTCGGACATGTCGAAACGAACCAGCTCGATCCCCAGCGCCTTGGCCAATTGCCGCGCGGCCTCGGTTTTACCGACACCGGTAGGCCCGGCGAACAGGAACGAACCGACCGGTTTGTCCGGCGATTTGAGGCCGGCACGGGACAGCTTGATCGCGGTCGACAGCGAATCGATCGCCGCATCCTGACCAAACACCGTCAATTTCAGGTCGCGCTCCAGGTTACGCAGCAGCTCCTTGTCGGAACTGGTGACGTGTTTTGGCGGAATCCGTGCGATCTTCGCCACGATGTCCTCGACCTGCGGCACGTCGATGCGTTTCACGCGCTTGTCGACCGGCTGCAGACGCTGGTAGGCGCCCGCCTCGTCGATCACATCGATGGCCTTGTCCGGCATATGCCGGTCATTGATGTAGCGCGATGCCAGTTCTGCAGCGGCGCGCAGCGACTCATCGCTGTACTCGATGTTGTGGTGCTGCTCGAAACGCCCTTTCAGGCCGCGCAGGATGCCGATGGTGTCTTCCACAGACGGCTCGACCACATCGACCTTCTGGAAGCGACGTGCCAGGGCACGGTCTTTTTCGAAGATGCCACGGAATTCCTGGAACGTGGTCGAACCGATGCAGCGAATGTCACCCGACGACAGCAGCGGCTTGAGCAGGTTCGAGGCATCCATGACGCCACCGGACGCAGCACCCGCACCGATGATGGTGTGGATCTCGTCGATGAACAGAATCGCCTGCGGACGTTTTTTCAGCTCACCGAGCAGCGCCTTGAAGCGCTTCTCGAAATCGCCGCGATATTTGGTGCCTGCGAGCAAGGCACCCAGATCGAGGGAATAAACGACGCTGTTGGCCAGCAGATCCGGCACCTGGTTGTCGACAATGCGCTTGGCCAGACCTTCGGCAATCGCGGTTTTACCCACACCTGCCTCGCCTACCAGCAACGGATTGTTCTTGCGCCGCCGCGCGAGAATCTGCGCGACACGCTCGACTTCCGTTTCACGCCCGACCAGCGGATCGATCCGGCCCTGGCGTGCGAGTTCGTTGAGGTTGCTGGCATACGCATCCAGCGGATTGCCTGAAGAAGAAGACTCACCGCCCTCGTCGTCCTGCATATCTTGTTCACCTTCAGAGTGATCGCCATGCCCCGGCACCTTGGAAATGCCATGGGCGATATAGTTGACGACATCGATTCGTGCAACGCTCTGCTGTTTCAGCAGGAACACTGCCTGACTCTCTTGCTCACTGAAGATTGCAACCAGCACATTGGCGCCGGTTACTTCGCGCTTGCCCGAGCTCTGTACATGAAAGACAGCACGTTGCAGCACACGCTGGAAGCCCAGGGTTGGCTGGGTTTCGCGATCTTCGTCATGGACGGGGATCAGCGGCGTGGTGGAGTCGATGAACTCCTGCAGGTCGTGCTTGAGTTTGTCGAGGTTTGCGCCGCAGGCACGCAATACGGTGGCGGCAGCCTCATTGTCCAATAGGGCCAGCAGCAGGTGTTCGACGGTCATGAACTCATGACGCTTCGAACGAGCCTCCTTGAAGGCAAGATTGAGGGTGACTTCGAGCTCGCGGTTTAACATAGCTTCACCTCATACCCAAGTGGTCGGCGATTAACCGTCCTTCTCGATTTCACAGAGTAGCGGATGCTGGCTTTCCCTGGCGTACTGGTTGACCTGCATGGCCTTTGTCTCGGCGATGTCGCGGGTAAACACTCCACATACTGCCCGCCCTTCTGTGTGGACGGCCAGCATGACCTTGGTCGCCAGCTCGCGATTCAGGTTAAAAAACACCTCGAGCACTTCGACGACGAAATCCATCGGTGTGTAGTCATCATTAAACAAAACCACCTTGTACATCGGCGGCGCCTGTAACGCAGGCTTTGCTTCCTGAACAGCAACGCCTGCCGAATCGTCGTCGTGCTCCTGTGGAAGATCCTTTTGGAGAAGCGGGCGATCCTGATTGAATGTTAGTCGAATCTGGCTGATTGCATGCATGGAAAGAAAGGTTCGTCAGTTGTGCAAATACAGTGGTGGGGGCGGCTTGACACGTTTTCAACTCCGACTGCCCGGTCACCTTGACTATCGGGAAAACGGTGTTACAACCAATAGAACCCACAGTGGGTAAAAAAGATCCGCGGAGTCAATCTTTTTAACGGATTCGACTGCGGATGAATTGGATGATACTCCAGCGATGGAGACTGTTGCAGAGGGATTTGAGCATGGTTGTCGGCAAGGTGAAATGGTTCAACAATGCCAAGGGGTTCGGTTTCATCAATACCGACGCCCGCGAGGGGAAAGACGAGGACGGCAAGGAAATCGATTTCTTTGCACACTACTCCGCCATTGAAATGGACGGATACAAAACCCTCAAAGCCGGGCAAATCGTCAAATTCGAGATCGTGCAAGGGCCCAAAGGCCTGCACGCCACAAAAATTCAGAATGTCGAGGCTGCAAAAGACGCCGTCTCGCCAGCAGCTCATCACCAGTCAGTGACCAGCTGAAGCAACCAGAACACCTGCCAGAAAACAAACCGCCCGGCTCGATCACTCGAGCCGGGCGGTTTCGTTGCAGCTGCCTGTCTTACATGTGCTTGACGATCGCCTCACCGAAGCCCGAAGAAGACACTAGCGTGGCGCCTTCCATCAGACGTTCGAAGTCGTAGGTCACGGTCTTGGCCTTGATCGCGCCGTTGGTGCCTTTGATGATCAGATCCGCTGCCTCGGTCCAGCCCAGATGACGCAGCATCATTTCGGCCGACAGGATCACCGAACCCGGGTTGACCTGGTCCTTGCCGGCATATTTCGGCGCGGTACCGTGAGTCGCCTCGAACATGGCCACGGTGTCGGACAGGTTGGCGCCCGGCGCGATACCGATACCGCCCACTTCCGCCGCCAGGGCGTCGGACAGGTAGTCACCGTTCAAGTTAAGGGTGGCGATCACATCGTATTCGGCCGGGCGCAGCAGGATCTGCTGGAGCATGGCATCGGCGATGGCGTCCTTGACGATGACTTCGCGGCCGGTTTTCGGGTTCTTGAATTTCATCCACGGGCCGCCATCCAGCAGCTCGGCACCGAATTCATCCCGCGCGACCTCGTAGCCCCAGTCCTTGAAGGCACCTTCGGTGAATTTCATGATGTTGCCCTTGTGCACGATGGTCAGCGACTTGCGATCGTTGTCCACCACGTATTGCAGGGCCTTGCGCACCAGACGCTTGGTACCTTCTTTCGAAACCGGCTTGATGCCGATACCGCAATCCTGGTCGAAACGGATCTTGGTGACGCCCATTTCCTCTTTCAGGAACTTGATGACCTTGGTGGCCTCAGGGGAGCCGGCCTTCCATTCGATGCCGGCATAGATGTCTTCGGAGTTCTCGCGGAAGATCACCATGTCGACGTCGCCAGGCTTTTTCACCGGGCTCGGTACACCTTCGAACCACACCACAGGGCGCAGGCAGACATAGAGATCGAGCTGTTGACGCAGGGCAACGTTGAGGGAACGGATGCCGCCACCGACCGGGGTGGTCAGCGGGCCCTTGATGGAAACCACGTAATCTTTAACGGCGTCCAGGGTTTCCTGGGGCAGCCAGGTGTCCTGGTCATAGACTTGAGTTGCTTTTTCGCCAGCATAAACCTCCATCCAGGAAATCTTGCGCTTGCCCCCGTAGGCCTTGGCCACGGCAGCATCAACCACTTTGATCATCACAGGGCTGACGTCGACGCCAATGCCGTCACCTTCAATGAAGGGAATGATCGGGTTATCAGGGACATTGAGAGAATGGTCTGCGTTGACGGTGATTTTGTCGCCGACGGCTGGAACCTGAATCTTCTTGTAACCCATGCTGAACTCCATTGTTTGGATTGAACATCTGGCTTGGTTCGAGCGTAACCCAGTTGAATCAACACGCAAACCCTCTGTTCCGGGCGCGGCCACATCTCGTTTCGTACAAGCCTGAAAGCAAAGGGAAAAGCGCCAATCTCAAGCATTCACGGCGACTCTACGCCCCACCCCGCCCTGCGACCTTTAGACCAATGGACGAGAATCGTTGCATATGAACCATCGGCAGATTGCCAGCTACCTATGTATAATGCCGCCCGCTGACCAAAGGGTCACGACGGCTGGCCTCTCTAGCACGAGACTTTCCGCCTGATTGGTCGGGTTGTTACCGCAGTCCGACTGCTTGACGCTCTACTGATGCACCCAACATCACCGCGAAGATTCTCGACATTCGGTTCATGGATGACTTTGAACGAACGCGCTTACCCGGCGCCCCTCGAGTTTCTGCGCACGCTTTAGCAAAGAAGAGAGAGTTAATCCGAATATGCCCACCCGCTCGAAGATCATCTATACCTTCACCGACGAAGCTCCAGCCCTCGCCACCTATTCCCTGCTGCCGATCATCGAGGCTTACACCGCCTCGGCCGATATCGCCGTGGAAACCCGCGATATCTCTCTTGCAGCACGTATTCTGGCCAGCTTCCCCGAGCAACTGGGCGACAAAGCCGTAGCCGACCACCTCGCCGAACTGGGCGACCTGGCCGTTACGCCTGAAGCCAACATCATCAAGCTGCCGAACATCAGCGCCTCGGTTCCGCAACTGCAAGCCGCGATCAAAGAACTGCAAGCCCAGGGCTACAACCTGCCGGACTACCCGGAAACCGTGACCAGCGACGCCGACAAAGACGCCAAGGCGCGTTACGACAAGGTCAAGGGCAGCGCCGTGAACCCGGTTCTGCGTGAAGGCAACTCCGACCGCCGCGCTCCGCTGTCGGTCAAGAACTACGCTCGCAAGCACCCGCACAAAATGGGCGCCTGGGCCAAGGACTCCAAGTCCCACGTCGCTCACATGAGCACCGGCGATTTCTACGGCAGCGAAAAAGCTGCCCTGATCGACGCCGCTGACGCCGTGAAGATCGAGCTGATCGCCAAAGACGGCACCGCGACCGTCCTGAAAGAAAAAACCACCGTTCAGGCGGGCGAGATCCTCGACTGCTCCGTGATGAGCAAAAAGGCCCTGCGCGCGTTCATCGCCGCTGAAATCGACAGCGCCAAGCAACAAGGCGTGCTGCTGTCGGTTCACCTGAAAGCCACCATGATGAAGGTCTCCGACCCGATCATGTTCGGCCAGATCGTTGCCGAGTTCTACAAGGACGCCCTGACCAAGCACGCCGACGTGCTGGCCGAGATCGGCTTCAACCTGAACAACGGCATCGGCGACCTGTACGCCCGCATCAAATCCCTGCCGGCCGAGCAGCAAGCCCAGATCGAAGCTGACGTTCAAGCGGTCTACGCCGTTCGTCCGTCGCTGGCGATGGTCAACTCCGACAA
Organism: Pseudomonas kribbensis; assembly: GCF_003352185.1. Lineage (GTDB taxonomy): Bacteria > Pseudomonadota > Gammaproteobacteria > Pseudomonadales > Pseudomonadaceae > Aquipseudomonas > Aquipseudomonas kribbensis. The sequence goes on from NZ_CP029608.1 coordinate 3,935,296, forward strand.
AGGCATCACCAACCTGCACGTGCCGAGCGACGTCATCGTCGACGCCTCGATGCCGGCCATGATCCGTGACTCCGGCAAGATGTGGGGCACCGATGGTCAACTGCACGACACCAAGGCCGTGATCCCGGATCGTTGCTACGCCACCATCTACCAGGCCGTGATCGAAGATTGCAAAGCCAACGGCGCTTTCGATCCGACCACCATGGGCAGCGTGCCAAACGTTGGCCTGATGGCCAAAAAGGCCGAAGAGTACGGTTCCCACGACAAGACCTTCCAGATCAAGGCCGACGGCGTGGTTCGCGTGACCGACAGCAAAGGCACCCTGCTGATGGAACAGGCTGTTGAAGCCGGCGACATCTTCCGCATGTGCCAGACCAAAGACGCGCCGATCCAGGACTGGGTCAAACTGGCCGTCAACCGTGCTCGCGCAAGCAGCACCCCGGCCATTTTCTGGCTGGACCCGATGCGCGCCCACGACGGCGTGGTGATCGAGAAGGTTCAGGCTTACCTGAAGGATCACGACACCGCCGGTCTGGACATCCAGATCATGGCGCCGGTCGACGCGATGAAGTACACCCTGCAGCGCACCCGCGAAGGCAAGGACACCATTTCGGTGACCGGCAACGTACTGCGCGACTACCTGACCGACCTGTTCCCGATCATGGAACTGGGCACCAGCGCCAAGATGCTGTCGATCGTGCCGCTGATGAACGGCGGTGGCCTGTTCGAAACCGGCGCCGGCGGTTCGGCTCCGAAGCACGTGCAGCAACTGGTCGAAGAGAACTTCCTGCGCTGGGATTCGCTGGGTGAATTCCTGGCTCTGGCCGCGTCTCTCGAGCACCTGGGTGTGAACTACAACAACCCGAAAGCGCTGGTTCTGTCCAAGACCCTGGACCAGGCCACTGGCCAGTTCCTGGACAACAACAAGTCGCCATCGCGCAAAGTCGGCAACATCGACAACCGCGGCAGCCACTTCTACCTGGCCATGTACTGGGCACAAGCCCTGGCTGCCCAGACTGAAGACGCTGCACTGCAAGCGCAGTTCGCGACCCTGGCCAAGACCCTGACCGAGAACGAGGCGACCATCGTCGCCGAGCTCAACGCCGTTCAAGGCAAGCCAGTGGACATCGGCGGTTACTACCACGCCAATGCCGAGCTGATCAGCAAGGCCATGCGCCCAAGCGCAACCCTCAACGCGGCGATTGCTGCGCTGGTATAAGGTTGTAAAGGGAACATCACAAACCCCGGCCATGCGCCGGGGTTTGTGTTTATGCCTTCCGCCCAGGAGATTCAATCAATGCAATGGCTCCCCCACATCACCGTCGCCACCATCGTCGAGGACAACGGTCGTTTCCTGATGGTCGAGGAACACAAGGCCGGACGTAATGTGCTCAATCAGCCCGCCGGTCATCTGGACCCGGACGAAACCCTGATCGAAGCCGCCGTGCGCGAAACCCTCGAAGAAACCGGCTGGGACGTCGAACCCACCAGCGTGATAGGCATTTATCTGTACACCGCACCGAGCAACGGCGTGACTTACCAGCGCGTATGCTTCAGCGCCAAAGCCGTGAAACACCACCCGGATTACCAACTGGACGACGGCATCGTCGGCGCCAAGTGGCTGACCCGCGACGAATTATTGGCCCAGCGCGACAACTGGCGCAGCGAGCTGATCATCCGCTGCATCGATGATTATCTGGCCGGCAATCGCTTCGGTCTCGAACTGATCCGCCCTTCCCTTTAGCCTTGAGGCCGTGAGCCTGATAGAATCGCGTCCTTTTTCAAGACACTCATTGAATCCCTATGCGTGATCCAGCCCCTTCTGACACATCCAAGAAGCGCGTCATTGTCGGCATGTCCGGCGGCGTGGACTCTTCCATTTCCGCTCTCCTGCTGATCGAGCAGGGTTATGAGGTGGAAGGCCTGTTCATGAAGAACTGGGAAGAAGACGACGGAACGGAATACTGCACCGCCATGGACGACCTGGCGGATGCCCAGGCCGTGTGCGACAAGATCGGTATCAAGCTGCATACCGCCAACTTCGCCGCCGAGTACTGGGACAACGTGTTCGAGCATTTCCTGGCCGAATACAAGGCCGGACGCACGCCGAACCCGGACATCCTGTGCAACCGCGAGATCAAGTTCAAGGCATTCCTCGACTACGCCATGATGCTCGGCGCCGACCTGATCGCCACCGGCCACTACGTGCGCCGCCGCGACATCGATGGCCGTACCGAACTGCTCAAGGGCCTGGACCCGAACAAGGATCAGAGCTACTTCCTGCACGCCGTCGGCGGTGAACAGATCGCCAAGACCCTGTTCCCGGTCGGTGAGCTGGAGAAACCGGAAGTCCGTGCCATTGCCGAGAAATACGAGCTGGCCACCGCCAAGAAGAAGGATTCCACCGGGATCTGCTTCATCGGCGAGCGTCGTTTCAGCGATTTCCTCAAGCAATACCTGCCGGCGCAACCGGGCGAGATCAAGACCACCGAAGGCGAAGTCATCGGCCGTCACCACGGCTTGATGTACCACACCATCGGCCAGCGTCAGGGCCTGGGCATCGGCGGCCTGAAAGACGCCGGCGACGAGCCGTGGTACGTGCTGCGCAAGGATCTGGACACCAACGAGCTGATCGTCGGCCAGGGCAACAACCATCCGTGGCTGTTCTCCAGCGCCCTGCTCGCCTCGGAAATCTATTGGGTCAACCCGATCGATCTGAGCCAGCCGCTGCGCCTGACTGCCAAGGTCCGTTATCGCCAGAGCGATCAGGCCTGCACCCTGGAAAAAACCGCGACCGGCTATCGCGCCGTGTTCGACGAGCCGCAACGCGCGGTCACGCCGGGCCAGTCGGTGGTGTTCTATGACGGCGAAATCTGCCTCGGTGGCGGCGTGATCGAAGTCGCCGAGCCGTGGAGCGGCCAGGCATGAGCCCGACCCAGGAGCAATTGACGGCTCTGGGCGGCGTGTTTCTCGCCGCCGTTCTGGTGGACCGGATCGCCAAGACCGGCCAGACCAACGAGGCCGGCCTGAGCTGCATGCTCGGCAGCCTGCTGGTTCGCGACCCCAAAGACACGCTGGACGTGTACGGCGGCGACGACATCAACCTGCGCGAGGGTTACCGCGCCTTGATCGGCGCCCTCGAACGCGACCCTAGCACCTTGCAGCGCGAGCCATTGCGCTACGCCCTGTCGATGCTCGGCCTCGAGCGACAACTGGCCAAACGCAACGACATGCTCGACGTGATCGGCAAGCGTCTGCCGCAGATCCAGTCGCAGGTCGAACATTTCGGCCCGGCCCACGAAAACGTGATCGCCGCGTGTGGCGCGTTGTATCAGGACACCCTGAGCACGCTGCGCCAACGCATTCAGGTGCACGGCGACATGCGCAACCTGCAGCAGCCGAGCAACGCCTCGAAGATTCGCGCCCTGCTGCTCGCCGGCATTCGTTCGGCACGCCTGTGGCGTCAGCTCGGCGGTCATCGCTGGCAGTTGGTGATCAGTCGTCGCAAGCTGCTCAAAGAGCTGTATCCGTTGATGCGCAGCGAGTAAATCGCCGCGCAATAAAAGCTTTGTAGTCTGTAACGCGTAATACGCCGGTCAGTTGGCGACGGACCGGCGGATTTTTTCATGTATGATACGCGCCCCATTTCGTTGCCCGACTGTCCGAGAACACCCCATGCAGCTCTCTTCGCTCACTGCGGTTTCCCCTGTTGACGGCCGCTACGCCGGCAAAACCCAGGCCCTGCGCCCGATTTTCAGCGAGTACGGCCTGATCCGTGCCCGCGTTCTGGTTGAAGTGCGCTGGCTCCAGCGCCTGGCCGCCCACGCCGGCATCCCGGAAGTGCCAGCCTTCTCCGCCGAAGCCAACGCCGTTCTGAACGAACTGGCCGAGAACTTCTCGCTGGAGCACGCCGAGCGCGTCAAAGAGATCGAGCGCACCACCAACCACGACGTGAAAGCGATCGAGTACCTGCTCAAGGAGCAGGCGGCCAAGCTGCCGGAACTGGCCAAGGTCAGCGAGTTCATTCACTTCGCCTGCACCAGCGAGGACATCAACAACCTGTCCCACGCCCTGATGCTGCGCGAAGGCCGTGACGACGTGATGCTGCCGCTGATGCGCCAGACCGCCAACGCCATCCGCGAACTGGCCCTGCGCTTTGCCGACGTGCCAATGCTGTCGCGCACCCACGGTCAGCCGGCCTCCCCGACCACTCTGGGTAAAGAGCTGGCGAACGTGGTTTACCGTCTCGAGCGCCAGATCGCTCAGGTCGCTGCCGTTCCGCTGCTGGGCAAGATCAACGGCGCTGTCGGCAACTACAACGCTCACCTGTCGGCCTACCCGCAGATCGACTGGGAAGCCAACGCCCGCGCCTTCATCGAAGACGAGCTGGGCCTGGCCTTCAACCCGTACACCACGCAGATCGAGCCGCACGACTACATCGCCGAGCTGTTCGACGCCATTGCGCGCTTCAACACCATCCTGATCGACTTCGACCGTGACATCTGGGGCTACATCTCCCTGGGTTACTTCAAGCAGCGCACCATCGCCGGCGAAATCGGTTCTTCGACCATGCCGCACAAGGTCAACCCGATCGACTTCGAAAACTCCGAAGGCAATCTGGGCATCGCCAACGCGCTGTTCCAGCACCTGGCGAGCAAGCTGCCGATCTCCCGCTGGCAGCGCGACCTGACCGACTCCACCGTGCTGCGCAACCTCGGTGTCGGCTTCGCCCACAGCGTGATCGCGTACGAAGCCAGCCTCAAAGGCATCAGCAAACTCGAACTGAACGCTGACAAGATCGCTGCCGACCTGGACGCTTGCTGGGAAGTCCTGGCCGAGCCGATCCAGACCGTGATGCGTCGCTACAACATCGAAAACCCGTACGAGAAGCTGAAAGAACTGACTCGCGGCAAGGGCATCAGCCCTGAAGCGCTGCAGACTTTCATCGATGGCCTGGACATGCCAGCCGCCGCGAAAGCCGAGCTCAAGCAACTGACCCCGGCCAACTACATCGGCAACGCTGTAGCGCAAGCCAAACGCATCTGATCGACTGCTTGACCCGTTTGAGACGCCCGGCCGCGCCGGGCGTTTTTATTCCCGTCTGAAAAATGCTTTTTTTCAATAGGTTACATATGAATCCCGATATTCCTCTTCAACTTCTGGGCGGTCTCACGGCGCGCGAATTCATGCGCGATTACTGGCAGAAAAAACCACTGCTGATCCGTCAGGCGATTCCTGATTTCGAAAGCCCGATCGACGCCGACGAACTCGCCGGCCTGGCCCTGGAAGAAGAAGTCGAATCGCGCCTGGTGATCGAGCACGGCGAGCGCCCATGGGAACTGCGCCGCGGCCCGTTCGCCGAAGATGAATTCAGCAAACTGCCAGAACGCGAGTGGACCCTGCTGGTACAGGCGGTCGATCAGTTCGTACCGGAAGTCAGCGAGCTGCTGGAAAACTTCCGCTTCCTGCCGAGCTGGCGCGTCGACGACGTGATGATCAGCTTTGCAGCACCAGGCGGCAGCGTCGGCCCGCACTTCGACAACTACGACGTGTTCCTGCTGCAAGGCCACGGCAAGCGCAACTGGAAAATCGGCCAGATGTGCGACTCCGAAAGCCCGCTGCTGCAACATGCGGACCTGCGCATCCTCGCCGAATTCCACGAGACCGAAGAGTGGGTCCTGGAACCGGGCGACATGCTCTACCTGCCGCCGCGCCTGGCTCACTGCGGTGTTGCCGTCGATGACTGCATGACCTACTCGGTCGGCTTCCGCGCACCGAGTGCCGCCGAAGTACTGACCCACTTCACCGACTTCCTCAGCCAGTTCCTGACTGACGAAGAGCGCTACACCGACGCCGATGCGAAGCCGGTCAGCGATGACCCGCACCAGATCCAGCACGATGCACTCGGCCGCCTGAAAGCGCTGCTCGCCGAGCACATGAGCGACGAACGCCTGCTGCTGACCTGGTTCGGCCAGTACATGACCGAGCCGCGTTATCCAGAGCTGGTGGTTGGCCCGGAAGAAGTCGAAGAAGAAGACTTCCTCAGCGCTCTCGAAGACGGCGCCATCCTGATCCGCAACCCGAGTGCACGCTTGGCGTGGTCGGAAGTCGATGACGATCTGCTGCTGTTCGCCAGCGGTCAGAGCCGCTACCTGCCGGGCAAGCTTCGCGAGCTGCTGAAGCTGATCTGCTCGGCTGACGCCCTGCACACCGACAACCTCGGCGACTGGCTGAGCGACGAAGACGGTCGTGGCCTGCTGTGCGAACTGGTCAAACAGGGCAGTCTGGGGTTCGCCGACGATGAATAAGATTCGCGTACGTGTTGCAGACTGGCAAAAGGACAACGCCGAGATCCGCCGCATTCGCGAAACGGTGTTCATTGCCGAACAATCGGTTCCACCCGAGCTTGAGTGGGACGCCGATGACGCCACGGCGGTGCATTTCCTGGCCTTCGAAGGCGACTTTCCGATCGGTACCGCCCGCCTGCTGCCCGACGGGCACATCGGCCGGGTTTCGGTGCTCAAGGACTGGCGCGGACTGAAGGTCGGCGATGCGCTGATGCAAGCGGTTATCGCCGAAGCTGAAGCTCGCGGCCTGAAGCAGCAGATGCTTAGCGCGCAGGTGCAGGCCACAGCGTTCTATGAGCGTCTGGGGTTCAATCTGGTCAGCGAAGAGTTCCTGGAAGCCGGGATTCCGCATGTCGACATGGTTCGCCATTCGGCATAACGCTTGATGAGCACCACAAAACGCCCCGCCATCGACCGATGCCGGGGCGTTTTGCTGTCTAGGATTCAACTTGCCCCACCCCGGGCCGACAAACTGGCAATATCAAGCCTTTCGAAAGCGGAGATAACGGACATGTCCCTACGCACCCTGCTCACCACCCTGCTGCTCGGTTGCAGTTTTTCGGTGATGGCAGCCACAGAAATCGTGCCCCTCAAGTACCACACCAGCGCCGACATGTTGCCGGTGGCTCAGGATTTCATCGGCAAGGACGGCCAGGTCAGCGCCTATGGCAACCAACTGATCGTCAAGGCGGAGCCGGACAAGATCCAGGAATTGAAAGCCCTGCTCACGCAGCTCGATACCGCCCCCAAACGCCTGCTGATCACCGTCGACACCAACGAAAACAACCAGCAGAACACCGGCGACCAGCAAACCAGAATCATCAACTACAGCACCGCCAGCCGTGACGGCGGCATTCAGCAGATTCAGGCCAGCGAAGGCGCGCCCGCCCTGATCCAGGTCGGCCAGAGCGTGCCGATCACCAGCAGCCAGACCAACTCCTACGGCGATTACAGCAGCCAGACCCAATATCGCAACGTCACTCAGGGCTTTTACGTCACCGCCAGCGTCACCGGTGACACCGTTCACCTGGCAATCAGTACCAACCGTGACCGCATGAGCCAGGAACGTCCCGATGTAGTGAACGTGCAAAGCACCGACACAACCGTCACCGGACGCCTGGGCGAATGGATCACCCTGGCCGGCGTGAACCGTGAGACTCAGGCCGACAAACAGGGCCTGGCCCGCAGCTACTCGACTCAAGGCCGGGATGACATGACGTTGCGGGTGAAAGTCGACACGCTGGACCAAAGCACCAAAAACTGACTGATTAGTCGTATTAGACGAAAGATGTAGTGCTTGAAAAAAAGCACTACAAATCGTTTGACGAGCCAAAAAAGCGAAGGCATGATGGCCTCGCTCCCGCTAATCAGAGGCCCTGGCAAGGGCCTTCGAAGCGATGCTCGCACCCATCCCCGCGAGCCGTTTCGTGTCTGTACCGCCCACAAGGTGTGTTTGACGAGGTTGCCGACTGGAACGAAGTTGTCCCGAGGGACGGAAGCGTAATTAGGTAACCCGGCTTTACACTGTAGTTCGCACAAAGGCCCACGACGCCCGAATGCGCCCGCCAGTTCGCCTTTACCTGCTCACTTCCCCTCGAGCCCATCGTTCATCCCGTCGCCTGCCCCGCCGAACCCGACCTGACCACCTAAGCTTCTGGTCAGCGAGCGCAAGGAATTTTCCACCGCAGAACAACTTTTCATAAAGACGCGACGAGGTTTATCTCCATGGCACTGACACGCGAACAGCAAATTGCAGCCCTTGAAAAAGACTGGGCTGAAAACCCGCGCTGGAAAGGCGTGACTCGCAATTACTCCGCTGCTGACGTCGTCCGTCTGCGTGGCTCGGTTCAACCAGAGCACACTTTTGCGAAAATGGGCGCCGAGAAGCTGTGGAACCTGGTCACCCAGGGTGCCAAGCCGTCCTTCCGCCCAGAGAAAGATTTCGTCAACTGCATGGGCGCCCTGACCGGCGGCCAGGCTGTGCAGCAGGTCAAAGCCGGTATCCAGGCAATCTACCTGTCGGGCTGGCAAGTCGCTGCGGACAACAACTCCGCCGAATCGATGTACCCGGACCAGTCGCTGTACCCGGTGGACTCGGTTCCAACCGTGGTCAAGCGCATCAACAACTCGTTCCGTCGTGCCGACCAGATCCAGTGGAAAGCCGGCAAGAACCCGGGCGACGAAGGCTACATCGACTACTTCGCACCAATCGTGGCTGACGCCGAAGCCGGTTTCGGCGGCGTGTTGAACGCCTACGAGCTGATGAAGAGCATGATCGAAGCAGGCGCCGCCGGCGTTCACTTCGAAGACCAGCTGGCTTCCGTGAAGAAATGCGGCCACATGGGCGGCAAGGTACTGGTTCCAACCCAGGAAGCCGTGCAGAAGCTGACCGCTGCTCGCCTGGCTGCCGACGTTGCCGGTGTACCGACCATCATTCTGGCCCGCACCGACGCCAACGCTGCCGACCTGCTGACTTCCGACTGCGACCCGTACGACCAGCCGTTCGTAACCGGCACCCGCACTCAGGAAGGTTTCTACAAGGTGCGTGCCGGTCTGGACCAGGCAATCGCCCGTGGCCTGGCCTACGCGCCGTACGCTGACCTGATCTGGTGCGAAACCGCCAAGCCGGATCTGGAAGAAGCCCGTCGCTTCGCCGAAGCGATCAAGAAGGAATACCCGGACCAGATCCTGTCGTACAACTGCTCGCCTTCCTTCAACTGGAAGAAAAACCTGGACGACGCGACCATCGCCAAGTTCCAGCGCGAACTGTCCGCCATGGGTTATAAGCACCAGTTCATCACCCTGGCCGGCATTCACAACATGTGGCACAGCATGTTCAACCTGGCGCACGACTACGCCCGCAACGACATGACTGCCTACGTGAAGCTGCAGGAGCAGGAATTCGCTGACGCCGCCAAGGGTTACACCTTCGTGGCTCACCAGCAGGAAGTGGGCACCGGCTACTTCGACGACATGACCACCGTGATCCAGGGCGGCACGTCCTCGGTGACCGCGCTGACCGGTTCGACCGAAGAAGAACAGTTCCACTGATCGACCTCACCGAGTAAACGGCCTTTGCGGACCGTATAGAAAGCTAACCGCATTGCCGAAAGACTGACGCCCCGACTGGTTCGGGGCGTTTTTTTGCCTGCGACGTGCTGATCGCCTCAGGACTGGCACAGCCTTTCAGGCGAAACATTGATCCAGAGCGCTATCCGCGTCACAAAAATCGGTTAAAACGGGCGCCGCCGCTACTTGCAGTAACGCGGATATAAGACAACTTCCCAACTGCCCAATCGCTAAACAGTTACAAAACCACTCCAAACGATATTAATTATCATTTAGCGGCAACTATGTTCGTTACATTTCCTACAAAACATAATTCGTGAAATCCCGGCTAATGCCCGCAACGCATGGGCTACAGGGCCATAGAGGTGCGCTATGTCCTTATTCCAATAAATAATTTCGCTATAGGAATTTTACTTGCAGGGTGTTTAGCCATAAAATCAGCGCGATTGATTGCTGCGACATATCGTCACTGCCTTATTTCTTTATCAAGCTCAGAGACCTTTGCTCTCTGTTAAGGATTTCCAGCATGCCCGAAGCGACAGGACTCATGGCCCACAACTGGGGCTTTGCCATTTTCCTTCTGGGTGTAGTCGGCCTGTGTGCCTTCATGCTCGGCGTCTCCAGCCTCCTCGGGTCAAAAGCCTGGGGCCGCAGCAAAAACGAACCGTTCGAGTCCGGCATGCTACCTACCGGTGGCGCCCGCTTGCGGCTCTCAGCCAAATTCTATCTGGTCGCGATGCTCTTCGTGATCTTCGATATCGAAGCCCTCTTTCTCTTTGCATGGTCTGTGTCCGTCCGCGAAAGCGGCTGGACCGGATTCGTCGAAGCTCTCGTTTTCATAGCAATTCTGTTGGCAGGTCTTGTCTACCTGTTCCGAGTGGGCGCCCTTGACTGGGCTCCGGAAGCTCGTCGCAAGCGGCAGGCGAAGCTGAAACAATGAGGCTTTGGCAATGCAATACAATCTCACCAGAATCGACCCCGATGCTCCTAACGAGCAGTATCCGATCGGCCAGCGGGAAACCGTTTCCGATCCGTTAGAAGATCAAGTCCACAAAAACATTTTCATGGGCAAGCTGGAAGACGTGCTGAGTGGCGCGGTCAACTGGGGACGTAAGAACTCCCTGTGGCCGTACAACTTCGGTCTTTCGTGCTGCTATGTGGAAATGACCACCGCCTTCACGGCGCCCCACGACATCGCGCGCTTCGGCGCCGAAGTTATCCGGGCATCACCGCGTCAGGCCGACTTCATGGTTATCGCCGGGACCTGCTTCATCAAGATGGCGCCGATCATTCAGCGTCTCTACGAGCAGATGCTCGAGCCGAAATGGGTTATCTCCATGGGTTCGTGCGCCAACTCCGGTGGCATGTACGACATCTACTCCGTGGTTCAAGGGGTGGACAAGTTCCTGCCCGTGGACGTCTACGTACCTGGCTGCCCGCCCCGTCCAGAAGCATTTCTGCAAGGCTTGATGCTGTTGCAGGAATCCATTGGCCAGGAGCGTCGCCCACTTTCCTGGGTCGTTGGCGATCAAGGCGTTTATCGCGCCGACATGCCTTCGCAGAAGGAACAGCGCCGCGAACAGCGAATCGCAGTCACCAATCTGCGTAGCCCTGACGAAGTCTGATCCAGATCTGTTTCAAAGAAACGAGAAGCTGGCTTCATTCTTTACGTTGACCGAAAGCGAAAAAATAACCATGACTACAGGCAGTGCTCTGTACATCCCGCCTTACAAGGCAGACGACCAGGATGTGGTCGTCGAACTGAACAACCGTTTTGGCGCCGAAGCGTTCACCGCTCAGCCGACCCGCACCGGCATGCCGGTGCTGTGGGTGGCCCGTGCCAAACTCGTTGAAGTCCTGACTTTCCTGCGCAACCTGCCCAAGCCGTACGTCATGCTCTATGACCTGCACGGCGTGGACGAGCGTCTGCGCACCAAGCGTCAAGGGCTGCCATCGGGCGCCGACTTCACCGTGTTCTATCACCTCATGTCGCTGGAACGTAATAGTGACGTGATGATCAAGGTCGCTTTGTCCGAGAGCGACCTCAGCTTGCCGAGCGTCACCAGCATCTGGCCGAACGCCAACTGGTACGAGCGTGAAGTCTGGGACATGTACGGCATCGACTTCAAAGGTCACCCTCACCTGTCGCGCATCATGATGCCGCCGACCTGGGAAGGTCACCCGCTGCGCAAGGACTTCCCTGCGCGCGCCACCGAATTCGATCCGTTCAGCCTGAACCTCGCCAAGCAACAGCTCGAGGAAGAAGCTGCGCGCTTCCGCCCTGAAGACTGGGGCATGAAGCGCTCCGGCCCGAACGAGGACTACATGTTCCTCAACCTGGGTCCGAACCACCCTTCGGCTCACGGCGCGTTCCGCATTATCCTGCAACTCGACGGCGAAGAGATCGTCGACTGCGTTCCGGACATCGGCTACCACCACCGTGGCGCCGAGAAGATGGCCGAGCGTCAGTCCTGGCACAGCTTCATTCCGTACACCGACCGTATCGACTACCTCGGCGGCGTGATGAACAACCTGCCGTACGTGCTCTCGGTCGAGAAGCTGGCCGGCATCAAGGTGCCAGAGAAGGTCGACGTCATCCGCATCATGATGGCCGAGTTCTTCCGGATCACCAGCCACCTGCTGTTCCTGGGTACCTACATCCAGGACGTCGGCGCCATGACCCCGGTGTTCTTCACCTTCACCGACCGTCAGAAGGCGTACACGGTGATCGAAGCCATCACCGGCTTCCGTCTGCACCCGGCCTGGTACCGCATCGGTGGTGTCGCCCACGACCTGCCGCGCGGCTGGGACAAACTGGTGAAAGACTTCGTTGAATGGCTGCCAAAGCGCCTCGACGAATACACCAAGGCCGCCCTGCAGAACAGCATCCTCAAGGGTCGTACCATCGGCGTTGCCCAGTACAACACCAAAGAGGCCCTGGAATGGGGCGTCACCGGTGCCGGCCTGCGTTCCACCGGTTGCGACTTCGACCTGCGTAAAGCGCGCCCATACTCCGGCTACGAGAACTTCGAGTTCGAAGTACCGCTGGCCGCCAACGGCGATGCCTACGACCGCTGCATGGTTCGCGTCGAAGAGATGCGCCAGAGCGTCAGGATCATCGACCAGTGCCTGCGCAACATGCCGGAAGGCCCGTACAAGGCGGATCACCCGCTGACCACGCCGCCGCCGAAAGAGCGCACGCTGCAGCACATCGAAACCTTGATCACGCACTTCCTGCAAGTTTCGTGGGGCCCGGTCATGCCGGCCAACGAATCCTTCCAGATGATCGAAGCGACCAAGGGCATCAACAGTTATTACCTGACGAGCGACGGCGGCACCATGAGCTACCGTACCCGGATCCGTACTCCGAGCTTCGCCCACCTGCAGCAGATCCCTTCGGTGATCAAAGGCAGCATGGTCGCGGACCTGATTGCGTACCTGGGTAGTATCGACTTCGTTATGGCCGACGTGGACCGCTAAGCATGAACAGCACGCTTATCCAGACAGACCGTTTCACCCTGAGTGAAACCGAGCGCTCGGCCATCGAGCACGAGCTGCATCACTACGAAGACCCGCGCGCGGCGTCGATCGAAGCCCTGAAGATCGTCCAGAAGGAACGCGGCTGGGTGCCGGACGGCGCCCTGTACGCCATCGGCGAGATCCTCGGCATCCCGGCCAGCGACGTTGAAGGCGTGGCCACGTTCTACAGCCAGATCTTCCGTCAGCCGGTCGGCCGCCACATCATTCGCGTCTGCGACAGCATGGTCTGCTACATCGGTGGCCACGAGTCGGTGGTCAGCGAGATCCAGAACAACCTGGGTATCGGCCTGGGTCAGACCACCGCTGACGGTCGTTTCACCCTGCTGCCGGTCTGCTGCCTCGGCAACTGCGACAAGGCACCGGCGCTGATGATCGATGACGACACCTTTGGCGATGTCCAGCCTGCCGGCGTCGCCAAACTGCTCGAGGGCTACGTATGACCCTGACTTCTTTCGGTCCGGCCAACCGCATCCAGCGTTCGGCCGAGACTCATCCGCTGACCTGGCGCCTGCGTGACGACGGCGAAGCCGTATGGCTCGACGAGTACCAGGCCAAGAACGGTTACGCCGCTGCGCGCAAAGCCTTCGCCGACATGGATCAGGACGCCATCGTCCAGACCGTGAAAGACGCCGGCCTCAAGGGTCGCGGCGGTGCAGGCTTCCCCACTGGCGTGAAGTGGGGCCTGATGCCCAAGGACGAGTCCATCAACATCCGCTACCTGCTGTGCAACGCGGATGAAATGGAGCCGAACACCTGGAAAGACCGCATGCTGATGGAGCAACTGCCCCATCTGCTGATCGAAGGCATGCTGATCAGCGCCCGCGCGCTGAAAACCTACCGTGGCTACATCTTCCTGCGTGGCGAGTACACCACCGCCGCCAAGCACCTGAACCGTGCCGTGGAAGAAGCCAAGGCAGCGGGCCTGCTGGGCAAGAACATCCTGGGCAGCGGCTTCGATTTCGAGCTGTTCGTCCACACCGGCGCCGGGCGTTACATCTGCGGTGAAGAAACCGCACTGATCAACTCTCTCGAAGGCCGCCGCGCCAACCCGCGCTCCAAGCCGCCCTTCCCTGCCGCCGTTGGCGTGTGGGGCAAGCCGACCTGCGTGAACAACGTTGAAACCCTGTGCAACGTGCCGGCGATCATCGCCGACGGCGTGGACTGGTACAAATCGCTGGCCCGCGACGGCAGCGAAGACATGGGCACCAAGCTCATGGGCTTCTCCGGCAAGGTCAAGAACCCGGGCCTGTGGGAACTGCCATTCGGCGTGACCGGTCGCGAGCTGTTCGAAGACTACGCCGGCGGCATGCGCGACGGTTACAAGCTCAAGGCCTGGCAGCCAGGCGGCGCCGGTACCGGTTTCCTGTTGCCTGAACACCTCGACGCACAAATGTACGCCGGCGGCATCGCCAAAGTGGGCACCCGTATGGGTACCGGTCTGGCCATGGCGGTGGACGACAGCGTCAACATGGTGTCCCTGTTGCGCAACATGGAGCAGTTCTTCGCTCGCGAATCCTGCGGTTTCTGCACCCCTTGCCGTGATGGCCTGCCATGGAGCGTCAAGCTGCTGATGGCCATCGAACAAGGCCGTGGCCAGCCGGGCGACATCGAGACCCTGCTGGGTCTGGTCAACTTCCTCGGCCCGGGCAAGACCTTCTGTGCTCACGCACCGGGTGCCGTGGAGCCGTTGGGCAGTGCCATCAAATACTTCCGTCCAGAGTTCGAAGCCGGTATCGCGCCTGCAAGCGCCGCCGTCCCGCCTCTGGCGAAGCCGATTGTAGTCGGCGCGTAAACGCTTAAAAAAAGGCGAAGGGTCCGTGCCCTTCGCCTTTCGTCCGATGACGCCTTTCGGGGCTGACTGGATTCGGACGGATAACAAGATTCCATTAGCCACGCCCGCTGACACCGGGCCAACGAAGACCTTTGAACCATGGCCACTATCCACGTAGACGGCAAAGCGCTCGAAGTCGACGGGGCAGACAACCTGTTACAGGCATGTCTGTCGCTGGGCCTCGACATCCCTTATTTCTGCTGGCACCCCGCGCTTGGTAGCGTCGGGGCCTGCCGCCAGTGCGCGGTCAAGCAGTACACCGACGAGAACGACACCCGTGGTCGCATCGTCATGTCCTGCATGACCCCGGCCACCGACAACACCTGGATCTCCATCGACGATGAAGAATCCAAGGCGTTCCGCGCCAGTGTCGTCGAATGGCTGATGACCAACCACCCGCACGACTGCCCGGTCTGCGAGGAAGGCGGTCACTGCCACCTGCAAGACATGACCGTGATGACCGGCCACAACGAGCGCCGTTATCGCTTCACCAAACGCACCCACCAGAACCAGCAACTGGGCCCGTTCATTTCTCACGAAATGAACCGCTGCATCGCTTGCTACCGCTGCGTGCGTTTCTACAAGGACTACGCCGGCGGCACCGACCTCGGTGTGTACGGCGCCCACGACAACGTGTACTTCGGTCGCGTTGAAGACGGCACCCTCGAAAGCGAGTTCTCCGGCAACCTCACCGAGGTCTGCCCGACCGGTGTGTTCACCGACAAGACTCACTCCGAGCGCTACAACCGCAAATGGGACATGCAGTTCTCGCCGAGCATCTGCCATGGCTGCTCCAGCGGTTGCAACATCTCCCCGGGCGAGCGTTACGGCGAACTTCGTCGCATCGAAAACCGTTACAACGGTTCGGTGAACCAGTACTTCCTGTGCGACCGTGGCCGTTTCGGTTATGGCTACGTCAACCGCACCGACCGTCCACGTCAGCCACTGCTGGCCGACGGCACCAAACTAAGCCTGGACGACGCGCTGGACAAAGCGGCCGACCTGCTGCGCGGTCGCAACATCGTCGGTATCGGTTCACCGCGTGCCAGCCTCGAAAGCAACTACGCGTTGCGTGAACTGGTCGGTGCCGAGCACTTCTACTCCGGTATCGAAGCCTCCGAGTTGGAACGCATCCGCCTGGTCCTGCAAGTGCTGAAAGACAGCCCGCTGCCAGTGCCGAACATGCGCGACATCGAAGACCACGACGCCGTATTCGTCCTCGGTGAAGACCTGACCCAGACCGCCGCCCGCATGGCCCTGGCCTTGCGTCAGTCGGTAAAAGGCAAGGCCGAAGACATGGCCGAAGCCATGCGCGTCCAGCCTTGGCTCGACGCTGCTGTGAAGAACATCGGTCAGCACGAACTGAACCCGCTGTTCATCGCCAGCCTGGCTGAAACCAAGCTCGACGATATCGCCGAAGAGTGTGTACACGCCGCTCCGGACGATCTGGCCCGCATCGGTTTCGCCGTGGCTCACGCCCTGGACGCCAGCGCACCGGCCGTCGAAGGTCTGGACGCTGAAGCCCTGGACCTGGCCAAGCGCATCGCCGATGCACTGCTCGCTGCCAAGCGTCCGCTGATCATCGCCGGCACTTCGCTGGGTTCCAAAGCCCTGATCGAAGCGGCTGCGAACATCGCCAAGGCCCTGAAGCTGCGCGAGAAGAACGGCTCGATCAGCCTGATCGTGCCGGAAGCCAACAGCCTCGGCCTGGCCATGCTCGGTGGCGAATCGGTTGATGCCGCGCTGCAAGCCGTGATCGACGGCAAGGCCGACGCCATCGTCGTGCTGGAAAACGATCTGTACACCCGTACCGCCAAGGCCAAGGTCGATGCGGCACTGAACGCTGCGAAAGTCGTGATCGTTGCCGACCATCAGAAGACCGCCACCAGCGACCGCGCGCACCTGGTTCTGCCAGCCGCCAGCTTCGCTGAAGGCGACGGTACGCTGGTCAGCCAGGAAGGTCGCGCCCAGCGCTTCTTCCAGGTTTTCGACCCGCAATACATGGACGCGAGCATTCTGGTCCACGAAGGCTGGCGCTGGCTTCACGCCCTGCGCGCCACCCTGCTGAACCAGCCGATCGACTGGACGCAACTCGACCACGTCACCTCCGCAGTTGCTTCGAGCACCGCGCAACTGGCCGGCATCGTCGACGCTGCACCGTCCGCCGCGTTCCGCATCAAAGGCATGAAACTGGCTCGTGAACCGCTGCGCTACTCCGGCCGCACGGCAATGCGCGCCAACATCAGCGTTCACGAACCGCGCACTCCGCAAGACAAGGACACCGCGTTCGCCTTCTCGATGGAAGGTTACTCGGGCTCCGCCGAACCGCGTCAGCAAGTGCCGTTCGCCTGGTCGCCGGGCTGGAACTCGCCGCAAGCCTGGAACAAGTTCCAGGACGAAGTCGGTGGTCACCTGCGCGCTGGCGATCCGGGCACCCGCCTGATCGAAAGCACCGGTGATTCGCTGAACTGGTTCGCTGCTGCGCCACGCGCGTTCAACCCGGCGCCGGGCACCTGGCAGGCCGTGCCGTTCTTCCACCTGTTCGGCAGCGAAGAGAACTCTTCGAAAGCCGCTCCGGTTCAGGAACGCATCCCGGCGGCCTACGTTGCTCTGGCCAAGTCCGAAGCCGACCGCCTGGGCGTCAACGACGGCGCACTGCTGAGCCTCAACGTTGCCGGCCAGACCCTGCGTCTGCCGCTGCGCATCAATGAAGAGCTGGGCGCAGGTCTGGTGGCATTGCCTGCGGGCATCGCCGGCATTCCACCGGCATTCGCCGGCGTATCCGTTGATGGTCTGCAGGAGGCAGCGCAATGACCTGGTTCACCCCTGAAGTGATCGATGTGATCCTGACGGTCATCAAAGCCATCGTGATCCTGCTGGCCGTTGTGGTCGCAGGCGCGTTGCTCAGCTTTGTCGAACGTCGCCTGCTGGGCTGGTGGCAGGACCGTTACGGTCCGAACCGCGTAGGCCCGTTCGGCATGTTCCAGATCGCTGCCGACATGCTGAAGATGTTCTTCAAGGAAGACTGGACCCCACCGTTTGCCGACAAGGTGATCTTCACCCTGGCGCCGGTGGTGGCCATGTCCGCCCTGCTGATCGCGTTCGCGATCATCCCGATCACCCCGACCTGGGGCGTGGCGGATCTGAACATCGGCTTGCTGTTCTTCTTCGCCATGGCCGGTCTGTCGGTCTACGCGGTGCTGTTCGCCGGTTGGTCGAGCAACAACAAGTTCGCCCTGCTCGGCAGCTTGCGTGCCTCGGCGCAGACCGTGTCCTACGAAGTGTTCATGGGCCTGGCCCTGATGGGCATCGTGGTTCAGGTCGGTTCGTTCAACATGCGCGACATCGTCGAGTACCAGGCGCAGAACCTGTGGTTCATCATTCCGCAGTTCTTCGGCTTCTGTACCTTCTTCATCGCTGGCGTGGCCGTGACTCACCGTCACCCGTTCGACCAGCCGGAAGCGGAACAGGAACTGGCCGACGGTTACCACATTGAATACGCCGGTATGAAATGGGGCATGTTCTTCGTCGGTGAATACATCGGCATCATCCTGATCTCGGCGCTGCTGGTCACCCTGTTCTTCGGTGGCTGGCACGGTCCGTTCGGCATCCTGCCGCAACTGTCCTTCGTCTGGTTCGCACTGAAGACCGCGTTCTTCATCATGCTGTTCATCCTGCTGCGCGCTTCCATCCCGCGTCCGCGTTATGACCAGGTGATGGACTTCAGCTGGAAATTCTGCCTGCCACTGACCCTGATCAATTTGCTGGTGACCGCTGCAATCGTGTTGTGGAACACGCCTGCAGTTGCGGTTCAGTGAGGATTTGACCCATGTTCAAATATATTGGCGACATCATTAAGGGTACCGGTACCCAGTTGCGCAGCCTGGTCATGATCTTCGGTCATGGCTTTCGCAAGCGCGACACCCTGCAATACCCGGAAGAGCCGGTCTACCTGCCGCCACGCTACCGTGGCCGCATCGTCCTGACCCGCGACCCCGATGGCGAAGAACGCTGCGTAGCCTGCAACCTGTGCGCCGTGGCGTGCCCGGTGGGTTGCATCTCGCTGCAGAAAGCTGAAACCGAAGACGGTCGCTGGTACCCGGACTTCTTCCGTATCAACTTCTCGCGCTGCATTTTCTGCGGTCTCTGCGAGGAAGCCTGCCCGACCACCGCGATCCAGCTGACCCCGGATTTCGAGATGGCCGAGTTCAAACGTCAGGACCTGGTGTACGAGAAAGAAGATCTGCTGATCTCCGGCCCCGGCAAAAACCCTGATTACAACTTCTATCGTGTTGCAGGTATGGCCGTTGCGGGCAAGCCGAAAGGCGCCGCACAAAACGAAGCCGAGCCGATCAACGTGAAGAGCTTGCTGCCTTAAGGAAGAACGATGGAATTCGCTTTCTATTTCGCATCGGGTATCGCTGTTGTGTCCACACTGCGTGTGGTCACCAACACCAATCCTGTGCACGCCCTGCTCTACCTGATCATTTCTCTGATCTCCGTGGCCATGACCTTCTTCGCTCTCGGCGCACCGTTCGCCGGCGTGCTGGAAGTGATTGCCTACGCCGGCGCCATCATGGTGCTGTT
The DNA here is from genome assembly GCF_003352185.1 of Pseudomonas kribbensis. GTDB lineage: Bacteria > Pseudomonadota > Gammaproteobacteria > Pseudomonadales > Pseudomonadaceae > Aquipseudomonas > Aquipseudomonas kribbensis. The sequence continues at coordinate 3,954,670 of NZ_CP029608.1, forward strand.
CGTGTTCGTGGTGATGATGCTGAACCTGGGGCCTGCCTCGGTTCAGCAGGAACGCACCTGGCTCAAGCCCGGCATCTGGGCAGGACCGGTGATTCTCGCCGCCCTGCTGCTGGCCGAACTGCTGTATGTGCTGTTCGCTCACCAGAGCGGTCAGGCCATCGGTCAAACCACCGTGGACGCGAAAGCCGTGGGCATCAGCCTGTTCGGTCCGTACCTGCTGGTGGTCGAACTCGCCTCGATGCTGCTGCTCGCTGCAGCCGTCACGGCGTTCCATTTGGGCCGTAACGAGGCGAAGGAGTAAGACATGCCTGCTATCCCTCTCGAACATGGACTGGCCGTTGCCGGCATCCTGTTCTGCCTTGGTCTGGTCGGCCTGATGGTCCGCCGCAACATTTTGTTCGTGTTGATGAGTCTGGAAGTGATGATGAACGCCTCTGCACTGGCCTTCATCGTCGCGGGCGCCCGCTGGGCGCAACCGGATGGACAGATCATGTTCATCCTGGTGATCAGCCTGGCAGCCGCCGAGGCCAGTATTGGCCTGGCGATCCTGCTGCAACTGTATCGCCGCTTCCATACGCTCGATATCGACGCTGCCAGTGAGATGCGCGGATGAACCTACTCTTTCTGACTTTCGTATTCCCTCTGATCGGGTTCCTGTTGCTGTCGTTCTCGCGCGGCCGCCTCTCGGAAAACCTGTCGGCGCTGATCGGTGTCGGCTCCATCGGCCTGTCTGCCATCGTCGCGGCCTACGTGATCTGGCAGTTCAACGTCGCTCCACCGGAAGGTGGCGTGTACGTCCACGTACTGTGGAAGTGGATCTCGGTGGAAGGCTTCCAGCCTAACTTCGCCCTGTACCTGGACGGCCTGTCCGTGACCATGCTCGGTGTGGTGGTCGGCGTGGGTTTCCTGATCCACCTGTTCGCCTCCTGGTACATGCGCGGTGAAGCCGGTTACTCGCGCTTCTTCGCCTACACCAACCTGTTTATCGCCAGCATGCTGTTCCTGGTGCTGGGCGATAACCTGCTGTTCATCTACTTCGGCTGGGAAGGTGTGGGCCTGTGCTCGTACCTGTTGATCGGTTTCTACTACAGCAACCGCAACAACGGTAACGCCGCACTGAAAGCCTTCATCGTCACCCGTATCGGCGACGTGTTCATGGCAATCGGCCTGTTCATCCTGTTCCAGCAGTTGGGCACGCTGAACGTCCAGGAACTGCTGGTGAAGGCGCCTGAGCACTTCAAGGTCGGCGATTTCTGGATCGTCCTGGCAACCCTGATGCTGCTGGGTGGTGCGGTCGGTAAATCGGCTCAACTGCCGCTGCAGACCTGGCTTGCGGACGCGATGGCCGGTCCTACCCCGGTTTCGGCACTGATCCACGCTGCAACGATGGTTACTGCCGGTGTCTACCTGATCGCCCGTACCCACGGTCTGTTCGCCCTGGCGCCGGACATCCTGCATCTGGTCGGCATCGTCGGTGGTGTAACCCTGGTACTGGCAGGTTTTGCCGCACTGGTTCAAACCGACATCAAACGCATCCTCGCCTACTCGACCATGAGCCAGATCGGCTACATGTTCCTGGCGCTGGGCGTTGGTGCCTGGGAAGGCGCGATCTTCCACCTGATGACCCACGCCTTCTTCAAGGCACTGCTGTTCCTTGCGTCCGGTGCGGTGATCGTTGCCTGCCACCACGAGCAGAACATCTTCAAGATGGGCGGTCTGTGGAAGAAACTGCCGCTGGCCTACGCCAGCTTCATCGTCGGTGGTGCCGCCCTGGCCGCCCTGCCGCTGGTGACCGCAGGTTTCTACTCCAAGGACGAAATCCTCTGGGAAGCGTTCGCCAGCGGCCACAACGGTCTGTTGTACGCCGGTCTGGTCGGTGCGTTCATGACCTCGCTGTACACCTTCCGCCTGATCTTCATCGCGTTCCACGGTGAAGCCAAGACCGAAGCTCACGCCGGTCACGGCATCGCTCACTGGCTGCCGCTGTCGGTGCTGATCGTGCTGTCGACTTTCGTCGGCGCCATGATCGTTCCACCGCTGCACGGCGTACTGCCGGAAAGCGTTGGCCATGCCGGTGGCGAAGCCAAGCACAGCCTGGAAATCGCCTCGGGCGCCATCGCTCTGGCCGGTATCCTGCTGGCGGCCCTGCTGTTCCTCGGCAAGCGTCGCTTCGTGACCGCGATCGCCAACAGCGGCATCGGCCGTCTCCTTTCGGCCTGGTGGTTCGCTGCCTGGGGCTTCGACTGGATCTACGACAAACTGTTCGTGAAGCCGTACCTTGCGATCAGCCACATGCTGCGCAAAGACCCGCTCGACCAGACCATCGGTCTGATCCCGCGCATGGCCAAGGGGGGTCACACCGCCCTGAGCCGTACCGAAACCGGTCAACTGCGTTGGTACGCTGCTTCGATGGCTGCTGGTGCCGTACTGGTAATCGGCGCTGTCGTGCTGGTAGCGGTCTGATATGAACCTTGCGAATTTGCGAAAGGAAACGAGCCCGTCATGATTCTGCCTTGGCTAATCCTGATCCCCTTCATCGGCGGCCTGCTGTGCTGGATGGGTGAGCGCTTCGGCGCTACCCTCCCCCGCTGGATTGCGCTGTTGACCATGACCCTGGAACTCGCCCTCGGCCTCTGGCTGTGGGCCCATGGTGACTATTCATTTGCTCCGGCGCCTGGCGCCGATCCGACCTGGGCGCTTGAGTTCAAGCACGTCTGGATCCAGCGCTTCGGCATCAACGTGCACCTGGCCCTCGACGGCCTGTCGCTGCTGATGATCCTGCTGACCGGTCTGCTGGGTATCCTGTCGGTACTCTGCTCGTGGAAAGAGATTCAACGTCACGTTGGCTTCTTCCACCTGAACCTGATGTGGATCCTGGGCGGCGTTGTCGGCGTGTTCCTCGCCCTCGACCTGTTCATGTTCTTCTTCTTCTGGGAAATGATGTTGGTGCCGATGTACTTCCTCATCGCGCTCTGGGGTCACAGTTCTTCGGACGGCAAGAAAACCCGTATCTACGCAGCGACCAAGTTCTTCATCTTCACTCAGGCTTCCGGCCTGATCATGCTGGTGGCGATCCTGGGTCTGGTCCTGGTCAACTACAACAGCACCGGCGTGATCACCTTCAACTATGCCGATCTGTTGAAGACCAAGATGTCGATGACCACCGAGTACATCCTGATGCTCGGCTTCTTCATCGCCTTCGCGGTCAAGCTGCCAGTGGTTCCGTTCCACTCCTGGCTGCCTGACGCTCACGCCCAGGCACCGACCGCAGGTTCTGTCGACCTCGCCGGTATCTTGCTGAAAACCGCGGCCTACGGTCTGCTGCGTTTCGCCCTGCCGCTGTTCCCGAACGCCTCGGCCGAATTCGCGCCGATCGCCATGACCCTCGGTCTGATCGGGATCTTCTACGGTGCGTTCCTGGCGTTCGCGCAAACCGACATCAAGCGTCTGATCGCCTTCTCGTCCGTTTCCCACATGGGCTTCGTACTGATCGGCATCTACTCCGGCAGCCAACTGGCGCTGCAAGGCGCCGTGATCCAGATGCTGGCCCACGGTCTGTCGGCCGCGGCACTGTTTATCCTGAGCGGTCAGTTGTACGAGCGCCTGCACACTCGTGACATGCGTGAGATGGGCGGTCTGTGGTCGCGTATCGCGTACCTGCCGGCGATCAGCCTGTTCTTCGCAGCTGCCTCTTTGGGTCTGCCAGGCACCGGTAACTTCGTCGGCGAGTTCCTGATCCTGATCGGCACTTTCGCCAGTGCTCCTTGGATCACCGCGATTGCCACCTCCGGTCTGGTGTTCGGTTCGGTCTACTCGCTGATCATGATCCACCGCGCTTACTTCGGTCCGTCGAAATCGGATTCGATCCTGCACGGCATGGACGGTCGCGAACTGATCATGGTGCTGGGCCTTGCGGTACTGCTGATTTACCTCGGCGTCTACCCGCAACCGTTCCTCGACACTTCTGCCGCCACGATGCATGGCGTGCAGCAGTGGCTCGGCACCGCCTTCACTCAACTCGCTTCGGCCCGGTAAGAGCGCTATGGAATTCACGATTCAACACTTTATTGCGCTAGCGCCACTGTTGATCACCAGCCTCACCATTATCGTGGTGATGCTGGCAATCGCCTGGCGCCGCAACCACTCGCAGACCTTCCTGATTTCGGTGGCGGGTCTGAACCTGGCCTTGCTGTCGATCCTGCCGGCCCTGAAAGTCGCGCCTCTGGCCGTGACGCCATTGCTGCAGATCGACACCTTTGCCTGCCTGTACATGGCGCTGATCCTGGTCGCCACCCTCGCCTGTGTCACCCTCGCCCACGCCTACCTCGGCGACGGCGGTTCGGGTTACCCGGGCAACCGTGAAGAACTGTACCTGCTGATCCTGATGGCCGCCGCCGGTGGTCTGGTTCTGGTCAGCGCGCAGCACCTGGCCGGTTTGTTCATCGGTCTGGAACTGCTGTCGGTACCGGTCTACGGTCTGGTGGCCTACGCCTTCTTCAACAAGCGTTCGCTGGAAGCCGGCATTAAGTACATGGTGCTGTCGGCCGCCGGTTCCGCGTTCCTGCTGTTCGGTATGGCGCTGCTGTACGCAGACTCGGGCTCGCTGAGCTTCGTCGGTATCGGTCAGGCACTGGCCACCACCAACCTGCCAAGCTCGCTGGCGCAACTGGGCCTGGGCATGATGCTGATCGGTCTGGCGTTCAAGCTGTCGCTGGTACCGTTCCACCTGTGGACGCCGGACGTGTACGAAGGTGCTCCGGCACCGGTGGCCGCGTTCCTCGCCACCGCTTCGAAAGTGGCTGTGTTCGCGGTAATGGTTCGTCTGTTCCAGATCTCCCCTGCCGCCAGCAGTGGTGTTCTGAGCAACGTGCTGACCATCATCGCCATCGCCTCGATCCTGTTCGGTAACCTGCTGGCCCTGACCCAGAGCAACCTCAAGCGTCTGCTCGGTTACTCCTCCATCGCGCACTTCGGCTATCTGCTGATCGCACTGGTGGCGAGCAAGGGTCTGGCGGTCGAAGCCATCGGCGTGTACCTGGTCACCTACGTGATCACCAGCCTCGGCGCCTTCGGCGTGATCACCCTGATGTCCTCGCCGTACAACGGCCGCGACGCGGATGCGCTGTACGAGTACCGCGGCCTGTTCTGGCGCCGTCCGTACCTGACCGCCGTACTGACCGTGATGATGCTGTCCCTGGCCGGTATCCCGCTGACCGCTGGCTTCATCGGCAAGTTCTACATCATCGCCACCGGTGTCGAGTCGCACCAATGGTGGCTGGTAGGTTCGCTGGTACTGGGCAGCGCCATCGGCGTGTTCTACTACCTGCGCGTGATGGTCACCCTGTACCTGATCGAACCGAACCTGCGCCGCCACGACGCCCAGCTGCACTGGGAACAGAAGGCAGGCGGCGTGATGCTGCTGGCCATCGCCGTGGTCGCGTTCTTCCTCGGTGTGTACCCGCAACCATTGCTGACCCTGGTTCAGCAGGCGGGCCTGGCGGGCTGATTGCACTGCTGGAATGGCTACAAACAGAAACGGCACCTTCGGGTGCCGTTTTTGCGTTTATGCCATCACAGTTTCTTCACCATCGGCACGCAGGTCAGTTGCAGACCTGAAGGTGATTGATAAACCGCACTTCCCTCCCCGACGTAACCGCAGCGTCGATAAAAATCAGCGGCATTCAAAGTCGCATCCAGACAAACCTCTGCCAGTCCCAGACTCCGTGCCAGCGCTTCAAGAAAGCTCAGCACTCGTTTGCCCAGACCGCGCCGCATGAAATCCGGGTGAATGAAAATTGCGCCAATTTCGCGACGCTCCAGATCGAGCATGCCGGTTGCTACAGGCTCACCCTCAACGTAACCCAGATAGAAATGCTTTTGCATGAGCATGTCGTAACCGTCCTGCGCCGAGCCTTTTGTCCAGTCGAGCATCTGCTGCTCGCTGTAGGCACCGATGCATTGGTGACGGATCGCCAGTCGCCGGATCTCGAACGCTATCCCGGCATCGTCCGGGGTGGCTCTTTTCATTTCGAACATTTCTCTCTCCATGAGCCATGTGCGGACAGGCAATGAAAAAGCCCCGTCCATTTCTGGCGGGGCTTTGGGTAACACGTCATTGACCAGACATGCATGACCTTATGGCCCGCCGGAAGCGGTCATAGCGGAGCACATCATGGTCATTCGGTGTTGGGCAGTCATGGCTGGATAGTGCTGCGGATTGTTCCGACGAGTCAATCGCAACACCACCTAACGAAATTGTAATTCCCCGATCACCTTGGCGTTATCCGCAGCCTGCAACGATGTCACCCGGCGACTCTCCCGGCGGGCCCTTGCCCGTCGAACAATAAAACCCACGCCGAAGCACGTTCCCGTTCTGCCGAACTCAGGAGTGATTGATGGTTAACAACACAAAAATATCGATGGCCGCTTTAGCAGTGGTCGTCGGCGCCGGGCCGTCCACGGTGTTTGCAGAAGACAAACCCGAAGGGTTTATCGAAGGCAGCAGCCTGACGGTGCTCAACCGCAACTTCTATTTCAATCGTGATCACCGCAACGGCCAGTCCAGCCCCACGGGCAACGGCTATTCCGAGGCCTGGGCCCATGCGGTCATCAGCAAGTTCGAATCCGGTTTCACCCAGGGCACCGTCGGGGTCGGGGTGGATGCTTTCGCGATGATCGGTCTGAAACTCGATACCGGTGATGGTCGCAACGGGGGCCGCAGTTCGTTCGATGTGTTGTCGGTCGACAGCGACGGTAAAGCGCGGGACGAATACACCAAGGTCGGTGGTGCGGCCAAAGTGCGGGCCTTCGATACGGTGGTGAAAATCGGCGATGTGTTCCCGGCCAACCCGGTGGTTGCGGCGGGTGACTCGCGATTGCTGCCGGAAAGCTTTCGAGGTGTGACGGCGACCAACACCAGCATCGAGGGCCTGTCGATCCAGGGTGGCCGGTTGCATGCGATGAGCCAGCCGGTGTCCAGCGACATGCGCGAGAACTTCGCGACCTTCTATGCCGGCCCGGTCAACTCGCCCTGGATTGCCTATGGCGGCGGCGACTACGCGCTGAACAAAAACCTCAGTTTCAGCCTGTACACCAGTCGCCTGAAAGATGCCTGGAACCAGTATTACGCCGGCACCGCCTGGACGTATCCGCTGTCGGATGACCTGTCGCTGTTCGGTGGCCTGAACTATTACAAGGCGGTCGATGAAGGCAAACAGTTGCTCGGTCAGTTCGACAACAACATCTGGAGCGGTCGGGTCGGTGTGAAGCTCGGCGCCCACTCGGTGGCCCTCTCCCACCAGCGCAACAACGGCAACGACGATTTCGATTACCTGCGCCAGTCCGACTCGATCTTCCTCGACAACTCGATCCAGTACAGCGACTTCAACTCGCCGAAAGAGCGTTCGTGGATGGTGCGGTACGACCTCGACATGAGCACTTACGGCGTGCCGGGCCTGTCATTCATGACCCGTTATGCCCGCGGCACCGACGCCGATTATTCCAACGCCAACGCCGTGTACATGCGCCGCGATGCCGAAGGCAATCCGCTGACCGACCAGAAGCGCTGGGAGCGTGATATCGAAGTCAAATACGTGGTGCAGAGCGGTTCGATGAAAGACCTTTCGCTGAGACTTCGTCAGGCCACCACCCGTGCCACGGCATTCGAGTCGGATCTGGATGAAGTACGGGTGATTGTCGAATACCCGCTGGCGATTCTCTGAGTTTCACGAGCAACACACATTCACCTTTAGAAGCTCCTTGCTCCTTTGGTAAGAGGTGAATCCTTTGGCGTCCTTCGGGGCGCCTTTTTTTTGCCTTGATAAAAGATCGTTTTCTTGACCGCGCAGCGAGCGAACTGCCATCTTCGCCTGCGTTGAAAAACAAGAATAACGAGGGATTGATGAGTAACCGTAAAAACCTGGAAATCGAATACTTGAGGGGGGCCGCGGTTGCCATGACCTTCCTGTGTCACGTCACCATGATGCTGCCGTTCCATACCGATACCCTGCTGAGAATCTTCTCGATCTTCATGCCCTGGACCGGGGTCGATCTGTTTTTCTGCATTTCCGGCTTCGTCGTCAGCAAGGCCTATCTCGATTATTTCGACAACCATCGCGCGCAAGGTCAGTCTGGTCTGGCAACGGTGTGTTTCTGGTTGCGCCGTGCCTACCGCCTGTTGCCCACAGCCTGGCTCTGGATACTCGTTCCGCTGTTGTTTTCCATCGTTTACAACCAGTCGAATGCCTTTGGCTCGTGGTATGACAATCTGCGCAGCTTCACCGCCGTCGCGACCTTCAGCGGTAATCTGGGGATGCATTTCAACTCGCTGCTGGGGCCCAGCCCGCAATACTGGAGCCTGGCGCTTGAAGAGCAGTTCTACTTCGTATTCCCGTTGTTTCTGCTGTTTGTCATGTCCCCCCGCTGGCGAATCATTGCCCTGTTCGCGCTCATTGCCCTGCAGTTCGGTATCGATCGCAACCCCTATCCCGAACCCGGAAGCATACTCACGCACTTTCGTCTGGATGCAATGCTCTGGGGAATTCTCCTGTGCCTGTTTACCCGAACCCGCCTCTATCGACAGATAGAACCTGTCGGGCTGGGTCAGGGAACGCTCAAACCGCTGCTGTGCACACTGTTCCTGCTCTACATGCTGGGTTCCGTCGCGATTCAGCTGATTGCCATGCCGATTGCAGTCGGTATCGTTGCGATGGTTGCGGTGCTGATTGTCTGGCTGGCGAGTTACCAGAAAGGCTACATCTACTGCCCGGTTTTCATGCACGGTCTCATGCAGTGGCTCGGCTCACGGTCCTATGGACTTTACGTGATCCATGTTTTCACCAATCACTTGAGTACCGAAATCTGGACCCGTGTAGCCGCCAGTCAGGGCGTTCCCCTCGACGGGCGTTTTACCGTTGAGCTGTTGCTGACGTCGGTGGGTTTGCTGGTGGTGCTGAGCGAGCTCAATTACCGCCTGGTCGAAACGCCGCTGCGCCAGCGTGGAGCCGAAATTGCCCGCCGCAAACTCAGCCATGAAGCGCTCCCCGAAGCAGCCGGCACGAACACACAACCATTGCCGGTCAAACAGCCCGGAAACGGCGAAGCGCGGCAGACCTGAAAGTCTCCCGCGCACAGCCGTGATGACAGGCTGCACACCATGGCGGTGCGCAGCATCAGCCACCACTGTTTCGGCAAACACCTGCCACGCTGTATTTGAGCGTATTGAGCTGCCCGTTCGAATCTTCATAGGTCATCGCCGTGGGAACGACGTTGCAGGCCGGCTGCGGTTTCACCACGCTGACTATTTTCACCACGTCCAGCTTCATCCCGTATTCGTAGTCCTTCACCACCGGAGCTGCTTTGCCTCGTTCGGCCGCGTATTGCTCCATGGCCTTTGCGTTAGCGCTGAACGCGCGCTCGAAGGTTCGATCACCGCCCCCCTCTGCCAGCACATTCAAGGACATCGTCATGACGCCGGCGAAGGCCATCCACTTGATCAACTTCATGTTTTCTCCTCCATAAAAAAGCCCGACGCCGGCGTACGACAGCGGGCCTGTCTCAGTGCTACGGGCTCAAAGGTCCTGTGTGCTGTCGCCTTTCTTGTCATTGACGACAACGGGATCCCGGGCCTTTTCCTTGGCAACGAACAGCTCCATGGAGCGGTCGTTGCTGGTCATCATCCGGTCGAAAGTGCGGTCGCCGCCACCTTCGGCCATCGCCAGGGAAGACACCGCCAACGCCAACAAAAACGCACCGATCTGTACAGGTTTCATGTTTGATTCCTCATTTAAGTAACTGACGGGATCAAGGTAACAATCCGAACCTTTCGTGACGGTGGCGCCGAAATTACATATCCGTTATGTAGAAAGGCCCGCAGTTGCGGGCCTTTTTGTTAAAGCAAAAAATGACTAGGCTGCCGTGGGTGACTCCTCGTCCCGGCGGTGCGCGATCTGATACAGCGCCGGCAGGATCAGCAGCGTGAGAATGGTCGAGGACAGGATCCCGCCGATCACCACCGTGGCCAGCGGCCGTTGCACCTCAGCCCCGGTACCGGTCGCCAGGGCCATCGGAATGAAGCCCAGGGACGCCACCAGCGCGGTCATCAACACCGGTCGCAACCGTGTCAGCGCGCCGACATTGATCGCCTCGGACAGCGAACGCCCTTCCTCCCGCAGATTGCGGATGAACGCAATCATCACCAGGCCATTGAGCACCGCCACACCGGACAATGCGATAAACCCGACACCCGCGGAAATCGACAGCGGAATGTCCCGCAGCCACAACGCCATGACCCCGCCGGTCAACGCAAACGGAATCCCGGTGAACACCAGCAAGCCGTCCTTGAGGTTGTTGAACATCATGAACAGCAACCCGAACACCAGCAGCAACGCCACCGGCACCACGATCTGCAAACGCTTGGCCGCCGATTGCAGTTGCTCGAACTGCCCGCCCCAGGTGGTCCAGTAACCCGCCGGCACCTGCACGTCGCGCTCGATCACTTCGCCCGCCTCGGCGACGAACGAGCCGATATCCCGCCCGCGTACGTTGGCGCTGACGATTACCAGGCGCTTGCCGTTCTCGCGGCTGACCTGATTCGGCCCCAGCACCAGATCGAGGCTGGCGACATCCTTCAGTGCAATGAAACCGATCTGACTGGCTGCATCACCGCCAGCCGCCGGCACTGGAATCAGCAGCGCCGACAACCCTTCGACGTCCTTGCGCATGGCGTCGGACAAACGCACGACCATGTCGAATCGGCGGTCGCCTTCATACATCGTCCCGGCCTTCTGCCCGCCAACAGCCACCGCGATCGTGTCCTGCACATCGCCGACGTTGAGCCCGTAACGCGCCGCTTTATCGCGGTCTATGTTGATGGTCAGCACCGGCAGCCCGGTGGTTTGCTCGACCTTGACCTCGGACGCGCCGTTGACCTTCTGCATCGCGGCAGCAATCTTCGTCGCCGTGGCGTTGAGCACGTCCATGTCATCGCCGAACACCTTCACCGCCACGTCGCTGCGCACGCCAGAGATCAGCTCGTTGAAGCGCAACTGGATTGGCTGCGACAGTTCATAGTTGCTGCCCGGCAGCGTCGCGGCGGCCTGTTGTAGTTCGGCCATCAGGGTTTCCCGGGACTTGCCCGGATCCGGCCATTGGTCCTTCGGTTTGAGCATCACGTAGCTGTCGGAGATGTTTGGCGGCATCGGGTCGGAGGCGATTTCCGCCGTGCCGGTGCGGGCGAACACGCGCTCGACTTCCGGCACCTTATTAAGGATCAGCGTTTCCAGCCGCTGCTGCATGTCCACCGACTGCGTCAGGCTGGTGCCCGGCACGCGTAGCGCCTGCAATGCAAAATCGCCTTCGCTGAGACTCGGCACAAACTCGCTGCCCATGCGGCTGGTGACCACGCCACTGAGCACGATCACGCCCAACGCCGCACCGACCGCCATCGCCCGATGGGACATGACCCAAGCCAGCGCCGGTGCATACACACGACGTGCGCCGCGCATCACTACGCCCTCTTCTTCCTTGACCTTGCCGGTGACGAACAGCGCAATCGCGGCAGGCACAAAGGTGACGGACAAGAGCATGGCGCCAAGCAACGCAATGACCACGGTGAACGCCATCGGGTGGAACATTTTCCCTTCGACGCCGCTCAGGGCAAAGATCGGCAGGTACACGACCATGATGATCAACTGGCCGAAAATCAGCGGGCGCCGCGCCTCTTTCGCCGCGGCAAACACTTCATGGAAACGTTCGGACCGCGTCAGCAACCGTCCATGGTGCTGCTGCGCATGGGCCAACCGTCGCAGGGTGTTTTCGACGATCACCACTGCGCCGTCGACGATGATGCCGAAGTCCAGCGCACCAAGACTCATCAGGTTGGCGCTGACCTTGTTGCTGAACATCCCGGTGAAGGTGAACAGCATCGACAGCGGAATCACCATCGCGGTAATCAGCGCGGCGCGGATGTTGCCGAGGAACAGGAAGAGGATCGCAATGACCAGAATCGCGCCTTCGACGAGGTTCTTCTTTACCGTGGCGATGGCTTTGTCCACCAGATGCGTGCGGTCGTACACCGGCACCGCGATCACGCCGTCGGGCAAGGATTTGTTGATCTGTTCGAGCTTGGCGGCGACGGCCTGGGAGACCGTGCGGCTGTTCTCGCCGATCAGCATGAACACCGTCCCCAGAACCACTTCGCGGCCATTTTCTGTGGCGGCGCCGGAGCGCAGTTCACGGCCAATATCTACGGTGGCAACGTTCTTGATCCGGATCGGCGTGCCGTCGACGTTGGCCATGACGATGTTGGCAATGTCCTCGGTGCTCGCCACCTGACCAGGTGCGCGAATCAGCAATTGCTCGCCGCTGCGCTCGATGTACCCGGCGCCGACGTTGGCATTGTTGCGCTCCAGCGCCGTCACCAGATCGGTGAGGGTCAGTTTGTAGGCCGCGAGTTTTTTCGGATCGGGGGCAATCTGGTACTCCTTGGCGAAACCGCCGATGGTGTTGATCTCGGCTACGCCGGGGACGTTGCGCAGTTGCGGCTTGATGATCCAGTCCTGGATTACCCGCAGATCGGTCGGCGTGTAGGGCGTGCCGTCATCTTTCAGCGCGCCCTCCCTGGTCTCGACCGTCCATAAAAAGATCTCGCCGAGCCCGGTGGAGATCGGCCCCATCACCGCTTCCACGCCTTCGGGCAATTGCTCCTTGGCGGACTGCAACCGCTCGTTGACCAATTGCCGGGCAAAGAACAGGTCGGTGCCGTCCTTGAAGATCACCGTGACTTGCGAAAGCCCCGAGCGCGACAGCGAGCGGGTCTGCTCCAGCGCCGGCAGGCCGGCCATCGCGGTTTCAATCGGAAAAGTGATGCGCTGTTCGGTTTCCAGCGGCGAAAAACCGGCCGCGCCGGTGTTGATCTGCACCTGGACGTTGGTGATATCGGGCACGGCGTCGATCGGCAGTTTCTGGTAACTGGCGATGCCGAGGCCGGCCATGAGCAGAACGGCGAGCAGCACGATGATGCGCTGCTCGATGGCAAACTGGATCAGGCGTTCGAACATGGGAGTCTTCCGCGTTTAATGACTGTGCTCGGCCGAGGCTTTGCCCAGCTCCGATTTGAGGACGAAGCTGCCGGCGCTGGCGACTTGCACGCCCGGCTCCAGTCCGGCGGTGACTTCCACCTGCCCCGCCGCGCGACTGCCCAGCTCCACCGCTTGCGCCTTGAAGCCGTCGTCGGTGCGCACGAATACCGTGGGTTTGTCCTCGACGGTCTGGATCGCGGTTTCCGGTACGGCGACCTTGGCCTGACGGCTGTCGGTCGCGACCAGCGCGGTGACAAACAGGCCGGGGCGCCATGAGCCTTGCGGGTTTTCCAGGGTGACGCGCACGGTCGCGGTACGGGTCTGTTCACCGAGCAGGCTGCCGACGTAAGCCACGGTGCCGCTGACTTCAGCATTCAGTTCCGCCGCGCTGACGGTGACGGGTTTGCCCACTTGCACCTTGTTCAAATCCTTCGGTGAAACCCCGAAGGTGACCCACACCCGCGACAAGTCCGAGAGCGTGAAAGCCGCCGTGGTATCATCGACCACCTCGCCCGGCGTCAGGTGTTTTTCCACCACCACGCCATCGAACGGCGCCCGCAGTTCATAACGATTGCCGCCGGTAGCGACCACGCTGTCGCTGAGGACGCTGATCTTTTGCCGGGCGTTGCTCACGGCAATCTCGGCTTCTTCCAGGGCTTGGCGGGCCTGGAGGAAATCCTGTTCGGCGGAGATCTTGTCCTGCCACAGTTTCTTCTCGCGTTCGAACGTCGTGCGCGCCAGGGCCAGACGGCGTTGTGCGGCCGCCTGTTCGCTGCGCTGATCGGAAATCTGCTGACTGGCGATCACGGCCAGCAACTGACCCTTCTTCACCGACTGCCCGAGATTGACCGACACCGACTCGACCACCCCCGGTACACGTGGCACCACATGGGCGGTGCGATCCTCGTCGAAGCGCACTTCGCCGGGGAACGGCAAGCCGAGACTGATGCGCTGCGCCTTCGCTTCGGCCAGTTGAATACCCGCCGCCGTGATCTGCTCCGCCGTCAATTCGATGTGTCCTTCTTCGCCATGCTCGCCTTCGGCGGCAGTGCCCTCTTCTGCGTGATCCGCGTGCTCGGAGGCTTCATCGGCATGCGCATCGATGCCCGCGTTGCCCGCCCACATCGACCCGATGCCAATGCCCAGCGCCAAGGTCGCCGCAGCGACCACGATCAGTTTTTTATCCATGGAAACTCCTCTGCGCCGTGCCGTCGCGCAGTGATCAGAAAATTGAAATTCAACGGTTGATGCCGAGGTCGCCGAAAATGCGTTCGATACGGACCCGGGCGTCGGTGGCCTCGCTCACCGCCTGGATGTATTGGCTGCGAGCGGCGATCAATGTGCGCTGAGCGTCGAGCACGTCGAGGAAGCCGAACTTGCCCATTTCGAAACCGCGAGTGGCGCTGTCGACCGCACTTTGCGCGGCGGGCAGGATGGTCCGATCGAACGCCTGGATTTCACCGTTGGCGGTCTGCCACTGCTCCAAAGTGGTCTGGATTTCCGTGCGCAGACGCAGCTCGGTGGCGTTGCGCAGGTCCCGCGCCTGATCAGCACGCCGCGCCGCCGCCAGCACATTGCCCTGATTGCGGTTGAACAACGGGATCGGCATCGACAGCCCGACCACGTTGACCCGCTCGCGCTCGGTTTCGCTGTACTGACTGCCGATGCTGACGGTGAGATCGGGAATCCGCTGGGACTTCTCCAGTCCAAGCGATGCCTCGCGCTGATCGATCTGCAACCTGGCCAGACGCAGTTCCGGCGTTTCGTTGAGGCGCTCAAGCAATCGGGTCGGCGGGGGGACGCTTGGCAGGCTTTGAGCAGCGCTTTGCACCGTAGTCGAAGTCGGCAACGGCGCACCCATGACCTGCGCCAGTTGCTGGTACGCATTGGCCTGATCACGCTCGGCGCGGCTCAGTTCCAGGCGAACCTCAGAGAGCTGTACTTGCGCCCGCGTGCCTTCCACCGGCGACGACTTGCCCGCCTCGATCCGCCCCTGAGCCACACGCACACCGTGTTCGGCCAGTTGCAGCGACTGACGGCTCAGTTGCAAACGTTGCTGCGCAGTTTGCGCACCGTTGAACGCTTGAATGACATCGGCGCGCAACGCGTTGCGCTTGCGCTCCAGCTCGATGCCGGCGGCATCCTGCGCACGGCTCGCCACATCGATTCGCGCGCCACGCTTGCCGCCTAGCTCGATCGGCTGACTGAGCATCACTGTGGTGGTGCGCGACTGGCGCCGGGTGTCTTCGGCCTCCCACGAAACCTCGGGATTGGGGATCAGGCCCGCCTGTTTGCGGTCACCTTCGGCAATGCCGATTTCCCACTGCGCAGCGGCCAGATCCGGGTTACCGGTGAAGGCGGTTTGCAGGGCCTGATCCAGGGTCAGGGTCGATGCACTGGCAAGACCTGTACAGGCCAGCAACAAGAGGCCGCTGGCGGTTTTTTTCAGGCGTGAGCGCGCCGTCCGTTCTATTAAACCGGGCAATGGAAGACTTCCTTTAATCAAGAATCTTTGATTGCGCCACGTTAGGGTTTTGAACTTATCGACAAGGTGACTGAAAAATTACAAATCCGTTATCAACAGTTCATCGAAGTTGTTTTGCTCTAGGATTCCGGATTCGAATGGCGTTGTAGCAACACATGGAAACAAATACTGGTTAGTTATCTGCCGAACAGCACTTGCCGAAATCGATGTCATGAAAAAACCGCTCCATTGCTGCGACAGGCTGTCGCGGATAGCCGGTTTAAAGGGCTTGAACGTTGACTCTGTAGCCACTACAGCCTTTACCTTGCACGCCATCCAGCAACAGAAACCGTCCGAAAGTCCTTACAAAAACAACAAACTTCCGGGCCACCTTAATTAAATATCCATTGAATAAAAGTGGTGAAAGATCATGCGAATCCTTGTCGTCGAGGACGAGCTTAAAGCTGCCGAATACTTGCATCAGGGTCTGACGGAAAGTGGTTATATCGTTGACCATGCCGTTAACGGTGCCGACGGTTTGCACTTGGCGCAACAACAGGTTTATGACCTGATCATTCTGGATGTGAATCTGCCGGAGCTCGACGGCTGGAGCGTGCTTGAACAACTGCGTCGCACTCACTCCACCCGGGTGATGATGCTCACCGCACGGGGGCGCCTGGCAGACAAGATCCGGGGGCTGGATCTGGGCGCCGACGACTATCTGGTCAAACCCTTCGAGTTTCCGGAACTGTTGGCCCGGGTGCGCACCCTGATGCGTCGCAGCGAAAACATCCCGGTACCGCAGGTACTCAAAGTGGCTGATCTGGAACTCGACCCGGGCCGACACCGGGCGTTTCGCGGCACGCAGCGCATCGACCTGACCACCAAGGAATTCGCTCTGCTGCACCTGCTGATGCGCCAGTCCGGCGAAGTGCTGACCCGCACCCAGATCATCTCGCTGGTGTGGGACATGAACTTCGACTGCGACACCAACGTGGTCGAGGTCTCGATCCGCCGCTTGCGGGCGAAGATCGACGACCCGTTCGACAGCAAGCTGATCCACACCCTGCGCGGTGTCGGCTATGTGCTGGAGGCGCGGGAATGAAGCCGGCCAGCCTGTCGCTGCGACTGGGCCTGACCGTCAGCATTCTCGGTGCGTTGCTGGTGGTGTTCCTGGCGATCCTCGCGTATTTCGCCCTGACCCATGAACTGAACGCGTTGTCCCGTGACAGCCTGGAAAAGAAGATGGCGCAGGTGGAACACAGCCTGTCGCTGTACGTCGATGCCAATGAAGTCAGTGGCAAGCCGCACATTCTGCTCGATCAGGTCATGGGGCATGACAACCTGACGCTGACGATTTATGACCGGGGCAATTTGCGCTCGCCGCTGCTCAAGTCCGGAACAGGATTGACGGACCCACGGATCGAATTGAAAGCGGTGCGGGCGACGACCGATCAACTGACTTACACCGACAGCGCCGATGCTGAAGGCGCGAAGTTTCTCACTGCCTCGAAGCTGATTCGTCTGAAGGACGGCAGCAACGTGCCGGTACTGTTGTCGATGGACAATGCCCACGACCAGGCGCTACTCAGCGCCTACCTGCGCTCGACGCTGATGGCCTTGCCGTTGCTGCTGGTGTTCATCGGTCTGACCGCCTGGGGCGCAGTGCAGCGTGGACTGGCGCCGCTGCGCGAGTTTCGCAAAGTCGCGGCCCGGGTGACCACACAGGACCTCGACCACCGGCTTTCAGTGGTGAACATGCCTCAGGAACTGAGCGAACTGGCGCAGGGCATCAACGTGATGCTTGATCGTCTGGACAGCGGCGTGCAGCAGTTGTCGCAGTTCTCCGATGATCTGGCCCACGAACTGCGTACGCCGATCAACAACCTGATGGGCAAGGCTCAGGTCACGCTGTCGCGGGAGCGCTCGGTCGAGGACTACAAGGACGTGTTGGTGTCGTGCACTGAGGAACTGGAGCGCGTCGCGCGGATTGTCTCGGACATGCTGTTTCTGGCTCAGGCCAGTCAGCCGATGGCGCACGCATCGTTCGAGCCGATTGCACTGGAAGATGAGGCGTTCAGGGTGACCGACCTGTTTTCCCTGTCGGCGCAGGAAAAGCAGATTCATCTGAAGGTGGTCGGCAGCGCCCGGGTGTCGGGTGACCGTTTGATGATCCAGCGGGCGATATCGAACTTGCTGTCCAATGCCCTGCGCCA
The DNA here is from genome assembly GCF_003352185.1 of Pseudomonas kribbensis. Taxonomy (GTDB): domain Bacteria; phylum Pseudomonadota; class Gammaproteobacteria; order Pseudomonadales; family Pseudomonadaceae; genus Aquipseudomonas; species Aquipseudomonas kribbensis. Next base: position 3,972,429 of record NZ_CP029608.1, read on the forward strand.
CTGCCCGCCCGGCAAAACCGTTTCGCTGTTCATTGAACAGTCACCGACACAGGTGGCGCTGCGGGTGAGCAATCCCGGCGCGGGTATCGAAGCGCAGCACTTGCCACATCTGTTCGACCGTTTCTACCGGGTCGACAGCAGCCGCACCCGCTCACAGGGCAGCACCGGTCTGGGGCTGGCCATCGTGCGCTCGATCATGAGCCTGCATTCGGGAACCGCGCAGGTGCAGAGCCGTCCGGGGGCGATGACGGTTTTCAGTCTGGTGTTCCCTGTTTTTGCAGAAAGGCACTAAAACCTTCCAACAAATTTGTGCGGTGTTTTCTCAATCTTCGTCAGAAAAATCACCGCACAAGTGCGCCATACCTCCATGCAAATCCTTCAGTGCGATATTGCGTCAGTCTCACGATGAAGCGTCTGACAAGGACAGGGAAAAACTTCGCAGACGATTGGTTCCTGATCGTTTCGTTCGCCTTCTTGCACGCAGTTCCCTCCCCTCTAAAACTAGCCTTTGCTTTGATCCTGACGCGTCTATTCAAGATTTATCAGTACGTATTTCGGCGCGGGTAAATACCGCGAACGGAAACGTCTGGATATTTTTGACCCGCTCGTCACTGCCCTCTTAGATTCGGCTCGTGCTTGCAACAGCACACTCAAACGACAACCAAGGAGAAACCTCATGGGCTACATGGGCAGCTGGAACGCCAACCAGATCGATGAACTCGACGAACAGGAAACTCCTTCGGCCGAGCAGATCGAAGCACTGCAACTGACCGAAGAAGAACAGGCGGAACTGAACGCCGAGTGACAAGACCCGCGAGGGCCGCGCGCCCTCGCGGGCTTTCCAGGAAGGTACCCATGGACAAGACAAGGATGGCCGAGCGTGAGCTGACGGCCGAACAGGCAGAGCGACGTATCCAGACCGAACTTTCACGCCTCGGCCTCACGCCGGTAACCCGTACACTCGGCAGCAAGGTGGTCGCCGTTCAGGCGAGTCTTCACGGCAGCGACAATCGCCATGCCCGTGGCGGCGGCAAGGGTTATGCGGATCAGGCACACCTGGGCGCGCTGTATGAAGCCCTCGAACATTATTGGACGGATGAACGCTTCGCGACCGATGTTCACCACGAGACGGAGCACTATTTCAAAGACTCGCCGATCTTTGCCGATGACTCGCTTCTGCAGAGGCTCTGTCAGCAAAACGTGCGCATCCCCTGCAGGACCTACGTCTGTCCGCCGTGGCATGAGCGGTTTTCCTATCCGCTTGCGCTGACCTCGCCCAACGGCTCACGTCAGCACTCGTTAACGGGCACGGCCGACTGCCGCGTGGTGCGACGCTACGCCAGCAACAGCGGCACCGCCATTGGCGCCACTTACAGCGAAGCGATGCTGCACGCCGCCAACGAATGCATCGAACGCGATGCGGTGTCGTTATTTCTGCTCAACCATTTCTATTACGAAAATCACCCGCCCCTGCGACGGGTAGCCCGCCTCAGTGACGGCGACGACCTCGGACGTCTGTGGACCGATGCCGAACAGGAAATCGGCGGAGAAATCGTGCTGGCGGATATCAGCAGCGAATTCAAGGCACGAACCTTTCTGGCCTTCACGACTGAACCGGGGCCTCATCCACAGGTTTACGGCAGTGGCTGTTCACTCGACCCACGTCACGCCGCATGGCGTGCGCTCAGTGAACTGGTGCAATTGCAATTGAATGCCGCCGAGCCCGAATACCACCAGACGCTGACCAATGCACTGCGCAACCTGCAGCCCTTCCCGCGCCTGCTGCGCTGCGCGCAATTTGATCCGCAGATGCTGTTGCATCGCTGCCCGCAACACGAAGTAGCGCTGCCCGGCGTCAGTGAGGACATGTCCGTGGACGATCAACTCAACTTGCTGACTCAAGACCTGCAAAGCCATGGCCGTACGCTGGGCGCTTCGATCCTGCAGCAAACCGGGCTCGGCACAACCCTGCTCAACGTGGTGATTCCCGGACTGGAGAGGTTTTTCGTGGTCTCCAGCGGCAACGTTGTCATCCCGCAGGCCCGGGGTCGTACTCTGGATAGAGCCGCTCCATGAACCGACTCGATCGCTCCCGGGAACTGGCATTGGCCAGTACCATGCACCTTCACATCGACGAGAAAGGTACTGTCGGCCATTACCTCGAACCGCCAGGCAGCGGACTGCATCATGTGTTTTTCCTGCGGGTGAATGGCGAGGTCTGGGTCGGCCGCAAGCGCCTGCAACGTGACCGGCATTTTCGATGGCACGCCAGCAGCGTGCTCAAACCCTGCATGTTGCTGGGTCCGCATCTCCACTCACTATGGGGGGATGAAGGTTTGTCGATCGGCTATCGGACGGCCTCTGTCGAACAGAAAGCGCAGACCTTTGAACGAGCATTACGCCTGCCTGACAGCGAGATTCTGTTCCCGTTTCCGATAGTTGACGCGGCAGGACGGGAAGTGGTCTGTCCGGCTGATTTCTGGCAATGCAGCGAATCACTGGCCGAACAATTGAACAACGATGAACAACACCTGCGCGAACAGTGCGCGGGGCTGCTCCAGGCAATCACCGAAACCGGCGCGTTGATCTACGACCCGGCCTGTTCGACGGGCGAATTCATTGCCCACCTCGCCCGCGCCCTGCCCGACTGCCTGTGCCTGGGGAGTGATCGCTCAGCCTCGATGATCGAACACGCCCGACAAGTTCATGGGAGCACGTCTGTCGAGTTTCGTTTGCTCGATGCGAGTGACGCCTTTGATGCCGGAATTCACTGCGATGTACTGATCCTGCGCTTCCTCAACGCCGAAGTCTTGACCCGCCGTGAAGCCCGGACCGCATTCGAATCACTCATCCGGTGCGTCAAACCTGGAGGCACCCTCCTCGTTTTCGGTCACACCCCGGTGCTGATCCCTGTCGTCTGGCTCGCCGCCGCCCACAACCTGCAACTGGAATCCACCGTCGCGGCACGTCCGGGACAAATGGAACTGTTCCAGTTCTATCGCCTGAAGGTCGCAACCGCATGACGTTCTCCCTGCAAGGCAGAGGCTTTTACCCGACCGACGACGGTCATCAACTCTATTGGGAACGGCATGGGATCACGGGAGGCGAACCGGTGTTTTTCCTGCATGGAGGCCCCGGCGGGCGAATCAGCCGCCATCACCTGGAATTCTTCGACCTGCGCCGTTTCGACATCATCCTGTTTGACCAACGCGGTTGCGGGCGCTCGACGCCTTACGGCGAATTGCGCGACAACACCACAGGCCTGTGTGTCGAAGACATCGATGCTCTGCGCCAGCATTTCGGCTTCGAAAAGATCAGTGTGCTCGGCGTTTCGTGGGGCAGTTGGCTGGCAATCCAGTACCAGCAGCGCTATCCCCAGCACCTGCTGAAAACCACGCTGGTTTCGGTTTTCGTACCTTTTACAGCCAATGTCCGGGCGTACGACCGGGCACTCAATGAGGGGCCGGCACAACTGCCGCAAACCGTGTCACGCCATCGCGCCAGGGACATCTTCCGGATACTCGGCGAAGGCTGCCCGTTGCAACAGCGCGTCGCCGCCATCGAATGGTTGAATGCTGTTCTGCGCCGCACGGGCCAGACGGTTTGCCCCGGCACACTGGAGAGTTTCGTCGATCAGGAAGCGGTGCTCGCCATCCGTCTGGAATTGCATTACCACCTTCAAGGCTATTTCTTCCAGCCAAGGGACCAGAAGCTGACCCTCGACGACAACACCCTGCTGATCCAGGGCATTCGGGATACCTTCGGCATGGCCAGCGTGCGCTGGCTCAGACAACGCATGAACATTCACTGCCGTTTGCTGCATGCCGGGCACAACGCCTTCGAAAGCGCCATCCTCAAAACCGTGCGCCGGGCGGTGAAACGTGAAATCGAGAGCTGAAAAAAACGGCACCCGAAGGTGCCGTTCTGTTCCCCCAAAACGCTTACTTGCGTGCTGCCTCCCACGACTTGAGCAGTTCGTTGTAGCTCACGGTTTCGCCTTTCGGTTTCTCGTTGGCCAGTTTTGGTTTTGGTGCGCCGGGTTGGTCGAACCAGTATTGCGCGTCGCGCTCGGGGTTCATTTTCGGGGCGCAGGTGGCCTGGGCCTTGGAGCGCTCCAGACGGGTCATGATCGCGTCCTGATCCTTGGCCAGGCCGTCGAGCGCCTGTTGCGGGGTCTTGTCGCCGCTGGCGGCTTCGGCGATGTGGCTCCACCACAGTTGTGCCAGACGTGGGTAGTCCGGCACGTTGGTGCCGGTCGGCGTCCATTGCACCCGCGCCGGGCTGCGGTAGAACTCGACCAGACCGCCGAGTTTCGGTGCCAGGTCGGTCATGGCTTGCGAGTTGATGTCCGACTCGCGGATTGGTGTCAGGCCGACGATGGTTTTCTTCAGCGACACGGTTTTCGAGGTCACGAACTGCGCGTACAGCCAGGCCGCGAGTTTCTGTTTCTCAGGCGTGGACTTCATGAAGGTCCAGGAACCCACGTCCTGATAACCCAGCTTCATCCCCTCTTCCCAGTACGGTCCGCGCGGCGATGGCGCCATCCGCCATTTCGGCGTGCCGTCGGCGTTGACCACCGGCAGGCCCGGTTTGGTCATGTCGGCGGTGAACGCGGTGTACCAGAAAATCTGCTGGGCAATGTTGCCCTGGGACGGCACCGGGCCGGACTCGGAGAAGGTCATGCCCGCCGCTTCCGGTGGCGCGTAGGCCTTGAGCCAGTCCACGTACTTGGTCGTGGCGAACACCGCCGCCGGGCCGTTGGTATCGCCGCCACGGGTCACGCTGGAGCCCACCGGGTGGCAGTCTTCGACGCGAATGCCCCACTCGTCCACCGGCAAGCCGTTGGGCAGGCCCTTGTCGCCGCCCCCGGCCATGGAGAACCAGGCATCGGTGAAGCGCCAGCCCAGCGACGGGTCTTTCTTGCCGTAGTCCATGTGCCCGTAGATGCGCTTGCCGTCGATTTCCTTGACGTCTTCGCTGAAGAATTTGGCGATGTCTTCATAGGCGGACCAGTTCACCGGCACGCCCAGGTCATAACCGTATTTTTCCTTGAACTTGGCTTTCAGGTCGGCGCGTTCGAACCAGTCGGCGCGGAACCAGTACAGGTTGGCGAATTGCTGGTCGGGCAATTGATAGATCTTGCCGTCCGGCGCGGTGGTGAAGGAAATGCCGATGAAGTCCTTGATGTCGAGGGTCGGCGAGGTGAAGTTCTTGCCCTCGTTGGCCATCAGGTCGGTGATCGACTCGGTCTTGCCGTAGCGAAAGTGTGTACCGATCAGGTCCGAGTCGTTGACCCAGCCGTCGTAGATGTTCTTGTCCGATTGCATCACCGTCTGCATTTTTTCCACCACGTCGCCTTCCTGCAGCAGGTCGTGGGTCAGCTTGATCCCGGTGATTTCGCTGAAGGCCTTGGCCAGCACCTTGGATTCATATTCGTGGGTGGTCAGGGTTTCCGAAACAACCTTGATGTCCATCCCGCGAAACGGCTCGGCGGCCTTGATGAACCACTTCAGTTCTTCGAGTTGCTGCTCAGGCGTCAGGGTCGACGGCTTGAACTCGCTGCCGATCCATTTTTTTGCCGCGTCCTCGTAGGCATCGGCCCAGGCGGTTGCGCTCAAACCGCCGAGTGCCAGCATGGCTGCCAATGAAATGCTATGTCGCAGCTTATTGTTTTTGTCGAACATAGAGACCTCCTGTTTAAGTTCTGGAGCAACATTGCCGAGCGATTCGACTAGCCCCAACGCATCACAGCCAACAGCCACACCAGGGACAACGCGGACGCCACCCAGATGCTCCAGTCGGTTACGCCGATCACCAGCAGATGCAGGTAGGCGCTGCCGAGAAGACCGATGAACAAGCGATCGCCACGGGTGGTGGCAATCGGCAGAAACCCTCGCCGCAGGATGCTCGGCGAGCGCAGCTCCCAGGTGGTCATGCCCACCAGGATCAAGCCAATTACGATGAAAAACGCCGCCGTCGGGACGGTCCAGCTCATCCATTCCATCATCAGTTCCTCAGACCCGGCCCAGGGCAAAGCCCTTGGCCACGTGGTTGCGAACAAACCAGATCACCAGCATGCCCGGCAGGATGGTCAGCACCCCCGCCGCCGCCAGCACGCCCCAGTCGATGCCGGACGCCGACACCGTGCGCGTCATCACCGCTGCAATCGGCTTGGCGTTCACCGAAGTCAGCGTGCGCGCCAGCAGCAGTTCGACCCAGGAAAACATGAAGCAGAAAAACGCCGTCACCCCGATCCCGGAACCGATCAGCGGGATGAAAATTTTCACGAAGAATTTCGGGAAGCTGTAGCCGTCGATGTAGGCGGTTTCATCGATTTCCTTGGGCACGCCGGACATGAATCCTTCGAGAATCCACACCGCCAGCGGCACGTTGAACAGGCAGTGCGCCAGCGCCACCGCGATGTGGGTATCGAACAGGCCAATCGACGAATACAGCTGAAAGAACGGCAGCAGAAACACTGCCGGCGGCGCCATGCGGTTGGTCAGCAGCCAGAAGAACAGGTGCTTGTCACCAAGAAAGCGGTAACGGGAAAACGCGTAAGCCGCCGGCAATGCCACGCTCAGGGAAATCACCGTGTTCAGGCTCACGTAGTACAGCGAGTTGAGATAACCGGTGTACCAGCTCGGATCGGTGAAGATCACCTTGTAGTTGTGCAGCGTGAAATCCTGGGGAAACAGCGTCAGGCCGCCGAGGATTTCGGTGTTGCTCTTGAACGACATGTTCAGCAGCCAGTAGATCGGTACCAGCAGGAACAGGATGTAGAGCAGCAGCGGGATCAGTTTTCTTTTGCTCATGGCCGGGCCTCAGCGGTTGGCGTCGCTGTGGGTCATGGCGGTATAGAACAGCCAGGACACCAGCAGGATGATCAGGAAATACACCAGCGAAAACGCCGCCGCCGGCCCCAGGTCGAATTGGCCTACGGCCATCTGGGTCAGGGTCTGACTCAGAAAGGTCGTGGCATTGCCCGGCCCGCCGCCGGTGAGCACAAAGGGCTCGGTGTAGATCATGAAGCTGTCCATGAAGCGCAACATCACCGCGATCAGCAGCACGCTCTTCAGCTTGGGCAGTTGAATGTGGCGGAACACCGCCCAGGCCGAAGCCCGGTCGATCCGCGCCGCCTGGTAATACACATCGGGAATCGCCCGCAGTCCGGAGAAACACAACAGCGCCACCAGCGAGGTCCAGTGCCACACGTCCATCACCAGCACGGTGACCCAGGCGTCCATAGTGTTGGCCGCGTAGTTGTAGCTGATACCCATGGCATTGAGGCTCGATCCCATCAGGCCAATATCGGCGCGGCCGAAGATCTGCCAGATGGTGCCGACCACGTTCCATGGAATCAGCAGCGGAATGGCCAGCACGATCAGCACCACCGATGACCAGCGGCCCTTGGTCGGCATGGTCAGCGCAATGGCAATTCCCAGCGGGATTTCGATTAGCAGCACGCATGCCGAATAGATGAACTGGCGCAGCAACGAGTCATGCAGACGCGGATCAAGCAGCACCTGCTTGTACCAGTCGGCGCCGACGAAATAGCGGCTGGACTGGTCGAAGATGTCCTGCACCGAATAGTTGACCACGGTCATCATCGGGATCACCGCACTGAAGGCCACCAGCAGGAACACCGGCAACACCAGCCACCAGGCCTTGTTGTTCTGCACCTTGTTCATGGCTGCACCTCTTCGCTGGCTTCGAGCAGGAATTCATCGGCGTAGACCATCAGCCACTGCGCCGGAAAACTGATGTAGGCCGTGCCCTGGGGCACCGGTTTGTCTTCGGCCAGACGCACTTTCAGCGGTGCGCCGTCCAGATCCAGGGTCATGATCTTGTAGGTGCCAAGGTCTTCGACGTGTACGACCCGCGCTTGCATCGCGTCATCGAACGGCTCGTCCCACACATGAATGAACTCGGGGCGGATGCCGACTTTCAGGTTTTTCCACTGGCCGTGTTCGATATGCCGTTGCAGCGCGTCGGACAGCGGCAGATGGGTCGAGTTGAAACCGACGCCCCCCGGTTGCGGCTGCACCTCGATCAGGTTCATCCCGGGGCTGCCGATGAAGTAGCCGACAAAGGTGTGGCTCGGCCGCTCGAACAATTCCCGGGGTGTGCCGAACTGCACAATCTGGCCGCCATACATCACCGCGATCTTGTCGGCGAAGGTCGAGGCCTCCAGTTGATCGTGGGTGACGTAGACCATGGTGATGTTGAACTGCTCGTGGATCTGCTTGAGCTTACGCCGCAGTTTCCACTTCAGATGCGGGTCGATCACCGTCAGCGGCTCATCGAAGAGGATCGCCGAAACGTCGTCGCGCACCAGCCCACGACCCATGGAGACTTTCTGTTTTTCGTCGGCGGTGAGGTTGCGCGCCTTTTTGCTCAACAGGTTTTGCAGGTCGAGGACTTCGGCGATTTCCTGCACCTTGCTGTGGACTTTGGCCTCGGCCATGCCCTGATTTCTCAAGGGAAACGCCAGGTTGTCGAACACGGTCATGGTGTCGTAGACCACCGGAAACTGGAAAACCTGGGCGATGTTGCGCTTCTCCGGGGTCAGGTCGTTGACTGCTTTGCCATCGAACAACACATGCCCCTGAGACGGGCTGAGCAGGCCGGAAATGATGTTGAGCAAAGTCGACTTGCCGCAACCCGACGGCCCGAGCAAGGCATAGGCGCCGCCCTGCTCCCAGATGTGGTCCATTTCGCGGATGGCGTAGTCTTCCGACCCGCCCGGACTTTTGCTGTAACTGTGAGCGAGGTGCTGCAAACGGATTTCGGCCATCAGGCAACCCTCGCGACACGCCGGCCCGGCGCCTGCACCAGACGGCCCTGCGCATCGAACACAAACAGTTTATGGGTCGGGATATAGATGCGGATCGGCGCATCGACGTCGTATTCGTGAACGCCGGGCAAGTGCAACACCAGCAGGAAATGCTCGTTGCGCACGTGCAGGAAGGTTTCCGAACCACTGATCTCCGCCACCTCGACGGTCACGGCCAATTCGAGGTCGTCATCGTTGCTCGGCACCAGCGAGATATGGCTCGGACGCACGCCAAAACGGAACTCGCCCTCGCCCACCGGGCGCAGATCGACGTTCAACGGGAAGTGCACAAAGTTGGCGAAACTCACTTCGTTGCCGGCGATGCGCCCCGGCATCAGGTTGATCGGCGGCTCGGAGAACAATTCCGCCGCCAGCACCGTTTGTGGCTGGTGATAGACCTCGGTCGACGGGCCGCTCTGGATCACCCGGCCTTCGTGAAGAATGGTGGTGGTGCCGCCCAAGGCAAGCGCTTCGTTGGGTTCGGTGGTGGCGTAGATGGCGATGGTGTGGCGCGCCTTGAACAGCTCGCGCATTTCCTGGCGCAGTTCTTCGCGCAGTTTGTAGTCGAGGTTGACCAGCGGTTCATCGAACAGGATCAGCTCCGCATCTTTCACCAACGCCCGGGCCATGGCGGTGCGCTGTTGCTGACCGCCGGACAGCTCCAGCGGATAGCGCTTCAGAAACTTCTCGATGCGCAGCATCTTCGCGGTGTCCTGCACCTTGCTCTGGATCTGCTCGTTGGAGATCCCGGCCTGGCGCAACGGCGAGGCGATGTTTTCAAACACCGTCATGGTCGGGTAATTGATGAACTGCTGATAAACCATCGACACGTTGCGCAGACGCACCGGGCGCTGGGTGACATCGACGCCGTTCATCAGGATGCGGCCGCTGTCGGGCTTGTCCAGACCGGCCATCAGGCGCATGAGGCTGGTCTTGCCGGACAGCGTGCGCCCGAGCAGGACATTGAAGGATCCGGCTTCGAATTTCAGGTTCGCATCGTCGATCCAGGTCTGGCCCTCGACGGTGCGGCTGACGTGCTCCAGGGTGAGTGACATGGCTCGGCCTTTTTATTATTGGAGTCAAGCGACGTGTGCAACAGAGCGACATTCGTGCCAGAAATCCCAAGCCGTTGATTCGCCGCGAAAATCGTCAAAAACGCGGACAAAGCACCTTCATTGCTGAACACATTTGAACAGTTCAACGATTGACAATGAACAATAGTGAACAACACTCTATCGATGCTTTTCAGGTCCCGACGGGCCTCATAACAATAATAAAAACGCTGCTTTCAGAGGCTGACTGCCATGTCCGCACCTGCCCCGCCGCTTTCCCACGAAGCCATCGTCCAGGACTCCTGGTCCCGTTGCCGCGCCTTCGGTCTCAAGCATCAAAGTGCACCGGCGTTTGACCAGTTGCCCGCCTCCGGTATCGCGCAGTTGCTCGACAGTCACCATTCGCTGGTACAGACCACCCATCAGGAAGTGCTGCCGTACTACGAGAACATCCTGAGCAATTCCAATTGCCTGATCATGCTGGCCGACAATCAGGGCCAGGTGCTGACGTCCTGGGGCACCCAGCGCTTTATCGAGCCTAATCTGGCACGGGGTTTTCAGGCCGGGGCAAGCTGGATGGAACACGCCAGCGGCACCAATGCCATCGGCACGGCGCTGGCCTGCGAGCAGGCGGTGCACATCGAGCATGACGAGCATTTCCTCAAGGCCAACCGTTTCATGACCGGTTCCGCCGCGCCGATCTTCAACGCCGAACGCAAGGTCATCGCGGTGCTCGATGTGTCCAGTGACAGTTATCTGCCGCCCTCCCATACCCTCGGCATGGTCAAGATGATGAGCCAGACCGTGGAGAACCGGCTGATCCTCAACCTGTTCCATGGCCAGCACTTTCAACTGACCTTCAACACCGGGTTGAACAACCTGGACAGCCAGTGGGCGGGTTTGCTGATTTTCGATGAGAGCGGTCAGGTGCTGTCGGCCAACCGCCGGGCTGACAATCTGTTGGGCGTGCGGTTGTCGCGGGTGAGTGTCGAAAGTCTGTTCAAGGTGTCGTTGCTGGAATTGCTCAATCAGCCGGACGGCTTGCCGTTTTCCTTGCAGACCTCGGGGCGCAATCGATTCCAGTGTCTGTTGAAACGGCCCAAGCAGGCACCGATTCAAGCACGGGTGTTTGCGGAACCCGGAGCCACCGAACCGAAAGTCGCCGCACCGACGGGAATCAGCCTGAGCACCCTGCACTTCGGCGACAGCCGCGTGGAAAAAGCCGTGCGTCAGGCCGAGCGCCTGCTGGAGAAAGACATTCCGCTGTTGATTCACGGTGAAACCGGGGTCGGCAAGGAAGTCTTCGTCAAAGCCCTGCATCAGGCCAGCTCTCGCAGCAAACAGGCGTTCATCGCCGTGAACTGCGCAGCGATCCCCGCCGAGCTGGTGGAGTCCGAGCTGTTCGGCTACGAGAAAGGCGCGTTCACCGGCGCCAACCAGAAAGGCAGCATCGGCCTGATCCGCAAGGCCGACAAAGGCACGCTGTTCCTCGACGAGATCGGCGACATGCCGCTGCCGACCCAGGCCCGCCTGCTGCGGGTGTTGCAGGAACGTTGCGTGCAACCGGTGGGCAGCAGCGAGTTGTTTCCGGTAGATCTGCGGATCATCTCCGCCACCAACCGCTCGTTGCGCGAACAGGTGCAACTGGGGCGCTTTCGCGAGGATTTGTACTACCGCATCGGCGGCCTGACCCTGGAATTGCCGCCGCTGCGCGAACGCAGTGACAGGCAAGCGCTGTTCAAACGTTTGTGGGAACAGCATCGCGAACCGACGCAATGGGCAGGATTGAGCAGCGAAGTGCTGGAGTTGTTCGATCGTCACCCATGGCCCGGGAATCTGCGTCAGGTCAGCAGCGTGATGCAGGTGGCGCTGGCCATGGCCGAAGAGCAACCGGTAAGACCTGAGCATCTGCCGGATGATTTCTTTGTCGATCTGGAGATGGAGCCGCTGGAAACACCAGAGCCTTTGGGGATCGATCTGAATGACAGCGAGGCGTTGAATCGGGAACTGCAGGCGGCCGGGGGCAATATTTCCCATCTGGCGCGGCGGTTGGGGGTGAGCCGCAATACTCTCTATAAGCGATTGCGGCAGGCTGAAGTCTGACGGCTGCGCCGTCAATCGCGAGCAGGCTCGCTCCCACATTTGATCTGCGCCATACACCAATCCCTTGTGGGAGCGAACTTGCTCGCGAAGGCGTCAGTCCCGTCACCCTAAAAAACCCTTCACGGCACCCATTGACCGTACCAGCTAGACTGTGACGAAATGTTTCAGGTTTTCGCCCCTTCTTCCTGATCCTCACAGGGTAAGTTCTTTGACCAACATCTGTTCTACCGGCCTTGATATCGGCTTCGCCTCGCTGGATTACCTGCAAATCGGCATCCTCGGCGTCATTCAAGGCATCACCGAATTGCTGCCCGTTTCCTCCACCGCCCACATGCGCATCGTTCCGGCCCTGCTCGGCTGGCCGGATCCCGGCTCGGCGTTTTCCGCCGCGATGCAACTGGCCGCACTGGCGGCGGTGGTCAGTTATTTCTGGCGCGACGTGAGACAGGTCGCGACCGGCAGTCTGGAGGCGGTGCGACAACGGGATTTCAACAATCAATGGTTCATCCTCGCGGTGGCCATCGTGCTGGCGACCATCCCCATCGGTATTGCCGGCATCGCCTTATCCTCGACGCTCAATGCCTGCAACTCGCCGTTGCGCGGTTTGATGGTGATCGGGATTTCCTGCGTGGTGATGGCGGTGTTGCTGGCCATCGCCGAACTCACCTGTCGCCATCGCCGTACCGTGGGTGAAATGCGTTTGCGCGATGCGCTGATCGTGGGTATTGCTCAGATCGGGGCGCTGATTCCCGGCGTTTCGCGCTCAGGGTCGACACTGACGGCGGCGCTGTTCCTCAACTTCAAACGTGAGGAAGCCGCACGCTTCTCCTTCCTGCTCGGGCTGCCGGCCATCGCGCTGGCGGGGTTGAAGGAGTTGTGGGTGCTGTTCCATGCTCAACTGCCGGCGCAAGCCTGGGCGCACCTGATTTTCGGTCTGGTGATTGCCAGTATCTCGGCGTTTTTCGCGATCTGGGGTCTGATGCGCTTTCTGGAGAAGTTCTCCACCTGGCCATTCGTGATTTACCGCGCAGTACTGGGGATTTTCCTGATCGTCGCGGTCAGCACCGGGCTCTTGAGTTAAGGCCCGCCGCAAAAAACAAAACCCGCACTTGGCGGGTTTTGTTTTTAAAGCACTTACGTTTGTTCCTACGCTGAGCGTGGGAACAAACATGCCGAGTGGATCAGTCAGCCAGACGCCAGGTCGTGCCGCCCTTGCCGTCTTCCAGCACCACGCCCATGGCAGTGAGCTGGTCGCGGATGCGGTCGGATTCGGCCCAGTCCTTGCCGGCACGTGCCGCCAGACGCGCAGCAATCAGCGCATCGACTTCAGCCGCATCCACACGCCCTTCGGCGCCGGCCTGCAGGAAGTCATCGGCTTCGAGCTGCAACACACCCAGCACGCTGGCGAGTTCTTTCAGGCGTGCCGCCAGACCGGCCGCCGCATCGAGATCGCTCTCGCGCAGACGGTTGATCTCACGCACCATCTCGAACAGCACTGCACAGGCTTCCGGCGTGCCGAAGTCGTCGTTCATCACCGTGGTGAAACGCTCGACGAAGGCTTCGCCGCCAGCCGGCGCCACGCTCGGCAGGCCTTTCAACGCGTGGTAGAAACGCTCCAGGGCGCCCTTGGCGTCCTTGAGGTTGTCTTCCGAGTAGTTGATCGCGCTGCGGTAGTGGCTCGACACCAGCAGGTAACGCACGACTTCCGGGTGGTACTTGTCGAGCACGTCGCGAATGGTGAAGAAGTTGTTCAAGGACTTGGACATCTTCTCGCCATTGATACGGATCATGCCGCAATGCATCCACGCGTTGGCGTAAGTCTTGCCGGTGGCCGCTTCGCTCTGGGCGATTTCGTTTTCGTGGTGCGGGAACTCGAGGTCACTACCGCCGCCATGAATGTCGAAAGTCTCACCGAGGCAGCAGGTGGACATCACCGAGCACTCGATGTGCCAGCCCGGACGCCCGGCGCCCCACGGCGATTCCCAGCTCGGCTCGCCCGGCTTGACGCCTTTCCATAGCACGAAGTCCAGCGGATCTTCCTTGGCTTCGTCGACCTCGATCCGCGCACCGATGCGCAGGTCTTCGATCTTCTTGCGCGAGAGCTTGCCGTAGCCCATGAACTTGCCGACGCGGTAGTACACGTCGCCATTGCCCGGGGCGTAGGCGTAACCCTTGTCGATCAGGGTCTGGATCATCGCGTGCATGCCAGGGATGTGATCCGTGGCGCGCGGCTCCATGTCCGGCTTCTTGATGTTCAGGCGCGCTTCGTCTTCGTGCATCGCGGCGATCATGCGCTCGGTCAACGCTTCGAACGACTCGCCGTTCTCGTTGGCCCGGTTGATGATCTTGTCGTCGATGTCGGTGATGTTGCGCACGTAGGTCAGGTCATAACCGCTGAACCGCAACCAGCGGGTCACCAGGTCGAACGCGACCATGCTGCGGCCATGGCCCAGGTGGCAGTAGTCGTACACGGTCATCCCGCAGACGTACATGCGCACCTTGTTGCCATCCAGCGGCTTGAAGACTTCTTTGCTCTTGGTGAGCGTGTTGTAGATCGAAAGCACGGTCATTCCTTAAGACTTGATCACTGGCCCCACGAATCACGCAGGGTCACGGTACGGTTGAATACCGGCTGACCTGGTTTCGAGTCCTTGATATCCGCGACGAAGTAGCCTTCGCGCTCGAACTGGAAACGGTCTTCCGGCTGTGCATTGCCCAGCGAGGGTTCAGCACGACAACCGGTCAGCACTTGCAGTGAGTCAGGGTTGATGTTGTCCAGGAAACTCGCGCTGTCTTCGGCCTTCTCCGGGTTCGGAGAACGGAACAGGCGATCATACAGACGCACTTCGCACTCGACGCTGGCAGCGGCCGGCACCCAGTGGATCACGCCTTTGACCTTGCGACCTTCAGGGTTCTTGCCCAGGGTGTCCGGATCGTACGAGCAACGCAGTTCGACGATGTTGCCGTCGGCGTCCTTGATCGCTTCGTCGGCACGGATCACGTAGCTGCCGCGCAGACGCACTTCGCCGTTCGGCTCCAGGCGCTTGTAGCCCTTTGGCGGCTCTTCCATGAAGTCATCGCGGTCGATGTAGATTTCACGGGCGAACGGCAGCTGGCGCACGCCGAGTTCTTCTTTCTGCGGATGACGCGGCAGTTCGAGGTTGTCGACCTGGTCTTCCGGGTAGTTGGTGATCACGACCTTCAACGGACGCAGCACGCACATCGCGCGCGGAGCGTTCGCGTCCAGGTCCTGACGGATGCTGAACTCGAGCATGCCGAAGTCGACCACACCGTCGGAACGGTTGGTGCCGATCATGTCGCAGAAGTTGCGGATCGACGCCGGGGTGTAGCCACGGCGGCGGAAGCCCGACAGCGTGGACATGCGCGGATCGTCCCAGCCATTGACGTGTTTCTCGTCAACCAGTTGCTTGAGCTTGCGCTTGCTGGTGATGGTGTAGTTGAGGTTCAGACGGCTGAATTCGTACTGACGCGGGTGCGCCGGCACTGGCAGTGCGTCGAGGAACCACTCGTACAGCGGACGATGGCTTTCGAACTCCAGGGTGCAGATCGAGTGGGTGATGCCTTCGATGGCGTCCGACTGACCGTGGGTGAAGTCGTAGTTCGGGTAGATGCACCACTTGTCACCGGTCTGATGGTGATGGGCGTGGCGGATGCGGTACATGATCGGGTCGCGCAGGTTCATGTTCGGCGAGGCCATGTCGATCTTGGCGCGCAGCACGCGGGCACCGTCCGGGAACTCACCGGCGCGCATGCGGGCGAACCAGTCCAGGTTCTCTTCCACCGAACGGTCGCGGAACGGGCTGTTCTTGCCCGGCTCGGTCAGGCTGCCGCGGTATTCCTTGGCCTGCTCAGGCGTCAGGTCGTCGACGTAGGCCTTGCCGGCCTTGATCAGCTCAACGGCCCAGTCGTGCAACTGGTCGAAGTATTGCGAGGCGTAGCGCACTTCGCCGGACCATTCGAAGCCCAGCCATTTGACGTCGCTTTCGATCGCGTCGATGTATTCCTGGTCTTCCTTGGCCGGGTTGGTGTCGTCGAAACGCAGGTGCGTGACGCCGCCGAACTCCTGGGCCAGGCCGAAGTTCACGCAGATCGACTTGGCGTGGCCGATGTGCAGGTAGCCGTTGGGCTCAGGCGGGAAACGGGTGACGATCTGGGTGTGCTTGCCCGAGTCCAGGTCTGCCTGGATGATCGGCCGCAGGAAATTGACCGGCACGGCAGGGCCGGACTTGGCATTCGAGGTAGGGTCGACAGTGGGCTTGCTCATAGGATCCTTGACTTACATGTGCGCGGCCGCAAAGGGGGCCAGACAAAACAAAGCCGCTATCATAGCCGATGCTGTCAAGGGCCTGACAGAGCACACTCTTATAAAGGCGCGCATTTAATCGCCGGCAATTGAAAAACAGCCTCGAAATTCGCGCCTGTCACGCTAAACTGCGCACCTTGGCCTAAGCAGGCTGAACCGGTTGCGGGGCGTGAGGCTCCAAAACCACGAATTCCTTATAAAGAGTACTGACCATGACTCAAGTCAAACTGACCACCAACCACGGTGACATCGTCATCGAACTGAACGCTGAAAAAGCCCCGATCACCGTGGCCAACTTCATCGAGTACGTCAAAGCCGGTCACTACGAAAACACCGTTTTCCACCGTGTCATCGGTAACTTCATGATCCAGGGCGGCGGTTTCGAGCCAGGCATGAAGGAAAAGAAAGACAAGCGCCCAAGCATCCAGAACGAAGCCGACAACGGTCTTTCCAACGACAAGTACACCATCGCCATGGCCCGCACCATGGAGCCGCATTCGGCTTCCGCGCAGTTCTTCATCAACGTGGCCGACAACAGCTTCCTGAACCACAGCGGCAAGAACGTTCAAGGCTGGGGCTACGCCGTATTCGGTAAAGTGACCGCCGGTACTGAAGTGGTCGACAGCATCAAGAAAGTCTCGACCGGCTCCAAGGCTGGCCACCAGGACGTACCAAGCGACGACGTGATCATCGAGAAAGCCGAGATCATCGAAGCGTGATATTGCTGATTTCAGACTTGCATCTGGAAGAGGAGCGCCCGGACATTACCCGGGCGTTTCTGGATTTGCTCGCCGGACGCGCCCGCTCGGCGAGTGCTCTGTACATTCTGGGCGACTTTTTCGAGGCGTGGATTGGCGACGATGCCATGACCCCTTTCCAGCGTTCCATCTGCCAGGCCCTGCGCGAATTGAGCGACAGCGGCACGGCCATATTTCTGATGCACGGCAATCGCGACTTCCTGCTAGGCAAGGCTTTCTGCAAGGAAGCCGGCTGTACGCTGTTGAAGGATCCGAGTGTCGTGCAACTCGCAGGCGAGCCGGTGCTGCTGATGCACGGCGACAGCCTCTGCACCCGCGACGAAAGCTATATGAAGCTGCGTCGCTACCTGCGCAACCCGGTCACTCTGTTCATCCTGCGGCACCTGCCGTTGAGCACCCGCCACAAACTGGCGCGCAAGCTGCGCAGTGAGAGCCGGGCGCAAACGCGGATGAAGGCCAATGACATCGTCGACGTCACGCCGGAAGAAATTCCGCGGATCATGCAGGAATACGGGGTGAAAACCCTGGTCCACGGGCACACCCACCGCCCGGCCATCCACAAGTTGCAGATCGGCGATCAGGCGGCGAAACGGATTGTGCTGGGGGACTGGGATCGTCAGGGCTGGGCGTTGCAGGTGGATGAGAATGGGTTTGTGTTGGCGCCGTTCGACTTCGCACCGCCACCACAGCTGGCAGCACCCGCCAACTGACTAAGTACAGGTCCAATTGTGGGAGCGAGCCTGCTCGCGATTGCGGTATTACATTCAGCATTTCTGTTGACTGATTCATCGCTATCGCGAGCAGGCTCGCTCCCACATTTGATCGGATTGCAGATCAGTGACCGCTGGCCGCCGGGCCTGCCTTGGCAGCAAACGGCGGCTTGGCCAGCCAAACAATCAAGATCAACCCCATGAACCCCCACCCAAGCAGCGTGAAGTAATCCACGGTCGAAAGCATGTACGCCTGACTGGTCAGCACATGATCAAGCTGCGCATACGCCGGATTACCCGCCCCGCCCAATTGATTCAGCGCTTCCCGGGTCGCCGGCTCATAGGTGCTGATGCTTTCACTCATGTACGCATGATGCTGGTCTGCCCGACGAATCCAGATCCACGTTGTCAGCGACGCTGCAAAGCTACCGCCCAGTGTCCGCAGGAACGTCGCCAGACCGGCGCCGTCAGCAATCTGGCTTGGCGGCAGGTCCGACATCAGGATGCTCAGGGTCGGCATGAAGAACAGCGCCACACCGATGCCCATGAACAGTTGCACCAGCGCGATGTGCTGGAAGTCCACTTCGTTAGTGAATTCGGCGCGCATGAAGCAGCTCAGGCCGATCGCCAAGAACGCCATCCCGGCCAGCAGACGCAGGTCGAACTTGTGCGCGTACTTGCCGACAAACGGCGACAGCAGCACCGGCAGAATGCCGATCGGCGCCACTGCCAGACCGGCCCAGGTCGCGGTGTAGCCCATCTGGGTCTGCAACCATTGCGGCAGGATCAGGTTGATACCGAAGAACCCGGCGTAACCCAACACCAGCACCAGCGTACCGATGCGGAAGTTGCGGTGGGCGAACAGGCGCAGATTGACCACGGGATGCTGGTCGGTCATTTCCCAGATCACGAACACCGCCAGGGCAATCACCGAAATCGCCGCGCCGATGATGATGAAGTTCGATTCGAACCAGTCCAGGTCATTGCCCTTGTCGAGGATAACCTGCAAGGCTCCCACGCCGATGATCAGCGTGATCAGCCCGACGTAGTCCATCGGCTGGCGGCTGGTGACCACCGGACGCTTGGCCAGTTGCGAACGCACCACCATCACCGCAAACACGCCAATCGGCACGTTGATGAAGAAGATCCACGGCCAGCTGTAACTGTCGGTGATCCAGCCGCCGAGAATCGGGCCGGCGATCGGCGCCACCACCGTGACCATCGCCAGTAACGCCAGGGCCATCCCTCGCCTGGCGGGCGGATACACCGCGATCAGCAGCGTCTGGGTCATCGGATACAACGGCCCGGCCACCAGGCCTTGCAGGACCCGGAAACCGATCAGTTCAGGCATCGAAGTGGAAATACCGCAGAGAAACGAGGCCAGCACGAACAGCATGGTGGCCCAGAGAAACAGCTTCACCTCGCCGAAACGCCGGCTCAGCCAGCCGGTGAGCGGTAGCGCGATGGCGTTGCTCACGGCGAACGAGGTGATGACCCAGGTGCCCTGCTCCGAACTCACACCGAGGTTGCCGGAGATGGTCGGCAGCGCCACGTTGGCGATGGTGGTGTCGAGCACTTGCATGAAGGTCGCCAGCGACAGGCCGATGGTGCTGAGCAACAGGCTGGGCGGCGAAAAAGAGGCGTTATTGCTCATCGCGAATCCTATGAAGCCGGGTTGGCGCCGTGTCTGTTACAGACGCAGACGCCCTTTGTGGGAGCGGGCTTGCTCGCGAAAGCGGTGTGTCTGACAACATCTATGTTGAACGTCAGGCAGCATTCGCGAGCAAGCCCGCTCCCACAGGGGGAAAGAGGTCAGCGTTGCGCGGTCTTGCTGACTGCAGCGCTGTTGTCGTGGATCAGTTGCGCGATCATCGCGTCGGCTTCGCCCAACTGGCGGTCGTAGACGCTGGTGCTGAACGAGGCCTGTTGCGGCGGTTGCTGCGCCAGTACCGGGCCGCTCTGGTCGTGCAGGTTGACCTCGACATTGGTCGACAGACCGACGCGCAGCGGATGCTTGGCCAGTTCTTCGGCGTTGATGTGAATCCGCACCGGTACACGCTGCACGATCTTGATCCAGTTACCGGTGGCGTTCTGCGCCGGCAACAGGGCGAACGCGCTACCGGTGCCCGCGCCGAGGCTGTCGACGGTGCCGCTGAATTTCACGTCGCTGCCGTAGATGTCGGATTCGATGTCCACCGGTTGGCCGATGCGCATGTCGCGCAGTTGGGTTTCCTTGAAGTTGGCGTCGATCCACAGCTGATCCAGCGGGATCACCGCCATCAGCGCGGTGCCCGGCTGCACGCGCTGGCCGAGTTGCACGGTGCGCTTGGCGACGTAACCGGTAACCGGTGCGATCAGGGTGCTGCGAGCGTTGGTCAGGTAGGCCTGGCGCAGATCGGCCGCGGCCGACATCACATCCGGGTGCGACGAAACCACGGTGTCATCGACCAGCGCGCTGGTGGTTTTCAGTTGTTGCTGGGCGTTGGCCAGGGCGTTTTGCGCCGAGGTCAGGTCGTCGCGAGCGTGGGACAGTTCTTCCTGGGAAATCGCGCCGCCGGCGGCGAGGTTTTTCCGGCGGTTGTAGTTGTCCTGGGCTTTCTGCACGTTCGCCTGTTGCGCGTTGACCTGGGCTTTCATGCCGTCGACGTTGCTGTACAAGCCGCGAACCTGGCGCACGGTGCGCGCCAGTTTGGCCTGGGCACTTTGCAGGCCGACTTCGGCGTCGTTCGGGTCGAAGTTGACCAGTACCTGACCTTCGTGAACCAGATCGCCATCGTCGGCGCCGATGCTGACCACGGTGCCGGTGACCAGCGGGGTGATTTCCACGACGTTGCCGTTGACGTAGGCGTCGTCGGTGCTTTCGTTCCAGCGACCGATGAATTCGTGATACGCCCAGACGCCGGCACCGGCGAGGGCAACCACGACGGCCAGCACCAGCAGCATCACTTTGCGCTTGCGTGGATTGCCGGTGTCGGGGGTGTTGTCTTGAGCTTGAGAGTTTTCGGCAGTGGCCATGACAAATACCTTGAATTAGTTGTGCGTGGTGGCTGGGCTGGCGTTGGCGGCAGTCAGGGTCTGCCCCTGGAAGCCGCCACCCAGCGCTTGCATCAGTTGAATCGACAGGTCGATCTGCTCGGCATTCAGGGTCGCCAGCTGACGCTGGGCCTGCAGCAATTGCTGCTCGATGCTGAGCACGTCCAGGTAGTTGCCGATTCCGGAACCGTAACGCTGGACCACGGTGTTGTAAGAATCCTGGGCAATCTCGGTCGCGTGCTGCTGGGCGCCGATCTGCCGGCCAATGTCACGCAACTGGTTGATGGTGTCGCCGACATCGCCCAGGGCTTTCACCAGGCTTTTGTTGTACTGCGCTACGGCCAGGTCGTAATCGGCGTCGCGAGCGTCGAGATTGGCGCGCAAGCGGCCACCGTCGAAGATCGGCAGCGAAATGGTCGGGGCGATATTGAAGAAGCGACTGGCGGACCCGAACATCGCGTCACCCAATAACGATTCGGCACCAGCGGAGGCCGACAGGTTCAAGTTGGGATAGAAGCGGGTCTTGGCCGAGTCGATGTCCTTGCTCGCGGCCTCGACACGCCAGCGCGCAGCGACCAGATCCGGGCGACGACCGAGCAGTTCCGCAGGCAGAACAGATGGAACAGCGACGGCACTGGCCTGCAGGACTTTCGGCCGGGCGATTTCGTTGCCGCGATCCGGGCCTTTGCCAAGCAACACGGCCAGGGCGATTTTCGCGCTGTTCAGGCGTTTTTCAGCGTCGATCAGGCTGGCTTCGGAGCTGGCCTCCAGGCTTTGGGTCTGCTGGAACTGGTACTGGCTGTCGATCCCGGAACTCAGACGACGCTGGCTCAGGTCGAGCATCTGCTTGGTGCGCTTGAGGTCTTCGTTGGCCAGGTCATAAACGATATGGGCCTGACCCAGATCGCTGTAGGCCCGGGCCACGTCGGCAGCGAGGGTCAACTGTGCGGCCTGACGGTCGACTTCAGCCGCGCGAGCCTGACCAAGTGCAGCTTCCCAGGCATCACGCTGACCGCCCCAGAGATCGAAGTTGTAATTGAAGCCGGCGCTGATGTTGCGCACGGTGGCGTAGGCATCGCCCTGCCCTCGCGGGTCCTGATCCTTGGCCAGACGCGAACGGGTAATGCCGGCGCTGGCGTCGAGGGTCGGATAACGTTCGGCATCGGCGGCATACGCGGCGGCGCTGGCCTGATGGGCGCGGGCGTCGGCGATTTGCATGTCCGGGCTGTCGTGCAGGGCTTCGCGGATCAGGCCGTCGAGTTGCGGATCGCCGAGGCTGGTCCACCAGTCGCTCTTCGGCCACGCGGCCGGGGACAGTGTCACGCCGTTGAGGGATTGGCCGACCTTGAGGTCTTTCGCATCAAGGTTTTTGCCATGGGTATCGAGGCCACTGTAGTTGGCGCAACCGGCGAGAATCATCGCCGACAGCACCAGTGTCAGGCTGCTGCGCAAGGTTTTACCGCTCATTGTGTTCACCTAACCGCTGGATGGTGATGGGGTCACCGGCCGCCAGCAAAATTTTCTTGAGGATGTATTCCAGGGTTTTCAACTCGTCCGGAGTAATGCCGCCGGCCAACTCGTTCATGGCGTCGGCACCGATGTGCGGCAGACGATCGGCCAGCGCCTGACCTTGCCCGGTGAGCTTCAACTGCACCTGACGGCGATCGCCTTCGCTGCGCTGGCGCACCAGGAAGTCTTTCTGCTCCAGACGGTCGAGCATGCGGGTCATAGAACCGCTGTCCAGCGACAGGTGCCGGCACAGCTCGGCCGGGGTGTCGACGCCGTACTGGGCCATGATGATCAACACCTTGAACTGCGCGGCGGTGATGCCGTGGGGCTCCATGTGGGTGTCGATGATCCTGTCCTTGAGCAAGGCTGCACGACCGAGCAACAGGCCGAGGTGGCAATGCTTGAATTCGTCCGGGGTGAAATGCTTCATGTGCGCACCTAATAACTGCCTAGGCAGTGAATGTATGTCGAGATGTTACTGCCTAGGCAGCGAATGTCAACGTAATAGTTAGGTTGCTTTGTAATTAGTTGACCAGCGGACTGGGTTTTCTGTTGACCGTGCAGACGCCATCGCGAGCAGGCTCGCTCCCACAAGGATCTCATGCATGTGGGAGCGAGCCTGCTCGCGATGGCAGCGACTCGGTGTAGAGCCGTTCAAGATTTGTCGGAGGGATGATTCATCGGTGGCGGGTGAAGTGGATGGACTTCCCGCCCACGCAAGGCGGTTGCCGCATACCCGCAAGCGCGTTTGGCTACCGCATAAATGCTGTGCCAGCCTGGCGGCGTCGGTTCGATGGCAGCATGCAGCGCCCACACGTAATCAAGCAGCAACCCCGGCGTCCAGGCCATGGCCTCGGCGCGCTTGCGCACCTGGGCTGCGACCCAGAACTCGGGGCTGATGATGACCCGGGCAAAATCCAGCATGCTCGAATGGCCGCGATTCATCGCACCTTCCAGTGCCGCTTCCAGGCTGCGCGCAACGGCACTCGAGCAATTGCGACTGGTAAGGTTGTAGGTGGTGTTCTGCCGATAATCCGCCCAGAACGCCTGCAGCCGCGCGGCATCGTAGTGCCCGAAGCTGACCTGAACCGACGACGGGCACCAGTCGGCGACTTCGCTCGCATAGTCCTGCAGAAACCTGCCGGGAACATCGTTGTTCGGCGTGGCCCGCAGCAACCGCACAAAGTCCCCTGCCGAACGATCAATGTCGTCCAGCGGGTAATGGCTGATGTAGAGGTCCGGCCCACATTCCAGCGCCGCGTGGCCGGCGGAAATGACGCCGTTGATATCGACCGCCGCGATATATCGGTTGAGCAACCGATTGCGCACCAGGGTGTCGTCAACCGTACCGCTGGGCGTCCAGACATGGATCACCAGCGCGTCACCGTTTGCCGGGGCGTATACCGGGGAAGGCGTCACTGGCGAATGCCCGTTCCTGAACCGCAAGGCCTGCTGCAACAAGGCGCAGCCCGAGAGAAAGATACTCATGCCGATGCAGAACGGCACCGTCCCCTTGTAAAGCGTCGGGTACGGTTCAAGGATAAACAGTGCGAAGCCGATCTCGAACAACCCCGCCAGCAGTGACATTTGCCAACCAACGAAGCGCACGACTACTGCTGCTGCCAAACGAAAACCGCCGTCGAGCAGAAAAGCCACACCGAACAGCACCGCGAGAATCAGGCCGGCAGCATGTTGCCGGTCGACGATCAGCAGCCCCAACAGCAGAAAAGCCAGCCCCCGTGCCTTGCGCAACGCCGCCGCAGTGCCGGTTTGCGGGGCCGGCACCAGCAAGATGATCAAGGCTTCGAGCAACAACAGATAGCCGAACACATGCAGCGGGAAGTACAGAACGCCGTCCAGTGCATCGATGAAGATCGCCACTCCGGCCGCGCCCCAGACGATGCCGGTCAACGCCAGTGCTGACCAGCGCCGGCGGACAAAGTCGTTACCTAGCAAGACCATACTCAAACGGACCATGGGTGCCCCCGGGGACGTTTCGGGCAGTCGCAATCTGCAGCCTCGAAGCTGAGGTCAGTCTAATACATCAAAAAAAGCCGGATCGTGGTGACACGATCTGGCTCTGTGGGAACGCGATCTAGAAGTCCCGCTTGTAGAAGATGTCCAGCGAACTGGCCACGCCGCTGGCGGCTTCGAGGTAGACCTTTTTGCTCAACTTGTAGCGCAAGGCGATGGTGTTGGCCGGCTCGAATACGCCGACGCCGTAACGCAGGCTGAGCTTCTCCGAGATATTGCCACTGGCCACCACGCTGGTGGTGTTGCCGCTGCCCTGGGTGTCGAGCTGGAAATCCTGGATGCCCAGATCCTTGGCCAGGTTGCTGGTCACCCCGGAACTGCCCATCAGCCCCAGACCGAGCGCCGCTTGCGCGAGCATGTTGTTGTCTTCGCCGTTGCTGCTCAGTGGACGCCCCAGCACCAGATAGGACAACGCCTGCTCCTGGCTCATCGCCGGTTCCGAGAAGATCTGCGTGGTCGGCTGCTCGGCGCTGCCGCTCAGGCGGATGCCGGCGATCACGTCGTCGGTCTGGCGAATCGCTTCGATATCCAGATACGGCTGATCGATCGGCCCGGCAAACAACAGACGCGCACGACGTACGGTCAGGCGCTGGCCGTAGGCGCGGTAACGACCGTCGTTGAGCCAGAGCTCGCCACGGGTGTCCATGTTGTCGCCGATGTGCACGTGACCTTGCAGATTGGCGGTCAGGCCGAATCCGGCGAAGCTCAGCTTGTCCTCGCCGACCACCACGTCGATGTCCATCTTCATGGCCATCGGTGGTTTGCCCTCTTCGGTCTGCGCGCCGACGATGATCGTGTCATCGGAGACTTTCACCGTCGATGGCGGCAACTCGCGCACGGTGATTTCGCCTCGGGGCACCAGCACTTTGCCGGCAATCGCCAGCTCGTCGCCGGCCATGGAAATCTTCAGGTCCGGCGCCACTTCAAGCTTGGCGTAGGGTTCGACGGTGACCGGCAGTTGCGTGCCCTTGAGCGCCAGATCCACCATCAGCGCCTGACCCCAGGCGACGTTGCCGCTGAGACTGCCCTGCCCGGCCTTGCCGCTTTTCCAGCCGCCATCCAGGCGCACCGATTCGCCGGCGATCACCGCTTGCAGTCGCAGACCCTGCAACTGCAACGGCAGTTCCGGGCCGGAGACTTCACCGTCACTGAGTTGCACGGTGCCGTTGACCAGCGGCGCGAGCAGCCCGCCGGAGATCGTGCCGCTGCCGTTCAGGCGCCCGGTGAGTTTCTCGACCATCGGCACGAACGGCCGCGCCACCGACAGATCCAGCCCGCTGAGGCGGAACGAGCCGTTCAGCGGTTTGTTCTTCGGCAGCGGATTGAGCTGCGCCTGCACCATCAGTTCACCGAGTTTGCCACCGACGAAGTTGAGGTCGGTGTCGATGCGTTTCGGCGTGAGTTTGCTGGTGAGCTTGAGGGTCTGGTACGGGAAGTCCAGCCACTGATCCTTTTCCTTCATGCGCAAGGTGCCGCCGCTGGCATCGACGCTGATCTGGCCGTTCGGGCCGCTGGCCGGCAGGTCCAGTTGCAGGTCGGCGTTGAGTTTGCCCTGCCAGGCGAAATCCTTGGGCAGCCATTGCGCCAGGCTTTCGATCGGGAATTGCTTGAGGTGGTAGCGCAGCTTCGGCTCCGGCATCAAGCGCTGGTCTTCGCCGCACAGGCTGGCATTGCCGGACATCCAGCAATGGGCGCCGAAGTTGATCTTGCCGTCGGCCAGACGCTCGAGTTTCGCCGGGTTTTGCAGCTTCCAGTCCTGACCGCCGGCCTGAATGTCACCGCTGGCCAGGCGCCCGCGCCAGTTGCCTTTGTCCAGATTGCCGTCCAGACCCAGCGCGAGTTTCAGCTTCGGCCCGAGCAGGTCGAGATTAAGTTTCTGATTTTTGATATCGCCCTGCGCGCTGACCGTCAGCACACCCAGATTCGTGTCGCCGGCCTGGATGCCGCTGCCCTTCAGGTCGATTTTCGCCCGCTGCGCGCTGTCGAGGGTGGCATCGAGGTTGAGGCTTTGCAGGCGATTGTCCTGGAACACCAGTTGCGAGCCTTGCAGATCGAGCTTGCCTTGCGGTGCTTTCAGCGTACCCGCGACATCGACCCGACCGTTGACCTGCCCGCGCAGCTGCGGCCAGAGCTGGGCCAGACGCGGCAGCTTGATGTCGATCTGCCCGGTGAGCTTCTGTTGCAGGCTGCCCTTGCCGTTGATGCTGTTGTCGCCGAGGCGGATTTGCAGGGCGTTCAGATTCCACTGTTCACCGGCGCCGTCAGCCTTGGCTTGCAGCACCGCCGGTTGCCCGCGCAGTTTGCCTTTGAGGTCGAGGTCGGCGTTGAGGCTCAGGCGCTCGTTTTTCATTTCGCCCGTGCTTTTCAGCGGCCCGGCCAGTGTGCCCGGCAACTCCGCCATCCAGTACGCCGGGTTGAGCGCGGACAGTTCCAGCGCCGTGTCCCAGGCAATGCCGTCGGCGAATTGCACGTTCACGTGCCCTTCGGCCTTGCCCTGCCCCGCTTCGAGCTTGAATTGCGGCAGGAAGATCTGTTTGAGGTTGCCACTGAACGGGCTACTCAGACTGAACGCCCCGGCCGGGCCGTCCAGTGCGGCGGCGAAATTGCCAAGGTATTGGCCGTCGGTGTAGGAGACTTCGCCGTTGAACGTGCGCAAGGCGACTTGCGGCTCGTCGATCTCGGAATAGAGCCGATGCCACGGAAAGTCCTGCCAATTAATGTTGGCCTGGGCGCTGAGGCCTTTGCTCCAGTCGACGTTACCGGTGAGCTTGAGGCTTTGTTTGTCATTGGCGGTCAGATCGAGGCCGGCGATCTGTGCGCCCTTGGCATCGACCTTGCCCTTGAGCAACAGCGCCACCGCGCCTTTATCCGCAGGCAGCGTCGCATTGCCAAGGAGTTGATAACCGTTTTTCAGGTCGCCTTCGCCGGTCAATACCAGTTGATTGAGTTGCAGGGTGTCCGGCAGATCGGCGCTCGGCTTGAACGCCTCCGAGGTGATGCGCACCTTGGCCGGCAGGTTTTCCGCCAGCGGTTGCAACTCGCCGCTCAACTGGCCGTCGAGGTAGCCACGGCTGTCGGCGTGCAGATTGAGAGTCTTGAGCAGATCACCGTCGACTTTGAGCGCCAGCGTCCACGGGCCGGTGCCCGGTGACGGCAGGGTCAGATCACCGGCGATGCTCAACGGCCAGTTACCGGTCGGTTGCAACAGACCGGAGAGGTTCAGGCTCAGGTCGTCGCGTTGCAGTTTCACGCTGTCGATCTGCATGCCCTTGGCAGTCCAGTGCGCCGCCAATTGCAGGCCTTTGAGCTGTTCGCTGCCGTTGAACAACAGGCTGCCGACTTGCACGTCACCCAGTTCGATGGCCACCGGCAATTGCAGGTCAGGGAGTTTGATCGGGCCGCTGTCGGTGGTTTCTTCGCCGGGCGGGAATTGCAGGATGACCTGATCGGCCTTGAGCTGTTCGATGCACAGCGTCATGCGTGTCAGGCACAGCGGCGACCATTCGAAGATCGGTTTGCTCAGTTCGACGCGGCTGCTGTCCTGCTGCCACAACAGATGATCAGCGCTCCACTGTCCGCCGAGGCGACCCTGAAAGTTGTCGACGCTCAAGCCCGGAACCAGCCCCAGCACCCAACGGCTGCCAGCCTGGGTGCCGAGCACAGCGGCAATACTCAATACAATCAACAGCACCAGCGATAACAGCGCCAGCGCCGAAATTTTCAAACCACGCTTCACAGCTCAGGCCCCATGGAAAAGTGCAGCCGGATGCCGCCGTCGTCGTCCAGCGCATGGGCCAGGTCGAGGCGGATCGGCCCCACCGGCGAGACCCAGCGCACACCGATACCGACCCCGGTCTTGAGGTTCGGCAGTTCGAGTTTGTTGAAAGAGTTGCCCTGGTCGACGAAGGTCGCGACCCGCCATTTTTCGGCGATCGAGTATTGATACTCGACGCTGCCGGCCACCATGTAGCGCCCGCCGATGCGGTCGCCTTTGGAGTTCTCCGGGGACAGGCTCTGATAGTCGTAACCGCGCACACTCTGGTCGCCACCGGCGAAGAACCGCAGCGACGGCGGCACCGAGCTGTAACCGTTGGTGGCACTGCCACCGACCTGGACACGTCCGAGGAACCGGTGGTTGTCGAACACCGTGGTCAGCCCTTTGATCAGCGCCGTGCCGTACAACAGATTGTTGTCCGAGCCGAGGCCTTCTTTCGCCACCTTGCTTTCGAAAGTCAGCCGATAGCCATTGTGCGGGTCGATGCGATTGTCGCTTTTCAGGTAGGAGTAACTGATGCCGGGCATCAGCAAGGTACTCAGGCCCGAGTCGTCACCGAGCTGGTATTCCTCACGCTGCCATTTCAGCGAAATCACCCGCTGCCAGCCGCTCGGCAACTTGCTGTGCCATTCCGGGCCGAAGGTCAGCAATTTGCTCAGGGTGTCGGAGCCGTCGATGTCTTCGTACTGATAACCGCCGGCCCAGCGCAATTTGTCGGTCAGCGGCGGGTCCAGCGGAATGTCATAGAACAGACCGACGTTCTGTCGTGGCGCCGAGAGTTCGGCCTCCCAGCCGTAACTGTCGCCCTGCGGGTTGACCCAGTGGCGGGTCCAGTTGGCCTTGATCCGCGGGCCAACGTCGGTGGAGTAACCGAGACCGAGGCCCATGGTGCGCGGTTTGCGGGTATCGAGTTTGACCGCGACCGGGATCACGTCGTTCTTGGCAGCGGTCGGTGCCGCGTCGACTCGCACGCCTTCGAAGTAGCCGCTCGATTGCAGGTCGCGATTGAGTTCGGCAATCAGCTCGGAGTCGTAAGGCTCGCCCGGTTTGAACGGCACCATGCGTTGCAGCAGATCCTCATCGAACGGCGTATCGCCCTCGAAACTGACCTTGCCCAGCGCATAACGTGGACCGCTCTCATAAATCAACTCGACATCGGCCACCCCGGCGCGGGGATCGACCATCAGTTTCTGGCTGGTGAAATGGCCGCTGAAGAAACCGAAGCGCGATGCCTGATTCTGGATCAGGCGCTTGGCATCTTCGTAGCGGCCATGGTTGAGCACCGCGCCGGGCTTGAGCACGTCGCTTTTCGGTACACGAAAGGATTTGAGGGCGGCAGCGGGTCCGTCGACCCGCACGGTGACATTGCGCAGGCGAATCGGCTCGCCGGGATCGATCTTCAGCACCAGACGCGGTTTTTCACCGCCCTTCACTTCGCTGTCGATCTGCGGCTGGTAGTAGCCCAAGGCCTGGGCGGCCTTGCGCGCCTGCTCTTCGGCACCGCGACTGAAGCGCTGCAAGGCTTCTTCGTCACGATCGCCGAGGCTGCCGATATAGCCTTCTATATTGGCCTTGAGTTCATCGTTGGACGGTTTGACCCGCACATCCAATTCACTTTGCGCCAGCGCCGCGCAGCTGGTTAACAGCATGAGCACGCCACTGGTAAATCTTCCTGGAAACTTCATAGGGGCGGATGCTATCACGTGCTTGGGAGCGTGATAGAACCAGACTTTTCTGAAAAAGTTCGATGGTTATGCCGTTGCAGTTTGTAACACCTGTGGATTGGCGTGGAAAAACACGTGCTCGCGTACCGGGCCGACGGCGACTTCGCCGATCTCCTCATAACCCTGACGTTTGTAAAATTCCAGGTAACGCGGGTTGCCGGTGTCGAGGATCACGCCCTGGGAGCTTTCATCCACCGCGCACCAGTTGTGTACCGCCTGCAGCAACTGCTCGCCGAAGTGCTTGCCCTGAAATTGTGGATGCACGCCCAGCAGCGGCAGCATGTGCACCGAGTCGGTTGGCACGCAGGCTTCAACGGCGGCGTGATATTCCAGATAACGCCGGGTGCAGCGGAAACCGGTGCTCAACACCATGCGCAAACGCCAGGCCCAACTCTCGGTGACACCCAGACGCCGTTGCGGCGGCGCGATCAGGGCGATGCCGATCAAGCGGTCGTTGACCAACAAGCCGATGGCCGGCAGATCCTGCAGGAAATGCTGTTTGACCAGCTCTCGCACCGTGGCACGCACCCGTTGTTCGTAACCCGGGCGTTCGGCCTCGAACAGGTAAGCGAAGGTCGGCTCGTGGCGGTAGGCCTGATAAAGAAGGGATCGCGCTTCACGGGAATAGCCGCGGTCGAGCATGTGGATGTCGGCGATGGCGGTCGAGGTTTCAGGCATGACGGTGATTCTCCCTGGACGGGACTCAACAGGCCCCGTTCTTGTTATACGAGCCTTGGGCTGAAGGGATCGTTCCCACACCCGAAAGACATTAGCAGCGCATATGGACTACCGCCACGCTGGCCCAGATCCTACATGTCAGCTAGCATCGCCCTTTTGCCAGGACTGCCGACCATGAAGATCGTTTCCTTCAACATCAACGGACTGCGGGCCCGCCCGCATCAGCTGGCGGCGCTGATCGAAAAGCATCAGCCGGACATCATCGGCCTGCAGGAAACCAAGGTCCACGACGACCAGTTCCCGCTGGAAGAAGTGCGGGCCCTGGGTTATCACGTGTATTTCCACGGCCAGAAAGGCCATTACGGCGTCGCCCTGCTCTCGCGCCAGGAGCCGATTGCCGTGCACAAAGGCTTCGCCACCGATGAAGAAGACGCGCAGCGGCGCTTTATCTGGGGCACTTTCGCCGACGCCAACGGCGTGCCGGTGACGATCATGAACGGCTATTTCCCACAAGGTGAAAGCCGCGACCATCCGACCAAGTTCCCCGCCAAACAGCGCTTCTACAGCGATCTGCAAACGCTGCTGGAAAGCCAGTTCAACAATGAACAGCCGCTGGTGGTGATGGGCGACGTGAACATTTCCCCGGAAGACTGCGACATCGGCATCGGCCCGGACAACATGAAGCGCTGGCTGAAAACCGGCAAATGCAGCTTCCTGCCGGAAGAGCGCGAGTGGATGGCCCGCCTGAAAAACTGGGGCCTGACCGACAGTTTCCGTCACTTGAACCCGGACGTGGCCGATGTCTTCAGCTGGTTCGATTACCGCAGCCGTGGCTTTGAAGACGAGCCGAAGCGCGGACTGCGGATCGACGTGATTCTGGCGTCCCACGGCTTGCTGCCACGGGTGAAAGCCGCCGGTGTCGACTATGAACTGCGCGGAATGGAAAAGCCTTCGGATCATGCGCCGATCTGGCTGGAATTGAGCTGATAGCAAAATCGCCGCACATCGCTGTGGGAGTTCGCTCCCACAGTCTGAACACTGTCATCTTTCAGAAACGTCCCTGACTTAATCTCCCCGGCAATCCCCTTGGCTGCATTCGGTGCCGGCATGACCCTGCGCGTTCTGTTCGTCTTTCTCCTGAGTGCCTGGCTGCAGGTTTCGGCCGCGGCATTGCCCATTCCCGAGAACGGCCCGGTATTGCGCATCCAGGGTTCCAACACCATTGGCGCAGCCCTCGGCCCGGCACTGGTGGAAGGCCTGCTGGAAGAACAGGGGCTGGTGAAAGTCCACAGCGAAACCCCGGACACTGCCAACGAGCAACGGGTCGTCGGCCTCACGGCTCAAGGTAAACGGGTCGTGGTGGAAATCGCCGCCCATGGTTCCAGCACCGGTTTCTCCGCGCTCAAAAACAACAGCGCCGATCTCGCTGCGTCTTCGCGCCCGATCAAGGACAGCGAACTCGCCAGCCTTGTTTCACTTGGTGATCTGAAAAGTCCCGGCGCCGAGCAGGTCATCGCCATCGATGGCCTGGCGATCATCCTTCACCCCGACAATCCGCTGAACCAATTGAACACAGAACAACTGGCGCGGATCTTCAGCGGCGAGGCGAAGACGTGGGAAGAACTCGGCGGCAAGGGTGGGACAATTCATCTGTATGCGCGGGATGATCAGTCCGGCACCTACGACACGTTCAAGGAACTTGTCCTCAGCCGTCGTGGGAAAACCCTGAACAGTTCGGCGAAACGTTTCGAGTCGAGCGAGCAATTGTCCGACGCCGTGAGCGCCGATCCACAAGGTATCGGTTTCATCGGCCTACCCTATGTGCGCCAGGCCAAGGCCGTGGCCATCGTCGACGGGCAGTCCCAGGCCATGCTGCCACTGGCCAGCCTGATTGCGACTGAAGACTATCCACTGTCCCGCCGGCTGTTCTTCTATTTGCCGCCTGACAATCAGAATCCATGGGCCGCCGCCTTGGTAGATTTTGCGCAAAGCCGCCAGGGCCAGGCGATTGTCGCGGCCAACGGTTTTATCGCCCAGACCGTGCACGCCATCTCGGTCACGCCGAATGCGCTGATGCCCGAGGGTTATCAATCCCTCAGCCGCCACGCCCAGCGTCTGACCGTGAACTTCCGTTTCGAAGAAGGCAGCGCCAGCCTCGACAACAAGGCCCGCCAGGATCTGGCCCGGGTGTTCGACTATATAAAGCACCACGACAAGACCGACCGCGCGGTAACACTGGTGGGATTTGGCGATGCCAAGGACGACCCGGCCCGGGCGGATTTGCTGTCGAAGCTGCGGGCGATGGCGGTACGCCGGGAACTGGTGAAGAACGGCGTGGTGTTGCGCGAAGTGCGCGGGTTTGGCGCGCTGATGCCGGTGGCGACCAACAGCGGTGATGAAGGCAGGATCAAGAATCGGCGGGTTGAGGTTTGGGTTTACTGAATCTGATGTTGATGCGTTGAACGAGCAGGCCCCATCGCGAGCAGGCTCGCTCCCACATTAGATCTCCAGCGAACACAAAGTGTGTGGACACCTGCAAACCCGTGGGAGAGAGCCTGCTCGCGATAGCAGGCACCGCGGTCTTAATGACCGCTACGCAGCATTTCCTTCGGCACATACTTGCCGATCTCGAACTTGCCGATCGCCGCGCGGTGCACTTCGTCCGGGCCATCGGCCAGGCGCAGGGTGCGTTGCATGGCGTACATGTAGGCCAGCGGAAAATCGTTCGACACCCCTGCCCCGCCATGGATCTGGATCGCCCGGTCGATCACCCGCAACGCAACGTTCGGTGCGACGACCTTGATCTGCGCGATTTCGCTCTTGGCGACTTTGTTACCCACGGTGTCCATCATGTACGCCGCTTTCAGGGTCAACAGGCGGGCCATGTCGATTTCCATCCGCGAGTCGGCGATCTTGTCGACGTTACCGCCCAGACGTGCCAACGGTTTGCCGAACGCGGTGCGGCTCACCGAACGTTTGCACATTAGTTCCAGCGCGCGCTCGGCCATGCCGATCGAACGCATGCAGTGGTGAATCCGGCCTGGGCCGAGGCGACCTTGAGCAATTTCGAAGCCGCGTCCTTCACCGAGCAGGACGTTTTCGTACGGCACCCGCACATTGTCGAACAGCACTTCGGCGTGACCGTGAGGCGCGTCGTCGTAACCGAACACCGGCAGCGGACGGACGATCTTCACGCCGGGGGTATCGACGGGCACCAGAATCATCGAGTGCTGGGCGTGGCGCGGGGCGTCGGGGTTGCTCAGGCCCATGAAGATCAGGATCTTGCAGCGCGGGTCGCAGGCACCGGAGGTCCACCATTTCTTGCCGTTGATCACCCACTCGTCACCATCGCGCACGGCGCGGGCGGCCATGTTGGTGGCGTCGGAGGACGCAACGTCCGGCTCGGTCATGGCGAATGCAGAGCGGATTTCGCCGCGCAGCAGCGGTTCGAGCCAGCGCTGTTTCTGTTCTTCGTTGGCGTAACGCACCAGCACTTCCATATTGCCGGTGTCCGGCGCCGAGCAGTTGAACGGCTCGGGACCGAGCAACGAACGGCCCATGATTTCCGCCAATGGCGCGTATTCGAGGTTGGTCAGGCCGGCGCCCAGTTCCGACTCAGGCAGAAACAAATTCCACAGCCCTTCGGCCTTGGCCTTGGCCTTGAGCTCTTCCATGATTGCGGTCGGCTGCCAGCGGTCACCCTCGGCAACCTGCCGTTCAAACACGGCTTCGGCCGGGTAAACGTAAGTGTCCATGAACGCGGTCACGCGCTCACGCAGTTCCTGAACCTTGGGCGAATAAGCGAAATCCATGAGCAATTACCTTCTGTGGCAGAGGTTGTTTAGGTCATGCAATCGATGCTAGAACAGCGCTGATAATTTACCTAGCCTATTCTCGGCGTGTATAAACATTCATCACCGATATATGATTGGTTGATTTTCCTGGCCGCCCTGACCCGCGCCATCCACCTATAAAAAGAGAGCCGCGTAATGAATCTGAGCAAGGTCGACCTCAACCTTTTCATCGTCTTCGACGCGATCTACACCGAAGCCAACCTGACCCGCGCCGGGCAGATCGTCGGCATCACCCAGCCGGCGGTGTCCAACGCCTTGGCGCGGTTGCGCGAGACCTTCAACGACCCGCTCTTCGTACGCACGGCCCAGGGCATGGTGCCAACACCCATGGCGCAGAACATCATCGGCCCGGTGCGCAACGCGCTGTCGCTGCTGCGGGTATCGGTTCAGGAAAGCCGCATCTTCAACCCTTCGCAAGCGGTCAAGACCTACCGCATCAGCATGACCGACCTGACCG
Organism: Pseudomonas kribbensis; assembly: GCF_003352185.1. Lineage (GTDB taxonomy): Bacteria > Pseudomonadota > Gammaproteobacteria > Pseudomonadales > Pseudomonadaceae > Aquipseudomonas > Aquipseudomonas kribbensis. Next base: position 4,007,276 of record NZ_CP029608.1, read on the forward strand.
AAGCGGTGATTCTGCCGCCGCTGTTCCAGCGCCTGCGTCGTCTGGCGCCTACGGTGATCATCGAAAGCTTCCTGTCCAAACGCCGGGAAACCACCAAGGAACTGGCCGCCGGGCGCCTCGATTTCGCCGTGGATGCACCGCTCAACACCGACCCGCAGGTGCGCCACGTCAAGCTGATGGAAGACCGTTACGTCTGTGCGATGCGCAAGGGTCATCCGCTGGCGACCAAGGAAAAATTCACCCTCGACGATTACCTGTCGCTGACCCACATTCATATTTCCAGCCGTCGCAGTGGCCTGGGCCATGTCGATCTGGCGCTGGGCAAAATGGGCATCCAGCGCAAGATTGCCCTGCGCTCGCAGCACTATCTGATGGCGTCCCAGGTGTTGCAGCAGACCGACATGGTGATGACCGTGCCGGAGCGTTTCGCCCGTCGTCATGACCTGCATGCGTTTAATCTGCCGGTCAACGATGTGCCGCCGGTGGAAACTCATTTGTACTGGCACGAAAGCACCGACCAGGACCCGGCCAACCGCTGGATGCGCGAGCAGATGATCGAGCTGTGCCAGCAAGTGACGGCGCACGAGAAGAAGCTCGACAAGCTGCAGGCGCCCGCCACTTGACGTAAACGTCAACCTGCCATTAGCTTAGCGCCAAGACCTTATTTCGAGCGCTTTCATGAGCAGCCAGACCTACAGCATTTCCGACCTCGCCCGCGAGCTGGACATCACCACCCGGGCGATCCGTTTCTATGAAGAACAAGGCCTGCTCAGCCCCGAGCGCCGAGGCCAGGAACGCATCTATTCGCCACGCGACAAGGTCAGCCTGAAGCTGATCCTGCGGGGCAAGCGCATCGGTTTTTCCCTGGCCGAGTGCCGCGAGCTGATCGAGCTCTACGACCCTTCCAGCGGTAACACCAAACAACTCAACAGCATGCTGGCGAAAATCAGCGAACGCCGGGAACAGCTCGAGCAGCAACTGCTGGACATCGAACAGATGAAGCTGGAACTCGACACCGCCGAAGAACGCTGCGTGCAGGCGCTGGAGCAGACGCTCAAGAGTCAGCAAGTCGCGCAGTAGCCTCCCGACAATTACAACAGGTCAACACCATGTCCCTCCCCTCCCAAGTACGCCTGATCGAAGTCGGCCCCCGTGACGGCCTGCAGAACGAAGCCCAGCCCATCAGCGTCGCCGACAAGGTGCAACTGGTCGACGCATTGAGCGCTGCCGGCCTCGGCTATATAGAAGTCGGCAGTTTCGTCTCGCCCAAGTGGGTGCCGCAGATGGCCGGTTCCGCCGACGTATTCGCGCAAATCCAACGCAAGCCCGGCGTGACCTATGGCGCACTGGCGCCGAACCTGCGCGGCTTTGAAGACGCGCTGGCGGCCGGGGTCAAGGAAGTCGCCGTGTTTGCGGCTGCATCGGAAGCGTTTTCGCAGCGCAACATCAATTGCTCGATCAGCGAAAGCCTGGCGCGGTTCGCGCCGATCATGGAGTCCGCGAAACAGCACGGCGTTACCGTGCGCGGTTACGTGTCCTGCGTGCTCGGCTGCCCTTATGAAGGCGAGGTCGCCCCGGAACAAGTGGCCATGGTGTCCCGCGAGTTGTACGCGATGGGCTGCTACGAAGTGTCGTTGGGCGACACCATCGGTACCGGCACCGCGGGCGCCACCCGCAGTCTGTTCGAAGTGGTCTCGAAACAGGTGCCGAGAGAAAAACTCGCCGGCCACTTCCACGACACCTACGGCCAGGCCATGGCCAACATCTACGCCAGTCTGCTGGAAGGCATCGCGGTGTTCGACAGCTCGATCGCCGGCCTCGGCGGCTGCCCGTATGCCAAAGGCGCCAGCGGTAACGTCGCCACCGAAGACGTGGTGTACCTGCTCAACGGCCTGGGCATCGAGACCGGTATCGACCTCGACGCCTTGATTGCCGCCGGCCAGCAGATCAGTGCCGTGCTGGGTCGCCCGACCGGTTCGCGCGTGGCCAAGGCTCGTAGCGCACAGTGAGGGCGAAGGTGTTACCGCTGTGTCCGAAACGTGGGCATAGGCGAGTAACACGGAAACAAATTGTCTGGTTTTGCCTGAAGGAAAAATCCTTCAAAAATCTCAAGCCTTTGATTTGCAAGGGTTTTTAAAAGTTGGCACGGCTTCTGCTATCTCTATGGCATAACAAGAATAAAAAGCAGCAAACCAATAAAAATAAGACGTACCGACTCTGACATAACAAAAACAACACGGCAGAGACGCAGCTAACAGATTTTTTTGGAGAAGGTGTGCTTTTCAGGGTATTCCTCGGAATGACCCGCAACCGGGCAGAGAACAATAAAACTACCTTCAGGTAGCTCCCGAATCGGTTGGATCGCCTAGCGAGAAAGCAGATCAGCGCTCAAAAAAATACGTTTGCTCTTGACCCCGGATGGGGGTCGCCAAACACAGCGGTAAAGGGCCACGGTTGCCAAAAACAACAACAGACCGACCCTCAATAATAAAAAAGAGCACGCGACGACAAAATTAAAGGGGAGCTTCGGCTCCCCTTTGTGCTGTCTGGCGTTCTGAAATTGTCTGCGACGGATCTCCTCGCCCATCTCGATCTTCCTGCAAGCGCTCACTCGGCAAGATCTCAGTGAGGCAATTGATCTTGTGCCTCAACATCCAGCTTCCCCACATACAAGTAACCCCAACAAAAACACATAGGGTTCACGGCTATCGCTGTGTGTAAACGCGACGGCGCACGGGCGTTTAAAGTACACGAACCGTTACGCCATAAGGGCTACAACACCTTGCGTCGTTGCCTACGCGTACGCCAGAATCCGCCGGCTTACGCGGCTATGGGGTGGGCTATATCGTTTCCCTGTCACTGAAAAACAGTGATCGGGTTTGGTAGCCCGTCTGTAATAGCTGTATGGCAACACCGTATGCAGTCCCTTTTTGGGGCTCTGTTTTATGGTGGTCATGCGTGGGGCTCATTCGTGAGCGCCGGGTTCCTATTGCAGCCGGTCTACCAACCCGCGTATGGCCGCCACCCATCGTTTGGTAGCGTGGGTGATGGCTCCTTAAGGTCTGCGATAGGAGTTACACGTATGTTCAAAGCCACACCAAACCCGCCAGAAACCGATTCAATCCCCTACGACGCCGCCCTCGAAGCCGAAAACATAAAAACGGCCACCGAGCGGGCGATCAATCATTACCTCGATCCTGGGGCGCAGAAGACGTCCAAGCCATCGCGCAAGCCGGGCAGGATCTATCTGGTCAATCCAACGGTGGATGACGAAACGCTACTGGTCGAAGCGTGCGAAACGCTATCGTCGGCCAGTGACATGGCCCGGGATCTCGGTAACACCGTCGATCCGTCACAGCGCAAGGCGATGCAGATACTGCAGCAGGTCATCATGCTGAGTGAGCTGCTGGTCAATCGTGTGCTGGATAACCATCACGTCTCGCGGTAGTTGCCGCCTCGGTGAGGGGCTTGTCCCCTCACTGCCAGGCAGCCGTCTACACAAATCCTCAAGCGACTCTTGTCCGGAGTTCCAGCTGATGTCCACGACCGTCATTCCACCGTTAGAAGATCCGGTGTCCCCGTACGAATTTCCCGATTCAAGAAAACTCCACGACGCCGCCGAACGCGCCCTCGACTATTACTTGACCCCCGCAGCCAAGATCATGGCCACGCCCTACACCCCAAACGACATGTTCAGGGTCAACCCGCAAACCGACACGGAATCCTTGCTGGCCAACGCCTGCGAATCCCTGGCATCAGCCACGGTCATGCTCGGTGACTTTGCCGGCCTGCTGGAAGGGCCGAACCGCAAGACCCTGTTGGGCATTGCGCAAGTGGTGATGTTGGGGGAATTGGCAGTGAATCAGGCGTTGGAAAATGTAGAAGTAAAACAATAAGCGCTGCTTTCGAAGCCAGGGCCCGCGCCTTGGCTTCGAAGGTTCTGATCGATATAGAAAGTTGAAACTGTGTCAGCCCTCGTTGCTACGCAACTCCTCAATACTGATCTCACGCATCCGGAATTTCTGGATCTTGCCCGTTACCGTCATCGGAAACTCCTCGACGAACTTGAAATGACGCGGCGTCTTGAAGTGGGCGATACGCTCCTTGCACCACGCTTGCAGCTCTTGTTCGGTGGCGCTGTGGCCGGGATGGAATTTGATCCAGGCGACGATTTCCTCGCCGTAACGCGAGCAGGGAATGCCGATCACCTGCACGTCCGCCACCGCCGGGTGGGTGAAGAAGAACTCTTCCAGTTCGCGCGGGTAAATGTTTTCGCCGCCACGGATGATCATGTCCTTGTTACGGCCGGCGATACAGACGTAACCCTCGTCATTCATGCTCGCCAGGTCGCCGGTGTGCATCCAGCCTGCCGCGTCGATGGCTTCGGCGGTGGCCTGCGGGTTGTTCCAGTAGCCGAGCATCACGCTGTAGCCACGGGTGCACAGCTCGCCGATGGTGCCGCGTGGCACTGGATTGCCGGCCTCGTCGATGATTTTGCTTTCGAGTTGCGGCTGGGTGCGGCCGACGGTGGTGACGCGCAGTTCCAGTTCGTCGGATGGGCCGGTCTGCAGCGAGACCGGGCTGGTTTCGGTCATGCCGTAGGCGATCTGCACTTCGCTCATGTGCATTTCGCTGATGACCCGGCGCATCACCTCGATCGGGCAAGTGGCGCCGGCCATGATTCCGGTGCGCAGGGTCGACAGGTCGAACTCGGCGCGTTGTGGCTGATCGAGCATGGCGATGAACATGGTTGGTACGCCGTACAACGCGGTGGCCTTTTCTTCGGCGACGGTGCTCAGGGTCAGCAGCGGATCGAAGGCATCGTTGGGATAAATCATCGTGCTGCCGTGGGTGACGCAGCCCAGGTTGCCCATGACCATGCCGAAGCAGTGATACAGCGGCACCGGGATCACCAGGCGATCGGCGGCGGTCAGGCCGAGGCTTTCGCCGACCATGTAACCGTTGTTGAGGATGTTGTAATGACTGAGGGTCGCGCCCTTGGGGAAACCGGTGGTGCCGGAGGTGTACTGGATGTTGACGGGCTGATCGAAGTGCAGGCTGTCGCTGCGTTCACGCAATTGTTCTGGAGAGACACTGGCGGCCAGATCTGCCAGTTGCGACCACGGGAGAAAACCCGAAGGCGGCTGCGGATCGAGGCTGATCAGACCGCGCAGTTCCGGCAAGCGCTCGCTGCGCAGTTCGCCGATGGATTGCTCGGCCAGTTCCGGCAGCAAGCCTTGCAGCATGCCGTGGTAGTTCGAAGATTTAAAGGCACCGGCGCAGACCAGCCATTGGCAGCCAGATTGCTTGAGCACGTATTCGAGTTCGGAGCTGCGATAGGCCGGGTTGATGTTGACCAGAATCACGCCGAGCTTCGCGGTGGCGAACTGAGTGATGCACCACTGCGCACAGTTCGGCGCCCAGATGCCGAGCCGGTCGCCGGCCTGCAAACCCAACGCCAGCAGGGCTCTGGCATGCACGTCCACCGCGTCGGCCAGTTGCCGCCAGGTGTAACGCAGCTGCTGATGGCGCACCACCAGCGCCTCCCCGTCCGGGTACTGCGCGACGGTCTCGTCGAACTTCTGCCCGATGGTCATCGCCAACAAGGCTTTGTCCTGGGAACCACGGGTGTAGCTGCGCTGCGGGTTTGTACTGGGTTGATCCATGACGACCCCTATTGTCTTTATTAGTGGGTGTTGGACGGGAGCCATATGAGCTCCGACCATTCAGAACTGGCCCTACTCTCGCTCAAGTTGACGTTAACGTAAAGGGTGATTGACAGCCTTTCGTCACAGGCTTACGTTAACGTAAAGGTGAGAGCCAAACCGCCGCCCTCCCCGCCCTACAAAAAAGCCAAAAGGTGACCCATGAGCTACCCATCCCTGAACTTTGCCCTCGGCGAAACCATCGACATGTTGCGCGATCAGGTTCAGTCCTTTGTCGCCAAAGAGATCGCCCCGCGTGCCGCGCAGATCGACAGCGACAACCTGTTCCCGGCCGATCTGTGGCGCAAGTTCGGTGACATGGGCCTGCTCGGCATTACCGTGCCGGAAGAGTACGGCGGTGCTGGCCTGGGGTACCTGGCGCACGTGGTGGCGATGGAAGAAATCAGCCGTGGCTCCGCTTCTGTGGCTTTGTCCTACGGCGCCCACTCCAATCTCTGCGTGAACCAGATCAACCGCAACGGCAACCACGAACAGAAAGCCAAATACCTGCCGAAGCTGATCAGCGGCGAACACGTCGGCGCTCTGGCCATGAGCGAGCCGAACGCCGGTTCCGACGTGGTCTCGATGAAACTGCGCGCCGATAAACGCGGCGACCGTTTCGTGCTCAACGGCAGCAAGACCTGGATCACCAACGGCCCCGACGCCAACACCTACGTGATCTACGCCAAGACCGACCTGGAAAAAGGCCCCCACGGCATCACCGCGTTCATCGTCGAACGCGACTGGAAAGGCTTCAGCCGCAGCAACAAGTTCGACAAGCTCGGCATGCGCGGTTCCAACACTTGCGAGCTGTTCTTCGATGACGTCGAAGTGCCGGAAGAGAACATCCTCGGCGTGCTCAACGGCGGCGTGAAAGTGCTGATGAGCGGCCTCGATTACGAACGCGTCGTGCTGTCCGGTGGCCCGACCGGGATCATGCAGTCGTGCATGGACCTGATCGTGCCGTACATCCACGACCGCAAACAGTTCGGCCAGAGCATCGGCGAATTCCAGCTGATCCAGGGCAAGGTCGCCGACATGTACACCCAGCTCAACGCCAGCCGCGCCTACCTGTACGCCGTGGCCCAAGCCTGCGAGCGCAACGAAACCACGCGCAAGGACGCTGCCGGCGTAATCCTCTACACCGCCGAACGCGCCACGCAAATGGCCCTCGACGCAATCCAGATTCTCGGCGGCAACGGTTACATCAACGAATTCCCGGCCGGCCGTCTGCTGCGTGACGCCAAACTGTACGAAATCGGTGCCGGCACCAGTGAGATCCGTCGCATGCTGATCGGTCGCGAACTGTTCAACGAAACCCGCTAAACGGAGCTGTCCATGGCTATCCTGCATACCCAGCTCAACCCTCGTTCAGCGGAGTTCGCCGCCAACAGCGCGGCGATGCTTCAACAGGTCGATGCCCTGCATACCCTGCTCGCCCAAGTGGCTCAGGGCGGTGGCGCGAAAGCTCAGGAACGTCACACCTCGCGCGGCAAACTGCTGCCCCGTGAGCGAATCAACCGCTTGCTCGATCCGGGCTCGCCGTTTCTGGAAATCAGCCAGTTGGCCGCCCACGCCGTTTATGGCGAAGACGTGCCGGCCGCTGGCGTGATTGCCGGGATCGGCCGCGTGGAAGGCGTCGAATGTATGATCGTCGCCAACGATGCGACGGTGAAAGGTGGCTCGTACTACCCGCTGACTGTGAAGAAACACCTGCGCGCCCAGACCATCGCCCAGCAGAACCGTCTGCCATGCATTTATCTGGTGGATTCCGGCGGCGCCAACCTGCCGCGTCAGGACGAAGTGTTCCCGGATCGCGAGCATTTCGGGCGAATCTTCTTCAACCAGGCCAACATGAGCGCCATGGGCATTCCGCAGATTGCCGTGGTCATGGGCTCGTGCACCGCGGGCGGGGCTTATGTGCCGGCGATGGCTGACGAAGCAATCATGGTGCGCAATCAGGCGACGATTTTCCTTGCTGGCCCGCCGCTGGTGAAAGCCGCGACCGGTGAAGTGGTCAGCGCCGAGGATCTCGGCGGGGCCGACGTACATTGCAAGATCTCCGGGGTCGCCGACCATTACGCCGAAAGCGACGAGCACGCCCTCGCCCTCGCCCGCCGCAGCGTCGCCAACCTCAACTGGCGCAAGCTCGGCGAAGTGCAGCAGCGCACGCCGATTGCTCCGCTGTACGCCAGCGATGAGTTGTACGGCGTGGTGTCGGCGGACGCCAAGCAGCCGTTCGATGTACGCGAAGTGATTGCGCGGCTGGTCGACGGTTCGGTGTTCGATGAATTCAAAGCCTTGTTCGGCACGACGTTGGTCTGCGGTTTCGCCCACCTGCACGGCTACCCGATCGCGATCCTCGCCAACAACGGCATCCTGTTCGCCGAAGCCGCGCAAAAAGGCGCGCACTTCATCGAGCTGGCCTGCCAGCGCGGCATCCCGTTGCTGTTCCTGCAGAACATCACCGGCTTCATGGTCGGCCAGAAATACGAGGCCGGCGGCATCGCCAAACACGGTGCGAAACTAGTAACCGCCGTGGCGTGCGCCAAGGTGCCGAAATTCACCGTGATCATCGGTGGCAGCTTCGGTGCCGGCAACTATGGCATGTGCGGGCGGGCCTACGATCCGCGGTTCCTGTGGATGTGGCCAAACGCGCGGATCGGCGTGATGGGCGCCGAGCAGGCGGCCGGCGTGCTGGTTCAGGTCAAGCGTGAGCAGGCCGAACGCAGCGGTCAGGCGTTCAGTGCCGAGCAGGAAAGCGAGATCAAGCAACCGATTCTCGACCAGTACGAAGAACAGGGTCATCCCTACTACTCCAGCGCACGACTCTGGGACGACGGCGTCATCGACCCGGCGCAAACCCGCGAAGTACTGGCCCTGGCCTTGTCCGCGTCGTTGAACGCGCCTATCGAACCGAGCCGCTTCGGCGTGTTCCGGATGTGATCGGGAGAACCTCATGAGCGATTTCAACACCCTCGAATTGCAGAGCGATCCACGGGGTTTCGCGACCCTGTGGCTGAGCCGCGAAGAAAAGAACAACGCGTTCAACGCCGAGATGATCCGCGAATTGATCCTGGCGCTGGACAAGGTCGCCAGCGACGCCAGCCTGCGTTTCCTGCTGGTACGCGGACGCGGTAAACATTTCAGCGCCGGCGCGGATCTGGCCTGGATGCAGCAATCGGCCGAACTCGATTACCACACCAACCTCGACGACGCCCGGGAACTGGCGGAGCTGATGTACAACCTCGCCAAGCTGAAAATCCCGACCGTGGCCGTGGTGCAAGGCGCGGCGTTCGGCGGCGCGCTGGGCCTGATCAGTTGCTGCGACATGGCGATTGGCGCCGATGACGCGCAATTCTGTCTGTCGGAAGTGCGCATTGGTCTGGCGCCGGCGGTGATCAGCCCGTTCGTGGTGCAAGCCATCGGCGAGCGCGCGGCGCGGCGTTATGCGCTGACGGCCGAGCGTTTCGGCGGTCAGCGGGCGCGGGAAATCGGTTTGTTGTCCGAGAGTTATCCGGCGACCGAGCTTGAACAGAAAGTCGAACAATGGATCGACAACCTGCTGCTCAACAGCCCCGCCGCCATGCGCGCCAGCAAGGATCTGCTGCGTGAAGTCGGCAACGGCGCGCTTACTCCGGCCCTGCGCCGCTACACCGAAAACGCCATCGCCCGCATCCGCGTCAGCCCGGAAGGCCAGGAAGGTCTGCGGGCCTTTCTGCAGAAACGTCCACCGAGCTGGCAAGCCGCAACCACCACCAAGGAGCCGCGTTGATGAGCGCACCTGTTCTCACCACCCTGCTGGTGGCCAACCGTGGCGAAATCGCTTGCCGGGTCATGCGCACCGCCAAGGCCCTCGGCCTGATCACCGTCGCCGTGCACAGCGCCACCGACCGTGAAGCGCGGCACAGCCGTGAAGCGGATATTCGCGTCGATCTGGGCGGCAGCAAAGCGGCCGACAGTTACCTGCAGATCGACAAACTGATCGCAGCGGCCAAGGCCAGCGGCGCTCAGGCGATTCATCCGGGTTATGGCTTTCTTTCGGAAAACGCCGGGTTTGCCCGTGCCATTGATGCGGCCGGCCTGATTTTCCTCGGCCCGCCGGCCTCGGCCATCGATGCGATGGGCAGCAAGTCCGCCGCCAAGGCGTTGATGGAAACTGCTGGCGTGCCGCTGGTGCCGGGCTATCACGGTGAGGCCCAGGATCTGGACACCTTCCGCGATGCCTGCGAACGCATCGGTTATCCGGTGCTGCTCAAGGCCACCGCTGGCGGTGGCGGCAAGGGCATGAAGGTCGTTGAAGACGTCAGCCAACTAGCGGAAGCGCTGGCTTCGGCTCAGCGTGAAGCGCAGTCGTCGTTCGGCGATTCGCGGATGCTGGTGGAGAAATACCTGCTCAAGCCGCGTCACGTGGAAATCCAGGTGTTTGCCGATCAGCATGGTAATTGCCTGTACCTGAACGAGCGCGACTGCTCGATTCAGCGTCGGCACCAGAAAGTCGTCGAAGAGGCGCCGGCACCGGGCCTTAGTCCGGAACTGCGTCGGGCGATGGGCGAAGCGGCTGTGCGCTCGGCTCAGGCCATCGGTTACGTCGGCGCTGGCACGGTGGAGTTTCTGCTGGATGCCCGCGGCGAGTTCTTCTTCATGGAGATGAACACGCGGTTGCAGGTCGAGCACCCGGTCACCGAAGCCATCACCGGGCTCGATCTGGTGGCCTGGCAGATTCGCGTTGCACGTGGCGAAGCGCTGCCGATCACTCAGGATCAGGTGCCGCTGAACGGGCATGCGATTGAAGTGCGGTTGTATGCGGAAGATCCGTCGAATGACTTCCTGCCGGCCACCGGGCGTCTGGAGCTGTATCGCGAATCCGCCGCCGGGCCGGGGCGCCGCGTGGACAGTGGCGTCGAGGAAGGCGACGAGATTTCGCCGTTCTATGACCCGATGCTCGGCAAGCTGATTGCCTGGGGCGAGGATCGTGAACAGGCGCGGTTGCGGCTGCTGAGCATGCTTGATGAGTTCGCGATTGGCGGGTTGAAGACCAACATCAACTTCCTGCGGCGGATCATCGGCCATCCGGCGTTCGCGGCGGCGGAGCTGGATACCGGGTTCATTCCGCGTTATCAGGAACAGTTGCTGCCAGCGCCTGCTGCGCTGAGCGATGAGTTCTGGGATGCGGCGGCGCAGGCTTTTGCGCAGAGTTTGCCGGGGGCGGCTCGATCGGATGATCCGGCTTCGCCTTGGGCATTGCACAGCGGTTTGCGTGCCGGATTACCCCGTGAGATCACTCTGCATTTGAGTTGCGAGGGGCAAGATCGGGCGCTGACGCTCGGTGCTGGCGGCAATGCAAAACTGATCGGCGAGCAACTGGTGATCGAGCGTGATGGTTTGCGTCGCCAGCTGCGGACGATTCGTCGTGGAGAGGTTCTGTATCTGCAATGGGACGGCGAGTTGCGACGCGTTGAAACGTACGACCCGATCAGCGCTGTCGAAGCCAGCCACAGTCATCAGGGCGGCCTGACTGCGCCCATGAACGGCAGCATCGTGCGTGTGCTGGTGGAGGCCGGGCAATCGGTTGAAGCCGGTGCTCAACTGGTGGTGCTGGAAGCGATGAAGATGGAGCACAGCATTCGCGCGCCCCATGCTGGCGTGATCAAGGCGCTGTATTGCCAGGAAGGCGAAATGGTCAGCGAAGGCAGCGCGCTGGTCGAACTGGAACAGGTATGAAAGGTGGATCGATCCTACGCCTGGCGAGGATCGATCTGACTAGTATTTGGCCGATGCCTGAACCACGACACCGATAATTCGGCACTCGTCAGTAAACAAGGCCTTCGGCCAAGTCGGATTGAGCGGCACCAGATAACGCTGGCCGCCCTCTTCGATCAGCTTGCGGAAAATCGCCTCGTCGCTGTCCGGCCACTGGGCGATCACCAGTTTTCCGGGCTCGGCTTCCAGCGCCGGGTCCACCAGGATCATCATCCCCTCGCCGATGCTCTGCCCGGTAGGCGCGGTCATCGAGTTGCCCACCACTGTGAGCCAGAACGCCGGGCCACGGGCGTGGTAATCCGTCAGTTCGAAACGTCGCTTGTCCTTGCCGCTCGAGTAGGCCGGTTGGGCTTCACGGGCCTCGATGGGCGCCTTCCAATCGCTGACCGGGTAGCGGAAGTAAGGGTTGTACTTCTGCGCCAGCGGCATTTCGTCGTCCTTGTCGACTTGCGGTTCGCGTATCACCACCGCGACTTCGAGATACTCCATACCCAGCGCTTTCAGCACGCGGTTCATCTGCGTGATGCCAGGCTCACGACGCTTGTTCAGCCAATGGCCGATACCGCCCTGAGACATGCCGACGCGCTCGCCGAGCTCGACTTGAGTGACGTTGAGTTCACTCATTTTGGCCTTGACCAACTCAATCCATTTATCCATGTGCGGCACCATACGTGCCCGCCTTCGGCCGGCAAAACACATATTGTAGTATTTAAATTCTGGTCACAAATACTCTAGGTACTATTCTTGGGTCACGGATTTGAATCGACCAAGGAGTGACCTTTCACCATGAATATCACCAGCAACGACCTGCCCGACCTTCAAATGGATACCACTTTCAAGTCTCCACAGGGTTGCGCTGCCGCACAGCGGGCATTGGACTATTACTTGAAACCGGCTGTGTCAGAACAGGAAGTGGAAGAACGTTTTTTCGGCGTGAACAGTAATTTGAGTGGCGAAGAATCCCTGGTCCACGCCTCGGATTTGCTGCGATGTGCGGCGGCCACCGCATTCAAGGCTGCAGACGGCTTGCAAGGCGTCAGTCGGGATCTGGCGTTTTCGGTCGTGCACATGGTGGACATGGCACGGGCGATGGTCGATCACTCGCTTGATGGCGGTGTTCGCTGAAGACGGACAGGAAAGAATTTTCCAATCGCGCAGATAAAAACGTTTGACTTGCAAATGATAATGATTATTATTGCAAGCAACTGGTCGCGAGATCAGTCGATGGACCAGAGACCTTAGGTCGGTCTTCTGGACTATCTCCTCATCAGGCTAATCACGGTTTTTGACCCGGCTTTTTGCCGGGTCTTTTTTTTGCCAGTTTTCTGGCTTTTGGCTTCAGGCTAATGAAGTCTTTGGGTGCTGCAAATTCGGTGGCGCGGATAATATCAAAAGAATATCGCTTGGCAAGGGAACCCCGTCCGCATTGGGGAAAAGTAATGCCAATTAGCACTTGAGAATCAATCGCACAGCTACTAAGCTGCACCCGCGTCATGGAAGACGCCCCCCGCCACACCCCGCAATTTCCCTCGGTTTCACCCCTGTCTTGCGTGTAAAGTAGCCGCCATAAAAATCATATTCAGGAACCGATTATGACCGTGGCCAAATCTTCGTTCGACATCAGCGCCAACTTCGACAGCGGCAACATCCAAGTCATCGACATCAGCAACCCGCTCAACCCGGTTCTGGCAATTCGGCCAGATACCCGCAGCGCTCATTTCCAGTGGTTCCACTTCAAGGCCAGCGGCCTGCATGTTCATCAGGAACACTGGTTTCGCCTGGTCAACGCCAGCCAGTCCTCCTACAACAAGGCCTGGACCGGCTATCAGGCCGTCGCTTCCTACGACCATGTCAACTGGTTCCGCATTCCGACCCAATTCGAAGGCGACAGCCTGCGTTTCTGCCTTGAAGCCGAGCAGACCCACGCCTGGTTCGCCTACTTCGAACCTTACAGCCGTGGCCGTCATGACTGGCTGATCGAACAAGCGCTGACCAAGGCCGGCACCGAACTATTGGCCACTGGCAAAAGCGTCGAAGGCCGCGACATCCAGCTGCTGCGCAAAGGCACCGGCGCCGAAGGCCGACGCAAGATCTGGATCATCGCCCAGCAGCACCCGGGCGAGCACATGGCCGAGTGGTTCATGGAAGGTGTGATCGAGCGTCTGGAACATCACAACGATCCAGGGCTGAACAAACTGCTGAAGAGTGCCGATCTGTACCTGGTGCCGAACATGAACCCGGACGGTGCCTTCCACGGCCATCTGCGCACCAACGCCATGGGCCAGGACCTGAACCGCGCCTGGCAGAGCGCCAGCCAGGAAGTCAGCCCGGAAGTGCTTTTCGTACAGCAGCAGATGGAAAAGTACGGCGTCGATCTGTTCCTCGACGTACACGGCGACGAAGAAATTCCCCACGTATTCACCGCCGGTTGCGAAGGCAATCCGGGCTATACGCCACGGATCGAGAAACTCGAAGAGCACTTCCGCAGCCACCTGAAACACACCACCAAAGACTTCCAGACCAAGTACGGCTACACCCGCGACGAACCGGGTCAGGCCAACATGACCCTGGCCTGCAACAGCGTCGGTCAGAAATTCGACTGCCTGTCGTTGACCCTGGAGATGCCGTTCAAGGATCACGATGACGCGCCGAACCCGCTCACCGGCTGGTCGGGCCAACGCTCGAAACAATTGGGCAAGGACGTGCTGACCACCATCGCCGACATGGTCGACACCCTGCGCTGATTTCCCCTGTTTCTCGCCCCATGAAAGATCGCAGCGCTGTCTGCGATCTTTTTTTGCGCCGCACTTTTACCCAATCAGGTTGCAAAACAAAACCAGATTACCTACCGTCATTCCAGTTTCCATTTGAAACCAGAAAAGGAATCAGGACATGAACGCGCAAAATCTCGGCAGTGGTGTCGTGCTGCTGTTCGCTATCGCCTGCGGCCTGGCCGTGGGCAACGTGTATTACGCGCAACCGTTGCTGGACGCCATGGCCGACGCCTTCAACCTGTCACCCGCGAGCATCGGCATCGTCTTCACGTTGACCCAGGTAGGCTACGGCATAGGGCTGGTTTTACTCGTGCCGCTCGGCGATCTGCTCAACCGCCGACGTTTGATTGTCACGCAAACCCTACTGTCGGCTGCAGCCTTGCTGATGATCGCGCTGGCAACCAACAGCACCTGGCTGCTGATAGGCATGACCTTGACCGGCCTGCTCGCCGTCGTCACTCAGGTGCTGGTGGCCTATGCCGCAACCTTGGCCATCCCGGCGCAACGCGGTCGTGTCGTTGGCGTGATTACCAGCGGCATCGTGGTCGGCATCTTGCTCGCGCGCACCGTAGCCGGCGGGATGGCGGATCTGGCCGGTTGGCGGGCGATTTATTTGTTGTCGGCGGGGCTGACGCTGGTCATGGCGCTGTTGTTGTTTCGTGTACTACCCAAGGACGAGAGTCCGCAACCGGCAACCTCCTACGCCGCGTTGATTACCTCGGTGTTCAGCCTGTTTCGAGAGGAACCAGTGTTGCGACAACGGGCGATTCTGGCCCTGCTGACCTTCGCCAGTGCCATGGTCCTGTGGACGCCGATGGTTTTGCCTTTGGCCGCCCCGCCGCTGTCACTTTCCCACAGTGAAATCGGACTGTTCGGACTGGCCGGCGCGGCTGGCGCATTGGCCGCCGCAAGAGCCGGACACTTGGCGGATCGCGGATTCGGGCAATGGGTCAGCGGCCTGTCCCTGCTGTTGATGCTCGGCTCCTGGCTGCCGATTGCATTCACCCAATCCTCATTATGGGCGCTGTTGCTCGGCGTGATCACCCTGGATCTGGGTTTGCAGGCTGTGCATGTCACCAGCCAGAGCATGATCTACAGCGTCCGCCCAGAGGCACAAAGCCGACTGACCGCCGGCTACATGCTGTTTTACTCGATTGGCAGCGCCCTGGGCTCAATCGCCTCGACAGCCATGTATGCCTGGGCAGGATGGACGGGGGTCTGCTGGCTGGGTGCCGGAATCAACATCGTCGCGCTGCTGTATTGGTGGCGAACATTGGCGCCGCAAAAACGTGGCGAGCAAATGTGCTCCCTCGCCACGCCGGATTAACGTCTGCGGTCAGTTGCGATTGCGTCCCCGCAGCATGCTGTCGAGCACCTCGTCGCGGCGTACCCAACCATGGAACAGCGCCGCCGCCAGGTGCAGCAACACCGTCAGAAACAACAGATACGCCAAATAACCGTGCGCCTTGCGCAACAGCGCAAACACTTGGGCATCCGCCGGCAGGATTGACGGCAACTGCAGCGAGTGGCCAAGCATCACCGGATCGCCCGCAGCACTGATCATCGCCCAGCCCAGCAGCGGCAACACCAGCATCAAGGCGTACAGCAACAGGTGCGACGCCTTGGCTGCCATCACCTGCCAGCCCGGCAGATCCTCCGGCAGAGGCGGCTGACGCGTGCCCAGTCGCACCAGAATGCGCACGATCACCAGCAACAGGATCGCTATACCCAGCGGCTTGTGCAGGTTGATCAGCCATTCATGCCGCGCTGACACCGAAGTGACCATGCCGGCACCGATGAACAACATGGCGATGATCATCAAAGCCATCAGCCAGTGCAGCAGTCGCGCCAGCGGATTGAAATGCGTCGGTGGCGTTCTCATGGGCGTGCCTCCTGTTTGCCAGTGGGCAGTTGGCTGACTTCGCCGGTGCGGCGCAGGTAGGAATCGGCGTAGCCGGCTGAACGAGCAGCGAGCAACGGGTCGTCGGAACCTTCAATCCCGGCAGGCAGGACCAGTGGGTCGTAGTTGATGTCGCGGCATTCGCCACTGAGTTGCGGCTGGGTCTTTTCCAGCACCAGGGTGCCGGCGTTCAGTACTTTGCGAGCGGCAGGCCAGACCTTGCTCGCATCGTTCACCGGATCGTCAGCGTTGGCCAACGTGATGTTCAACTGAAAGCGCAGCGGCCCCTCGGCCAGACGTTGCACCAAGTCCTTTTCGAGAAAGTCGCTACCTTCCGGAGCCGTAGCGCCCGCTGCATCCTGGGCCAATGGCGCCATGCTCCAGCGCACGGCCTGCTTCTTGCCGCTGGCATCAACCAGATAAAACGCGTTGATACTGTTGTAGGTTTCCGTGACATAGCTGGCCGAAGGTTTGGCCGTCTTCACCCAGGTCAGGAACGGTACGGCTTCCGGGTGTGAGGCAAAGAACGCAGGGACCTTGGTCGGATCCGGTTTGCCCGTTGCCGGATCCGGCGACTGCGCCTGCTGCAACTGATAGAACGCTTCCGGGGTGCCGACCGGGAACACCGGCATGCTGTTCATCCCGGTGCGCCATTGCTGGCCGTTGGCCTGGGTGAAACGCAGCGCCAGGCTGCGAATCGGTACGGCGCTGTCCGGTGCATAAGGATTACCCGCCGGCAGCGCGAATCGCCCGACTACCGGGGTGCGTGGCTCATTGAACACCTGCGCGACAGAGTAAGGACGCGCCTCGCCACTGCTTTCGAAATGGCCGATGACGCAAACACCCTTGGCGTGATTGCGACGAAACCCCGGATGCACGCCGTTGTTCTTTTCCAGCACATCGACCAACGCTTTTGGTGTCAGTCGTTGTGGGTCAAAGTTGCCGTGAACGTAGGCAAACGCCCCGGCCACGGCTGCGACAACCACGGCGATACCGCCGAGACGCAACACCAGGCTCGCGGCACTTAGAGGCGGGCGTTGTGGGCCGCCGGGCGGTGAGCTGCGATCAACCATGAAAGACTCCAGGGCCATCGGCCACAAGTAGGAAGAATCAGCAAGACGCACGCCATCAGGATTTATTCCACGGCCCGGTATTTATTTTTCCGAACGTGGAATAACCTCGAATGCCGGGCGTCTTCCTAGTCCACAGCGTAGTGACTAGCAGAACTTCATGAGCGAATTCGACGAACAACTGAGAGAAATCATTCCCAGATTGCGGCGCTTTGCCGTGTCGTTGACGCGCAACGCCAGCAGCGCCGACGACCTGGTCCAGGCCAGCCTTGAACGTGCCCTCTCCAGTTGGGGTGACAAGCGCGCCGAGGGCGATCTGCGCGCGTGGCTGTTTTCGATCCTGTACCGCCAGTTCCTCGATGCGCACCGGCGTTCCCGGCGCTACGCCCGGATGCTCGAATTCTTCACCGGCCGCGATGACGCCGAACCCTCGGTGGAACGCACCGTCATTGCCCAATCGACCCTGCAAGCCTTCGATCGCCTGCCCACAGAACAGCGCGCCCTGTTGCTGATGGTGTCGGTGGAAGGCTTGACCTATAAGGAGGTCGCCGAGATTCTCGACGTCCCCACCGGCACCGTGATGTCGCGCCTGTCCCGCGCCCGCCAGGCTTTGCGCCAGCTCAGCGACGGCGAAATCAGCAGCCCTTCCTTGCGGATACTCAAATGATCAGCCTGCCCCCCAGTGAGCGTGATTTACACGCCTACATCGACCACCAGCTCAGCGACGCCGACCGGCGTGTGCTGGAAAACTGGCTGGCCAGCCACCCGGAAGACGCCGCGTTGATCCGCGCCTGGCAACAGGATGCCCAGCACTTGCGCGCGGCCCTCGGTGGCGCGTTGCAACAACCGGCCAACCCGGATCTGGACCCGGCGCTGATCCGCCAGCGGCTCAAGCATCGATCACGCCGACGCTGGGCCAGCGCGGCCGTGTTGCTGATAGCGGTCAGCCTCGGCGGTGTCAGTGGCTGGCAGGCCCGGGAAATGACCTTCGTGCGCTCGATTGCGCCGATGAGCGATGCCCTGCAGGCGTACCGTCTGATCGCTCAGCAAGGGATTCTGCCGGCGGACTACAAGGTCGGCGGCGCAGGTGACATGCAGCGTTGGCTTGACCGCTACTTCACGCAGGCCAACCGTCTGCCGGACTTGACGGCAGCCGGGTTTCAACCGGTCAGCGGCCGCCTGCTGAGCACTGACGAAGGGCCGGCGGCGATGGTCATGTATGAGGATCAAACCGGGCACAAGGTCAGTTTCTACGTGCGCCCGCCGGGGCCGAAAAACACCTTCCTGCCACGGGGTAGCCGTCGCGACGGGGATCTGCAGGCCGAGTACTGGTCCGGCGACGGTTACAACTACGCCATGGTCAGCCCGACCGACACCCCGGCGGCGCCGTTGCTCCAGCACACCGAGCGCTTCTGACCGGTTCAGAACCCGACATCCAGCACCACGTTGTCCAGATAGGTGCCGGCGGGTGGCGTGGTCTGGTCGGTGTAGATCTTCGCGTTGTAGTTGAAGATCTGGCTGCCGGTGCCCAGGCCATTGCCGGGATTGACCTCGGCATCGGTGCTGGCCCGACGTGCTGCGCCGACACTGCCCCAGCGGGTGGTGCCGGCGCTTTTGAAAATGTCGTAGGCCAGATAGTTGCTGCCGGAAATCATTCGCCGTCGGCCGCCGACACTGATCGCGTTCTGCCCGTCGCCCAAGCCCACGGTATAGGCGCTTCCCTTTGTGCAGGCCAGATTGATGGTCTGCCCGGTCACCGGGGTAAACGCGCTGATCACCGGCGCGCTGCCGAAAGCGATGTTGGGCGCGGTGATGGTGCAATCGTTGGACACGGTCAGGTTGACCGTCAGGGTCGTGGTGCCGCTGTTGATGTCGCGACCCAGGCAGAGTCCGCCGACGCCGATGCCCGAACAGTAATTCCAGTTCCAGAAGATACTCAGGGTTTCGGTGTACACCCCGGCTGCCACATTGCTGCCAATCGTGGTGCCGAAGTACAGCGGCACGGTTTTCGGCACCGTGCCATTGAGCAACCCCAGCGCATCGATGATGCCGTTGCGGGCGAAGTCATAAGCCGTGCCCCGGGTCAGCGGGTAACTGGTGCTGTTGTTGGCATAGATCGTGTAGCCGATGACGTCTCCGGTGGGCCCGAGCAAGCCGCTCTGGGTGGAGGTCACCGTGGCCCAGAAGTGATCGTTGTTGGCCAAGAGCGACAACAGCGAACCTGTACAGCTCAACCCGCCGTTGAGTGTGGAACTGGGTTGCGACGTGGTGCGAACCGCAATCGAACTGATCGTGCCGAACCCGGCCGGTGTGGTGGTGACCACCGAACACAGCGCCTGCGCCGCCCCCGGCAACGTCAGTGCCAGCCACAGACAGAGCCGTACCCACGTCATTGACACACCAGCGGCCCGATCAGCGGGATCTGATCCTGTTGCAGGTCAACTTTGAACTGCGCCTGACAGGTCTTGCCATCGGCCAGCGTCACCCTTAGCGAGTTCTGCGCCTGCAGGTTTTCCAGATAGACCAGCCCGTCCCAGCCCACCACCGTGCGCGTGCCACTCTCCTCATGCAGCACGCCGCTGCCCAGCGGCAATTCCTGCTGCTGCGCATCCACCAGCACGACGCTCGCGGCAATTACCCGGCTCAGCGGAAACTCCAGCAGATAGCCACTGCCGCGGCGCACGGCAATGCGCTGTTCGACATTCGGACTGCGCACGTTGGCCGGCAGGTTCAACGGATCGATTTCGTATTTGCCGCGGTAGTAGGCGCTGCTCCACGGCACCAGCAAATGGCCGTTGCGGTCGGTCTGGCCGACCTGCTGGTTCTCGTAACGCACCGGAACATCGGCATAACCGTCGGTGCTGACCACGACGAAGGCATCATCGATGCGATTGGCCGCGAACACTTGGTGATCCATCCACACCAGCGAACCGCTGGCATCGGCCCAGCGGGTTTCAGCGTCCGAGGTGCCGTAGATACCCGCCTGCAATTGCACCGATTGCAGTCGCCACGTCACGTCAGCCTGCCGGTAATCAGGACCGTCGCCGTTGGCATAACCGAGGTTGAAGCCCACCCCACCCTCGGACGGTACGGCACGGCTGTAGTTGACGCGTTGTTGAGTCTGCCCGGTCTTGCTGCGTTCGCTGCTGATGGCGAGGCTGCCGCGCAGGTCGAAGGGGATCACCAGTTGCGCCTGCACCGCCCAGTTGGCATCGCCGATTTCGCGGTTGGCCGACAAGTAGAAACTGCTGTTGCGCCACAAGGGTTTGCTCCAGCTCAGGTTGAGCAACCGCGTGCGGGAATCGTCCGCCGCCCGGATATCGAAATAGCCCACACCCAGACTGCCCCAGCGCTCAAGGTTGAGGCTCAGCGTCGCCTGCTCGCTGCGCTTGCTGAGGCTGGTGTAAGGACTGTCGACTACCGTGAGGTCGGCGTACTGGTCACGCCGTTGCAACCGTTGCCAGGAGAAGCTGAAACGCTGGGCGCTGTACTGATAACCGAGGCTGTATTGCTGACCGCCCTCACCGTCGAAACGACTCTGGCTGATCGCGCTGTTGAGCACCCCGAAATTGCCCAGCCGCAGATTGCCGCCGAGCCCGCCGAGCCCGCCGAGGGTCAGTGAATCGGCCGCTTCGGCGTGGCTTTCCAGCGTAAAGCTGTCGCTGATGCCATAACGCAGGCTGCCGGACGTTACACCCGGTCCGTAGCTGAAATCCTTCAGCCCGTAATCCCGGCGCAGCGTACCGGCGCTGATCGAGAAATCGCTCAAGCCCTTCTGCAACAGGCTGCTGGTGACATAGAACGGCACGGTGGTCGATACCTGCCGACCCAGCGCATCGGTGGTCACCACCACGGCTTCGCCCGCGCCGTTGATGAAGGGAATGTTGGTCAGCGTGTAAGGACCCGGTTGCAAATCGGTGCTGCTGGACTTGTAGCCGTTGATGAACAGATCCACCGAGGACGGCACCGCCGCTTCACCGGCGAACTGCGGCAGCGGATAGGTCACCAGATCCGGGCGCACCGCAAAATCCCGGGAGAACTGCACGCCCCCCAGACGCACCGAGCTGCTCCAGGGCAAGGCGCCGCTGACCACGTCCCCCGCCTCGTAGGTCAGCATCCGCTCGTCATCGGAGTAGCGCCACGTAGTGTCGTAGCGCAGATAACCGTTGCTCAGCGTGCTCACCGAATCACCCGACAAGGTGCGCCGGTACTGCCCGGTGTTGGAGAGCGTGCCCCAACTGTCGAACACCCGGATTTCATTCCATGCCGCCAGATAAGTACCGGCATCATCGGTGTCGTTGAGGTACAGGTCATAGTTGAACAAAGCGCCGAAACTGCTCAGCGCCGGGGTACGTGGATAGACCTGACGATTGCCGATGAACTGCTCCGGCAGCCAGTCTGGTGGCACATCGAGCAGCAATCGCT
Organism: Pseudomonas kribbensis; assembly: GCF_003352185.1. GTDB lineage: Bacteria > Pseudomonadota > Gammaproteobacteria > Pseudomonadales > Pseudomonadaceae > Aquipseudomonas > Aquipseudomonas kribbensis. The sequence continues at coordinate 4,028,913 of NZ_CP029608.1, forward strand.
GGCCGACACTGTCGTAGTCGCTGTGCAGCCCCGGCAGACCGTCGAGATCGACTTCGGCACCGGCACTCTCGGGCAGTGTCATGCCGGTGTCGCGCAACACACTGGCCGGCAGGAACAACCGCCCGCCGCGCTGCTCCACCGCCACTACGCGTCCGGTATTCATCTGGTTGACCACCAGTTCCAGAAACAACTGTGCATCGCTGACGGCCTCCATGCCGCTGGGAGGCGGCGGCAGTTCGCCGGCCCCGGATGGATGAATGAACATCAGGCAACACGCGCCGGTGACAAGCCACAACGGACGCTGAATACGGCGAGCCCATCCCGGACCCATTAGCGTGCTTCGTCCGTCAATGGACTGGTTCCTCCTGAAACCGCTGCTGCCCGCCGACCTGTCGCTTGCCCGGCGGCCCCGCACTACCCGGCCCGCAGGCCGAAATCCTTACTTCGCCGGAGCGATGCTCTGTACCTGTGCCGCGCCATTGATTCGACCGGCCAGTTCTCCCGTGGTTGACCCCGGCGCCGGCCAACGCATGACCGCGCCGGGCAGCACATAACCCAACAGCCCCTCCGCCAACGGCTTGCTCTGCCCGCCCTGCTTGAGCGCGACATCGGTCAACCGCGCATGCACAGCGCCCTGGTTACGCACTTCCACATAGGGCTTGCCGTCGACCGAAACCGTGCGCCAGCTCAATTGCGGCAGGCCGATGCCTTTGGGATCACGCTGTCGGGTCGTGTCTTCCTTGCTCCACAAGCCGGCACCGTAAGCAAACAGGGGCACCGAATAGCGCATCTGGAAGCGAATGGCCGCAGCCGTCTTTCCTGCATCGGCGACAGGTGGCTGCGCCGAAGGAATTTCGTCGATGATGATCCGGTAGGCCAGTTCCTGGCCGGGCGGCACCTCTTTGGTCCGGGTCAGGCGCACCAGTTGTTTCTGCCCAGGCTCGATCTTCGCCACAGGCGGACTGCCGATCACGTCACGCTGGTTCTGGTATTGCTCCTGGAAGCCGTTCTGGCTCCAGCCAAACACGCGGATCTGCAGATTCGCAGTTTCACTGCCACGATTTTCCAGCCATAACGCGCTGGCCTGCTGATCGGCTTCGAGCACCGGATCGATGGGCCAGATCAGCACCGAACTGGCCGCCTGCGCCTTGATCGCGCCGAATGAAGCCACCACCAGCATTGCGCAACCCGCCCGTAACAGCCGTGACGAGACAACCCCCATAAACCCGCTCCTTGTGCCATTCATCACCACGACAGTTGCACCTGCAACACGTCGCTGTACGTCCCCCCAGGCTGATTGCCCGGCAACTGCACCTGACCGTAGATCGGCAGGCTGATGTTATTGGCGTCGCTATAAGCCACTGCCACGGTCTGACCGATGCCCAGACTCTGGCTGTAAGCCGCATCGCGAAACAGCGCATACGCCACCTTCGCGCTGCCGCCACTGATCTGCATGCGGCGCCCGCCACTGTTGTACTGGCCGCCGTCGACCGTCATGTTCAGCGTCACCCCCGGCGTGCATTGCAACTGCACGCCGCCGGTCAATGCCACTTGCACCGTGCCGGTGGCCAGGGCCGAACTCGAACCGAAATTCAGTCCGCCATAGTTCGACACGCCCCCCACCACCAGGCAGCCCGGTGTGATCGTCGCGCTGACCTGAAAGCTCTGGCTGGTCACCGCCGCCAGCGGCAACGGCACAGCCCCCGCGCACAACAGAAGCAGCGCCGCACAACCATGCCGGCCCATGGCACTAGAACGTCAGTTCAACGGAAATGGTGTCGGTGTAAGTGCCAGCCGGCAGCCCGGCCTTGCCCACCGCCTGACCGTAGATGTTCACCGTTTGCGCCACACCGGTGCTGGCGGCGAGGTTGATCACGCCGTCGATAGCCAGCAATTGCGAGTGCCCGGCATCGGTGTACAAGTCGTAGGGCACGTAGTTGGCAACACCGTCGTAAAGCGCACGGGTTCCACCGGGCGACAACCCGTCATGAGCACCGGCCCGCACCTTGACCGACGGCGTGGTACCGGCCGAGCAGAGAATCGACAACGCCCCGCCACCGCCGCCCAGCACCTGCCCGGTCGCGGTGGTGAACAGGCTGTTGGCGGTGCCGAAGTTCAAGGCACCGAAGTTCAGGCCTGTGGAACCGCCGGAACCGTTGACCTGGCAACTGCTGATCAGGATCAGGCTGGAAGTGATCTGACCGGTGACCGTGGTAGCGGCATTGACGCTGGTGGCCAGTGTCAGGCCGAGCAACGACAAACCTATCCTTGATGCAATCGTACCCATGGTGTCCTTCCTCTACGGTTTACCAATCGAGCGTCACCGTCAGGGTGTCGGTATAGACACCGGCCGGTACCGCACGGGTGTTCGCCACCACCGAGCCAAATACCGGGATGGGTATCTGCGCGCCGCTGGTGACAGCGAAATTGTGTTGTTGACCGATGCTGTAGCTCTGACTGCCCGAGGCATCGAGAAACAGTTGATAGGGGATGGTCTGGCGACCGTTGCTCAGGCGACGGGTATTGCCGTCGCCGTGAGTGCCGCCGTCGATGCTCACGGTGAAACCGGTCACCGAAGGGTTGCAGGCCACGTTGAGCCTGCCGCTGCTGTCGTTGGCCAGGCTGGCCTTGATGGGGGCGTTCCAGGTCGGGCCCTGCTGGCCGAAATCGAGTTTGCCGAAATCGCCTACCGGGCTGGCGGGGCTGGATGTATTGGTCACTTCGCAGCCGGCGATCAGGGTCAGGCGGGCGTGAATCTGCCCGTTGATGGCCGCCTGAGCATCTTCGGTGAGCAACAGCAATGCGCCTGCGGTGATGACCAGCCAGTGCTTGCCTGTCATTGCATCCCTACTCCTTCCGATCCCTGACCGCGTTCGTCATTGAACGCTCCTTCCGCACACGCTCCCGGCCGATCACCAGGTCACCGTCACCTTGACCAGATCCGAATACCGACCGGCTCTCGGCACCTCGGCCATCCGTTCGATCCGGCCGTACAGCGGCAGGTCCACCGAACCGCTGTCGGGCACCCGCCCGCTGACCGGCACGTCCACCACCAGCGGCACCCGCCGTGCGGCGTCCTGGTACAAACGGTAAGGAATGGCTTTGCCACCCGCCTCGCCCGTCATGTAGCGCACTTCGCCGGTCCCGCCATGCAGTCCGCCATCGACGCGCAGTTGATACGGCGTGTCGGGGTTGCATTCCAGGCGCGGCAATCGAGAACTCATCAGTGCTGCCCCGAGTGGCCCGGCCGGATCGTCAAGGCGCGCAGTGCTGCCGAAGTCGAGCACGCCCAGTTGCTCGATACCGGCTCCGCGCTGCTGACCGATCAACTGGCAACCGCGCTGCACATCGACCCGCACTTCGACCTGCAGATCGGTCGCCTGCACCGGTGTTGCGAGCCCGCCCAGCAATGCCCAGACCACCCTTGCATTCACCGTCCGATCCTTGATGGCGACAGCGTCTCTGCCGTTACAGTGTTTCAGGTTAGCAACGGACGCCGATTGCGCCAGTCGATTGGATCCACTGAACGTGCGGGATATGTTTCGAAAAGTTGTCAATCCGTTGCCCCATGGCCCTGAAAAAACCTGTACGTGCCGCAGATTACTGTCCAGAAAGACCGTTGGCCGATAAAGCGCAGTGGAAGGCAAACTACCCATCTGGTTACACTACGCCGCCGCGCTCGGGGGGAGCCGGCCCGACGATGACGGAGTGACCTCACCGTGCCCGCCCGACCGCCCGAACGTTCGCGTCTGTCCCAGCGCCTTTCAGGGTTGCGCCGTTTGTTCGGCAAGCGAAATCTGGCCAGTGCTGGCCATTGCGCCAGCGCCCAGTCAATCCGCGATTACTTCCGGCTCAAGGCCCATGGCCAGGGTTATACCCTCAGCCACAGCCAGCAGCGGGTGATCGACTGCATGGCACAACAGGCCGGAATGTTGTTCGGTCCTGCCGCGCAAACCCCGCCCAGCCTGTACCTGCACGGCGCCGTCGGACGCGGCAAGAGCTGGTTGCTCGACGGTTTTTTTCAGGCCTTGCCGATCCAGCAGAAACAACGCCTGCACTTTCATGAATTCTTCGCCCGCCTGCATCAGGGCATGTTCCGGCATCGCGAGCAGGAAGACGCCCTCGCTGCCACGCTCGACGAACTGCTGCAGGACTGCCGGGTGCTGTGCTTCGACGAATTCCATGTGCATGACATCGGCGACGCGATGCTCATTACCCGGTTGTACAAGGCCCTGTTCCAGCGGGGAATCCTGCTATTGGTGACCTCCAACTATCCACCGGAAGGCCTGTTGCCCAACCCGCTGTATCACGCGCGGTTCAAACCGGTGATCGACCTGATCAATGCCCGCATGCAGGTCATGGAAGTCGGCGGCCCCCACGACTACCGCAGCCAGGCGCGCACTCACGCGCATCAGTTGTTCACTCAGGGCCATTACGTGTGGCCGGCCACACCGGCACAACGGCTGGCGCTGGATTTGCCGTCACGGGATGCCGCGCCGCAACCGATAACGGTTGGCAACCGGGTCTTGCAGGCGCGTCTGTGCGAAGGCCGCCGCGTCGGTTTTACCTTCAATGACCTGTGCGAACAGCCCACGGCCGTGATGGATTATCTGGAACTGTGCCGGCGCTTCGACCACTGGATCATCGATGAACTGCCGGAGCTGGACGAATGCTCGATCGCCATCCAGCAGCGCTTCATCAACCTGATCGACGTGCTCTACGACCAGGACAAACACCTGACGCTGCTCGGGCGCCAGCCTCTGCATGAAAGCCTGGCCGGCAACGCCATCGATCTGGCTCGTACCCGCAGCCGGTTGGGGCAATTGGCGGAAGTGCGCGAACCGGCCTGATTTACCGTTATCATGCCGGCCATTCCCGGCGTCACGGCGCCCTCTCGATAGCGACCTTATTTACATGCACACCCTTGCTCAATTGCGCGCCGGCGAACTGTCGGGCATCACCCGGCTGGACCTGGTCGAAGGCTTGACCGAGTTCCCACAAGAAATCTTCGACCTGGCCGACACGCTGGAGGTACTTAACCTCAGCGGCAACAAACTGAGCAGCCTGCCGGACGATTTGCATCGTTTGTCCCGTCTGCGGGTGCTGTTCTGTTCCGACAACCGGTTCACCGAATTGCCCGAATGCCTTGGCCATTGTCAGGCCCTGAGCATGATCGGCTTCAAGGCCAACGGGATCGTCCGAGTGTCCGGCACCGCCCTGCCACCGCAGTTGCGCTGGCTGATCCTGACCGACAACCTCATCGAAACCCTGCCAGCAGAACTGGGCGAGCGCCCGCTCCTGCAAAAACTCATGCTCGCCGGTAACCGTCTGCGCGCGTTGCCGCCATCCTTGAGCCAGTGCCATCGCCTGGAGCTGATCCGCATCGCCGCCAACCAGTTGACGGAACTGCCGCAGTGGCTGCTGACCCTGCCGAGCCTGACCTGGCTGGCCTACGCCGGCAATCCGCTGGAAACCGAGGCCGATGCCGCCGCGCTGGAAGCCACGCCGTTGATCGACTGGTCGAGCCTGCGTCTCGAACAGCGGCTGGGCGAAGGCGCGTCCGGGGTCATTTCCCGTGCGTCGTGGCAGCCGGTCGGCCAGCCTGAGCGTTCGGTGGCGGTAAAGCTCTACAAGGGCGAGATGACCAGCGACGGCTCGCCGTTACATGAGATGAATGCCTGCATCACCGCCGGGCTGCACCCGAACCTGATCCGGGTCGAGGGCCGCATCGGCAATCATCCCGAGGGCCAGCAAGGGCTGGTGATGCAACTGATCGATCCGAGCTATCGCAACCTCGCCGCATTGCCGAGCCTTGCGTCCTGTTCGCGGGATATCTACACCGATGACTGCCGGTTCAGTGCCGATGTCGCCTTGCGCATCGCTAAAGGGATTGCGTCGGTCGCCGAACATCTGCATGAACAAGGCATCACCCATGGCGACCTCTACGGGCACAACATCCTGTTGAACGATCAGGGCGACTGTCTGCTGGGGGATTTTGGCGCGGCGTCGTTCCATGCCACCACCGACAACCTGGAAACCCGCGCGCTGCAACGCATCGAAGTGCGAGCCTTCGGGATTTTGCTGGGGGAATTGCTGGCGCGAATCGACTCGGGGCTGAGTGCGGATCGGCGTGTGCGGCTGGAGGCACTTGAACAGCGCTGCTGTCAGCCGGATGTGCTGGCGCGGCCGGGGTTCAGCGAGGTCGTGCAGCAGCTGGAAGCGTTGTAACCGCTACACCGCCATCGCGAGCCGGGCTCGCGATGGCAGCATTTATGACGCAGCGCGGATCAGCCGGCCAGGCCGACGAACATTTCCTGCACGTCGTCGTGGTTATCGAGGCCTTCAAGGAACGCTTCAACTTCTGCCATCTGCTCGTCACTCAGGCCGCTGACCGGGTTCTTCGGCTGATAGCCCAGCTTGGCCGACAGCACGGTGAAACCTTGCTCCGGCAGGGCTTTCTGCACCGCATCAAGGTCGGTCGGATCGGTCAGGAACAGGGTCGCGCCCTCTTCGCCCGGCTCGAAGTCCTGGGCACCGGCTTCGATCGCGGCCATTTCCGGATCGGCGTCAGGGGTGTCCGGCGAGGCTTCGATCATGCCGACGTGGTTGAAGTCCCACGCTACAGAACCGGAAGCGCCCAGCTGGCCCTTGCGGAACGCCACGCGGATTTCCGCCACGGTGCGGTTGATGTTGTCGGTGACGCACTCGACGATCAACGGAACCTGGTGCGGAGCGAAACCTTCGTAAGTCACGCGATGGTACTGAACGGTCTCACCCAGCAGGCCCGCGCCTTTCTTGATCGCGCGATCCAGGGTTTCCTTGGGCATCGAGGCTTTCTTGGCCTGTTCGACCACCAGACGCAGGTGTGCGTTGGTGGCGGTATCGGCACCGTTGCGGGCAGCGATGGTGATTTCTTTCACCAGTTTGCCGAAGATCTTGCCCTTGGCGTTGGCTGCCGCTTCTTTGTGTTTAACCTTCCACTGTGCGCCCATTACTCACTCTCTTGATCTGTGGCGCCGAGACATCTATTGGCCGACGCGTGGCGCCAAGTTTATACGGCCTAAAGTCGGCAATCGACCAAAAATTCCGTTGCCCGTCGACATCTTCTACACACCTTGTAGGGCGATTCTGAAAAACCGGTTTGTCATGACCATTTCGCACTGCGGTTTCGTACCCTCTGTGGCCCGTATTACCCGACAGAGCCCGTCCGAATGCTCAATGACAAGGAAAGTCCCTTCACGCTGACACTCACCGACGGTGGCCTGTGCCTGCCGGTACTGCGCTTCAGCGGCCACGAAGCGTTGAACCGACCCTACCGATTCGAGATTGAAGTCATTGGCCTGGCGCCGGCCCTGCCCCCCGCCAGTCTGTTGCATCGCCCGGCGTTTCTGCAGTTGAGCGAAGATCATGGCCTCCACGGCACCCTTCACAGCGCCGGGTGCGAACACCGCGGCGCCCACCGGATCGGTTACCAGTTGGTGCTGGTGCCAGACCTGCAGAAACTGGAGCAACAGCCCAGACGCCGGGTGTTCACCCGATTGAGCGTGCCGGACATTCTCGAACGCTTGCTGACAGAACATCGCCTGCCCGCGAACGGCTTCCGCTTCGATCTGACGGTGGGGTACTACCCGCCGCGCCCGTTCTGCATCCAATACGACGAGTCGGACCTGGCACTGCTGCATCGACTGTGCGAAGAAGAAGGCATCCACTATCACTTCGAGCACCGGCCGGATGGCCATGTCGTGGTGTTTGCCGATGACAGCCTGAGCCTGCCGCAGCCCCCGATACCCGTGCCCTTCAGCCCGGAGAACGAGGCGCATGCTCCCACCCTCAGTACGCTGTTCCTGCGTCACGACCCCGTCACTGCGCAGGTGTCGCCCACCGTCCGCGAACGCGGGCAGCCCGGCAACGATGATGAAGCGGCCAATCATGCGGTGACAGGCGTCATACCCCTGCGAGGACTTCCGTCAACCGGTCAACGCTACGCCGATCAACGCAGCCGCCGACAGCTGGAACGCCAGCGCTGCCACTACCGCTGCATCGAGGGGCGCAGCGATTGCCTGCAGCTGCTCAGCGGCCGTTTGTTGCAGGTCACGGATCATCCGGTGGGGGCGTTCAACGACCAGTGGCTGATCACCGAGCTGCGCCATCAGGGTCAGCAACCGTCGATTCTCGATCCGATGTCCACGCCCCGTCGTTATCACAACGATCTCACTGCACAACCCTGGTCAACCGAGTTTCGCCCGCCGCTGCGGCAACCGCGCCCGAGCATTCCGGGCTATCACCCGGCGCAAGTGCTGGGCTCGCCCGGGCAACCTGCGCAGTTGGATGATCTGGGTCGACTCGCCGTGCGGTTATGGCCCGCGCTGACACACAATGCCGACACTGACGGCTTGTGGCTGACGATTGCCGTGGTCGGCACCGGTAGCCGGATCAACAGGGAAGCGCTGCCCCGCGCCGGCAACGAAGTGTGGGTGAGTTTTCTCGACAGTGACCCTGATCGACCGATCCTGTGCCTGGACGTCAGCCAGCCTCGCCCGGCACGCAAAAGCCCGGAACCGTCCGACGACGGTTTGTTGCTCGACTGGCTGCTCAACCGCGCCCCGCCTTCGTCCTGACGTTCAACCCTTGTCGGCCTTGCCGGCGGCGGCAGCGAATTTCGCCAGGCGTACATCGAGATGCCGAGGTCGCCGCCCGTGATCCTCGGCGCGTTCCTTGCGGCGAATGGCGTTGCGCACCATCAGCGAGCCGAGATAACGGATCGGCTCCGGTGGAAAATAGCCCAGTGGTCCGTTGACCAGCGGCGAACGCGTCCACGGGTTGTCGAGGCCTTGCACCAGCGAAGCGAGAATCTGCCCGCCCATGTGGCACGGCCCGACACCGCTACCGGAATAACCGAAACCGTAGAACACATTGCCGCTGGCACTCATCTGGCCGAAAAACGGCAGGCCGGTGACCGAGCGATCCGACGGGCCGTTCCACGTTGCGTCGACTTTCACATCGGCGAAGGCCGGGAAGAAATCGTCGAGACTGCGCTTGAGCAACCCGGCGTAAGGCGATGGCTGATCGAACACCGGCAACATCCGTCCGCCATAAGCGAAGGTGTTGCCACCCTTGCCGAGCATGATCCGGCCGTCCGGGGTGTTGTGGTAGTAGTGCACGAAGATCCGCGAATCGAGCACGGTCACGCCGCTGGTCAAACCGATTTCCTGCAACAGCTCCGGGCGCGGTTCGGTGATCAGCATGTCGCTGGAAACGATCGCCACGCTGCGCTCGAACTGTGGAAAAGCCCGGGCCATCCAGGCATTCATCGCCAGCACCACGCGGTCGGCGACTACGCTGCCGCTAGCCGTCTGAATGCGCGCCGGACGCCCTTCCTCCAATCCGGTCATCGCCGTGTTCTCGTGAATTTTTACGCCCAGTTGCAATGCGACTCGCCGCAGCCCACGCACCAGTTTGCCCGGCTGGACACTGGCGGCGGCCGGCGAAAACCAGCCTTCCAGATGCTTGTCCGAACCGGCCATTCGCTGCACGTCGGCAACGGGACGCTGGGTGAACGAGTTGATGCCGTTGCGCTCGAGCGCGGCAATCACCGCATCGGTCGAGCCGCACTGCGCGCGGTTGGTGGCGGTGTAAAGCGTGCCGTCGAGGCGGTAATCGGCATCGACGCCGTACTGCTCGCAGAACTCGCCGATGGCGTGAATGCTGCGCTCGGACTCCTTGACCAGCCGCACCGCTTCTTCGACGCCGAACAGCCGCTCGAGGGTGAAATACTTCGCCGACCACGACAGCGCACAACCGCCGTTGCGCCCACTGGCGCCGGCGCCGCAGATGTCGGCCTCGATCAGCAACACATCGAGTTCGGGGTTCTGTTGCTTGAGCATGATCGCCGTCCACAACCCGGTGTAACCACCACCGACGATGCACACGTCGGTGCGCACTTCGCCCTGCAGTGGCGGGCACGGTTCGGACGTATCGAGCTGCAAGGCCTGCTCCAGCCAAAACGGTCTCATGAACATTCTCCAGTCAATCGGCCACGGCACAGCCTGCCGCGAATGCCGCAGCAGGCCGCGAGGCAGGTTTTTCAGTTACGCAGGGGTTTGATGGTCAGGGCCCGATTGGGCACCGAGGCACGGGGTTCCATGACGCCGACCGGGCGGCTGTTCCAGTGTGGTATCAGCACCAGCGCCGAGAACAGCGCGCAACCGGCGAACACGATAAACACCGTCACCGAATCGAAGTAGCCGGGTAGCAAACCACCGAGCACCGCGCCGACCGAGCCGCAACCGTTGACGAATCCCGCCGCCGTGGCGCCGGCCTTGGCCTTGCCGAAGTCGATGGCGGCCGCACCGCTGATCATTGAGTCCGGGCCGTACAGGGTCAGGCCCATCACGAACAGCAGCGCCACCACCAGTATCACGCTGCCGGTGTGCAAGGCGCCCATGAACAGCGCGAGGGTCACGGTCAGCGCCAGCAAGCTCAGGACGCAGGCCGGCATACGGCGGGCGCCGAACAACTTGTCCGAGGCCATGCCGATCATGATCGGGCCAAGCAGCCCGGCCAGTTCGAACGCAGTGGGAATGATCGCCGCCCCGACCTTGCCGACCGTGGGCATCTGTTCAAAGACGATCACCGGGCCCCACAGCAGAATCGCGTAACGCGCCGGTTTCAGCAGGAAATACGCCAGCCCGAGCACCAGCACCGTGCGGTTACGCAGAATTTCCTTTAGCGGTTCCCATACGCTGAGTTTGCTGTTGGCTTCGGCTTCTTCGGCACTGATGACCGGTTCCGGCTCCACGGCGGGCAGGCCGACATCTTCCGGTTTGTTGCGCTGAAAGATGAAGAACAACAGCGCCACCACGGCCACCACCGCCGCACTGGAAATGAACGCCGCATGCCACGAACCGATCAGCGTGTAAGCCCACCAACCAGCAAACGGCGACGCCACCAGGCCGCCAAACGCGTAGCAGGAACTCCACAACCCGAGCACTCGCCCGCGCTGTTCGGCGGGGAAGAAACTGCCGAGGTTCTTGCACAATCCCGACCAGCCGGTGGACTGCGCCAGGCCCTGAATCAGCATGCAGGTGGCGAAGATCGGCAGGGTTGCGAAGCTGCCCATCACCAGCGCGGCAGCGGCGGAAATCAGCAACCCGCCGAGCACCACGACCCGCGGGCCGAAGCGGTCGGCGAGCATGCCCCAGGTGAACTGGCCGATGGCGTAGGCCGCCAGATAAATCGCATCGAGGTTGGCCATGGCCATTTTGTCGAGCATGAAGGTGGGGTCTTCGGCGATGCCCAGTTTGGCCACCGAAAAGGCTTTGCGGGTGAAATAGAACGCGGCGTAAGCGAGCCAGGTGACAGCGAAGATCTGCATGCGCCAACGCGCAATGGTGCCGATGTGCTTGTTCATTGTGGTTCTGACCTCAGGGTGTGAGTGTGCCGGCAGAATCGTTAAGTAAACGCCTGTGTTTTTTATTGTTGAGCACTGCGATATCACCCCGTCCCTTCGGCGATACCGGTCAGATGAGTCCTGCTGTTGCACGCACAGGCTCATGGCCAGCGTGGCTGCCCGACCGGGCAGTCAGCGTTGGCGTGAGCGGATCAAAGCAATTACTGTTTAATAAATAAAATCGATTTATCGTATTTCACACATAAGCTCAGCTTGTTACTGAACGCCATCTGTCAATGAGGAATCAGCGATGTCGGTTTCCCACGCCCAGCTCAAAGCCTTTCACGCCGTGGCCGTGCACGGAAGCTTCACCAGGGCCGCCGAGCGGCTTTATCTGACGCAACCGGCGATTTCCGACCAGGTGCGAAAGCTCGAAGAACGCTTCGGTGTGCTCCTGTTCCATCGCAACAAACGCTCGGTGCGCCTGACGGATCTGGGCGAGCGCCTCCTGGCAATCACCCAGCGCCTGTTCGTGGTCGAGGCCGAAGCCCAGGAGTTGTTGCAGGAATCCCAGGCCCTGCAGACCGGCAGCCTGATTCTGGCGGTGGACGCGCCGGTGCATGTGCTGCCGCAGATCGCCCGGTTCTGCGAACGCTATCCGGGGATCAGCGTGAAGATCGAGACCGGCAACACCGATGAATCATTGTTCCGTCTGTTCAACTATCAGGCCGATCTGGCTCTGCTCGGGCGCGATGTCAGTGATGAACGCTTGCTGTGCGTGCCGTTGCGCAATGATCCGATGGTGGCGTTCGTATCGCGTCATCATCCGTGGGCCGAGCGCGAATCGATCTGCCTGGCAGACCTGGATGACACGCCACTGGTGCTGCGCGAACACGGATCGGTGACCCGCCAGACCCTGGAAGAGGAAATGGCCCGCGCCGGTTTCCGCATCCGCCCGGCGATCCAGGTCGAAGGCCGGGAAGCGGCGCGGGAAGCGGTGGTGGTGGGGATTGGCGTGGGCGTGGTGTCGGCGGCGGAGTTTGGCGCGGACTCACGGGTCTGCGCGCTGCCGATCACCGATTGCACCCGGCGGTTGACCGAGACACTGGTGTGCCTGCGTGAGCAGAGTTCACGGCGGGTGGTGGCAACGTTTCTCGAGATGGTGCGCGAAAGCCTGGTGTAGTCAGTTCCGGCCTCATCGCCAGCAGGCTGGCTCCCACAGGGGAGGTGTAATCGCCACAGATTCAGTGTGGGAGCCAGCCTGCTGGCGATTGGAGTCCACACGGATATCAAGTGGGGGCCAATCCAAAAAACGCCTGAATCAACCGCAACTCCCGCCGCCGCTCCACGCAACCGATCATGTGCCGGTTCACCAACCCTTCTCCCGCGATGGGAATCGCGACGACACGGGGGTCGTGGCTGACCTCCACCGATGACACCACGCCAACCCCCAACTCAGCCGCCACCGCCTCCGTCACCGCCTCTCGGCTGTCCAGCTCCAGCAACACCCGTGGATTGACCGATGCCTGCGCACAGGCCTGATCGAAGGTGCGCCGGGTAATCGAACTCGGCTCGCGCAACACCATGATCACCTGATCCAGCTCCTTGAGCCTGACCTCGCCACTGCGAGTCGCCCAGGGATGCCCGGCCGGCACCAGTGCGCAGATCCGCGATTCGCTCAGGGCTTGCAAGTGCAGGCCCTTGCGCGGCTCGACTTCGGTCAGCACCGCCACGTCCGCGTGCTCGGACAACAACGCCGCCAGGGTTTCCTGAGCGTTACCCAAGCGCAAATTCACCGTGATCCCCGGATACCGCGCTCGCAGGCTGGCAAGCATCGGCATGACCATGTGCGGACCATCCGCCGCGACCTCCAGACGCCCCGTGAGCAACTGCCGATTGGCTTCCAACAGCGCCTGGGCCTCTTCGGCCATGCCGAACATCGCCCGGGTGATCGCCGCCAGTTTGGTGCCCTCCTCGGTCAGCTCGACCCGGCGCGCCGTCCGTCGCAACAGGGTGATCTGGTAGTGCTCCTCCAGCGCCTTGATGTGCCCTGTGACCGCCGGCTGGCTGATGAACAACCGCGCGGCGGCACGGGTGAAGCTGCCTTCCCGGGCCACGGCGTCGAAGGCGCGGAGCTGGAACAGGTTCATGAATAACCCTCACTGATGGCTGGCATAACAACAAACAATTTGATTGATGATCCGCCGAATTGCAACGTATGCCCCGTAGCTTCATCCCACAGCGCTATCGCGAGGACACACGAATGAGTACTGCCGCACCCATCCTGCTCACTCCCGGCCCGTTGACTACCTCGGCCCGCACCCGTCAGGCGATGATGGTCGACTGGGGTTCATGGGATGACCGCTTCAATCAACTGACCGCCAGCCTCTGCGAGCAACTGCTGGCCATCATCAACGGCGCCGCCACTCACCACTGCGTACCTTTGCAGGGCAGCGGCACCTTCGCCGTCGAAGCTGCCATCGGCACCCTCGTCCCTCGCGATGGCAAGGTGCTGGTGCTGATCAACGGCGCCTACGGCAAGCGTCTGGCGAAGATTTGCGAAGTCCTCGGCCGCTCGTTCAGCACCTTTGAAACCGCTGAAGACGAACCGACCACCGCCGCCGACGTCGACCGCCTGCTGCGCGCCGACAACGACATCACCCACGTCGCGCTGATCCACTGCGAAACCAGCACCGGCATCCTCAATCCTCTGCCGGAAATCGCCCAGGTCGTCGAACAGCACGGCAAACGCCTGATCATCGACGCCATGAGCTCCTTCGGCGCACTGCCGGTGGATGCGCAGAAAGTCCCGTTCGATGCCCTGATCGCCGCCTCCGGCAAATGCCTCGAAGGCGTACCGGGCATGGGCTTCGTGTTTGCCCGCAAGGAATCCCTGGCCGCAGCCGCCGGCAACTCCCATTCGCTGGCGATGGACCTGTTCGACCAGCACAGCTACATGAAGAAGACCGGCCAGTGGCGCTTCACCCCGCCGACCCACGTGGTCGCGGCGCTGCACGAAGCTCTCCTACAATACAACGAAGAAGGCGGCCTGCCGGCGCGGCATGCGCGCTACGCCGCCAACTGCCAGGCACTGATGGAAGAGATGGGCAAACTCGGCCTGCGCAGCTTCCTGCCCGCCGCGATTCAGGCGCCGATCATCGCCACCTTTCACGCACCGAAAGATCCGCGCTACCAGTTCAAGGACTTCTACGAACGGGTCAAGGCCAAGGGTTACATCCTCTACCCCGGCAAGCTGACTCAGGTCGAAACCTTCCGCGTCGGCTGCATCGGCCACGTTACCCCTGCGCAGATGCGCGAAGCCGTCGCGGCCGTGGGCGAAGTGCTGCGCGAGATGGAAGTGCTCGACATCTGATTCACCCGGCCCGCTCCCTCATTTGAATTGCATTGCCAACACAGGATTCTGACCAGCATGAACTACAACAACCCAACCCAGCTGCAAGCCGCCATCCTCGACTGGGCCGGCACCGTGGTCGATTTCGGCTCCTTCGCCCCGACCCAGATCTTCGTCGAAGCCTTCGCCGAATTCGATGTCCAGGTTTCCATCGAAGAAGCCCGGGGCCCGATGGGCATGGGCAAGTGGGATCACATCCGCACCCTGTGCGATCAGCCGCAAGTTGCCGAGCGTTATCGCAAGGCGTTCGGCCGCACCCCGACCGACGATGACGTGACCGCGATCTACAACCGCTTCATGCCGCTGCAAATCGAAAAAATCGCCGAGCACTCGGCGCTGATTCCCGGCGCACTGGAGACCATCGCCAACCTGCGCCAGCAAGGGATCAAGATCGGTTCCTGCTCCGGTTATCCGAAGCAGGTGATGGACAAGGTCGTGGCACTGGCCGCCACCAACGGCTACATCGCCGACCACGTGGTAGCCACCGACGAAGTGCCGAACGGCCGCCCATGGCCGGCCCAGGCCCTGGCCAACGTGATTGCGCTGGGCATCGACGATGTCGCCGCTTGCGTGAAGATCGACGACACCGTGCCGGGGATTCTCGAAGGTCGTCGCGCCGGGATGTGGACCGTGGCGCTGATCTGCTCCGGCAACGCGCTGGGCCTGGATTACGAAGGCTACCGCGCCCTGGGCAGCGACGCCCTGGCCAGCGAACGCAAGCGTATCCACGCCCTGTTCGAAGGCTCGCGTCCGCACTACATGATCGACACCATCACCGACCTGCCGGAAGTGATCGCCGACATCAACAAGCGCCTGGCCAAGGGTGAGATGCCGCAAAGCAGCTGATAACGCGGCCTGCAGCAAATAAAAACGCCAGTGTCTGCCCGACACTGGCGTTTTTTTTGGGCAAACCCCTGATTTCGCGCAATGAAAGAGTTTTTAGACGCGGGCAATTCGGCCAAAGCGGATTACAGTTAAAGCATGCCGTCGCTCAAGAACGGCACGTTTCGACCCTGATCCGTGAGGAAATACCGTATGCCGTGGACAAGTTCCGAATCACGCTACAGCACCGTGTCAGTCCTGTTGCACTGGTTGATGCTGGTGTTGTTGGTGCTGGTGTATGCCAGCATGGAATTGCGAGGCATCTTTCCCAAGGGCAGTGGCGGCCGCTCGCTGATCCGCGAAGTGCATTACATGCTTGGCCTGACCGTGTTCGTGCTGGTGTGGTTTCGCCTGCTGGCCCGCAGCATCGGCCCGGCGCCGAAGATCTTCCCCGCCTCACCGCAGTGGCAGACCGCATTGGCCCGCCTGATGCACTGGGCGCTGTACCTGTTCATGATCGCCATGCCGATCCTGGGCTGGCTGATCACCAGCGCCGAGGGCCATCAAGTGATGTTCTACGGTTTTGACCTGCCGTTGCTGGTGCACGAGGACAAAGCCTTCGCCAAGCAGGTTGAACACTGGCACGTACTGATCGGGAACATCGGCTACTGGCTGATCGGCCTGCATGCGCTGGCCGGGCTGTATCACCACTACGTGGTGGGCGATAACACGCTGCTGCGGATGATGCCCAAGCGTAATCAGGGTTAGCCGTCGAATCCACGCCGGCCCTGCAAGCCGCCGGTGTGGATGAAGATCAGGCGCGTTCCGCTCTTGAAACGGCCCGCCTCGATTTGCTGTTTGAGCGCGAGCAAGGCCTTGCCTGTGTACAGCGGTTCGAGGGGAACGCCGCTGGCCTGTTCGGTCTGCGCGATAAATTCAAGCAACGGTGCATCGACTTTGGCGAAGCCGCCACGGCTGGCGTCGATCAGTTCGTAGCCGCCGATATCACCGACAATCGCCTCGACGTTGACCGCGGCGCCGTGATCGTCGGGCACGGCCATTGCGCCGTACACCAGGTGTTCACCCGCCTCCGCCAGCACCAGTCCCGCAAGAGTGGTGCCTGTGCCACAGGCCAGCCACCAGCCTTGATAGTCGTCCCAGCCGAGGGAGCCCAACTGAGCGCTGACCTGGTCCATCAAAGGCGCGCAACCCAGCGCACCGGGCAACCCGCCGCCACCTTCGGGCACCGGATGCAACGTCGGGTATTGCGCCAGCCACGGCTGCCAGAATCCCGGTTCATGCCGCGCCCGATAACCGCCATAACCGAGCCAGTGCAACTGCATGCCGAACTCCTGCAGATCCCTGACCGTCGGCGTGTCCTGCTGATGCCCGCGCAACAGACCGACCGTTGCGAACCCCAGCCGCTTGCCCGCCGCAGCCAATGCATGCAGATGATTGGAGTGCGCGCCGCCCAGGCTGATGATGCCTTCGGCACCCGCACGATCAGCGGCTTTCAGGTGTTCGACGAGTTTGAACCACTTGTTGCCGCTGATCAGCGGATCGATCCGGTCCAGACGCAGGATCGCCACTTCAACGCCAGCGGCAGTGAGCCAGTCCAGATGAAGCGGTTCGAGGGGGGCTGGGGCCAGCCAGTCGGTGGGAGGCAGAAACATGAATGCCGGCTCTGTAAAAAGAGCCGGCATTCTAGGGTGGATCAGAGCTCGGCGGCCAGACGCGAGCCCTGATTGATCGCACGCTTGGCATCCAGTTCGGCCGCGACATCGGCGCCGCCGATCAGGTGCACATTCTGCCCGGCTGCCACCAGACCGTCGTGCAACTCACGCAGCGGATCCTGGCCGGCGCAGATGACGATGTTGTCCACTGGCAGCACTTGCGGCTCGCCGGTTTCGCCGATGCGGATGTGCAGGCCTTCGTCGTCGATCTTCAGGTATTCGACGCTGTTGAGCATCTGCACCTGCTTGTTCTTCAGACCGGTACGGTGAATCCAGCCGGTGGTTTTGCCCAGACCGTCGCCGACCTTGGATTTCTTGCGTTGCAGCAGGAACACGTCGCGCGCCGGTGCATGCGGTGCAGCCTTGATCCCGGCCACGCCACCACGGGCTTCCAGATTCGTGTCGATGCCCCACTCCTTCCAGAACGCAGCACGGTCCTGACTGGTGGCTACGCCTTCATGAACGAGGAATTCCGACACGTCGAAACCGATACCGCCGGCACCGATCACCGCCACACGCTTGCCCACCGGTTTACGCTCGAGCAACACATCCAGGTAGCTCAGCACCTTGGCGTTCTCGACACCCGGAATCGCTGGCACCCGCGGCGCAATGCCGGTGGCCAGAATGACTTCGTCGTAACCGCCCTCGACCAGTTTTGCCACATCGACGCGGGTGTTCAGGCACACCTCGACGTTGGTGGTCTGCAGCTTGCGTTTGAAGTAGCGCAGGGTTTCGTAGAACTCTTCCTTGCCCGGTACGCGCTTGGCGACGTTGAACTGGCCACCGATTTCGCTGGCCGAATCGAACAGCGTCACCTGATGGCCGCGTTCGGCAGCCACGGTGGCAGCGGACAGGCCCGCAGGGCCGGCACCGACCACAGCAATCTTCTTGATTTGTTTGACCGGCAGGTAGTTGAGTTCGGTCTCGTGGCAGGCACGCGGGTTGACCAGGCAACTGGTGAGCTTGCCGCCGAAGGTGTGATCGAGGCAGGCCTGGTTGCAGCCGATGCAGGTGTTGATTTCGTCGGCGCGGCCTTCGGCAGCCTTGTTGACGAAGTCCGGGTCGGCGAGGAACGGCCGCGCCATCGACACCATGTCGGCATCGCCTTCGGCCAGGATCTGCTCGGCGACTTCAGGGGTGTTGATGCGGTTGGTGGTGATCAGCGGAATGCTCACCGAACCCCGCAGCTTGGCCGTGACCTTGCTGAACGCCGCACGCGGCACTTTGGTGGCGATGGTCGGAATCCGCGCTTCGTGCCAGCCGATACCGGTGTTGATGATGGTCGCACCGGCCTGCTCGATGGCTTTGGCCAGGGTGACGATTTCTTCCCAGGTGCTGCCGCCTTCCACCAGATCGAGCATCGACAGACGGAAGATGATGATGAAGTTCGGACCGACCGCTTCACGCACCCGGCGAACGATCTCCACCGGCAGACGCATGCGGTTTTCGTAACTGCCGCCCCAGCGGTCGGTGCGGTGGTTGGTGTGGGCCGCGAGGAACTGGTTGATGAAGTAGCCTTCGGAACCCATGATTTCCACGCCGTCATACTCGGCGGTTTGGGCCAGTACCGAGCAGGTGACGAAATCGCGGATCTGTTTCTCGATGCCCTCTTCGTCCAGCTCTTTGGGCTTGAACGGGTTGATCGGCGCCTGGATTGCGCTCGGTGCGACCTGTTTCGGGCTGTAGGCATAACGACCGGCGTGGAGGATCTGCATGCAGATCTTGCCGCCCGCTTCATGCACGGCGCGGGTGACGATGCGGTGCTTGAGGGCTTCTTCCTCGGTGGTCAGCTTGGCGGCACCGGAGTACACGCCGCCCTCGTCGTTCGGGCCGATACCGCCGGTCACCATCAGGCCGACGCCGCCACGGGCGCGCTCGGCAAAATACGCCGCCATCCGCTCGAAGCCACCCGGCTTCTCTTCCAGGCCGGTGTGCATCGAGCCCATCAGGGTGCGGTTGCGCAGCGTGGTGAATCCCAGGTCCAGCGGGGCCAGCAGGTGCGGGTAAGTGGCGGTCATCGGTAACTCCACAGCGAGCGATCACGGAAAATGCGGGAGCTCTGCGTCCCCCGTCAGTCATGTTCGACAGCCTAAGAGTCGCATCGCTGTCACTCAATGACCGTAACTGACAAGTTATTGATCCAAATGCGCAGCGCCCCTTGGCAAGCGCAGGCGTGGGCCCTACCCTAGTCCCACACTCTGTACCCGGCTGTTGTTGGATTTCATGCGCAAACTTCTGTACCTGACCTTTTCCATGGCGCTGGTCGCCGCGCTCACTTTCTACGCCATGTGGGCGGCTGACCGCCCGGCCGGTCATTACCTGTCGGACCTGCGGATCAAACTGGCGGTCGATCAGGGTACCCGCGCCGATCGTGGCAATCTGCTGGGGATTCAGCCGGAACTGTTCCCCACCGACTACCAAAGCTCCGAGCGCCTGCACCGCAAACTCGCGGCCTATCTGCAGCAAGCGCAGGATCAGGGCCTGCTCAATGACAAAACCATCGTGGTGTTGCCCGAGCATGTCGGCACCTGGCTGATGATCAGCGGCGAAAAAGACGAGCTGTATCAGGCGCCCACCCTCGAAGAGGCAATGAACTGGCTGGCCGCCAGCAACCCGTTGCAGTTCGCCCGCGCCTGGCTTACCGCCAAAAGCAGCAGCCGTTTGGATGACGCCCACCTGCGGATGAAATCCCGAGACATGGCCAAGGACTATCAGCTGCTGTTCGGCGGCCTGGCCAGGGAATTCCATATCACGCTGGTGGCGGGCTCGATCGTGCTGCCGGAACCGAACATCATCGACGGCCGGCTCAAGGCCGGCAGCGGCGCGCTGTACAACACCAGCGTGGTGTTCGGTCGTGACGGCGCCCCGCTCGGCCAGCCGCAGCGGCAGATGCGCCCGATCTTCGATAAGGATCCAGCGGTCGGCACCGGCGATACTTCACAGATCAATGTGGTCGACACCCCCGCCGGACGCCTCGGCGTGCTGATCGGCAACGACAGCTGGTATCCGGACAACTATCGCAGGCTCGACGCGCAAGGTGCGCAACTGATCGCGGTGCCGGCGTACGTCATCGGGCATGGTGTATGGGATCAGCCGTGGCAGGGTTACCGGGGCATGAACGTGCCGGACTCGGTCAGCCTCAAACCGGGAGAGGTCAGCGAGGGCCAGGCTTGGCATCGCCTGACCCTGACGGCACAACCGCCGGGCAGCCGGGCGATTGCCGGCATGAGCGTATTCCTGCGCGGGCAGTTCTGGGACAGGTCGAGTTCCGGGCAGAGCTTCCTCAGCAGCAATGGCCAGCAGTTCGCCGACGGTGAGGCCCGTGGCGCGCGCTTGCTCAATCTCTGGCTGTAGACCATGAAACCGCTGCCGATGCGCCTCGGGGATCTGTCGGTGGGCTTCGTCCATAGCCTGGCCGATGCCGTGCGCAGCCATGACGCCGACCCGCAGCCATTGCTCGAACAATATGGACTCGACACCGCGCGACTGGCCGAAGCCGGCGCACGCCTGTCGATCCCGCGCTACATGCGCCTGGGTCACGGTGCAATCCAGTTGACCGGCGATCCGGCCCTCGGATTGCGCATGGGCCAGCTCAGTCGTCTCAGCCAGGCCGGACTGGCGGGCGTCACGGCAGCGCAGGCGCCGACCGTGCGCGAGGCCGCCCGCTGCCTGACGCGCTTCGAGCCGTTGTACGGCTCCAATTATCGTGGCCAGTCGAGTTTCCACGAGGACGCCAGCGGCGCGTGGCTGCGCTTTTACTCGATCAGCCCATACAACGCCTACAACCGCTTTGTGGTGGATTCAATCATCGCCGGGTGGCTGCATCAGTTGTCCAGCGTCAGCCCCGAACCGTTGCGCGCGGAACGAATCGAAATCGAGTTCGACACCCCGGACTACCGCGACGCCTACGCCGTGCTCGGCGAATGCCCGATCCAGTTCGGCGCCGAACACAATCAATTGCGCCTGAGCCTCGCCAGCCTGGCCCAACGCAATCCACAACACTGCCCCAGCACCTGGAAACATCTGCTGCAATTGTGTGAGCGGGAACTGGAACAACTGACGCGCACCCGCAGCCTGCGCGAGCGCATCACGCAATTGCTCGGGCCGTTGCTCAATGGCGGCCGGGAACCCGACCTGGAAGAAGTGGCGGCGCGCCTGAAGCTGCCGACCTGGACGTTAAGGCGAAAGCTGGCCGAAGAAGGCACGCAGTTTCGTGCAATCCTCAACGACACCCGCCGCGATCTGGCGATGACTTACATCCGCGACACTGAACTGGCGTTCGGTGAAATCGCCTACCTGCTGGGTTTTGCCTCGGCCGAAGCTTTCCAGCGCGCCTTCAAGCGCTGGAACGGCCAGACACCGGGCGAGTTCCGCCGCAGTCACCGCAAGACGGGCTGAAGCCTCAGAGCTCGGTGGCGTCTTCCGCAGGCTCCGGCGAATCCAGTTCGTAGGCCTGGAACTCAAGCAGTTCTTCTTGATAGTCATCCATCGTGTCATCCCCCTCACTGCTTTGCTGAAATGGCCTGGAGCAAATGACCAGTGCCTCGAGCATAAAGTGCCCGTATGAAGGAAAAATGAAACACGGCCTTCATGAAATAAACGTAGCAGGCGGTCAGGGATTTATCGCGGGGATTTTTTCAGAAGGTGTGAACCGACATTTCAGCTCACACAGGAATCGAAGCGGGAGCGACGTTGCGTCGCTCCCGCAACCGGTCAATGCCCGCTTGGCATCGCCGGGATCGGCTCTGATGGCGGCGGCAAGTCAGTCGGATTGGCCGGTGGCGTGATGACTTCCGGTGCCGGCGCTGATGTTGGAACCAGCTCCGAACCCGGGGCCGGGGTGATCGGCGCCGCCTCGGCTGGTGGAACGACCGGTTCCGAATTGGCCGGAGTCGGCTCCGCAGGGGCTGGCGCCGGGGTCGCGGCAGGTTCGGCGGCCGGGGCTGGCGCCGGAGTCGGCTCGGCCGCTGGCGTCGGGGCCAGCGCGGCCGGCGCAGCCTTGGGCTCCGGTACGCCCAGATCGGCCTTCGGCTTCTCGGTGATATGGGCGGCTTTCTTCGCATCGGCCGGCAGGAACAGCTCGACCAGGGTGAAGAAGCGCTCGTAGAACTTCTGCGAGGACACGGTTTCGCTGGCCACCTTGACCATCGAGTCGTCAGAGGAGCCGATCGGCATCGACACCGAGCCCAGCACACCCACACCGAGGCTGGCCGAGTTGTTGGTCTTCTTCAGCGCGTAGCGGTCCTGCAGGGCGTTGGCGAACACGGTCGCGTGGTGCGCGGAGCTGCCGTCATCGGTACACACCACGTTGAAGCTGATCTCCATGTGGGTTTCACCGGTCTGCTGGAAGCTCTTGTGCCCGCTGACCAGTTTCGGGTCGCTGCTGGTGATGATGTAGCCCTGGCTGAGCAACGCACGGCGCGCCGCTTCGCAGCTGGCGGCGTCGGTGACCGGATAGTTGCGCGAAAAGGTGCCGGAGTCGTCGAAGTTCTCATGCTCGTAGATAGGCTTGTCCTTGGAGCAGCCGGCAGCGGCGGTCAGCAACAACGCCAACCCGAAAAAACGCACGGGAATAGAATTCAACATTAAACATCCTGAGGGAAAACGGTCCGGGGCGTATTGTGCAACAGATCGCTGCCCCGCGGCGTACGGATTAGTGTCTTAAAACAGTTACAACTCTACTGACCCTCTGCGACCGGAAAAAGTCGCGCCGACAAATGATCAATGAACACCCGCAATTTGGCGGTTGCATGGCGACTGGATGGCCATAGCACCCAGAACTGTCCGACATGCTCCAGATGCTCATCCAGCACCCGCTGCAGGCGCCCCTGCCTTTGCGCCTCATGGGTCATGAAGTCCGGCAGGCAGGCAATACCCAGGCCGGCCAGTGTCGCATGGCTGACCGCTTCAATTGATGTACTGACCAGGCGTGTCGGCAATCTCGGCTCGGGAACACCCTCCTCGCGCTTCAGCGGCCAGGGTTCCAGTTTGCCCGTGGCGTGAAACGTGTGGCGCAGACAGGCGTGCTGCGCCAGATCGGCGGGGATCAGCGGCACACCGCGTTCGCGCAGATACCCGGGGCTGGCCACCAGCACCATGTAAAATTTCCCCAAAGGCCGGGCCATGAGTCGCGAATCCCGAGGTTTTCCTGTGCGGATGACCGCATCGAAGCCTTCCTCGACGACATCGACCATGCGATCGGTCAGGTCCAGATCCAGCTCGATCTGCGGGTACAGCGCCATGAATTCATTCATGACCGGCATCACCAGTTCATGCACCTGGGGCAAGCTGACCCGCAACTTGCCGTGAGGCGCCGATGCGGCATCACACAACTCGAATTCAGCCGCCTCGACCTCGGCGAGAATCTTGCGGCAGCGTTCGAGAAACAGCGCGCCTTCACTGGTGAGCGTGATGCTGCGGGTGGTGCGATGGAACAATCTGACCCCAAGCCGAGCCTCCAGCCGCGCGATGCTCTTGCCCACCGCCGAAGATGACACGCCTTGCATGCGGCCCGCCTCGGTAAAACTGCGGGTTTCCGCCACCTGCACGAACACCGAAATGCTGCCCAGACTGTCCATTCTTTCCCCCTGATTCACGACATTCCTGTCCGAGATGTTCGGAACCCTAACCTGTTTTTCCCGAATGTGCAGCGCCCTACCCTGTGGCCTTCATCTCCCTCGGCAAAATGGATGCTGGCTCATGAACGATGCACCACTCACTTCTGCAACGCTTGCCAACCCGGTCGAACCCGCAGAACGATTACCGTTGGGTGCCCTGCTCGCACTGGCCACCGCCGGATTCATTACCGTGCTGACCGAAGCCATGCCCGCCGGTCTGTTACCGCAGATGAGCACGGGTCTCGATGTCTCTCAGGCGCTGATCGGGCAACTGGTCACGCTGTACGCCATCGGATCGATGCTGGCGGCCATTCCGCTGACCATCGCCACCCGAGGCTGGCGTCGCCGACCGCTACTGTTATCAGCGATTGGCGGTTTTGCCATCGCCAACAGCATCACCGCGTTGTCGGAGTGGTACTGGCTGACATTGATTGCGCGCTTTATTGCCGGCGTGTTTGCCGGGTTGCTCTGGGCGTTGCTGGCAGGGTATGCGAGCCGAATGGTTGCCCCGCATTTGCAGGGCCGCGCCATCACCGTGGCAATGCTCGGCGCCCCTCTCGCGCTTTCGCTGGGCATACCGGCGGGTACACTGCTGGGAACTATGGTCGGCTGGCGGTTGAGCTTCGCGATCATGAGCGCAATGACCGTGCTGCTGGTGATCTGGGTACGCTGGCAAGTGCCAGACTTTGCCGGCGAACGTGCCGGAAAGCGCCTGCCCCTGCGTCAGGTGTTTACCCTGCCGGGCGTGCGATCCGTGTTGTTCGTGACGCTGTCCTACGTGGTCGCTCACAACCTTCTGTACACCTACATCGCGCCGTTCCTCGAACCCTCCGGGCTCGGTGCCGAAATCGACCGGGTGTTGCTGGTGTTCGGTCTGGCGTCGGTATTGAGCCTGTGGATCGTCGCCAGCCTGATTGATCGCTGGCTGCGGGAGCTGGTACTGATCAGCACCACATTGTTCTTGCTTTCCGCGATTGCCCTGGCCCTGTGGCGGGAAATACCCGGCGTGGTCTACGCCGCCACGGCGGTATGGGGGCTGGCCTTCGGCGCAATGCCTTCGCTGCTGCAGACGGCCTCGGCGAAAACCGCGAAGGACGCCGCCGACACCGCGCAATCGATGCTGGTGACCCTGTGGAATGTCGGCATTGCCGGTGGCGGACTGGCAGGTGGCCTGTTGCTGGCGAATCCGGGCGTCAGTGCCTTTCCCTGGATCGTTGCGGGCTTGTTGATTCTGACCCTCTGGGCGACCGCGAATGCCCGACAACATGGATTCCCACGCGCTGAATAGCGGGCAAAAAAAAGCCCCGGACTTTCATCCGGGGCTTCTTTTATCGCTCAGTCAGGCATCAGAAACGCTTGATGTCCGCTTCGCTTTCCAGCTGCTTGCGGTACGCCGCGAAGTCCTGCTGGCCTTCACGCGAAGCGAGGAAGCGACGGTATTGCGCTTTCTCTTCATCGGTCGGCGCAGCAGCTTCGTTCACAGCGTTCAGACGCACGATGGTCAGGCTGCCATCAGGCAGTGTCACGCTGCTGAAAGTCGGCTTGTCCTTGGCAGTCGGTTTCGGCATGCGGAACAACGCTTGCAGCACCGCAGGATCAACACCTTCCTGGGCACGGGTGGCGGCCTGGGTCACTTTCCAGTTCTGACCGTCGATGGCCTTGTCCAGCGGGGTCTTGCCGTCACGCAGACCGGCGATCAGTTGCTCCGCCTTGGTCTTGGCAGCCGCACTGGCGTGCTCTTTGGCCAACTGGGTGCGAATGGCAGTCGCCACGGCTTCCAGCGGCAGTTGCGCAGGCTTGAGGTGTTCCTTGGCGCGCAGCACGATCACGGTATCCGGATCCAGCTCGATGGCGGTGCTGTTGGCACCATCATCCAGCACTTCGTTGCTGAACGCGGCAGTGACCACGGCGCGGTTGGCCGCAACACCTTCGCCACCCTCACGGCCAAACGGCTTGGAGGTGTGCACGGTCAGTTTCAGATCCTGCGCCGGCTGCGCCAGGTCAGACGCCTCGAACGAGGAGTCTTCCAGCTGCTTGGTCGCCTCGACGAAACGCTGCTCGACCTGCTGGGCTTTCAGCTCGTGGGTCAGCTTGTCTTTCAGGCTGGCGAAGGTCGGCACTTCCGGCGCTTCGACGCCCAGCAGCTTGATCAGGTGGAAACCGAAATCGGTGCGAACCGGCTCGGACACTTGATCCTTGTTCAACGAATACAGGGCTTTCTCGAAGGCCGGGTCGTAGACGCCAGGACCGGCATAACCCAGGTCACCGCCGTTGTTGGCCGAGCCCGGATCCTGCGAGAACTCCTTGGCCAGCGCTTCGAACTTCTCGCCCTTGGCCAGACGTGCCTGAACCTCTTCGATCTTCGCCTTGGCCTGGGCCTCGGTGGTCTTGTCGTTCACTTCGATCAGAATGTGCGCCGCACGACGCTGTTCCGACAGGTTGGCGATTTCTTTCTGGTACGCCGCCTGCAGGTCTTCGTCCTTGACGGCAACCTGGTCGAAGAACGAAGCCTTCTTCAGCTCGAGGTAATCGATGACCACCTGATCCGGGGTCATGAATTCCTTGGCGTGTTCGTCGTAGTAAGCCTTGACCTCATCGTCGGTCAGCTTCACTGCCGCCGGATCAGCCTTGATGTTCAGCGAGGCGAAATCACGGGTCTGCTTTTCCAGGCGGGCAAACGCCAGCACTTGAGCGTCAGTCACGAAACCGCTGCCGGCTACGCCAGCGCGCAGCTGACCGATCAGCATTTCCTGAGCCAGCATCTGGCGGAATTGCATACGGCTGTAGCCCAGCTGACGGATCACCTGGTCGAAACGGTCGGAGCTGAACTTGCCATCAACCTGGAATTCAGGCGTTTGCAGGATCACCTGGTCCAGCGCCGCGTCGGAGAAGGCGAACTTCGATTTTTCTGCGCCTTGCAGCAGCAGCTTGCGATCGATCAGACCCTTGAGGGCCGATTCGCGCAGCATTTTTTCGTCGAGCAAGGAAGCATCGAAGTCCTTGCCCAGCTGTTGCATCAGCTGACGGCGTTGCATGTCAACGGCCTGGCTCAGCTCGTTCTGGCTGATTTCTTCACCATTGACCTTGGCCGCCTCGTTGGTGTGAGTCGTGGCCTTGAAAATGGCATCGAAACCGGTCAGGGCCATCAGTGCAACGATGACCCCGATAATGGTCTTGGCAATCCAGCCTTGTGAATTGTCCCTGATATTCTGCAGCATGCGTCCCCCAGAAACGGTTGAACTTCAAAAATTAGGCAACCGTGGAGCGTGGGTAGAATCCGGATAGAAGAAAGGCGCATCCGAGGATGCGCCTTCTCGTAACTGGCGGAGCGGACAGGGCTCGAACCCTCGATCCCGGCGTAGCAGGCAATTATTCCAAACCGCCTGCTCTACCGCTCCGCTGCCAAGTCAGGCATGACCCCGACCCGGATGGGTAAAAACCTGAATCAAACTTAGTTGACGGCTTCTTTCAGGGCTTTACCGGCTTTGAAACCTGGCTTCTTGGCTGCCGCGATTTCCAGAGTCTTGCCGGTCTGTGGGTTACGACCAATGCGAGCTGGACGATCGGTTACCGAGAAAGTACCGAAACCTACCAGAACTACGGAGTCGCCAGCCTTCAGAGCGCCAGTGACGGATTCGATTACAGCGTCCAGCGCACGGCCAGCAGCAGCTTTCGGGATATCAGCGGATGCAGCGATAGCATCAATCAGTTCCGACTTGTTCACTCTAAGTCCCCTTATATCTATTTTGAGATGATTCTAAGTTTTTTGGTGAAAGCAAAAACGAGTGCTGAATGGCCTACAGACACTTAAGAGCCGCTTTATAACAAGGGCTCTAAAAAACTGTCAACAAGCCCCCCAGCCAAAGACGTATTAATGCGTGCTAATTCTTTCCTTGGAATCGGACTCGCGTTTTTCATCCTTCGCGACAATCTCCGGAGCCACATCCGGCAAGGGCTCCGGCGCGTATTGCAGCGCAATTTGCAGGACCTCGTCAATCCATTTAACCGGTTTAATCTGCAGATCCTGCTTGATATTGTCAGGAATCTCCTTCAGATCACGCACGTTCTCTTCCGGAATAATCACGACCTTGATTCCACCACGGTGTGCGGCGAGGAGTTTTTCCTTCAGGCCACCAATGGCAAGGACTTGACCACGCAGGGTGATCTCGCCGGTCATGGCGACATCGGCGCGCACAGGAATACCCGTCAAAGCCGACACCAGTGCGGTGCACATGCCTACACCGGCGCTCGGACCGTCTTTCGGCGTAGCACCTTCCGGCATGTGAATGTGGGTGTCGCGCTTCTCGTGGAAGTCCAGGGGAATGCCCAGGCTCTTGGCACGGCTGCGCACAACGGTCAGGGCCGCAGTGATCGATTCGACCATTACGTCACCCAGCGAACCGGTCTTGATCAGTTGCCCTTTACCCGGCACGACGGCCGCTTCGATGGTGAGCAATTCACCGCCGACCTGAGTCCAGGCCAGGCCGGTCACCTGACCGATCTGATCCTGCTGCTCGGCCAGACCGTAGCGGAACTTGCGCACGCCAAGGAAGTGCTCCAGCAGATCAGCTGTCACTTTCACCGAGAAACGTTTTTCCAGCGCATGCTCTTTGACTGCCTTGCGGCAGACCTTGGCAATCTGCCGCTCGAGGCCACGCACACCGGCTTCGCGGGTGTAGTAACGGATGATGTCGCGGATCGCTTCTTCGTCGAACTCCAGCTCGCCTTTCTTCAGGCCGTTGGCGGCAATCTGTTTTGGCGACAGGTACTTGACCGCGATGTTGATCTTTTCGTCTTCGGTGTAGCCCGGCAGACGGATCACTTCCATCCGGTCCAGCAGCGCCGGCGGAATGTTCATCGAGTTCGAGGTGCAGAGGAACATCACATCCGACAGGTCGTAATCGACTTCCAGATAGTGATCGTTGAAGTTGTGGTTCTGCTCCGGATCGAGCACTTCCAGCAACGCCGACGCCGGATCGCCACGCATGTCGCTGCCCATTTTGTCGATTTCATCGAGCAGGAACAGCGGGTTGCGGACGCCCACCTTTGTCATCTTTTGAATCAATCTTCCTGGCATCGAACCGATGTAAGTCCGACGGTGACCACGGATTTCCGCTTCGTCACGCACGCCACCGAGAGCCATGCGCACGAATTTACGGTTGGTGGCGTGGGCAATCGACTCCGCCAGCGAGGTTTTACCCACGCCTGGAGGACCGACCAGGCACAACACCGGGCCACGAATCTTTTTCACGCGCTTCTGCACGGCGAGGTACTCAAGGATGCGTTCCTTGACCTCTTCCAGGCCGTAGTGATCGGCGTCGAGAATGTCTTCGGCACGGGCCAGATCCAGGCGTACCTTGCTCTGGGCCTTCCACGGCACCTGGACCAGCCAGTCGATGTAGGAACGCACGACGGTGGCCTCGGCCGACATCGGCGACATCTGCTTGAGCTTGTTCAGCTCGGCGGTGGCCTTGGCAAGGGCATCTTTCGGCAGACCGGCAGCGTCGATGCGCTTTTTCAGGTCTTCGATTTCGTTGTGGCCTTCGTCGCTGTCGCCGAGTTCCTTCTGAATGGCCTTCATCTGCTCATTCAGGTAGTACTCGCGCTGACTGCGCTCCATTTGCTTCTTGACGCGGCCGCGGATGCGCTTTTCGACCTGCAATAGGTCGATTTCGGCGTCCAGCAGAGCCAGGACGTGCTCGACCCGGGCAGCCAGGTCGATGATTTCGAGGATTTCCTGCTTCTGCTCGATCTTCAACGCCATGTGCGCGGCCATGGTGTCGACCAGACGGCCCGGCTCATCGATGCTGTTGAGCGACGACAGGACTTCAGCCGGGACTTTCTTGCCCAGCTGAACATATTGTTCGAATTGCGACAGCAGCGTGCGCACGAAGACTTCGGACTCGCGCTCGGCGGCGTCGACTTCGTCGATCAGGGAGACTTCGGCACGGCAGTGGCCATCGACCTCGCTGAAACGCTCGACAGTACCGCGCTGCTCGCCTTCGACCAGAACCTTTACGGTGCCGTCAGGCAGCTTGAGCAGTTGCAGAACGGTGGCAATGGTACCGACGCGATACAGAGCGTCTTCTCCGGGATCGTCGTCAGCCGGGTTTCTCTGGGCCAGCAGGAGGATCTGCTTGTCGCCCGTCATCGCGGCCTCGAGGGCTTCGATGGATTTCTCGCGCCCCACGAACAGCGGGATAACCATGTGCGGATACACAACGACATCACGCAATGGCAGGAGAGGCAATTCGATGGTGGTCTTCATGATTTCGCCTCTACGGCGGCCATATGGCCGTAATCAGATGGAATTAAGCTTGAAACCAAGATGGGGGCTGCCTTGAAAAAAAACAAGCGCAAAGCGGATGTAAAAAACGACATAAAAAAAAAGAGGCCCGAAGGCCCCTTCTTTGTTCCGGCAGGGTGGACACTTACGCGTCCGGCGCTGCCTTGGCCGTCGGCTCACTGTTTTCGTAGATATACAGTGGCTTGGACTTGCCTTCGATCACGCTTTCATCGATCACGACTTTGCTCACCTCGGACTGCGAGGGGATTTCATACATCGTGTCGAGCAACACACCTTCGAGAATCGAACGCAGACCACGGGCACCGGTTTTACGCTCCAGGGCACGTTTGGCGACCGATTTCAGCGCGTCGGAACGGAATTCCAGATCCACGCCTTCCATCTCGAACAGCTTGGCGTACTGTTTGGTCAGGGCATTTTTCGGCTCGGTGAGAATCTGCATCAATGCAGCCTCATCCAGCTCGTCCAGCGTCGCGAGGACCGGCAGACGACCGACGAATTCCGGGATCAGACCGAACTTGACCAGATCGTCAGGCTCGACTTCACGCAGGGACTCACCGACTTTCTTGCCTTCTTCCTTGCTGCGCACTTCTGCGTTGAAGCCGATGCCACCTTTGGTGGAACGGTTCTGAATCACTTTCTCCAGACCGGAGAACGCACCACCGCAGATGAACAGGATGTTACGGGTGTCGACCTGCAGGAACTCCTGCTGCGGATGCTTGCGGCCACCTTGCGGCGGAACGGAAGCGACCGTGCCTTCGATCAACTTGAGCAAGGCCTGCTGCACGCCTTCGCCGGAAACGTCCCGGGTGATCGACGGGTTGTCGGACTTGCGCGAAATCTTGTCGATTTCATCGATGTAGACAATGCCCATCTGGGCCTTTTCCACGTCGTAATCGCACTTCTGCAGCAACTTCTGAATGATGTTCTCGACGTCTTCACCCACGTAACCCGCCTCGGTGAGGGTGGTTGCGTCGGCGATGGTGAACGGAACGTTCAGCAAGCGGGCCAGGGTTTCGGCCAGCAGGGTTTTACCGGAGCCTGTCGGGCCGATCAGCAGGATGTTGCTCTTGCCGAGTTCGACGTCGTCAGCCTTTTTGTCACGCTGGTTCAGACGCTTGTAGTGGTTGTACACCGCTACCGCGAGAACCTTCTTCGCACGCTCCTGACCAATGACGTACTGGTCAAGGATGCCGCTGATTTCTTTAGGCGAAGGCAATTTATGCGCGCTGCTTTCGGCCTGTGCTTCCTGCACCTCCTCGCGGATGATGTCGTTGCACAGGTCGACGCACTCGTCGCAGATAAAGACCGAGGGGCCGGCAATCAATTTGCGCACTTCATGCTGGCTTTTGCCACAGAAGGAGCAATAGAGCAGCTTGCCGTTGTCCTCGCCGTTGCGGGTGTCAGTCATTCGTTCGATCCAAATCCGATAGGCTTGCAACACAAGATGAAGGCTATTGCGGGCTTTTTCAAGCCCGCCACTGATCGGACCAGCCGATCAGGCCTGTTTTGAGCTGCTTATTTTAAGCTGGACGCTGGTTGATCACTTCGTCGATCAAGCCGTATTCCTTCGCAGCTTCTGCACTCATGAAGTTGTCGCGGTTGGTATCGCGCTCGATTTCTTCCAGAGTGCGACCGCTGTGCTTGGCCATCAGCGTGTTCAGACGCTCGCGGATGAAGAGGATTTCCTTGGCGTGAATTTCGATATCCGACGCCTGGCCCTGGAAACCGCCCAGTGGCTGGTGAATCATCACTCGCGAGTTCGGCAGGCAGTAGCGCTTGCCCGGTGCACCTGCGGTCAGCAGGAATGCGCCCATGCTGCAGGCCTGACCGATGCAGGTGGTCGACACGTTTGGCTTGATGAACTGCATGGTGTCGTAGATCGACATGCCTGCAGTGACCGAGCCGCCCGGGGAGTTGATGTAAAGATGGATGTCCTTGTCCGGGTTTTCCGCTTCAAGGAACAGCAATTGCGCGCAGATCAGGTTGGCCATGTAGTCCTCTACCGGACCCACCAGAAAGATCACTCGCTCCTTGAGAAGACGCGAGTAGATGTCATAGGCGCGCTCGCCACGAGCAGATTGCTCGACAACCATCGGGACCAGGCCGCCGGCGGCCTGGATATCAGAGTTCTGCTGAATATAGGAATTACGGAACATGCTCTGCAGTCACTCCCAAATAGTCATGTCTTGAATACGCATAAGCCAGCTCGAAGGCTGGCTTATGGTGTGTGCTTCTAACGCAGAAACAATCAGTCGGCTTTTGGAGCTTCTACCGGCTTGACCGCTTCTTCGTAAGAGACCGATTTGTCGGTCACGCTAGCTTTCTGCAGAACAGTATCCACAACTTGTTCTTCCAGCACAACCGAACGGACTTCGTTCAGTTGCTGCTCGTTCTTGTAGTACCAGGACACAACCTGCTCAGGCTCTTGGTAAGCCGAAGCCATTTCCTGAATCATTTCGCGAACGCGGGCTTCGTCTGGCTTCAGGTCGAATTGCTTGACCACTTCAGCCACGATCAGACCCAGGACAACGCGGCGCTTGGCTTGCTCTTCGAACAGCTCGGCCGGCAGTTGGTCAGGCTTGATGTTGCCGCCGAACTGCTGAACAGCCTGCACGCGCAGACGGTCAACTTCGTTGGACAGCAGAGCCTTTGGCACTTCGATCGGGTTGGTGGCCAGCAGACCGTCCATTACCTGATTCTTGACCTTGGATTTGATCGCCTGGCGCAGTTCACGCTCCATGTTCTTGCGAACTTCGGTGCGGAAACCGTCGATGCCGCTTTCCTTGATGCCGAACTGGGCGAAGAACTCTTCGTTCAGCTCAGGCAGTTTTGGCTCGGAAACGGTGTTGACGGTCACGGTGAACTCGGCGGTTTTGCCAGCCAGGTCCAGGTTCTGATAGTCCTCTGGGAAGGTCAGGTTCAGAACGCGCTCTTCGCCGGCTTTGGCGCCAACCAGGCCTTCTTCGAAGCCAGGGATCATGCGGCCGGAACCCAGCACCAGCTGAGTGCCCTTGGCGGAACCGCCAGCGAACACTTCGCCGTCAACCTTGCCAACGAAATCGATGTTCAGCTGGTCTTCGTTCTGGGCAGCGCGATCGGCCACTTCAAAACGGGTGTTCTGCTTGCGCAGGATGTCCAGCATCTTGTCCAGATCGGCGTCAGCCACTTCAGCGCTCAGACGCTCAACGGTGATGCCTTCGAAACCGGCAACGGTGAACTCAGGGAACACTTCGAATACGGCTACGTATTCCAGGTCCTTGCCAGCTTCGAGCGACTTAGGCTCGATCGACGGCGAACCGGCCGGGTTCAGCTTCTGCTCAACCACAGCTTCGTAGAAAGAGGACTGGATCACGTCGCCGATCGCTTCCTGACGCGCATCAGCACCAAAACGGCGCTTGATTTCGCTCATAGGCACTTTGCCTGGACGGAAGCCAGCAATCTTGGCCTTCTGGGCAGTCTGCTGCAGACGCTTGTTGACCTGAGTCTCGATGCGCTCAGCCGGCACGGTGATGCTCATGCGGCGCTCAAGAGCAGTAGTATTTTCAACAGAAACTTGCATGGATATTCCTCGTTGCACAGACGTTAGCCGGCCGTTTCCGACCCAAGAATCAAGGGCAAGCATTCTAGTAGGTCAAACTCAAGAAGTCACCCTACTGAAAACGGGTAAAAAAACAGCAGGCAAATTGAAGGCGGGGACAAACGGTTGCGCCTCGCCCTGTTAGCAAATACAGCCAATCAAGCCAGGGCTCTGCGCCAACCTCTTCTATATATAGAGGCGGTTGAATCATCTCCCTGACAGCCAGCCCTGCATGGAAGGCTGGCGGGCAGCGCGGCATCATCGAGCAACATTGATACGACGAAGCGCCCTGCCCTGCGACCCGAAACCGGCAGTCGCCGAAAACTCGAATTCCTAAAACAAAAAAGGCGCCAGACTGTTAAATCTGGCGCCTTTCGAAATATGGGGTGGACGATGGGGATCGAACCCACGACAACGGGAGTCACAATCCCGTGCTCTACCAACTGAGCTACGCCCACCATATTGCGTGCCAAAGAAGCCAAACAACTTCTTTGTAGAACTTCACCCTACCAACGGCATGAATGAAGCTTTGATTGGTGCGGATGAAGAGACTCGAACTCTTACGCCTCGCGGCGCTGGAACCTAAATCCAGTGTGTCTACCAATTCCACCACATCCGCGGATGAAGCTTTTTAAAGCAAAGGCGCCAGACTGTTACATCTGGCGCCTTTCGAAATATGGGGTGGACGATGGGGATCGAACCCACGACAACGGGAGTCACAATCCCGTGCTCTACCAACTGAGCTACGCCCACCATATCGCGTTACTTGTGCCAAAGCTGCCTAATGGCGCACCCGGCAGGACTCGAACCTGCGACCATCCGCTTAGAAGGCGGATGCTCTATCCAGCTGAGCTACGGGCGCCTTGTTAGCTGTACCCTTGGAGGACTACAAACTAAGTGCTTTCCAGTCTCGCAAAACCTTGATTTCGCTCGACCTTCTTAACCAGTGCTAGGCTGTGCCCGACAAGTGCGACGAATAGTATAGAGCGACCTGCAGGTCGTCAAATCCTTTTTGAAAAAAATTCATTTAATTAAAGGGCTTAGGGGAATTTGCTGACCAAGCGCCTTTGCCCTCACCGTTTGACATGCGAGAATGCGTTCTCTTTTTTTCCCCTCTCGATGGTTAATCACGCGCAATGACTGCACAACTAATCGACGGCAAATCAATCGCCGCCAGCCTGCGCCAGCAGATCGCCCAACGGGTAGCCGAACGTCGCGAGCAAGGCTTGCGCACTCCCGGCCTCGCGGTGATCCTGGTCGGCAGCGATCCTGCCTCTCAGGTTTATGTCTCGCACAAGCGTAAAGACTGTGAAGAGGTCGGCTTCCTCTCCCAAGCCTACGACCTGCCTTCCGAAACCACTCAGGAAGCACTGACCGATCTGATCGATCGACTGAACGACGACCCGGCAATCGACGGCGTTCTGCTTCAACTTCCTCTGCCTGAGCACCTGGACGCGTCCAAACTGCTGGAACGCATCCGCCCGGACAAGGACGTCGACGGTTTCCATCCTTATAACGTCGGTCGCCTGGCCCAGCGCATTCCGCTGCTGCGTCCGTGCACGCCGAAAGGCATCATGACCCTGCTGGAAAGCACCGGTGTCGATCTGTACGGTATGGATGCAGTGGTCGTCGGCGCTTCCAACATCGTCGGTCGCCCGATGGCCATGGAGCTGCTGCTGGCCGGCTGCACCGTGACCGTGACCCACCGCTTCACCAAGGACCTGGCCGGCCACGTCGGCCGCGCCGACCTGGTGGTGGTTGCCGCCGGCAAGCCGGGCCTGGTCAAGGGGGAGTGGATCAAGGAAGGCGCGATCGTGATCGACGTCGGCATCAACCGGCAGGACGACGGCAAACTGGTCGGTGACGTTGTGTACGAAACCGCCCTGCCCCGCGCCGGCTGGATCACACCAGTACCGGGCGGCGTCGGCCCGATGACCCGTGCCTGTCTGCTGGAAAACACCCTCTACGCGGCAGAAACCCTGCACGCTTAAAGCGCTTTTTCCGCTCCAGAAGAACCCCGCCCCGTGCGGGGTTTTTCGTATCCTCGAAAAAACCTTTACCGTTCGCCGGAAACCCCTATTTTTACAGGGCTTTTCACGACTTTTTCATGCCCTTCAAACAACCATCGACAGATCTTCAGCCATACTCCTAGAATGCGTCGTTTTACGACACAGTCCGTTACAAAAACGGCATTTCCAACCTTCATGAGTTCGCCCGCGTGAATATTCGTCTGTCCATCCTGAGCCTGGTTTTTGCATTTTCAGGCACGCTCCTCACGCCAACGGTCAACGCCGCCGAAACCACCGCTGCCCCACGAGACGCTTCACAGTTGAAGATTGCCTCCGGCAGCGCCCTGCTGATGGATCTGCAGACCAACAAAGTCATCTACTCCAGCAATCCGGACGTGATCGTGCCGATCGCTTCCGTCAGCAAGTTGATGACCGGCCTGGTCGTGGTTGAAGCCCACCAGAACATGGACGAATGGATTGACGTCGACATCAGCCACACTCCGGAAATGAAAGGCGTGTTTTCCCGGGTCAAACTGCGCAGCGAACTGCCGCGCCGGGAGATGCTGCTGATCGCTTTGATGTCCTCGGAAAACCGCGCCGCCGCCAGTCTCGCCCATCACTATCCGGGCGGTTATGCAGCCTTCATCGCGGCGATGAACGCCAAGGCCAAGGCGCTGGGCATGACCAGCACCCACTTTGTGGAACCGACAGGCCTGTCGGAGCGCAACGTTTCCACCGCGCGCGACCTGAGCAAGTTGCTGATGGCTGCGCAAAAGCATCCGATCCTGACCGAACTTACCACCACCAAGGAAAAGACCGTCTCGTTCCGCAAACCCAATTACACCCTGGGTTTCCGTAACACCGACCACCTGGTGAACAAGGCCGACTGGGACATCAAGATTACCAAGACCGGCTTCACCAATCCGGCCGGCCATTGCCTGGTGCTCGTGACCCGGATGAGCAACCGCCCGGTTGCCCTGGTGATTCTCGACGCGTTCGGCAAGTACACCCACTTCGCCGATGCCAGCCGCATCCGCAGCTGGGTGGAAACTGGTCGGAGCACCAACGTTCCGGCAGTGGCCCAGCAATACAAGGCCGAGAAAAACCTCAAGGGTCGCCAGAGCGGCGTGGTCGAAGCGTCCAAGTAAATCGCGACACAAGAAAAAGCCCCGAATATTCGGGGCTTTTTTCGTCTGCCGGTTCAGTCGTTGGGCAGCGGCATCTGGTCATCATCGGGAATGCCGTCGCCAGCACTGGGATCGCGCCGATGTTCCGGGGGTACTACCGCAGGACGCGCCAATGGATCGCGCAGCGGACTGTCCGGATCCAGCACTGGATCAACGTCCGGCTCCGGCGTGGTCGGCACGCTGTCCGGTTTATGGTCGTCGAAGCTCGAATCGGTACTCATACGCACCTCTCGTTCGGGTAATCACCCGAAAAAACCGGGCGTTACCCTTAAGAGCGTAGCTGCGCGCCAGGGTGCCCGTCAGGAGACGGACGGAACCTCACTTCGCTTCCAGAGCCTTGCGCGCCTGCGCCGCCTCGCGTTCCTGGCCAGCCTGCGCCAGCTCATCAGCGGCTTTCAGCCAACGCTGGCGATCGACCGCTGCCGGGAGCTGCGAAGGCTTCTGAATCAATACCGCCCAGCCACCCGACTTCTCGAGCGCCGACTCGAAAGAACTGAAACTCATCAGTTCACGACGATTCATCCCCGCGCGCAAAAGAACCTTCTGCTTCTTGCGGTCATAGCCGGAAAGGATTGCGTACCGCGGCTCGGCCCAGAACGCCGATCCTTCGCTGAAACGCACCATTACCGGGTAACCCGCCGCCACCTGGGTCAGCAGCGCCGGCAAACGGGCATCTACCGGGTACACGACCATGCCGTATTCGCGGGCCAGGTTCTGCATATTCTGCTGAAGCTTGTCCTCGGCGCCCGGCAGGTGCAGTGGTTTTTCCAGCAACCCCGGGGTGATCACGATGCCTTGCTGCGACAGCAGACTGGCCAACACCTGCGGCCCGCTCTGATTGGCTTCGCCCCGATAGAAGGTGCCACTGAGCTCGACCCGCTCCGGCAGGCGCTGGACTTCCGGCGCCACACTGCCCGCACACCCCACCAAAGCTGTCACGCAACCGGCCACCAGCAGTGCCATGCGAATCCGGGAAAATAGCTGCACCATCGTCACTCTCTTGATCAGTTACCGGTCATCGTGTTCCGGCTTGGTCGAGGATCATAGGACGGCGCAACGCTGCGGTATAGCCCAAAGGGGCAGATGCATCGGCTGCATAGAGCGAAGTGATTGGTCACCACCGACCTTTGGTCAATAGCCTGAAACACGCCAGCGACTAGACTGTCACTCGAAAGACAGCAAAAGAGTGAGCGCCCGACGCAGGGCAAAGAGGAGGCACCGATGAGCCTGACCATGACCATTGTGATGTTGATTGCCGGCTGGCTGGCCGTTGCCGCTGCCATGTTGTGGGGCGTGCTGCGGATTTCCCGTCGCCATCACCACCCTGTGCAACCTGCACCGATCAAGAAGATCGAGAAACACAGCGCCCGTCACGCCACCGCGCACTGACATCTTTCAATCGATTCAAACGAAAAAGGCCGCGTGACTCTTGCGAGTGACGCGGCCTTCGCTTTTCCAGAGGTTACGCCTGGGCAGCCAGTTTCTTCTGCTTGGCGCGACGGGACATCATGTTCAACACCTCAATCGCAGCCGAGAACGCCATGGCGGCATACACATAACCTTTCGGTACGTGGGCGCCGAAACCTTCGGCGATCAGCGTCATGCCGATCATGATCAGGAAGCCCAGGGCCAGCATTACCACCGACGGGTTGTCGTTGATGAACTTGGCCAGCGGGTCAGCCGCAAACAGCATCACCAGTACCGAAACCACCACCGCGATCACCATGATCGGCAAGTGTTCGGTCATGCCGACAGCGGTAATGATGCTGTCGATCGAGAACACCATGTCCAGCATCAGGATCTGCCCGATGGCCGCGGCAAAGCCCAGGGTTACTGTCGAGGTAGCCGACTTCGGATCGTCCGGCACCGGGTCCATACTGTGATGGATCTCGGTCGTCGCCTTCCACACCAGGAACAGGCCACCGGCGATCAGGATCATGTCCTTCCAGGAGAACGCCTGGCCCAGGATCTCGATGACTGGCTCAGTCAACTGCACGATGAAGGCGATGGTGCTCAACAGCGCCAGACGCATGATCAGCGCCATGCCGATACCGAGGCGGCGGGCCTTCTGCCGGTACTGCTCGGGCAGCTTGTTGGTCAGGATCGAAATGAAGATCAGGTTATCGATGCCGAGCACGATTTCCATCACCACCAGTGTGGCCAAGGCAATCCAGGCCGTCGGGCTGGAAGCGAGTTCTAACAGGTATTCCATGGGTCAGTCCTGACTCTTGTAAGACGGTTTAGATGGTCTTGGAGGAAGATTCGGATTTTTCCGCATCTTTTTCCGGGGCTTCTTTTTTCTCGATCAGACCGCCAGTGGCTTCGCTGAGCGCCTGCTCGGCGGCTTTGTGCGTGTCGTCGATCGCCTGCTTGGCGCTCTCGGCGGCCTTGCCCATCAATTGCTGGGCGCTTTTTTCAGCCTGGTCGCAGCCCGCCATAAGCAGTAAAGACGTAAACATCAGTGCCGGGATCGTGTATTTCATAAGGGTTCCTTCGAATGAACAGACAGGGTCACAGACCGCCCGTCGATGGCTGGGCATTCTAGGGAGACAAACACTTCAGGAAAATTCGTATTTTTAGCGGCTATACTTCGATTTATACGAACTGTATTTGACGGACCAGACCCCATGCTCAATTACCGACAACTGCATTACTTCTGGGTGGTGGCCAAGACCGGCAGCATCGTGCGCGCCTGCGAGCAACTGAACCTCACGCCGCAGACCATCAGCGGGCAGATTTCCCTGCTCGAACAGACCTACGGCATCCAGTTGTTCCAGCGAGTCGGCCGGCAACTCGAACTCACCGAAGCCGGGCGCCAGGCCCTGCCTTACGCCGAGCAGATGTTCCAGCTCGGCGGCGAACTGGAACTGATGTTGCGCGCACAACCCAACGAGCAGCAGATCCTGTTCCGGGTCGGCGTGGCGGACGTGGTGCCCAAATCCATCGTCTATCGCCTGATCGCACCGACCATGGAGCTCAGCGAACCGCTGCGCATCACTTGCCGCGAAGACAAACTTGAGCGATTACTGGCGGACCTGGCGATCCAGCGCCTGGACCTGGTGATCTCCGACAGCCCGATGCCCTCGCACTTGGACATCAAGGGCTACAGCCAGAAACTCGGGGAATGCGGGATCAGTTTCTTTGCCACCGCAGAATTGGCGGCGTTATACGGTCAGGATTTTCCGCGCAGCCTGCACGGCGCGCCGCTGCTGATTCCCGGCGCGGAGACCGTGGTGCGCAGCCGTTTGCAGCGCTGGTTCGCCGAGCAGCAGATTCAGCCAAGGATTGTCGGGGAGTTCGATGACAGCGCCCTGATGCAGGCGTTCGGCCAGTCCGGGAGCGGGATCTTCATCGGCCCGAGCGTGATTGCCGATGAGGTGAAGCGCCAGTACGGCGTCGAGTTGATCGGCCAGACCGATGCGGTGAGTGAGTCGTTCTACGCGATCTCGGTGGAACGCAAGGTCAAGCACCCCGGCATCAAAGCGATTACCGAAGGTGCCCGACGCGAGCTGTTTACCGAGTTTTAAGCCGTTGCGCAGACATCGCGCGGCTTGAGCACCATCAACACCATGGCGAGGAAAATCGACAGCAGGATGAACGCGGCGGCCGCGAAGCCTACGAAGCCCAGGCCGGCACTGTCGATCACTCGACCGCCAATAATCGCGCCCAGACCGATCCCGAGGTTGGCCCCGGCAATGTTCAACGACGCAGCGAAGGCCGGCGCCTCAGGTGCGGCTTTCATCAAACGCACGTGGCTGACCAGAAACAGCGCCGCCTGAGTCACGCCCCAGATGCCCATGGCCGCCGCCAGACCCAGCGACGAATTGATGTTCGGTACCAGCGCCACCATCCCGGGAATCATGAACGCGCAGAACATCACCGAGGCCATCAGCGGATGGCGATCCACCGCGCGCCCGCCCAGCGAGTTGCCGATCAGCCCGACTGCGCCAAAGCCCATCAGGCACCAACCGACCACGGTGCCATTGAAGCCAGCCAGACGCTCAAGGATGTCCGCCAGATAGGTGTAGGCCGTGAACATGCCGCTGAACACCAGGATCGACAGCAATACATGGCCAAGCATCAGCGGGCTGCGCAGGATCTTGAACTGCGAAGCGAAGCTGACCTGGTGCTGGTGCAGGCTGGTTTTCGGCAGGTAGACAAACAGCAGCAAGGCCTTGGCGAACGCAATCACCGCCAGAATGGCGAATGCACTGCGCCAGCCGAACGCGTCGGAAATCAGCGTGCCCACCGGAATGCCGAACACCGTGGCACAGACGATGCCGAAGCCGATCTTGGCAATGGCGCGACCGGCGAAGTCCGGGCCGACGATGTCCACGGCAGTTTCGCTGGCCAGCGCCCAGAACACCGGCAACCCCAGCGCCGGGATCAGTCGAGCAATGGCCATGACCCAGATGTTCGGCGCCAGCGCCGCCACGGTATTGGCCAGACCAAACATGATCAGGATGGTGATGAACAGTTTGCGCCGTTCGAATCGGGCGAAATATGCGGTCAAGAAAGGACCGAACATGGCCACGGTGAAAGCGAATAGAGTCACCAGCAACCCGGCTTGCGGGATAGTGACTTCCAGGTCGCGGGCAATCGCCGGCAACAGGCCGACGATGACGAACTCCGTGGTCAGCACCGTGAATCCGGCGGCAGACAACAGAAGGATGGGCAACAGCATGAGGAACTCCAGCAAAACGACGACACCAGCGCTGACCCGAAGGCCCGCCGGCAGAACTTGAAAATAAGGATGCGCAATCTTAACAGAGTGTTTCCCGAGTGACTTGCACAAACCTGTCTATGTTGCCGGACGTTTCGGTGGCAGATCGTCACAGGCCTGAAGGATAAGGCCTACGCTGTGATAAAGTCCGCGCCCTGAAAAACGTACACCCTGTTCAGCCGCCCGTTTAACGGCGTGGCTGTCGCGTCATTCCTTTCGGTTCGTGTCTGTGGCCTGCCCCCGATTTATCGCCCGGATCACGCAACCTTGCACCCTATAAAAAGCAGAGATGCCGTTATGACCGCTTCATCCCCTTCTCTATTGCAACGCCTGCAAAGCCTCAGCCTGGTCACGCAGATCCTGATCGGCCTGATTGCCGGCATCGCCCTGGCGCTGCTCGCACCGGAAGCCGCGAAAGGCACCGCTTTCATCGGCAAGGTGTTCGTCTCGGCGCTGAAAGCCGTGGCGCCGATTCTGGTGTTCGTGCTGGTCATGGCCTCGATTGCCAACCACAAGCACGGCCAGGAAACCCATATCCGGCCAATTCTGTTCCTCTATCTGCTGGGCACCTTTGGCGCTGCGGTGGTGGCCGTGGTTGCCAGCACCCTTTTCCCGTCGCATCTGGTGCTGTCCACCGACAACGTCGCCGTGACGGCACCGGGCGGCATCGGTGAAGTCCTGCAAAGCCTGCTGTTGAGCGTGGTCGATAACCCGGTCACCGCGCTGATGAACGCCAACTTCATCGGCATTCTGGCCTGGGCCATCGGCATGGGCGTGGCCATCCGCCACGCCGGTGATACCACCCGGGAAGTGGTCAGCGATTTGTCCAACGGCGTGACCCTGATCGTGCGCGTGGTGATCCGCTTCGCACCGCTGGGGATTTTCGGCCTGGTGGCTTCGACCCTGGCCACTTCCGGTTTTGGCGCACTGGTCGGCTACGCTCACCTGTTGGCGGTGCTGTTGGGCTGCATGGCCTTCGTGGCACTGGTGATGAACCCGCTGATCGTGTTCTGGAAACTGCGCCGCAACCCGTATCCGCTGACGCTGAAATGCCTGCGTGAAAGCGGCATCACCGCGTTCTTCACGCGCAGTTCGGCGGCGAACATTCCGGTCAACCTGGAACTGAGCAAACGCCTGGGCCTGCACGAAGATACCTATTCGGTCTCGATTCCGCTGGGC
Source organism: Pseudomonas kribbensis (assembly GCF_003352185.1). GTDB lineage: Bacteria > Pseudomonadota > Gammaproteobacteria > Pseudomonadales > Pseudomonadaceae > Aquipseudomonas > Aquipseudomonas kribbensis. The sequence goes on from NZ_CP029608.1 coordinate 4,071,868, forward strand.
GCGACCATCAACATGGCCGGTGCGTCGATCACCATCACCGTGCTGACCCTCGCCGCCGTGCATACACTGGGCATCGCCGTGGACATCCCGACCGCGATCCTGCTCAGCGTTGTCGCCGCAATCTGCGCGTGCGGTGCGTCCGGTGTAGCCGGCGGTTCGCTGCTGCTGATCCCGCTGGCGTGCAGCCTGTTCGGCATCCCGAGCGAAATCGCCATGCAGGTGGTGGCGGTCGGTTTCATCATCGGCGTACTGCAGGATTCGGCCGAGACGGCGCTGAACTCCTCAACCGACGTGCTGTTCACCGCTGCGGCTTGCCTGGGCGAAGAACAGAAAGCCCAGCGTCCGGCGTAAACACCGAGCGCAATAAAAAGCCCGCCAAGGCGCAAACCTTGGCGGGCTTTTTGTTGCGTCGGGTTTAGAACGCGCCCATGTAATCGCGCTTGCCGATTTCAACGCCGTTGTGACGCAGCAGGTCGTAAGCGGTGGTGACGTGGAAGAAGAACTGCGGCAGGCCGTAGCTCAGCAGGTAAGCCTGGCCGCTGAAGCGCTTCTCTTTCGGGGTGCCCGGACGGGTCACGATCTCGATGCCTTCCTTGCCGTTGATTTGCTCAGGCTTGATCTCGCCGATGAAGGCCAGGACCTTGGTGATCAGCGCTTGCAGCTCGGCGAAGGTGGTTTCGGTGTCGTCGTATTTCGGGATTTCGACTTCGGCCAGACGCGAGGAAACGCCTTTGGCGAAGTCCACGGCGATCTGCACCTGACGCACCAGCGGAAACATGTCCGGGTACAGACGCGCTTGCAGGAAGGCGTTCGGGTCGATGTTTTTCGCGGTGGCGTGGGCTTCGGCTTTTTTCAGCACATCGCTCAGGGCGTTGAGCATTTGTTGGAAAACCGGGACGGATGCGGCGTACAGGGAAATGGTCATGGCAGTCTCACGTGGTGGCTGGGTGAATCGTGGGGCGATTATAGCCATGCTCGCGGGCCGCGCGACTTGTCTTTTATCCAGCAAGGATTAGGCTAGGCGCCTTCGACTGCAGAGGGAACGCGCGATGTCCACAGAACTTGAAACCAACGTCAACGAACCACGGCTCAACGCCACGGAAATCCGCATTCTGGGTTCGCTGATCGAGAAACAGGCCACCAGCCCGGAAACATATCCGCTGACCCTCAACGCACTGGTGCTGGCCTGCAATCAGAAAACCAGCCGGGAACCGGTGATGAACCTGACCCAGGGCCAGGTCGGCCAGAGCTTGCGCGCCCTCGAAGGTCGCGGTTTCGCCAAGCTGGTGATGGGTAGCCGCGCCGACCGCTGGGAGCACAAGGTCGACAAGGCGCTGGAGCTGGTGCCGGCACAGATGATTCTGACCGGGCTGATGTTCCTGCGCGGCCCGCAGACCGTCAACGAACTGTTGACCCGCAGCGGTCGCATGCATGAATTCGAAGACGCCGAACAAGTGGTGCATCAACTGGAGCGCCTGATCGCCCGGGACCTGGCGGTGCTGATTCCGCGTCAGGCCGGCCAGCGCGAGGACCGCTACACCCATGCACTGGGCGATCCGGCGGACATCGAGGCGATTATTGCGGCACGACAGAATCCGAGTGATCGCGGCGCTGCCAGCGGTGTGTCAGTGGAGCGCATCGAAGAGCTGGAAGCGCGGATTGCAGCGCTGGAAGAGCGCCTGGCCCGCCTCGAATAAGCGTAACGGGGCGGCGTTACTCGCCGTCCCAGTAATCCACCCCGTCCGACTGCCGCGCCACCGCGACGAATCCCGAGGCATTGCCCTCGGCATCGATGCTGAAATTATCCATCACCGCGTATTTGTTCGAGTCCGGGTATTCACAGATGTCCGGTTGCTGCTGGGTGCTGACTGCCAGATAGCGCAGCTCCTGCGAGCTGGTGTTGATGATTTGATGCGCCTTTTCCGGGCCGCCCGGCGGGCAGGCGATCACGTCGCCGGCGCGGATCGGGAAACGCTCGGCCCCCAAGCGCACCTCCCCTTCCCCGGCCACCACGTAGAACATCTCCTCATTGACCCGATGGCTGTGGAACGGACTGCCACGCATGCCCGGCGGCAGCGCATACAGCCGATAACCGAGCTTCTGCGCACCCAGTTGCTGGCCGATTCGGGCGAACCGCTGCTGATAACGCCCGGCGGTTTCGCCTTCGGGGGCCAGGGCTTCGGGCAACGGTTCGAGTTCGACATCATTCAGGTTGAGAATGGGCGGGTGCATGCAAACCTCGGCTTTTGTCGTGGGGCAAGTCTGTGCCTGCTGATCCGGCAGTATAGGCAATGACCAACCCCGACACCGAGATCAATCAACTGCGGGCAAACGCCACCGCTGCATCGAACTGCTCGACCGTCGGCCGCACGCCGGTGTACAGCACGAACTGCTCCAGCGCCTGGATCGCGATCACTTCCAGCCCGGTGATGACTTTTTTGCCTTCAGCGCGGCCACGCACGATCAGTGGGGTTTCCGAGGGGATCGCCACCACATCGAACACGGTGTCGGCAGACTTGATCACATCCACTTCAAACGCCAACTGACCCGCTTCCGGACCACCGTCCATGCCGACCGGCGTCACGTTGATCAGCATCTGCGGGCGCTCGTCACCCATTTCCGCCTGCCACCGATAGCCGAGGGAATCGGCCAGCGCACGGCCGGCGCGCTCGTTGCGGGCCACGATCAGACCATTCTTGTAACCACCATCGCGCAAGGCACTGGCCACCGCTTTGGCCATGCCGCCGCTGCCGCGCAGGGCGAAAGTCGAGTCCTTCGGCACCGCGTGGGTGTCAAGCAACTGGGCGATGGCGATGTAATCGGTGTTGTAGGCCTTGAGATGGCCGTTGGTGTTGACGATGGTGTTGATCGACTGGATCGCCGCTGCCGAGGCATCCAGCTCGTCGACCAGGGCAATGCAGGCCTCCTTGAACGGCATCGACACCCCGCAACCACGGATGCCCAGCGCCCGGATCCCGCCGACGGCGCCCGGCAGATCCTGGCTGCTGAAGGCCTTGTAGTAGAAATTCAGGCCCAGTTGTTCGTACAAATGGTTATGAAAACGCAGACCGAAATTCCCGGGACGCCCAGACAGGGACATGCACAATTGGGTGTCTTTGTTGGGGTTCATCTGCATGGGAGACTCCTTCGAATGCACTTTCGGATGGACGGGATTAGCCAGACCATCAGGTTCTGAACGATCATAAGCCGGTCTGTTCCGGGCTTCACAGCCGATGCCTGAAACCCGGTAAGCAAGTCGGTACAGACCTTACACAAAATTTACCCAGCCGCCGTGCTGTTTTTCCAAATGTTGCTGTCTTAGAAGTATCCCCGCGCTATCCCGAGCCTGTTGCAGGCCCGGACGCCGGGTCGAAGAACCGAGGATTAATCATGATTCGTAAACTCCCCATCGTGGCCTTGTTGATTGGTGCATTCGCGATCACAGGTCAGGCAGAAGCCCACGGCGGTGGCTGGCAGGGTCCGGCGGTATTTGGTGCGATCGTCGGCTCGGCCATCATCGGCTCGGCGCTCATCAACCAGGATCGTCCGGTGTATGTTCAACAGCCTGTTTACGCTCAACCGGCGCCGGTGTACGTGCAACAACCGCCACCACCGGTCTACTACCAGCCGGCCCCGGTTTACGTACAACAACCGGTTTATGTTCCAGGCCCGGTCTACTACGGTCCGCCCCGTGGTTATTACGGCCACCCGCACTACTACGGTGGTCGCTGGTAAGCACACAGACAGAGCCCCGCTTTCCAGCGGGGCTTTTTTTGGCCTCAAGAAAGCCAACCGTCCGTCGGCCAACGTCTGAAAAAATCTCGCCAAGGTCGCTGTGGGGACAGTTTCACCCGTTAAAGTCGGCATGATGGACTCGACCGTCGGGCCGAAACACAAAACGGTCATCTATTTGTCATGACGGAACCGCAATCTGAATCCGTCCGCATACAACAGGTTTATAAAAACAAGGACGACTGGAATGCCAACACAGAATCCGCACCGCATCGTCGGTTTATGCACCTCGAGCAAGGTGTACAACGCCCTGACCGAGCTCAAGCACCTGGAAGGCCATCGCACGGCGAAGTTTGTGTCGCTGCTGGCGGAAAACCTGGTGCGCAAGGGTTTGCTCAATGAGCACGAGATCGTGCACATGCTCGATCAGGTGGTCGATTGACCGAGCCCTCAACGGCATCAATGTCCACTATCGAAAGTGTTGATTGTCCCTGAAACGGCCAAATCCCTAAGGTAGCTCCATAGATTGATGGAGGTACTTTTCATGGCTCAGGTTCAAATCATGTCCGTTGTCGGCAGCGCGGTTCCCGCATCCCTCAGAGAGCTTGGACTGCTCGCCTGCTGGTATCTGGTGCGCGACGGCGAACCGGTCAGCGGCCCGCTCACCTCTTTGCCAGCCGCCAAGGCACTGTCGCAACAGCTGATCAACGGCCCGTTCAAGGCTTAAGGCAACTGCACCTTCGGTCTGGTTTCGACGAACAGCGCCCAGCTCGACATGAACAATGCAGCGATCAGCGGCCCGATCACGAAACCATTAAGACCGAATACCGCCATCCCGCCCAGCGTCGAGATCAGGATCATGTAGTCCGGCATGCGCGTGTCCTTGCCCACCAGCACCGGACGCAGCACGTTATCCACCAGGCCGATCACGAACACCCCGAACAGCCCCAGCACCACGCCCTGCCAGATCATCCCGCTGAGCAGGAAGTAAACCGCCACCGGCGCCCAGACGATCCCGGCCCCCACCGCCGGCAGCAGCGACAGAAACGCCATCAACACCGCCCAAAGCAACGCGCTGGGTATGTCGAGAAACCAGAAAATCGCCCCGCCCAGCGCGCCTTGCGTAATGGCCACCAGCAGGTTGCCTTTGACCGTGGCGCGCACCACCCGATTGAATTTCAGTTGCAGGCGCCGCTTGTGATGCTCTTCCAGCGGTACCGCCGTGCGCACCTTGCGCGCCAGTTCGGCGCCGTCGCGCAGAAAGAAAAACAGCAAGTACAACATGATGAAAAAGCTCACCACGAAATCGAACGTGCCCTGGCCGAAACTGAATGCCTGGGTCGCCAGCACCTGACTGCCCTGCATCGCCGCCTTGACGATCTTCTCGCGCAAGGCATTGAGTTCGCCCATACCGAAACGGTCGAGCAGGTGCTGAAAGTACGGCGGCAGGCTGTGCTTGAACTGCGCCAGGTACGCACCGATATCGAGCTTGCCGCTTTCGATGTTGTCGTAGAGCGTCGCCCCTTCCTGCACCAGCAACACGCTGATGACGATCACCGGCAGAATCGCGATCACCACGCAGACACTCAAGGTGCACAGTGACGTCAGGTTGCGTTGCCAGCCGAACCTCTGCTGCAACCGGCGTTGCATCGGCGCGAATACAATGCCTAGGATCACCGCCCAGAACACCGCGCCGTAGAACGGCAGCAGGATCCAGATAAAGGCCACCGTCACCAGCAGCAACAGCACGGTGAGGGATTTGAATTGCAGACTCTTTTGGTTCATGTCCGGTCCATGTCAGTCAGGCGCCACGCGCACCCGCCCAACTTAGTCAGCCCACGCCCGCGCGAGTGCCATCTTTGTTCATGGAGCATAGATCCAGATCAATAAACCCTCGCCGCGCCTCGTTTACCCTCCCGCGCTTTTGCGACCGACACCGCCATGACGCCCTCCTTCACCCCGGAATTGCTCGCCCCCGCCGGCACCCTGAAAAACATGCGCTACGCCTTCGCCTACGGCGCCGATGCGGTCTACGCCGGCCAGCCGCGCTACAGCCTGCGGGTGCGCAACAACGAGTTCGACCACGCCAATCTGGCCCTCGGCATTCGTGAAGCCCAGGCCCAGGGCAAGCGCTTCTACGTGGTGGTCAACATCGCGCCGCACAACGCCAAGCTCAAGACCTTCCTCAAGGATCTGGCGCCGGTGATCGAGATGGCACCGGATGCACTGATCATGTCCGACCCCGGCCTGATCATGCTGGTGCGCCGGCACTTTCCGCAGATGCCGATTCACCTGTCGGTGCAGGCCAACACGGTGAATTGGGCGAGCGTCGAATTCTGGCAGCAACAAGGGCTGAGCCGGATCATCCTGTCCCGGGAGCTGTCGCTGGAAGAGATCGGCGAAATCCGCGAGCAGGTGCCGGGCATGGAACTGGAAGTGTTCGTCCACGGCGCGCTGTGCATGGCCTACTCCGGCCGCTGCCTGCTCTCCGGCTACATGAACAAGCGCGACGCCAATCAGGGCACCTGCACCAACGCCTGCCGCTGGAAATATTCGGCGCAGGAAGCCAGCGAAAACCAGCTCGGCGAAATCGTGCAGACCTTCGAACCGCAACCGACCCTCGGCCTCGGCGCCCCCACCGATCAAGTGTTCCTGCTGCAGGAAGCCAATCGTCCCGGCGAGATGATGCCGGCCTTCGAAGACGAGCACGGCACCTACATCATGAACGCCAAGGACCTGCGCGCGGTGCAGCATGTCGAGCGCCTGACCCGCATGGGCGTGCACTCGCTGAAGATCGAAGGCCGGACCAAATCGCACTTCTATTGCGCCCGCACCACTCAGGTTTACCGCCGGGCTATCGACGATGCGGTGGCCGGTCGCGAATTCGACCGCAGCCTGATGACCGATCTGGAATCCCTCGCCCAGCGTGGCTACACCGAAGGTTTCCTGCGCCGGCATGTGCATGACGAATACCAGAACTACCAGAACGGCAGCTCGGTGTCGGAGCGTCAGCAATTCGTTGGCGAGCTGACCGGCGAGCGCCGGGATCGGCTGGCCGAGGTCAAAGTGAAGAACCGCTTTGCCCTGGGCGATCATCTGGAACTGATGACGCCCAAGGGCAACTTCCATTTTGATCTGCATGAATTGCAGAGCCTCAAGGGCGAGGCCATCGATGTGGCGCCGGGGGACGGGCACACCGTGTACCTGCCGATTCCGGATGCGGTGGATCTGCGCTTCGGCCTGTTGATGCGCGACGTGAGCGGAGCCTGATCCGGCTCAGGCAAACTCCTCGCGCAACATCGCCACAAACGCCTCACGCGCCGGGTGCACCCCGGCGTTTTCATGCCAGTAGAACAAGTTGTCGATAGCCGTCAGCTCCGGGAATTCGTAACCCGCACACCCCGCGCCTTTGGCGTATTGCTCGAACACGCCTTTGGGCACCAGCGCTACGCCAGCGCCGGCGCTCACGCAACCGACAATCGCCCCGTAACTGGCCAGGCTGACAATCGGCAACGCCAGGCCCTGACGCAACAACCAGTGCTCCAGCGCGGCGCGATACGGACAGCCCTGCGGCCACATGAACACGGTCTTGTCCTGTAAATCGTCGAGGTTGCGTATCGGCCCGAAAGAAGTCGAAGCGATCAGCAGCAGTTCCTCGCGATACATCGGCGTACGTTTGAGCTGCGAACGCTCGACGTCCACCGCGACGATCGCGCCGTCCAGACGATGACTGACCGTATCGTCGAGCAACTGGCCCCAGGTGCCGGTGGTCAATTCCAGCGCCACATTCGGATAGCGCTTGTGAAATTTCGCCAGCAGACGTGGCAGGCGCCCGGTAGCCGAAGATTCGATGGCACCGATGCGCAACGGCCCGGACGGCTCGGCAGCGGGATCGACTGCGCGTTTGGCCTCAGCCGTCAGCGCCAGAATCTTCTCCGCATAGGCGAGAAAGGTCTGCCCCGCCGGACTGATCCGCAACCCCCGCCCTTCGCGCAGAAACAGCGCAACCCCCAGTTCCGCTTCCAGGGACTTGATCCGCGCCGTGATGTTCGACGGCACGCAAAACAGCTTTTCAGCGGCCTTGGCGATGCTGCCGACCTCGGCCACGGTCTTGAACATGCGGATTTGCGCCAGCTCCATAATCATCACTCTGAGTGAACGGTTCGCGCAGTATAAGTCAGTTGTGGCGAATGATTGGCCGCCCGGATACTCGGTGCATCAACCCTCCTGGTGCCTCGCTCATGCCCTTCACTTCGCCTTTGAAAATCCTGTTGGCCATGGCCTTTGTCGTCGGCTGCTGGGCCTATTCGCCGACCGGCATCCACATCGGCCTGCAAGCCTACGATCCAGGGCATCTGGCGTTGCTGCGGTTTCTGCTGGCGTCGCTGTTCATGGCCGTGATTGCAGGCTTCAAGGGCATTCACCTGCCGCGCCTGCAAGACTTGCCACTGTTGTTTGCCCTGGGCTTTTTTGCCGTCAGCCTGCATCACGTGGTGCTGAACATCGGCCAGCAAAGCGTCAGCGCCGGTGCGTCCAGTGTGCTGGCGCAATCGACACCGCTGTTCAGCACGCTGCTGGCGCGGTTTCTGTTCAAGGATCGGGTCAGCGTCTGGCGCTGGGGTTGTGTGCTGACAGGATTCGTCGGCGTGGTGATTGTGGTGAGCGGCGATCGCGGCCTCGGCAGCATCGACGCCCATGGTTTGCTGATCCTGCTGGCGGCGGTGTCGTGGAGCGTTTACTTCGCCCTGCAAAAACACCACGCCCGGCGCTATGACGGGCTGACGCTGGTTTGCTACACGGTATGGTCCGGCACGCTGCTGTTGTTGATTTACTTGCCGGGGCTGGCCGACAGCGTGGCCAGTGCGCCGCTGCGGGTGCAATGGGCGGTGCTCGCTCTGGGCGTGTTTCCCAGCGCCCTTGCCTATCTGGCGTGGGCGTTCGTGCTCAAGCATGTGGACCTGAGCCGGGCGACGATGACGCTGTACCTGATTCCGCCGACCGCGATGGGGATTGCCTCGGTGGGTCTGGGCGAACGCCCGACACTGCTGGTGCTGGTGGGTTCGGCGGTGGTGCTGATCAGTGTGCTGGCGTTGAATCTGGAGCGGCCGGCGGTGGTCCGGGCCATTGAGACTTGAGTCGCGGCGGCATCAGGCGCCGCCCGCCGAAAACCGGTCGCGGCTGTTGCTCAGGTGCAGCCACATCGCTGCACGCGCCGCTTCCGGATCCTGGCGTCTGATCGCGTTGAATATCGCCTCATGCTCCAGGTTCGCCAGTTGCCCGAGCTTGCTCAAATCCACCGCGCCGCGTTCGGCCGCATTGACCCGGGTACGCGGGATCATCGCGCTGCCCAGGTGCTGCATGATTTCGGTGAAGCAGACGTTGCCGGTGGCTTCGGCAATCAACAGATGAAAGCGCCGGTCGGCCTCGACGCAACTGTCGTTGTTGGCCAACAGACGCTGGTAGTCGTCCAGCGCCTGGCGCATCTGCAGCAGTTGTTGTTCGCTGCGACGTTGCGCGGCCAGTGCCGCCGCTTGCGTCTCGAGGCCCATGCGCAATTCGAGAATGCTGCGCACCCCCAGCGCCGTATCGACATTCAGCCGCAGCCCCTGCTCCGGCGCACGCTCGATCACGAACGTGCCGATGCCGTGCCGCGTCTCCACCAGCCCCGACGCCTGCAACTTGGAAATCGCCTCGCGCACCACGGTGCGGCTGACGCCGTGCTCCTGAACGATCGAGTTTTCCGACGGCAGCTTGTCACCGGGCAGCATCTGGCCGAGCAGGATGCTCTGGGTGAGTTTTTCCACCAGGTCATGGGCCAGGTTGTGGGCGCGTTTGCGAGCAGGTGCGTCGAGGTCTTCTTGCATGGTCGGTTCCGGTGATCGGGACAAGCCGATCGTAGCACTGCGGGCGATGACTTGTATGAGCTCCTATGATTTCAGGCGCTCAACTTGTATGACAACAAGCGCTTTTCGCTAGAAAACTTTCACTAATTTCACGCCAGCACTGCACATTCGCTGGTCTTGCACTCCGCATCTCGCGCCCGGCAACAACCCTTTAAAACCCAACAAATACGGCACTTCAAATCCAGAAAAGCATAAAAACCCTTCGCCGTAGATAAATTTGATTGAGCACTCCAACTTGTAGGACAAAAAAATGCAGTTGTATGATGTCTATCAACAACGCAGCACCCAGCCACACCCCGCATAAAAATAACGAGTGGGAGAAAACCAAGTGAAATCATCCATTGCCGGGATGAACGAGGGCGCCGATTCGGTGCTGTCCTCCGCCATTGCCAAAGTCAAACGCCACGTCCTACCGCTGTTCGTCATCATGTTCATCGTCAATTACATTGACCGGGTGAACATCGGTTTCGTCCGCACCCACATGGAACACGACCTCGGCATCTGTGCTGCGGCCTACGGTTTCGGTGCCGGGCTGTTCTTCATCGGTTACGCGCTGTTCGAAGTCCCTTCCAACATGCTGCTGCAAAAGGTCGGCGCGCGAATCTGGCTGACCCGCATCATGCTCACCTGGGGCCTGGTGGCCGCCGGCATGGCGTTCATCCAGAACGAAACCCACTTCTACATCCTGCGTTTTCTGCTCGGCGTGGCCGAGGCCGGGTTCTTTCCCGGGGTGATCTACTACTTCACCCGCTGGTTGCCGGGGGCCGAGCGCGGCAAGGCGATTGCGATTTTCCTCAGTGGCTCTGCCGTGGCCTCGCTGATTTCCGGTCCGTTGTCCGGCCTGCTGCTACAGATCGAAGGTCTCGGTCTGCACGGCTGGCAGTGGATGTATTTCATTGAAGGGATGTTCTCGGTCGGCCTCTGCGTGTTCGTGTGGTTCTGGCTCGACGCCAAACCCCACGACGCCAAATGGCTGACCCACGCCGAGCAGGATGCGCTGGTCAAAGCCATCGACGACGAACAGAAGGCCCGCGAAGCCGCAACGCCGATCCGGCCGTCGCTGGGCAAACTGCTCAAGGACCGCCAGATCATCCTGTTCTGCCTAATCTATTTCTTCATTCAATTGACCATCTACGCCGCAACGTTCTGGCTGCCGAGCATCATCAAGAAGATGGGCGAGATGAGCGACTTCCAGGTCGGGCTGTTCAACTCGATTCCATGGCTGCTGTCGATCATCGGCATGTACGCGTTCGCCTCGTTCTCGGCGAAGTGGAAACACCAGCAGGCATGGGTCGCCACGGCATTGCTGATCGCCGCTGCGGGGATGTTCATGTCCACCACCGGCGGGCCGATTTTTGCCTTCGTCGCGATCTGCTTTGCCGCACTGGGTTTCAAATCCGCGTCGTCGCTGTTCTGGCCGATCCCGCAGGCCTATCTCGATGCGCGGATCGCCGCCGCCGTGATCGCGTTGATCAACTCGGTGGGCAACCTCGGCGGCTTCGTCGCCCCCACCACTTTCGGCCTGCTGGAACAACACACCGGTTCGATCCAGGGCGGCCTTTATGGTCTGGCCGCAACCTCGATCATCGCCGCGATCATCGTGTTCGCCGCCCGCATGACACCCAAATCCGCACCTGACGTCGCCGTGGCCGATGCCGCGCCGAAACACGCTTGAAAGGACAATCCCAAATGACCGCACACGACATCGCCAAAGCCCCGATCATCACCGAGATGCAAGTCATCCCGGTGGCCGGCCACGACGGCATGCTGCTCAATCTGAGCGGCGCCCACGGGCCGTTTTTCACCCGCAACATCGTCATCCTCAAGGACAACGCCGGCCACACCGGCGTCGGTGAAGTGCCCGGTGGCGAACGCATCCGCCAAACGCTGGAAGACGCCCGCAGCCTGGTGGTCGGCAGCCCGATCGGCACGTATCAGAAGATCCTCAATCAGGTGCGCCAGACTTTCGCCGACCGCGATGCCGGCGGCCGTGGCCTGCAGACGTTCGACCTGCGCATCACCATTCACGCGGTCACCGGGCTGGAAGCTGCCCTGCTCGACCTGCTCGGCCAGCACCTCGACGTGCCGGTGGCGGCATTGCTCGGCGAAGGCCAGCAGCGTGATGAAGTGAAGATGCTCGGTTATCTGTTCTACGTGGGCGACCGCCGGGAAACCGACCTTGCCTACCGCAGCGAACCGGATGCCGACAACGACTGGTTCCGCGTGCGTCACGAGAAAGCCATGACCGCCGACGCCGTGGTGCGTCTGGCCGAGGCTGCCCACGCGCGTTATGGCTTCAAGGACTTCAAGCTCAAGGGCGGCGTGCTCAGCGGCGATGCCGAAATCGAAGCGGTGACCGCACTGGCCGAGCGCTTCCCCGACGCCCGCATCACCCTCGATCCGAACGGCGCGTGGTCACTGAAAGAAGCGATCCGTCTGTGCCGCGATCAGCATCATGTGCTGGCCTACGCCGAAGACCCGTGCGGTGCGGAAAACGGTTATTCGGGCCGTGAAGTGATGGCCGAATTCCGCCGCGCCACCGGCCTGAAAACCGCCACCAACATGATCGCCACCGACTGGCGCGAGATGGGTCACGCGATTCAGTTGCAGTCTGTGGACATCCCGCTGGCCGACCCGCATTTCTGGACCATGCAGGGCTCGGTGCGCGTGGCGCAGATGTGCCACGAATGGGGCCTGACCTGGGGCTCGCACTCCAACAACCATTTCGATATTTCCCTGGCGATGTTCACCCATGTGGCGGCCGCCGCGCCGGGCGACATCACCGCCATCGACACCCACTGGATCTGGCAGGACGGCCAGCGCCTGACCAAGGCACCGCTGCAAATCGTCGACGGCTGCGTGCAGGTGCCAAAGAAACCGGGGCTGGGCGTGGAGCTGGACATGGATCAGGTGGCCAGGGCTCACGAACTCTATAAAGGCATGGGACTCGGCGCGCGGGATGACAGCGTGGCGATGCAGTTTCTGATTCCGGGCTGGACGTTCGATAACAAGCGGCCCTGCCTGATGCGCTGACCCGGATTCAACGCAATTTCCTGTGGGAGCGAGCTTGCTCGCGATGGCGAAGTGTCAGTCGATAAATTTTTCGAATTTGAGGCCGTCTTCGCGAGCAGGCTCGCTCCCACAAGGGTTCTCACTGGCCGGAAATTTCCAGCAACCAGTGCCTGAACGCCGCCATCGCCGAGGTCTCCGGCCTTGACTGCAACCGCGTCAGCCAATAGCTGCCGGTGGTGATTTCGATGGCAAAGGGTTGGCGGATCAGGTCCGCCGCCAGTTGCCGGGCAAACATCAACGGCGGCGCCAGTGCCACCCCGCCGCCCTGCAACGCCGCTTCCATCATCGCCAGCGACGAGTCGAACACGATGCTCTGGGGCGGCGCGGCATGGGTCGCCAGACCCGCCGCATGAAACCATTCCGGCCACTCATCAGTGCGATAGGAACGCAGCAGACGCTGCTGCAGAAGATCCCCCGGCGTGTGCAATTGCCGGGCGATTTCCGGCACGCACAGCACTGTCAACGGCGCCTCCAGCAAACGGGTCGCCTCGATACCGTGCCACGCCCCGGCGCCAAACCGGATCGCGTAATCCAGCCCTTCGGCGGCCACGTCCACCCGGTTGTTGTTGGTCGACAGCCGCAAATCTATGAGCGGATGTTTCGCCTGAAAGTCCGCCAGCCTCGGCAACAACCAGCCCACGGCGAAAGTGCCCACCGCACCGACCGTGAGCATTTCCCGATATTGCCCGCCCGCCAGACGCTCGAGCATCTGCGCGATATGATCGAACGACGTGGTCAGCACCGGCAGCAACGTTTCGCCCTCGCCGGTCAGCATCAGCCCACGGGGCAGGCGTTTGAACAGGATCACGCCGAGTTGCGCTTCCAGGCTTTTGACCTGATGGCTGACGGCCGCCTGGGTTACGCACAACTCCACGGCAGCGCGAGTGAAGCTCAAATGACGCGCAGAAGCTTCGAAGGCGCGTAATGCGTTCAAAGGCAATTGAGGTCGAATCATGCCCAGTCCCAAATTTTTCTAATGGCTCGTCCGAGTTTTCATCGTTTGTCGAAAGACACCGGACTGCCTAGATTTGGCGGCGCCGATCAGCCGGCCCGACGGAAAACGCTCGCAGTGTAGCGGGATAACACCATCAACACTCATGGAGAGTGGCCCAAGCATGTTTTCGATCAACCTGAACAAACTCAAGTCCCTCTGCGCTTTCGGACTTTTCTTCAGCGCCGCCACCTGCCTGGCCGCCCCGCAAACCGACGATCAGTTGCAGGCGCTGGTGAAGGCCACCGTGACACCGGTGATGCAGAAACAGGACATCGCGGGCCTGGCCGTGGCCGTGACCGTCGATGGCAAGGCGCATTACTTTAACTACGGTGTTGCCGACAAGAGCACCGGGCAAGCGGTAAGTGAAAACACCCTGTTCGAAATCGGCTCGGTGAGCAAAACCTTCACCGCGACCCTCGCCGCCTACGCCCAGGCCAGCGGCAAACTGGAATTCTCCGACAAGGCCAGCCAGCACTGGCCCGAGCTGAAAGGCAGCGCGTTCGACCAGATCAGCCTGCTGCAACTGGGCACCTACAGCGCGGGCGGCCTGCCGCTGCAATTCCCGGATGCCGCAGATTCTTTCGATAAGATGCTCGGCTATTACCAACAGTGGAAACCGACTTATCCGGCCGGCAGCCAGCGCCTGTACTCCAACCCGAGCATCGGCCTGTTCGGTTTCCTGGCGGCGAAAAGCCTCGGCCAGCCGTTCGATCAGATCATGACCGAAACCCTGCTGCCGAAACTCGGGCTCAAGCACACCTTCCTGTCGGTGCCCGCGTCTGAACAAAAGCTCTATGCCCAGGGCTATGACAAGAACAACAAACCGATTCGAGTCAGCCCCGGCGCCCTCGACTCCGAAGCCTATGGCGTGAAAACCAGCACCTCAGATCTGCTGCAATTCGTCCAGGCCAACCTCGACACCGCCAAACTCGAAACCCCACTGCAAAAAGCCATCGCCCTCACCCACACCGGCTACTACACCGTCGGCGACATGACCCAGGGCTTGGGCTGGGAACGCTACACCTACCCGATCAGCCTCGAACGCCTGCTGGACGGCAACTCGACGCCGATGGCCATGGAACCGCACAAGGTCAAATGGCTGAATCCGCCACAGGCGGAACCGGCGAACGTGCTGCTGAACAAGACCGGCGCTACCGGTGGCTTCGGTGCGTACGTGGCGTTCGTGCCGTCGAAGAATGTCGGGATCGTGATTCTGGCGAACCGCAATTATCCAAATGGAGAGCGGGTGAAGATTGCGCACAGGATTCTGGGTGAATTGACCCGGTAATCACGCAATGAAAAATGGGCGACCTTCACAGGTCGCCCATTTTTGTTTTGGGGTTTGAAGAACACGCCTTCATCACCCTGACAAAAGTTACACCCCAGCGCCAAAGATACCTCTGCACGACACCTCCCATTGCTTCCCCCCGTAAACCTTGTAGGATCGCGCCTTTTTTTCACCGCCCCACCACCACGCATCCGATCCGCCAGGCTTGTTACCCCCTGCGGACTATGCTGAAACAGGGCCTGAGGGTTGATCCATGAAAGTGCTGTTGGTCGATGATCACGCGGTAGTGCGCATGGCGATCGGGATGATTCTGGCCCGCGAGGGCCATGAGGTTGTGGGTGAGTGCGACAACGGTGTGGATGCGTTGAGCCAGGCGTTTGCGCTCAGGCCCGATGCGATTGTGCTCGACCTGGATATCCCGCAGCTCGATGGCATGGCGGTGATCGACCGCTTGCGCATCGGCGGCAGCAAGGCCCATGTGCTGGTGCACACCGGGTTGAAAAGCCAGGCCTACGCGGCGCAATGCCTGCGGGCCGGGGTGTCGGCGTTTTTGTCGAAGGTCGATGATCCGGTGGAGATCGTCACCGCGCTCAAAGCGGTGGCCAGTGGCAAGACGTGGTTTCCGGTCAATGCGCTGAATTCGGTGCGGGCCAGCGACTTTGCCCGAGACGATGCGCAACTGCTCGATGGCGTGTCGCGCCGCGAACTCAAGGTGTTGCACGGATTGGCCCAGGGCAAGAGCAACAAGCAGATCGCCGATGACATGCTGCTCAGCAACAAGACCATCAGCACCTACAAGACCCGTCTGATGCAGAAACTCAACGCAGGCACGTTGCTTGAGCTGATCGATTTCGCCAAACGCAATCATCTGGTCTGAACCATGAGGTTCGGGCGATGGCTGAGTGCGTTGAGCCTTGCGCTGCTGACGCTGGCGGCGAATGCCGGGCCGTTGAACCTGCTCAGCCGTGCCGGTGACAATCGGCTCGATCTGCCCCTCACCAGCGCCCAGCACCAATGGCTGACCAACAAAACCGTGTTGCGCGCCGGGGTTTATGCACCGGATCGACCGCCGCTGGACATCACCGCCAATCAAAAGGATTACGAAGGGCTGTCGGCCGACTATCTTGACCTGCTGACTCGCAGCCTCGGCCTGCGCGTGGAGGTCAAGCAATACGCCAGCCAGTCGGATGCCCTTGCCGCGCTGCAACGGGGCGATGTCGATCTGGTGCCGCGCATCAACCACCTCGAAGCGAACTACAACGATCTGCGCCTGAGTGCGCCCTACGCGTACGATCAGGCCGTGTTGATCAGCCATTTCGGCACCCATTGGCCGAATGACCGGTTACCGGCCGGCACCACGGTGCTGTTCGATCAGGACTGGATCACCGAAGAGCGGGTGGCGTCGCTGTTCCCCGGCCACCCTCTTCAAGCGGTCGGCTCGACCCAGCAAGGCCTTGGCCAAGTGGCCTATGGCGAAGGCACGGTGCTGCTGACCGATGCGATTTCTGCGCAATACCTGCTCGAACGCAGTTACCAGCAAAGCCTGAAACAGACCATCCAGCGCGACTCCGAAGGCCTGGGCTTCAGTTTTGCCACGCAGCAGGAAAATACACGATTGCTGAACCTGCTCAACGCCACCATGGCGAAGATCACGCCCCAGGAACGCACGGTCATCGCCCGGCGCTGGGGCATCGGCGCCAACCCGAAACTCGGCTACAACCGTCTGCAGTTGACGGCTGCCGAACAGCAATGGATCAAGGATCACCCGCAGATCGAAGTGTTGGCCAATGACCTGTATTCACCGTTCAGTTTCTTCGACAACGAAGGCCAGCTCAGGGGCATGGCCGCCGACCTGTTGGAAACCATTAACGACCGCACCGGCCTGACGTTTCGGCCAAGCAAGATGTCCTCCATCGACGCCGTGACCGGTCGCGCGCAACGGGATCCGCCCAGTCTGATCGGCGCAATGACCTACAGCAGCCGTCGCGAGGAACACCTGGCGTTCTCCCGGCCCTATGCGATCAATCCGTTCGTCCTGGTCACCCGCACCCAAGCGGAACGCCCGGGTCTTGCGGGCCTCAAGGGAAGACGCGTCGCGATCATCAAGGATTCGGCCGCCGCCAACTGGCTGGAACGCGAGTGGCCGGACATTCGCACCGTGCAGGTCGACACGCCAATCGAGACCTACGAGCTGCTCGCCGAAGGCCAGGTGGAGGGCGTGATCCAGCCGCAAATGGGCGCGGCGTATTTGATTGATCGTTTTTTTCGTGGTCGCCTGCAAATCGATTCGGTGCTCGGTGCACAACCGGCTCTGATCGGTTTTGCCACCGGCAAACAGAACGCCATGCTGGTCTCGATTCTCGACAAGGCACTGCTCGATATCGCCCCGGACGAGTTAAGCGAACTGGCCAGCCGCTGGCAGAATTCCCAGGACAGCCAGGACACCTGGGGCACTTACAAAAACTGGATTCTGCGTGCGGTGTTGGTGCTGCTGACCGTGCTGCTGGTGATTCTGGCGTGGAACCTCGGTTTGCGGCGGCAGATCGCCGAGCGGCAAAAGGCACAAAAAGCCTTGAGCGATCAGTTGCTGTTCATGCAGGTGCTGGTCGACGGCACGCCGCACCCGATCTACGTGCGTGACCGCAAAGGGCTGTTGTTGAGCTGCAACCGCGCGTATCTGCAAGTGATGGAGGTCGAGCCGCAGCAAGTGCTGAACAAAGGTCTGATCGAGGCGAACATCCTGCCGCTGGACACCGCCCACCAGTACAAACGCATCCACCGCGCCACGCTGGAAAGCGGTGAACCGTCGTTCGACAGCTTCACCATGACGGTCAAGGACAAGACTTATCACATCTACCACTGGGCCCTGCCCTACCGCGATTCCGACGGCACCATGACCGGGGTGATTGGCGGCTGGATCGACTTCACCGAACAGCAGCATCTGCAACACGCCTTGCTCGCCGCCAAACATCAGGCCGAGGCGGCGAACCGGGGCAAGAGTCATTTCCTGGCGGTGATGAGCCACGAGATCCGCACACCGATGAGCGCATTGATCGGCGTGCTCGAACTGCTGCGTCACCAGTCCGCCCCGCGTCCGGACGACACCGAGCTGATCGATATCGCCCAGCAATCCGCCGGCGGCATGATGGAGTTGATCGGCGAGATTCTCGACCTGACCCGAATCGAGGCCGGCCAGTTCGAACTGCGCAACAGCCGCTGCCATCCCGAACCGCTGGCGCGCACGGTGATCGAGGGATTCGCCAGCCTGGCCCGGCAGAAAAACCTCGAACTGAACTTCATCAGCGACCATGCCGGCAGCGCCGTGGAGCTGGACTCGCTACGGTTCAGGCAGATTCTTTCCAACCTGCTGAGCAATGCAATCAAGTTCACCGCTCAGGGAACCGTTACGGTCGAGCTGCGCCTGGAGCCCGACGGCGAACTTGCCCGACTGCGCCTGGCAGTGCGCGACACCGGCATCGGCCTCGACGAGCAGCAGCGCCAGCGCCTGTTCCAGCCTTACACCCAATTCGAGGTCAATGATCGTGAGGTTCAGGTCGGCAGCGGTCTCGGGCTGTCGATCTGCCGGCAATTGACCGAGCTGATGGGCGGCCGACTGACCTGCCAGAGTCAGCCGGGACAAGGCGCCTGCTTCACCCTGGAACTGCTGGTCAAGTGCCTGCCGGACGACGAGGCAACTCAAGTAACCAACGATGAAACGCTGCCGCCACTGCCTGTGCGCCATGTGTTGATCGTCGAGGATCACGAGTTCAACCGCGTGGTGCTGCAGCGTCAGCTGGAGTCCCTGGGCATGCGTGTCACCTGCGCCGAAAACGGGATCGAAGGCCTGCGTCTGTGGCGCGAAGACACCTTCGATTACCTGATCACCGACTGCAACATGCCGCTGCTCAACGGCGACAAGATGACCCGCCAGTTGCGCGCCATCGAAGCCGCCGAAGGCCGTGCACCGACCCATGTGCTGGGGCTGACGGCCAATGCCCGCCCCGAGGAAATCCAGCGCTGCCTCGATGCCGGAATGAACGACTGCCTGTTCAAACCCCTCACCCGCCCTGCGCTCGAGCGCTACCTGCGCGAAGCCGAACGGGCCATTCAGGCCACTGCGCCGTGCTTCGATCTGTCGAAGGTCACTGCCATCACCGCAGGCGATCTGAGCATGACCCGGCAATTGCTCGCCACGGTACTGCGCACCAACCAGGAAGATTTCGAAACCATGCAGGCACTGTTTCAGGCCGGTGACTTTTCCGGGATGAAACGCTGCTGCCACAAGATCCTCGGCAGCGCGCGGATCATTCACGCCGCACCGTTGATCGCTGCATGCGAACAACTGGAAGCGACCTGCGAAGTCAGCACCACGCGCCAGGAAGTGCATCGCCTGTTCGAAGCTTTCGGCCAGCAGATGAAGCGTTTGCAGTCGCACCTGCAAGTGGCCTTGCACAGCACCTCTGTGTAGGACGCTTCCTACAAAAACTTGGGAAGTGCCTGCGTTACCCCGACCACTCGCCTGAGCAGAATTCGCCCCTCTTATAGCGGTTGTCGGCGGATCATCATGCTTGCGTTGAATGTACGGTTTTCTCGGGTTTCACTTTCGGGTGCCCTGCTGGTGCTCAGCGCCGCGCCCATGGTGGTACAGGCCGCCAGTTGCGACGGTTTGCCTTGCCTGACCTCGCCACAAAGCAACCTGTTGGTCGATAACGGCTCGACTGTCCTGGCCGGCACCGGCGCAACACTGACCGACAGCATCGTGAGCCTTGGCACCCTTCAGTTGCTTGATGAGAGCGTGGCCAGCGGCACCACGATCAAGGACAGCGGATGGCTGGAAGCCCGTGACAGCGCGAAGCTTACCGACACCCTGATGGAAAACGGCACACTGGTATTGATCGGTTCTGCCACGGCGCTGACAACGAGGGTCAACGACGGCTTTTTTGAAGTGACGCAAAACGCCGCAGTCAGCGACACCCGGCTCGACGGTGGCCAGATGTATGTCTACGGCGATGCGCTGGCCAAAAATACCCGCGTCGCCAACAGCCTGATGACCGTCTACCAGAATGGTCATGCGCAACAGACCACGGTCAATGCCGGCGGCGAACTGGCGGTCAACGACACCGCGTCGGTAGACGATACGCGGATCAATCAGGGCGGCACGATGACCAGTGTGGCCGGCACAACGGTCTCCAATACCACGGTCAATCAGGGCGGCTTGATGGTGCTGGGCGCCGCAGCCACCGCCAGCGACACCACGCTGAACGACGGTGCCCTGCTGCGCCTCAAGGGTGACGCCGCATTGAACGGAGCCAACCGCCTCGATGGCCGGGTCGAGTTTGCCGACCCCGCCATCAGCGGCGCATTCCACACTCTGACCATCAACGGCCCGCTGACCGGCAGCGGAACATTTGCGATGAACACCGATCTGGCGTCGTTGCGCGGTGATCTGCTCAAGGTGCAAGGCCCGATCAGCGATCTGCACAGGTTGGTGGTGGCGGATTCCGGCAATGCACCGAGTGGCGCACAGCAGGCTCTGAAAATGGTCGAGGGCAATGGCGGCAGTGGTGATTTCCAGCTGTTCGGCGGCACGGTCGATGCCGGGGCCTACCGCTACTCGCTGCAGAAACAGGGGAATGACTGGTATCTGGGCAAACCGGCGATCAGCACTCCGGATGAAAGTATCCAGGAGCCGCAGGTTCCACCGGTCGATGGCCAACCGGAAACCGTGGTGCAACCGGGAGTGATTCAACCGCCAGCGACACCGCAGCCTCAGCCTCAGCCTCAGCCGCAATCACAGATTCTGAGTAAAGGTGCGAACGCCGCCGTCGCCAACCAGGCCGCTACTGCCGCATTGCTTGATGCGCAAAACGGCAGCACCCGACAGCACTTTTCCGATTTGCGTTCGGGCAAGGATCAGGGCGGCTTCTGGGCCCGGGGTTACGGTGCCGAACAAAAACTCGACACCCGCACCAGCCGTGCTTTTCAGCAACAGGCCAACGGCATGGAAATCGGTGCCGACACCGCGCTGCCGACGGCCAGTGGAACGCTGTATGTCGGCGCCCTGTTCGGTCAGGGTCAGGGCCGCCAGGATTTCGGTGAGCGCAGTAAAGGCACGATCGACAGCACCACGCTGGGCGCCTACGCCAGCTATCAGGATCAGAGCGGCTTGTATGTCGACGGTGCCCTCAAATATTCACGGCTGAACAACGAGATCAAGATCACCAGCAACCTCGGCGAACCGGTCAAGGCTCATTACGACAACCATGCCGTCAGTGCCGAGGCGCAGATCGGCAAGGTCATCGATCTGGGCCGGGACTGGTTCGTCGAACCTCAGGTCGGCGTGCAGGTCACGCGCATCAGCGGCGGACGTTACACCGCCAGCAATGGGCTGGATGTACAGCAGGATGCGCTGACCTCGGTGCAGAGTCGGGTCGGTGCGCAGTTCGGCCGCGAGCTGCAACTGGACAAGGGCCTGCGGATCAAACCGTACGTCAAGGCTGCGTGGGTCACCGAACATGCTGGCGACAGCGAAGTGAAGGTCAACGGCGCACGCCTGGACAGTCGCCTGCCCGGATCACGAGCGGAACTGGGTGGCGGGTTGATGCTGACCGCAGCACAAAATCACCATGTGTATGTCGAGGGGCAATATGCCAAAGGCCGTGATATCGAACAGCCCTGGGCGGTGAATGTCGGGTATCGCTACAACTGGTAAATTGCGGGCAATAAAAATGGCGAACGGTCAATCCGTTCGCCATTTTTTGTTCAGGTCACCCGAACCGTGCTCTCAATCATCCGGCATTTCCGGCGGCTTGGCGGGTTTCGCAGGTTTTGCCGGTTTGCCGTTCTTCGTTCCCTTGGCCGGTGCCGCCTCGGTGGCCGCTGGAGGTGGAGGCGCGGCTACCAGTTCCTTCTCGGCGGCCGGCAATGCATCGATGGTGTCGAAGACTTTCTTCAGGTCCACCGACTTCGCCTCCTCCCCGGCGGCCGACAGTTTGGTTTCCCCGTCCTTGCCCATCAGAAAGACTTTCGGATAGGCCCCGGCACCCAGCTTCAGCGAGCGCAGCAACGCCATGGTGTCCTGTTGGCCAAGATCCTTGCCGTCGAGCTGCCCGGCCATATTGAGGATGGTGTAGACCTTGAGCTTGCGGTCGGCGATCCCCTGCTTGTTGGCCGGGTCCTCAAGGGACTTTTTCAGGCTCACCCAGACCGGGTCGACCGTACTGCTGGCGATGACGATCAAGGGGCGGTAATTGCCTTTGTCGACATCCAGAGGGGAATCGTTGTCCCCGGCGAACAAGGGGCCGGCAATCGCCAGCAAGAGTGTCAGGGTCAATGACCTGATGAGCATGCGCATCTCCTTTTGATATCCACGCTCTAATGATTGCGCATCGTGGCGATTGTTCCGGGGTTGCCCGGCAAATATGTTTCGCCTTGTTCAAAGCGTAGGTCAGCAACGATTTTGCGCAACCGGACGGGCGCGATCCTGTCGCCCATTTGTTTACCTTTTATGACCGCCTCGGAGCGACTGTCGAACTTGCCGGGTCATGCCGGCACGCGGATCAGAACGCCAGTTTGTAACCGATCAACACCAGCATCGTCGCCAGGCACGGACGCAGCAGTTCATCGGAGACCCGACCGGTCAGGTGGCTGCCGAGCCAGATGCCTGGCAACGAACCCACCAGCAGGAAGCCCAGCACGCCCCAGTCCATGTTGCCCATGCTCGCGTGGCCGAGGCCGGCGACCAGGGTCAGCGGTACGGCGTGGGCGATTTCGGTGCCGACCAGACGGCGGGTCGGCAGCAGCGGATAGAGGATGAACAGCGCGACGGTGCCGAGGGCGCCGGCGCCGATGGAGGTCAGGGCGACCATGGTGCCGAGGATCAGGCCGGTGATCACCGTCATGATATTCAAGCGAGTGCCGCTGGGGTTGTAGTTGCCACCGGCGCGTTTGTGGGCGAATTCCAGCAGGCGCTTCTTGAACAGAATCGCCATTGCCGTGGCGAACAGCACGTAGCCCAGCGCCTGCTTGATGATGGCGTTCATCGCATCCGGTGCGGTGTGCAGGGTACTGAGGAACCACAAGGTCATCGCCACCGCCGGGACACTGCCCAGGGTCAGCCAGCCGGTGATGGCCCAATCGATGTTCTTGTTCTTCCTGTGCACCAGCACGCCGCTGGATTTGGTGATGGCGGCGTACAGCAGGTCAGTGCCCACCGCCGTGGCCGGGTTGATGCCGAACCACAGCAGGATCGGCGTCATCAACGAACCGCCGCCGACACCGGTCATGCCGACGATAAAGCCCACCACCAGCCCGGCAATCACCAGGCCGAAATTTGCCAATTCCATGAAGACATCCAGAAGACGACAGGAAAAATCTGGCCCGCAGCATAGCGATTTTTCTTATAACCACCTATATCGATCCGATCTATCGTTATGCCATTTCGTGCTTCAGTGCTGCCGCCGGCCAGGTTTGAAACTGTGGGTGGAATTGATCCACACCGTGGCCAGCGCGATCAGCGACAAAATCAACAGCGCCCACGGAAACGACATCGCCCCCGCCCGGTCCAGCAGCAACCCGCCAAACAGTCCGCCGCCGGCAATCGCCACGTTCCACGAAGTGGTGAGCATCGCCTGCACCACATCGACATGGTCACCGGCAGAGTCCGCAGCAGCGGTAAGCAGCAACGTCGCCGAGCCGCCGAACGACAATCCCCACACCGCCATGCAGGCATAAATCAGCCACGGCGACGGTGCGGCCAGCGCCAGCACCAATGCGGTCACGGCAAACACCGCGAGGCTGATCAGAGCCAGTCCGCGCAGCCAGCGATCCACCAGCAGGCCGATGATCCAGATCCCCAGCAGCGAACACAGACCGAACACCAGCAGCACCAGATCGACCCGCTCGGCGAGGCCGGCCTGCATCAGGAACGGGGCGATATAGGTGTAGAGAATGTTGTGGCCGAGCATCCAGGTCAGCACCACGAACAGTACCGGGCGCACGCCGGGCAAGCGCAGCGATTGCATCAGCGGCAAACGTTCGGCGCGGGCTTGGCCCGGACGATCCGGCACGGCGATGACGATCCACGCCGCCAACACCAACGCCAGTGCCGACATGATCCCGAACGAGGCGCGCCAGCCGATCACATTGCCCAGCCAGGTGCCGGCCGGCGTTCCCAGCGACAACGCCACCGGGGTGCCGAGCATGGCAATCGCCAGCGCCCGGCCCTGCTGATGCACCGGCACGATGCCCCGGGCGTATCCGGCCATGATTCCCCAGGAAAGCCCCGCCGCCATCCCGGCCAGGAACCGCGACGCCAGGGTCACGCCGTAATGAGTGGAAAACGTGGTGACGGTGTTGAACAGCAGAAACCCGCCGACCGTCATCAGCAGCACCCGCTTGCGCCCCCAGCCACGGGTGGCGACCGTCAGCGGAATCGCCGCGACAATCGAGCCCAGTGCATACAGCGTCACCAGTTGCCCGGCCAGCACTTCGCTGACGTTCAAGCCCGCCCCGATCTGCGGCAACAGACCGGCCGGCAGGGTTTCGGTGAGGATGGCGATGAAGCCGGTCATGGCAAACGCCAGCAACGCGGCGTAGGGCAGTTTGTCCGTGCGGGTGGCACGTTCCAGGCGGGTGAATTCGGCGCTTGCGGGGTCGGTCATGACAGGTGCAGCTCCCTTTGAGTCAAATCGGACGACGAATTGTATACAAACACAGCCGTCCGCCACTCTACCCGACTTGACTCACTGCACTGGCAAAAAATTCAAAAACAGCAGGCTCTGGGCGTAATTCAAACCGATGCGCCGGTAGCGTTCGTCGAGCATCTGGGTCAGCAGATCGAGGCGCGCCACCACTTTGCCGAACTCGGTAGCGAAGCTCAGGTTGCTGCCCTCTTCTGAAATTTCGTTGGAGAACAGCAGCGGTTGGCCTTCCTTGTTCTGACGCTGGGCAAGGATCCACGTGGCCTTCTCGATATTGCGCGCCGCGTTGTTGACGAAGGTCGGGTTGATCGCATCGGTCATGTAGAACTCGATGCGGTTGCCGTGGGCCGTGACCAGCATGCTGCCGATGGCATAGATGAAGGCGCCGACCCGGTCACCGAGAAACTCCGGGCTCATGGCATAGCTCAGCGCTGCCAGGTCTTTTTTGCCGCCAAGGGTCGGCAGTGGTTGCTGCTGCTCGATGGCCAACCGCACCTGCTTGACCGCCGTGCGAATGTCGAGGAAGCCGGATTTGCGCAATTCGTCCGGGTTGCGCAAGTACAACTTGCCCATCAGGCGATAGAGGCTGTCGAGGTTGTCGCGCATCGCCAGGGTGGCCATGCGGTCGACGCTGGTCTGGAGAAACTCCTGAGGCCTGCCCTCGCGCATCTGGCTGATGAAATTGTTGCCGTCCTGATGGCTGCAAGCGCCGAGCAACAGCGTCGACAGGCAGGCCAGCAACAGGCACGGGCGATGAATGAATGCAGCGATGTGGGGCAAAACTCTCGGCATGAATTCTTTGACGGACACATTCCTGTGCGGCGGGAGTCACCGCAACCTGGCCATGGATAGAGCCGGGGATTTCGCAAAAGTGCAGTGCCGCAGCGGTTTCCCGACTTTCGGCGTTTGATGAATCACCATTTAGTCCGACTTTATTTTTGCAATAAACGTTTAATCGTCTATAAATCTTCATTCGTACGACAATTAGCATGACTATTTAGTGATTTTGAAAACAACAACAAAAAGGAAGGTCAACCATGCTTCAATCCCGACACTCACTCTGCGGCCTCGGACTGTCCCTGATGATCGCCACCCTCTCCGCCCAGGCCGCCGGCCTGTCCAGCGAACACAAAGCCTTCGGCAAAACCAATGACGGCACCCCCGTCGAGCAATACATCCTGCGCAACAGCCACGGCATGCAGGCCACGGTCATCACCTACGGCGCGACCTTGCAGGCGCTGCAGGTGCCGGACAAGCACGGCAAGCTCGACGACATCGTCCTCGGCTTCGACGATGTGCAGGGTTACCAGAAAGGCACTGCGTACTTCGGCGCGACCATCGGCCGCTTCGGCAATCGCCTGGCCGACGGCGCATTCGAACTCGACGGCAAACGCTATCAAGTACCGCAGAACGACAAGACCAATGCCTTGCACGGCGGCACTCAGGGTTTCGACAAAAAGGTCTGGAAGGCACAGGAAACCAAAGACAAGGATTCGGTCGGCGTGACCCTGACCTACCTGTCGGCGGATGGCGAAATGGGTTTCCCCGGCAACCTCACCACCGAAGTGACTTACCGCCTCACCGACAACAACGAACTGCGCATCGACTACAAGGCCAGCACCGACAAACCGACGGTGCTCAACCTGACCAACCACAGCTACTTCAACCTCGCCGGCGCCGGCAATGGCGACATCCTCAAGCAGGTCGCCACCCTGCACGCCAGCCACTACACGCCGGTCACCGCCAAACTGATCCCGACCGGCGAACTGGCCCCCGTGGCCGGCACACCGATGGACTTCACCCGACCCACCGCCATCGGCCAGCACATCAAGGCGGACCATCCGCAATTGAAATTCGCCGAACCGCAACACGGCGGCTTCGATTTCAACTGGGCGCTGGACACCAAGGGTGACGTCAGCAAACTCGCCGCCGAAGTCAGCGACCCGCAATCCGGTCGCCACCTGCAACTGTTCACCAACGAACCCGGCGTGCAGTTCTACACCAGCAACTTCCTCGACGGCACGGTCAAGGGCAAGGGTGGCAAGATCTATCCGCACTGGGGCGCGTTCACCCTGGAGACCCAGCACTATCCGGACTCGCCGAACCAGCCGAACTTCCCGAGCACCCGGCTGGATCCGGGACAGAGCTACACTCAGAGCGTGGTGTTGAAGTTTTCCGCGAAGTAGCCACCCTCGCCTCCTTTCTGGAACCGGACGGAACCCGTGGGCTATCCTGCTGCCCACCAAGGTATCGACCGTTTCGGAAAGGAGGTTTGAATGCGTACCCTCGAACTGGCTGGCGTGCAGGTTCCGGTGATTGGCCAGGGCACCTGGCGCATGGGCGAAGACCGCTCGGCGCACAAGCGTGAAGTGGCGGCCCTGCGCAGCGGCATCGAGCTGGGCATGACCCTGATCGACACCGCCGAAATGTACGCCGAGGGCGGTGCCGAAAGCGTAGTCGGTGAAGCCATCGCCGGCCTGCGCGATCAAGTGTTCCTGGTGAGCAAAGTCTACCCGCACAACGCCAGCCGCAAAGGCATACCCCAGGCTTGCGAACGCAGCCTGCGCCGGCTCGACACCGATTACATCGACCTCTATCTGCTGCATTGGCGCGGCCAGTATCCGCTGGAAGAAACCGTCGAGGCCTTCGAGCGCCTGCGCGAGGACGGCAAGATCGGTCGCTGGGGCGTGTCGAACTTCGACGTGGACGACCTCGAAGAACTGTCTTCATCGGCCTGTGCGACCAATCAGGTACTGTACAACCTGGAAGAGCGCGGCATCGAATTCGACCTGTTGCCATGGTGCCAGCAACAGCGCATGCCGCTGATGGCGTACTGCCCGATCGGCCAGGGCGGCGCGATGCTCGCCGAGCCGGTGCTGAAACAGATTGCCGCTCGTCACGACGTGACCCCGGCACAGGTTTCGCTGGCGTGGATTCTGCGTCAGGATGGGGTGATTGCGATTCCCAAGGCCGTGCGCCCGGAACACGTGCAGCTCAATGCACAAGCGGCGCAGCTGCAACTCGATGCCGGGGATCTGGCGGCGCTGGACCAGGCGTTTCACGCGCCACAACGCAAGCAGCGGCTGGCCATGGTCTGAGCCACCGCCGACTGACAGAGGGCTTCGCCATGAGAAGCACTGATCAGGACGATCCATTCAATCTGCAACGTTTCGTGCTCGCCCAGGACCCGGTGTTCGAACGGGTCCAGCGCGAGCTCGGCGAGGGCCGCAAGCGCAGCCACTGGATGTGGTTTGTGTTCCCGCAGTTCGCCGGGCTCGGCGGCAGCGAGATGTCCCGGCGCTTCGCCATCAGCTCCGCCGGTGAAGCCCGGGCCTATCTGGCCCATGAGCTGCTCGGCGCCCGGCTGCGCACCTGCGCGCATCTTGTGCTCAATGTGCCGCAGCGTTCGATTGCCGAAATTTTCGGCCACCCGGACGACCTGAAATTCCACTCATCGATGACCCTGTTCGCCCAGTTCGCTGACGACGACAGCCTCTGGCATCAAGCGCTGGAGCGTTATTTCCACGGCATTCAGGACGAATGGACCCTGCAACTGCTGGACTCAAAACAGGCCCAGTTGCCCCCCGATCAGGGTTGAGAAATCGTCGTCGACAAACGGCAGGATCGCATCCGCCACCGGTTGCAGCTGGCGGGTGATGTAGTGGTCGTAGTCGATGGCCACGCGGCGCACTTCCAGCGGCTCGGGGCCGGCCAGGGTGATCACGTAGCTGATCCAGCCGCCGTTCTGGTATTGCCGGGGGCGACCGTGCTGCGCGTTGTAATCGTCAGCCAGTCGCGCCGCACGCACGTGGGGCGGCACGTTGCGTTCGTAGTCGTCGAGGGTGCGGCGCAGGCGCTTGCGGTAGACCAGTCGCTCGTCGAACTCGCCGGCCAGGGTCTTGCGCACGTACTCACGCACATAGTCCTGATACGGCTTGCGCTGGAAGATCCGCTCGTACAACTCCTGCTGAAATTGCCGGGCCAGCAGCGACCAGTCGGTGCGCACGGTTTCCAGGCCTTTGTAGACCATTTCCTCGCTGCCGTCGGCGCGGGTCACCAGACCAGCGTAGCGTTTTTTGCTGCCCTCCTCGGCGCCGCGAATGGTCGGCATCAAAAAACGTTTGTAGTGGGTTTCGAACTGCAATTCGAGGGCGCTTTCCAGCCCGTACTGCTCGCGCACATGCTCGCGCCACCAGTCGTTGACGTGCGCAACCAATGCCCGACCGATTTGCGCTGCCTCCTCCTGACCGTGGGGGCGACGCAGCCAGACGAAGGTCGAATCGGTATCGCCATAGATCACCGCGTGGCCCTGAGCCTCGATCAACTGCCGGGTACGCAGCATGATTTCGTGACCGCGCAGGGTGATCGACGACGCCAGCCGCGTATCGAAAAACCGGCAACCGCTGGAACCGAGCACGCCGTAAAAGGCGTTCATGATGATCTTCAGCGCCTGGGACAGCGGCGCGTTGTGTTCGCGTTTGGCAGTCTCGCGACCCTCGGCGACCCGGGCGACGATGGACGGCAGGCAATGCCGGGTGCGAGAGAAGCGAGCGCCGCGAAAGCCCGGCACCGAATCGGCGTCATCCGGATGCTGCAAACCTTCGATCAACCCCACCGGGTCGATCAGGAAGGTGCGGATGATCGACGGATAAAGGCTCTTGTAGTCGAGCACCAGCACCGATTCGTACAGCCCCGGCTGCGAGTCCATGACAAACCCGCCGGGACTGGCCTGCGGAGGATTGGTACCAAGGTTCGGCGCCACGAAACCCTGACGGTGCATCAACGGCATGTACAAATGGGTAAACGCCGCCACCGACCCGCCGCTGCGATCCGCCGGCAGGCCGGTGACGCTGGCGCGCTCCAGCAAGAATTTCAGCAGCTCGGTCTTGGCGAAGATTCGCGTGACCAGTTCGCAGTCCTTGAGGTTGTACTTGGCCAGCGCCGGTTTGTCCTCGGCGAACATGCGGTTGATCTCGTCCATGCGCTGGTACGGGTTGTCGATGGACTTGCCCTCGCCGAGCAACGTCTGGGCGACGTTCTCCAGGCTGAACGACGGGAAACTCCAGGTCGCCGAACGCAGGGATTCGATGCCATCGATGATCAGCCTTCCTGCCGCTGCCGCGAAGTAATGAGTGCGGCTGCCGTGTTCGCGCCACTGCATTTCCTCGCCGCCGCGCCCGAGCTTGAGCGGTACGCCGAGGCGCCGGGCGTGTTCATGGAGGATGCGCAGGTCGAACTGCACGAGGTTCCAGCCGATGATCGCGTCGGGGTCGTGGCGGGCAAACCAGTCGTTGAGTTTCTTCAGGATCAGGGTGCGCGATTCGCAGTACTCAAGATCGAAGTCGACGATGCTGTCATCGCCGTTCGGCGCACCGAGCATATACACCTGGCGCTCGCCGCAGCCTTCGAGGGCGATGGAGTACAACTCGCCCTGCTCGGTGGTTTCGATGTCCAGCGAGACCAGTCGCAGTTGCGGACGATAGTCGGGTGCAGGCTTGAGATGAGCGTCGAGCAGCACACCGTCGGCATCGGGCGTGCCACTGAACCATACCGGCGCGGTGATGAAACGCTCCATCAGGTAGCGCTCGGGCGGTCGCACATCGGCTTCGAAGACATCGACACTGTGGCGGTTAAGCGCGGTTTCCAGACGCATCAACTGACCGTGCTGCTGGCAATACAGACCGAGCACCGGGCGATGCTCGAAATCCTGCAGGGCCAGGGGGCGCAGTTCGACGTTCTTTTCGTCCGCCAGCACCCGCTCGGCCTGCTCGCGCTGCACAGCCGGAATGAACGCCACAGACGGCTGATGCGGCAGGCGTACGCGGCGCGGCCCGGCGTCGGTCGCCAGCCAGAACTCGACTTCGGTGCCGGCCGGGGTATCGCGCCAATGCCGGGTCAGGACGAAGCCCTGCTGTAAATCCACCACTGCGACCTCAAGAATTGATTCAGACAGGCATTCTACGCGGCATTGCAGCAACGAGTGATAAAGGCGTCGTCAGGAAAAAACCCGTCAAATGACGTTTTTTGCGTGTTATCTGCCGTTTTGCGACCTTGCTCTGTGCGCCACGGTCTACGATGCTTGGAGAACAACGACAACACCTGAGTAACCGCCATGAAAACCGTCGCCCAGCTGCTCAAGCTCAAAGATCAGAAAAATCAGGAAGTGCACCAGATCAAGCCCGATCACATGGTGCTCGAAGCGCTGATGAAGATGGCCGAGAAAAACGTCGGCGCCTTGCTCGTGGTGGAAGACGAAAGAGTGGTGGGCATCATCAGCGAGCGCGATTACGCGCGCAAACTGGTGCTGCACGGGCGCTCATCGGTGGGCACGCCGGTGCGCGACATCATGGTGGCGAACGTGATCACGGTGGACACCCACCAGACCGTCGACACCTGCCTGAGCATCATGTCCGACAAACGCCTGCGTCACTTGCCGGTGGTGGAGAACGGCAAACTGCTGGGCCTGCTGTCAATCGGCGACCTGGTCAAGGAAGCGATTGCCGAACAGGCCGAGCTGATCAAACAGCTGGAGCAGTACATTCGCGGGGAATGATCAACCGGGCCAGTGCCTTGCAAAGACCGGCGCCAGCACCGGGTGCCGGTCGATGCGTTGCAGCCAAGCATAAAACCCCGGCCGGGCCTGACGCAGGTGTTCGCGGGTGCCGGCCCAGCGCGTCACCACTGCCGCCAAGACATCCAGCGCGCCCGGTGTTTCATCGTCCAGGTACAGCTCGGCGGAAAACTGGTCGGCGAACACTTCCCACATCCAGTGCAATCGCTCCCGGGCGCCGGCTATCAGGTTCTGCCGTGACGCCTCGTCCGGCATCACCAGCCAGCGCTCGGGGTAGTCGATGACGCCGATGGCCCCGTAGCAATTGCTGACGATATACACCAGTCCGCGAATGGCCTGGTCACGGTCGGCAACTTCGACCGGCAGCAGGCCTGACTTGGGAAAACTCAGCCCCAAGTGAATCAGGATCGCCGCGCTTTCGGTGAGTGCGCTGCCATCGGGCAATTGCAGGGTCGGAATCTGCTTGAGCGGATTAAGCCTGGCCAGTTCCTGCGCCGCTTCGGCGCTGGCTTCGGTATCGATGAAGCGATAAGCGATCTGGCACAGTTCGAGCGCTGCCTCGATGGCCGCTGCCCCTGAATTCCTGTGGCCGTAAAGTTGATACATGTTCCCCCCTCGAAATAGCGACTCCCCGTCTGCCCTGGAGTGTAGAAGGCGCGGCGGATATCGCCGCCGCGAGCCGATGATTGAAGCGTCAGTCCCGGGCCATGCAACGCCGATAGCGCTCGTCGACCCGTTTGGCGAACCACGCGGTGGTGAGCTTGCGGGTGATCTTCGGGCTCTGCAGGACAATCCCCGGCAGCACCGCTCGGGGCAACGATTTGCCTTCTGCCTTGTCCGCCAGTTCGAAGACCCGTTGATATAATTTGGTTTCTTCAAATCCCAGAGTGTTGCCCTTCTCCAGTTGCTCGCGGATCACCGGATTGCGCATGCCCAATGACTTGCCAAGCTTGCGCACCGCCAGTTCGGTGGTGCCCGGCATGATCGAGTCGTAGCGAATCAGGTCGCCATCCAGCGCCAGCGGCACACCCGACACGCGACTGACTGCATTCTGAAACGCCGCATTGCGACTGGCGTACCACCCGGCATTGAAGTCGGCAAAACGGTACAGCGGCTCGCGATAACTTACTGGGTAACCCAGCAAATGGGCGATGCCGAAGTACATGCCGCCTCGGCGAGTGAACACTTCGTGGCGAATCGTGCCGCTCACCGGATACGGATACCCCTTGGCGTGCTGCTCGGCGAATTCGATGCTGACCTGCATCGGCCCGGCGGTGTGCACCGGGTTGAAGCCGCCAAACAGCGTGCGCCCCATCGGCACCATGCCGATAAAGTCATCGAAAATGGCGCTCAGGTCTTTCTCGGTACGTGCCGCGTTCAGGCGCTCGCTGTAGCTCTTGCCGTTGGGTGAACGCACCTGCAAGGCGCCACTGACCAACAGGCTCGGGATGTGCACTTTGGCGGCGCGCCGGTCGATCTCGTCGCGGGCGATCTTGCCCAGACCGGGCACTGGCGGGTCGACCTGAAAGGTGGATTCCTGCTCGGCGACGGCCAGCACCGAACACAGGTTTTGCGTGGTCGGACTGATGCCCTGGGCGGCGAACGCGGTGTAGATGTCCGTGGCCCAGCCCTGGCGGTCGGCGGTTTTCGCCGGCAGCAGGCGCACGATCTGCGCCTTGACCTCGGCCGGTGGGCGCGGGGCCGGCTCCTGGCTGCGCTGCCCGGCGCAACCGGCCAGCACCAACAGCGCAGCGAGGCTGAGAAATAATCGAGGGCTTTGCATAACGCTCCATGAAGTCCGTTGAGCCGGGTTTACCCTACGCTCAATCCCGGGTTGCAGGATAGGACTGCGGGCCGGCGACGCTGTTCCATCGCCCCGTTTGGCAGGCCAACTGGCCGTGCCCGCCCGCTGATCCATACTTGCTGCTGCACACTCAGTGGCAAAGGGCACGCGAGGAGGACAGACCATGAACCGCAGTGACGTTCTGATCATCGGCGCAGGCCCCACCGGACTGGTACTGGCCCTGTGGCTGAGCAAACTGGGCGTGCGCGTGCGCATCCTCGACAAGACCTCCGGCCCCCGCACCACCTCACGGGCGCTGGCGGTGCAGGCGCGAACGCTTGAGCTGTACCGGCAACTGGACCTCGCCGAAGCCGTGGTGCGCAACGGGCACCGGGTGGCGGCGGCGAATTTCTGGGTCAAGGGCAAACCCGTTGCGCAACTGCCGCTCAACCGCATCGGCGAAGGCCTGACGCCTTACGCCTTCCTGGAAATCTACCCGCAGGACGAACACGAACGACTGCTGATCGACCGCCTCGAAGACTACGATGTGACCGTCGAACGCAACACGACGCTGGAGAGTTTCACGGAAAACGGCGACGGCCTCACCGCGCATTTGCGTCTGCCGGATGGCGAGCAGGAGATCTGTCAGGCCTGCTACCTGGCCGGTTGTGACGGCGCCCGGTCGGTGGTGCGCAAGACCCTCGACACCGGTTTCCCCGGTGGCACCTATCAACAGATCTTTTACGTCGCCGACGTAAAGGCCAGCGGCCCGGCGCTCAACGGCGAATTGCATCTGGATCTGGATGAGGCGGACTTTCTCGCGGTGTTCCCGCTGGGCGGCGAAGGTCGCGCACGACTGATCGGCACCGTGCGCGACGAACGTGCGGATCGTGCCGAAACCCTGGAGTTTTCCGATGTCAGCAGCCGCGCGATCGAACACTTGAACGTGCACATCGAAGACGTCAACTGGTTCTCCACTTACCGCGTGCATCACCGGGTGGCGGATCACTTTCGCAAGGGCCGGGCGTTTCTGCTTGGCGACGCGGCCCACGTGCACAGCCCCGCCGGCGGTCAAGGCATGAACACCGGCATCGGCGATGCGATCAACCTGGCCTGGAAACTCGCGGCGGTGCTCGGCGGCGCAGCCACGCCAAAGCTGCTCGACAGCTACGAAACCGAACGCATCGCCTTCGCCCGGCGCCTGGTGTCGACTACCGACAAGGTCTTCAGCTTCGTCACCGCCGAAGGGCGAATGGCCGACCTGTTGCGCACACGGCTGGCACCGTTCGTGATCCCGAAAATGGCCTCATTCGAGACCAGCCGCGAATTCCTGTTTCGCACGGTGTCGCAAATCACCGTCAACTATCGGGGCATGGCGTTGAGCGAAGGCGTGGCCGGGCACGTCCACGGCGGCGACCGTTTACCGTGGGCCCATGATGGCGAGGGGGACAATTACGAACCGCTGCGCAACCCGTGCTGGCAGGTGCATGTGTACGGCGACACCAGCGACGAGATGATCGCCTGGTGCAATGAGCATCACTTACCGCTGCACGTGTTCGACTGGCGCCCGGCGTTTGAAACGGCGGGACTGGGGCGCAACGGCTTTTACCTGCTGCGCCCGGATACGTACGTGGCGATTGCCGACAACAGCGCGGATCCGAAGGTGATCGAACGGTATTTTCGGGACCATGGGGTCCGGCCGTTTTTTGCTTGAGCATAGGGCGCGGCACGGCTGAAACCTGATCAAATAGTAGCTTTGTGCTACCATGCCACCCATCCATTCAGCGCCGTCGAACTCTGACTGGTAATTTTGAATCTTTTCAGATCATTTCCGACCTACTGTACCGAGGACGATTGTGTATAAAGGAATTTTCAAACATGTATTGCTTACACTCGCAATACTTTACCTATACGACCTTACCTTCAAAACATCAGAATTTTACTTTCAGCTTATCGGCGCACTCATTGTAAACGTTCTTTTCTGGGACCTTACAACTAAACGCTACCTGACAAAATTCAGCGCCCCCTTCACGCTTATCTGGAAATGGAAAGCAAAAATCTTTCTCACCGATCCAAGCCCGCAAAACCTCACAAAACTCAAAGAATTTTTCAAACGCTGGATTCTCAAAGATGACAGCCTCACACGCGAATTCATTGACGGGCTTTCTGACAAATCAGCCGCAGCACTGGTGATTACCCTACAAGGTGAGAAAGATATAAAACAATCGAGTTCACTTAAATTTTCAGACTTCAAAACAGCCGTCAGCAAAGCTTCGAAATGGCACGAATATCGGCGTTTTCTTCTTAAAAAAGCGACGTCCGACTTCCCTTCTACCCAAAAAATCGTAGAGTCGTTGCCCCCCCTTTCCGACTATGTGATTGGTGACGACCTAAAGCTCGTATCAGATGACGTATTCTCGAAAAAGCTTGACGATACCGACAACGAAGTCATTCACATCTTCACAACAACTTCACAACTTTCCTCTGACTTCATCACCACCATTTCCAATCACAAGGAAGATATTAAAACTCTGCATTTTTATATCTGCAGCCCCTACATTGATACTCACAAATCTCTGCTTGACCTCAAACAGGAATATGAAAACCCTGCGTTCACCAGACAGTGGGGCCAATTTGTTGACCACGCAGATTACGGTGTAAACATTGAAGCTGACATGATCCGCAGGATGATCAAGATTCTCGGTGCCATTCGCGAACTGTCCAAGCTTTCGAAGGACCTGAACATCGAGTTGCACCTCTTCACTGAACGTTATCCCGGCGTGAAAATAAAAATGCTGGAGCAGCAGGGTTATGCACAAATTCAGCCCGGACCTCTGACTTACGCCAACAACATCTACCGATTTGCAGTGGATGTTGTGCAGTACGATCAGATAAAAACCTTAAAAGAAGACTTGAAAAACTTCCGCGAAAGCAATCAAGTAGAAACAATCAAACTCGACAGCACGTCAAGAAAAGCCATCACCGAACAAGCCATAAAAGAAATGTGCCAATGGCTGTACACACAAGGTTTTACATCAAAAGAGCTTTCCAGCTCACAAAAAAGAATAAGGGACACCGCCAAGGATCCTGAATCGGACAAAATAATTAATGACATCTCGCGCACTCTGTTAAAAGTTTCCGAACTCCTAAAGACCGGCGATCAAGTTAGTGAAATCAAGTCACCTGATGGGACAGTCACTCACTTCTCCGTAGCTCTGATGATCGAACAAAACAAAGAAATACTGTTAATAAAAAAATCCGACAGCTTCTATCAGGAAAAATACAGCATTGTCGCCGGGCACGTGAATCGACATGAAACCCCAGTAGAGGCTATCCACAGAGAAGTTTATGAAGAATTGGGTGTTACCCTGACTTCACCTCAACTGATTGCACCGGCGTTTTTACTTGACGACGCCTGCCGTCACGGGGGCAATAGACATCTATGGTTTGTATTCAAGGCTCAACTGACCAGTCAAAACTTCATTCTCGACAGTTCCGAAATCAGTTACACCAAGTTTGTTCCAGTCGAGAAGCTTTCAGGCTACACAGACAAACTCACCCCCGGCGCACTCGGCGTACTCAAGCAACTGGGCTATCTGTCATGACCATCGTCATCAAACTGCCAGGTGCAGGCATGATCAAAAAGGGGCCGGCCACCTCCAGTATCGAATGGCTGGGTTACCGAGACTATCGGATAGACGCCGGTTTCTACCGTGACCTGCTCACCTTGATCTCCTCTCGGAATGACACCCACAAACTGGTGATCGTCTCGGGCGGCGTCGGCTCGCACCTGCAACTGAACCTTGCAAAAGAACTGGGTGCCAGCAGCGATGACCTGAAAATAATCGGCACAGATCATGTGAGAACCTTGCAGCGAATCTTCCTTTCCTGCTGCGAAAAATACGACGCCGTCGTACATGACACACTTCTGCCCGTTCATGAGTTGAAAACGGTCATGGCCGCCAGCGATGCATCGGTCTTTTTTGTCGATCCCGATACACGATTTGCATCCACCGACTCCCTGGCAGCGGCGGCGGCACAGGCGATATCCGCCGACAGACTGATCGTCTTCAAGGCAAAGGTGCCTTTGTTTTCCGCAGGATTCGATGCCCCCACACGTATCGAGAAATGGCCGATAGACAACCTCATTGAGCGCGCCGAGTCCTTTGAAGCCCTGAACTCCGGACACTACATCATGGACAGGGCGTCACTGGAAATCATCCGCGACGCCGGCATCAGCAGCTATCTGCTTGCGCCGGAAAATTACTCAGCCTTGTTTGACATTGAACAGTGCGACCAGGCTACGGAGATCGTTTTGTGAGTGTTTTGAGTGACGCCGATATTCTGCAAGCACAGAACGGTGCGGAGCTGGAAATCATCGATTTCGATGTTCAATGCCTGCGCTCGTCCAGCTATCTGCTTCGGTTGCACGACCGATTGCTGGTTCGCGATTCCGCGCCGGTCGTCATCGACAGCCGCTCAACGGACACGGCTTCCTTATTCAGCGAAGTCACGATACCGGCCGAAGGTTATGTGTTGGAGCCCGGAAAACTTTACCTGGCTTCATCGGTGGAAAGGCTGCGGTTGGGGCACAACCTGTGTGCCGATATGGGTCTGCTGTCGTGCTATGCCCGCATTGGACTGAATCTGAATTTCGGTTCCAATTTCGTGGCAGCCACTTTCGGCATGGGCATCGCCTCAAGGCTGACACTGGAAATCATCAACCTGTCTCACGACCGCATTCGAATCTATCCCGGTGTCAAGTTCTGCCACTTGCGATTCCATCAACAGCTTTCTCCTAGCAGCTCCCCGTATTCGGGTATTTATGCGGCTGGAGAACAGACACTGCCAACGAACTTCAACCTCAAACCGGCGCGATAAACGCCGGCGCAACACTGTTCCGGTTTCAGATCCCGGCCAGGGCCAGGTCCATCGCAAAGTAAGTGAAGATCAGATCCGCACCGGCGCGCTTGATCGCACCGAGGCTTTCGCGCACCACGCGATCTTCGTCGATGGCCCCGGCCTGGGCGCCGAACTTGATCATCGCGTACTCGCCGCTGACCTGATACGCCGATAACGGCAGGTTCGAGGCTTCACGGATGTCACGGATGATGTCGAGGTACGCGCCGGCCGGTTTGACCATCAGCGCATCGGCGCCTTCCTGCTCGTCGAGCAACGATTCGCGCAGGGCTTCACGGCGGTTCATCGGGTTCATCTGATAGCTTTTGCGGTCGCCTTTCAGCGCGCTGCCACCGGCCTCGCGGAACGGGCCGTAGAGCGCCGAGGCGAATTTGGTCGAGTAAGCCATGATCGGAATCTGCGTGAAGCCGGCATCGTCCAGCGCCCGGCGAATCGCCCGCACCTGGCCGTCCATCGCCGCCGACGGCGCGATCACATCGGCACCGGCACGGGCGGCAGCCACGGCTTGCTTGCCGAGGTTGATCAGGGTCTGGTCGTTGTCGACTTCATGGTTGTGCATCACGCCGCAATGGCCGTGGTCGGTGTACTCGCAGAAGCAGGTGTCGGACATCACGATCATTTCCGGCACCGCGTCCTTGGCGATCCGCGACATGCGCGACACCAGCCCGTTTTCGCGCCAGGTGTCGCTGCCGTTGGCGTCCAGGTGATGGGACACGCCGAAGGTCATCACCGACTTGATCCCGGCACGGGCGTAACGCTCGATCTCGCTGGCCAGTTTGCGCTCCGGAATGCGCATCACGCCGGGCATGCTCTTGATCGGCACGAAGTCATCGATTTCTTCTTCGACGAAGATCGGCAGTACCAGATCGTTGAGCGAAAACTCGGTTTCCTGGAACAGGCTGCGCAGGCTCGCATTGCGGCGCAGACGGCGTGGACGTGCTTCGGGGAACTGACTGGACATGGGGCCTTTCCTGAAAAACGGGCAGATGAGACGAAAGTCGTAGGGGGCGAAGCTTATGCCTTGCGGGGGACGGGGTACAAACCTGGATCAATCAACAGTGCATTACCGGGCGCGCAATAATGTGCGCACCCGGCTCACACCGACTTATGAAGGGATGGTCAAACCGCGCACCACCGCCGGCCGCGCCAGAAAGCGCTCCAGCACCCGGGTGACGTTCGGGAAGTCCTTGATGCCGACCAGATCGCCCGCCTCGTAGAACCCGATCAGGTTGCGAACCCACGGAAACGTGGCGATGTCGGCGATGGTGTAGCGTTCGCCCATGATCCAGTCACGTCCTTCGAGGCGGGTGTTGAGGACGCTGAGCAGGCGTTTGCTTTCGTCGACGTAGCGGTCGCGGGGACGCTTGTCTTCGTAATCCTTGCCGGCGAACTTGTTGAAGAAACCGAGCTGGCCGAACATCGGGCCGATGCCGCCCATCTGGAACATCAGCCACTGAATGGTTTCGTAGCGCAGCGCGCCTTCCTGGGCCAGCAACTGGCCGCTTTTGTCGGCGAGGTAAATCAGGATCGCGCCGGACTCGAACAACGGCAGCGGTTTGTCCTCGGGGCCGTGGGGGTCGAGGATCGCCGGGATCTTGTTGTTCGGGTTCAGTGACAGGAACTCCGGGGACATCTGGTCGTTGGTGTCAAAGCCCACGCGGTGCGGCTCGTAGGGCAGACCGATCTCTTCGAGCATGATCGAGACCTTGACGCCGTTGGGGGTCGGCAGGGAATAGAGCTGAATCCAGTCAGGGTACTGCGCCGGCCACTTCTGGGTGATCGGGAACGCGGACAGATCGGTCATGTGTAGCATCCAGTCACAAAATGAAAGGCCTGAGCATAATCCACGTTTTCCGCGCTGGCTCGGGTTCTTTTTGTCCCGGCCAGCGGACTTACTTAAATCCGCAACATCCTGTCGCTAACCTTGCGCCTGCCCGTTCTGTGACATCGCTAAAGTGCGCCCCGGCGAGCGGATCGAACCAACGGCCTCGTGAGAGCTCCAAGGAAACCATTCAAGACAGGGAAATGACCCGGGCCCGACCGCCTGCGGTCTAGAGGTTTGTCAGCCTTAACCGAACAGACTGAAGACCCCTTATCTCATGACGAACTTGATGAAAGTCGCCAGACGCTTCAAACATCGCGCCTACGTTGCCCTGCCCTCGCTGCTGGCGGTGAGCGCGCTGTTTCTGTCCCTCGAATCCAGCGAAAGCCGCGCGCAACCGGTGGACGGCACCCAGACCCTGATCTTTCTGCGTCACGGGGAAAAACCTGCCGGCGGGCTCGGCCAGCTCAACTGCCAGGGCCTGAACCGAGCCATCGAGCTGTCGACCCTGCTGCCGGAGAAGTTCGGCAAGGCCGACTACGTGTTCGCCGCCAACCCGACGCGCAATGTCGAGGAAGGCGAGCTGGACAACTCCTACAGCTACATCCGCCCCCTGATGACCATCAGCCCCGCCGCGATCAAGCTCGGCCTGCCGGTGAACATCGAGTTCTCGGCCAATGACACCAGCGACCTGGCCCGGGAACTGATCGCCGACAAGTACCACAACTCGATCATCTACACCGCGTGGTCCCACGGTTACCTGCCGGAGCTGATCAACAAGGTCGCCGGCAAGGCGGTGGGCGAGAAACAGACCATCACCGAGGACTGGGCGTCCGGTGACTATGACTCGCTGTACGTGCTGACCCTGACCTGGCACAACGGCAAAGCCAGCCTGCAAAGCCACAGCTACAAGCAGGGGCTGGACAACGGCAAGGTCACTTGCCCGACCTGAGTTTTGTACTGCCTGATCTCCCCCTTTCGCGGGCAAGCCCGCTCCCACATTCAATCTTGTGCCGAACTCAAATGACCGGTTCAGCAGATCTCCAGTGTGGGAGCGGGCTTGCCCGCGAAGAGGCCGCTGAATACAGCATCAAGCCTTCTGATTCAGGCGATCGTGCAGATATTCAAGGACTGCTTTCTGCTCCCCGGCAAACTCGATCCGCGCACCCTTCTTCTCGCGCTGGAACACATACATCGGGTCGTAATACTCACGCAGCAAGCCTTCGATCCAGCCCTGGTGCAAGTCCACCGAACCACTGCGCCCCTGCTCGGCCAGTGCGTCTTCCATCAACAACAGCATTCGCCGGTGGCGTTCGCCGCCCAGACGTTTCTGCACATTGTTCAGGCTCTCGAGCAAGCGTTCAGAGAACAGCACGAAACCCTGCTCGCCATGCACCGCCGAAAACTCGGCCGACAGGTCCACCACGTAATCACGCAGGATCCGCTGCACCCGATCCTCGAAGCTGTCCTCCAGCCAGACCATCGGGTACTGCTGCATGCCCTGATACAACGGCAGCGGCAGCGCGCAACTGCCTACCACCCGGCTCTCGTCTTCGAGGACGAACTGGTCGATACCGGCGTCGCGTTTCTTGAGAAGGTCGATGGCCAGGCGGTTTTCGAAGTCGATGTTCGATGGCTGGCCGGTGGCGCGCTTGCCGAAGCTGGAGCCGCGATGGTTGGCGTGGCCTTCCAGATCCAGACCGTTACGCAACTGCACCAGCAGTTCGGTCTTGCCAGTGCCGGTCATGCCGCCCAGCAGCACGAAATCACACTGGTTCACCGCTTGTTCGAGGGTGTCGATCAGGAAGTTGCGCAGGGCCTTGTAACCGCCACCGATGCGCGGATAGTCGATCCCGGCCTCGCTCTTGAGCCACTGCTGGGTGATCTGCGAGCGCAGGCCACCGCGAAAGCAATAGAGATAACCGTCAGGATGGGCCCGGGCGAATTCGGCCCAGGCCTCGATGCGTTCGGCCTTCACCGCGCCGGACACCAGATGGTGGCCCAGTTCGATGGCGGCCTGCTGACCATGCTGTTTGTAGCAGGTGCCGACCTTTTGCCGTTCGAGGTCATTCATCAGCGGCAGATTGACCGCCCCGGGGAACGCGCCCTTGTGAAACTCGACCGGCGCACGGGCATCCATCAGCGGCCGGTCGTTGAGGAAAATGTCGCGGTAATCGGTGCAGTCGCGGAGCATCAAATCACCTCGACTGCGTGGGTCTGTCGCTCGACCAGCTCGCCGATCGGCGCCAGGTTCAGGCCCAGCTCTGCGGCTACCGCGAGGAATTCGGCGTTGCCTTCCGGGGTCACGGCCAGCAGCAGGCCGCCGCTGGTCTGCGGATCGCACAGCACCCGCTTGTGCAGTTCCTGCACGCGTCCGAGCTTGCTTGAATAGCTGTCGAAATTGCGCAAGGTGCCGCCGGGTACGCAGCCCTGATCGAGGTAGTACTCGACGCTGTCCAGACGCGGCACGCGGTCATAGGCGATGCGCGCGGTGAGGTGGCTGCCGTCGGCCATTTCCACTAGATGCCCGAGCAGGCCGAAACCGGTGACGTCGGTCATCGCGGTCACTCCGGACAACTTGCCGAAACGGCTGCCGGGTTTGTTCAGCGTGCACATCCAGTCCCGGGCCACGCCAATGTCGGCGTTACGCAGCTTGCCCTTCTTTTCCGCGGTGGTGAGGATGCCGATGCCCAGCGGTTTGGTCAGGTACAGCAGGCATCCGGCGGTGGCGGTGTCGTTGCGCTTCATGAAGCGCTTTTCCACCAGACCGGTGACGGCCAGACCGAAGATCGGTTCCGGCGCATCGATCGAATGGCCACCGGCCAACGGAATACCCGCCGCGTCGCACACCGCACGACCACCGCGAATCACTTCCCGCGCCACTTCCGGCGCCAGTACGTTCACCGGCCAGCCGAGGATGGCAATGGCCATCAACGGGTCACCGCCCATGGCGTAGATATCGCTGATCGCATTGGTCGCGGCGATACGGCCGAAGTCGAACGGGTCATCGACGATCGGCATGAAGAAGTCGGTGGTCGACACCACACCGCGTTCGGCATCGATTTCATACACCGCCGCGTCATCGCGCGAGGCGTTGCCGACCCACAGTTTCGGGTCGAGGTTCTGCGCGCCGCTGCCGGCAAGGATCACTTCCAGCACCTGCGGCGAAATCTTGCAGCCGCAACCGGCACCGTGGCTGTATTGGGTCAGACGGATGGGTTCGCTCATGGGGCAACCTCTGGCTGGGAATGGGGCGGATTCTAGCAGAGGGGATTGCCGAGCAAAAAAAACCGCCCTTTCGGGCGGTCAAAGTGCTTCGACCACGATCAGAAGCTTTGGCTGAAGCTGATGGTCATCGCGCTGTCGTTGTTGTCGCTGGACACCTGGCCCGAATAGCCGATGCCGAGCTTGCCGGTCGGGCTGATCTGGAAGTCCACGCCGGCTTCGAGCAGTGCGCTGTCCTTGGCGATCGGCACGCCCTGGGTGCTGAACGACGCACCGCCGTCGATGAAGGTCAGGTCGGCATCCGGCTTGGTATCGCCGTAGGCATGCCGCCAGCCGATGGCTGCGCGCGGGGTCAGTTGACTGCCGTTGGCCAGGGTCACCAACTTGCCGATGCGCACACCGAGGGTCGAGTAGGTGATGTCCTGATCGGCATCGCCCTTCAGGCGCCCCACTCCGCCTTTTTCCTTGGCGGTGTCGCTGTCGTAGTTGACGTAGGCCAGGCCGGCGAACGGTTCGATGGCCACGCCGGCCGCATTGATGGCGTAACCCACTTCACCGAACACCTGGGCACTGCGGGCATCGTAGTCAGCCTTCAGACGGTCGTTGTAGGCACCGACGCTGACGTCGCGTTTGGTTTCGATGCTGTGCCAGCTGTAAGCCGCGCCGAGGCGCACGGCCAGTGCATCGAACTGCGAACTCAGGTACGCCGCCAGGTGGTAGCTGTCGACCTTGGCATCGGAGTTGCGATCGTGGGCGTTGAGGTTGCCACGGGTGTAACCCGCGGCCATCCCGGCGCGCCATTGATCGTCGAGCTGCTTGTCGGTGCCGAGCATGAAACCGCCGAGGCTGCGATCGACTTTCGCCGTGTTGCTGTCGCCGCCCATGTCGCCCCAGGCACCGATGGCACGGGCCCAGCCGACCATTTCACCGTGACAGCCGCTGCTGCTCAACTGGGTGTCACTCGGTGCCAGCGTGCGACGTGGATCGTCCGACGCGCTGCAAGTCGGTTGACGCATGCGGTCGTTGACCGCTTCACGCACGAAACGTGAATCCTCAAGGACCGCGCTCGCGGTGCTGGCATGGATTTCCCCCGACAGACTGTCGAAGGCGTGACGCGCACCGGCCACGCTGAGGT
Organism: Pseudomonas kribbensis; assembly: GCF_003352185.1. GTDB lineage: Bacteria > Pseudomonadota > Gammaproteobacteria > Pseudomonadales > Pseudomonadaceae > Aquipseudomonas > Aquipseudomonas kribbensis. Next base: position 4,116,014 of record NZ_CP029608.1, read on the forward strand.
TGACGATTTCGTTCTGCAAAGCAGCGCCCGCCGGACCGTTGCGCATCAATGCCGAAGCGGTGTTGCGCTGGTTGCGGGTGGCGGCCACGTCGGCGAACGAATTGCCGTTGCGGCTGACCACCAGGTTCACCGCGTCAGGGCTGTACACCAGCGCCGTGTCGAGGAACGCGTATTGCGGCAGATCGGCGGCGCTGAACGTGCCATTCACGCCACCGCCGGCGGTGATCAGTGAGTACACGGTGTTGCCGGTAAACGGCGCCAGGCTGTTCACTTGCAGGCCACCGCCCAGGGTTGCCGTGCCGCCGACAGCCAGAGGCGTAGCGGTTGGCGAGCTGACGGTCAGGGCCAGCACACCGTCCGGGGCGTTGGTCAGGTTGCCCGCCACACTCAAGGTGCCGTCACCGCCACCGGAGGCCACCACACCGTGGTTGACCACCGAACCGACGCTGCCGTTACCGCTCAGGGCTGCGCCGTTGGCCACGGTCACTTGTCCGCCCAGAGAGGCGCGCGCCGCACGGCTGCCGACTTGCAGCACACCTTGATCCACCGACACGGTGCCGCTGAATGGTTGGTCGCCGGTCAACAGCATGCGCGCCGCACCGCGTTTTGCCAGTGCGCCGACGCCACTCAGACGACCATTGAACTGGCCATCGGTGTTCTGCTGGAACACTACCGAAGCGTTATCGACGATATTGCCTTGCAGGCTGGTGGTGTTACCGACCAGCGTACCGCCGCTGACGGTGGTGCCACCGCTGTAAGTGTTGGCTGCGGTGAGGATCAGGGTGCCGGAGTCGAGTTTCTCGATCCCGCCAGTGCCAATCAATGGCACATCGATTTGCGTGGTAGCGCCGGCATTGACGCGGATCGGCGCCGGTGTGCCGCCAGGTCCGTTGACCGGGGTCAGCGTATCGCCGGCATCCGGTACCAGGCTGTAGCCGTTGACGAGGAATTGCAGCCCGGTGAAGTTCTGATTGCCCTGCACGGTGACCGTCCCGCCCTGCCCGCCGAACACCGCGAACTGGCCGTTGGAGCCCAGCGCCTGAGTACCGGTCGGGTCGGTCCAGTTGGTGCCCGGACCCCACACGCCACTGCCGCCTCCGATGCTGCCGTCCGGGTTGGTCTTGCCGCCGTTCCAGAACTGCACTTCGCCCGGCGTGTTCTGTACCAGCAGGTTGACCTGATTGGCCAGCGCGGTTTGCAGGGTCAGATTGGCCGCCGAAACCGGCAGGCTGCCGTAGACCAGACCGTTGTCGGTGAGCATGCCGCCGTAGCTGAACAGTTGATACACACCGGTGCCGAAGCCGCCGGCGTTAGTGATGTTCAGCGTACCGTCGAGGGTCAGGTTGCCGGCAACGTTGACCACGGTTGTGGAGCTGGCGGCCGAGCCGAGGGTGAAGTCCAGATTGGTCCCCGAAGACAACGCCAGGGATCCGACCGACAACGGCGTCGCGCTGCCGCCACCCAGCAGGGTCGCACCGCTGGCCAGTTGCACGGCGCCACCGAACTGGCCGCTGCCGCCGATTTTCGCGCCGCTGGCGACATCGACGCTGGCGCTGTTGAGCACGCCATTGACGTTCAGCGTACCGGCCTGAACCGAGGTGTTGCCGGTGAAGGTGTTGTTGCCGGTCAACAGCAAGGCGCCGGTACCGGTTTTGTTCAGGATGCCGGCGCCGGTCAGATTGCCGGTGTAGCTGCCGTCGCTGTTTTGCTCGAAGGTCAGCGTCGCGTTGTTGACGATGGCGCCTTGCAGACTGCTGGTGTCGCCACGGGTGCTGCCGCCGTTCAGCGTGGTGCCGCCGCTGTAGGTGTTGGCGCCACTGAGCAACAGATCGCCATTGCCGTTTTTCACCAGGCTGCCGCTGCCGGTGACCGCACCGATCAGCGTGGTGTTCTGGTTGCCGGCCAGGGTCAATTGCGCACCCAGATTGATGGCGTTGGCCAGTTGCAGCGCCGAGGTGCTGTCGAGGGTGCCATTGCCCGACACAGTCAGAGCACCGCTGCTGATCGCGCTGTTGTTGCCCAGAACCAGCGTACCGCCGGCGAGCTGGGTACCGCCGCTGTAGGTGTTGCTGCCATTGAGCGTCAGGCTCGATGGGCCGGTCTTGATCAGGCTGCCGCTGCCGCTGACCACGCCGCCGAGGGTCAAGGCGTTGGATCCGGCGACGGTGAGTCCGCCATTGAGCACCACATCATTGGCCAGGCTGACGGCCGTGTTGCTGTCCAGCGCCGTGCCGTTGGCGGCGGTCAATATGCCAGTGCCGAGGGCCGCATTGTTGCCGACCACAATCTTGCCGCCATTGAGCGCGGTGCCGCCGGTGTAGCCGTTGGCGGCGTTGAGCACCAGGGTGCCGGTGTCGTATTTGCCCAGTGTGCCGGCGCCGTTGAGCGCAACGCCCACGGTGGCGGTGACGTTCGGATCGACCCGCACGGTGGCATTGCCCAGCGAACCGTTGACCAGATTCAGCGAACCCGCCGTGCCGTTCTGCAGGTTGTAGCCGTCGGTGACGAACTGCATGCCGGTGATGGTTTGCGCGCCGTTGACGGTCACGGTGCCTGCCGCGCCCTGGAACACTGCGAAGCTGTTAGTCCAGGCCTGATTGGTGGTGCCGTTCACATCGGTCCAGTTGGTGGTGCCGGTGCCCCAGGTGCCGCTGCCGCCATCCACCGAACCGTTGGCGACGAGTTGGTTGCCGTCCCAGAACTGCACGGTGACGCCCGGGGCGGTGACCAGCAGGTTGATCTGGTTGGCCAGTGCGGTTTGCAGGGTCAGGTCGCCCGGGGTGACGCTGCCGGGAATGGTGCCGATCAGCATGCCGTTGTCGGTCAGGCCGCCGGTGTAGTTGATCAACCGGTAAACGCCGCTGCCGAAACCGCCGATGTCGCTGACGTTGAGGGTGCCGTCGAGGGTCAGATTACCGCCGACGTTGACCAGCGCATTGCCGCCACCGGACACCGGTGCGCCGAGGCCGACGTCGAAGTTGGAGTTGGCGTTGAACACCAGCGAATTCACCGACAGGGTGCTGCCGGTGGCGCCGGCCAGATGACCGCCATCCGCCACGGTCACCGCCCCGCCGAGCGAGCCGCCGCCGGTCAGGGTGCCGCCGCTGTTGACCAGTACGCTGGCGCTGTCCAGCGAGCCACTGACGTTCAAGGTGCCGGCGTTGACCGTGGTGTTGCCGGTCAGGCTGTTGAGGCCGGTCAGGGTCAGCGTACCGGTGCCGAGTTTGCTCAGCTCGCCGGTGCCGGTGAGTACGCCGTCGAAAATGCTGCTGGCGTTGTTGCCGCCGATGCTCAGGGTGTTGCCGCCGCCGATCAGTGCGGTACCGCTGCCGGTCAGGCTGGCGAGGCTGCCCGAACCGCCGAGGTTCAGCGTCGCCGCAGCGCCGAGATTGACCCCGGCGTTGCTGCCCAGTGCCGAGTTGCCCAGCGTGGTCAGGCTGCCGGACTGCACGTCGAAGGTGCCGCTGAAGGTGTTGTTGCCGGTCAGCGTCAGGTCGGCCAGACCGTTCTTGGTCAGGGTGCCGGCCCCGGCGATCACGCCACCGAGGGTCAGGTTGTTGTTGCCGGCCACGCTGAGGTTGGCATTGACGTTGAGGTTGTTGGCCAGTACCAGCGGCGCCGTGGTGTCGAGGGTCGATGCGCCCGCCACGGTCACCGTGCCGGAACCCAGGCCCGCCGAGGTGCCGAGGGTCACGGTGCCGGCGTTCAGCGTGGTGCCGCCGCTGTAGGTGTTGATGCCATTGAGGGTCAGGTTCGAGGCGCCGTTCTTGATCAATCCACCGGTGCCGCTGACTACGCCGCTGATGGCTACGTCGCTGTTGCCGGTGTTGGTCAGGTTGGCGTTGAGCACCACGTTGTTGCCCAGCGACACCGAGGTGTTGCTGTCCAGCGCCGAGGCACCGGCCACGGTCAGGTTGCCCAGACCGAGGGCGCCGTTGCTGCCGGCGGTCAGGGTGCCGGCATTGAGGGTGACGCCACCGAGGAAGTTGTTGGCTCCGGACAGGATCAGGTTGGCCGCACCATTCTTGGTCAGGCTGCCGGCGCCGTTGATGGCGCCGCTGAGGGTCAGATCGTTGCTGCCGACGATAGCGAGGTTGCCCGCCAGGTTGATCGCGTTGGCCGCGCTGAAGGCGCCGCTGGCATCCAGGGTGGTGCCGTTGGCCGCGTTCAGGGTGGCCGAGCCCAGCGCGCTGTTCGACGCCAGAATCAGACCGCCCGCGTTCAGTGCCACCGGCCCGAGGAAGGCGTTGTTGCCGCCAAGGGTCAGGCTGGCCGAACCGTTCTTGATCAAACCGCCGGTGCCGGAAATCACACCGTTGAGGGTCAGGGCATTGCTGCCGAGCACGGTGAGGTTACCGTTCAACGTGGTCGCGTTGGCCAGGGTCACGGCGGTGTTGCTGTCCAGTTGCGTGCCGGCATTGGCGATCAACGCGCCAGTGCCCAGCGCAGTGTTGCTGCCAACCACCAGGGTGCCGCCGTCCAGTTGCGTGCCGCCGGTGTAGCTGTTGGCGCCGTTGAGCACCAGGGTGCCGGCGTCGAGTTTGTTAAGAATGCCGCTGCCGTCGATGTTCACACCGACCGTGGCAGTCACGCCCGGATCGACCCGCATCGCCGTGGTGCCACCGCTGCCGTTGACCGCGGTCAGCAGACCCGACGTACCGTTGACCACGTTGTAGCCATTGGTGAGGAATTGCATCCCGGTGAACAGTTGCGTGCCGTTGACCGACACCGTGCCCGCCGTGCCCTGGAACACCGCGAAGTCGCCGGCCCAGGTCTGGTTCAGCGTGCCGTTGGAATTGGTCCAGTTGGTGCCGCCGGCATCCCAGGTGCCAGTGCCGCCATCCACCGTGCCGTTCGGGATTGTCTGGCTGCCGTCCCAGAAACGCAGGTTGGTGTTCGGCGCCGACACCACCAGGTTGACCTGGTTACCGAGGGTCTGCACGAGGATGTCGCCGAGGCCGTAACCCACCGGCACGCCGGCCACGGTCAGGCCGTTGTCGGTCAGTGCACCGATGAAGTTGAACAGCCGATAGACACCGACACCGAAACCGCCGGCATCGGTGACGTTGAGATTACCGTCGAGGGTCAGGTTGCCGCCGATGTTCATCAGCGACGAAGTCGATGGCGTGGCGAGGCTTGCGTCGACGTTGCTGTTGGCGGTGAGGATCAGCGACGAGGTGGAAAAGGTATTGCCCGAGGACAAAGCCAGATGACCACCGCTGTTGACGGTGATGACGCCAAGCGCCGAACCGGTACCCGTGAGGGTCGCACCGTTGTTGACGTTGAGCTGGGTGCTGGCCAGCGATCCGGTGAGATTCAGCGTGCCGGCGTTGACATTGGTATTGCCGGTAATGCCGCTGCTGCCGGTGAGGTTCAGCGTCCCGGTACCGACCTTGGTCAGCGCACCGCTGCCGCCGAGGTCGCCGTCGAAGGTGCTGGTGCTGTTCACGCCGCCCACGGTCAGGGTGTTGCCGCCGGCGATCTGCACACTGCCGCTGCCGCTCAAGCCGTTGAGGCTGGCGCTGCTGTTGAGATTGAGATTGGCACCGGCACTAATGTTGGCGCCGGAGGTGTTGCCCAGCGCCCCGCTGCTCACGGTAGTGACGCTGCCGGAGGCGATGTTCAGCGCACCGGTGAAGGTGTTGTTGCCGCTGAGCGTCAGGTCGCCGAAGCCGTCCTTGGTCAGGCTGCCGGCGCCATCGATCACGCCGCTGAGGTTCAGGGTGTTGCTGCCGGCCAGGGTCAAACCGGCGTTGAGGGTGATGTTGTTGCCAATGCTCATGCCGGCGCTGGTATCCAGCGTCGAAGCGCCACCGACGGTCAGGCCGCCACTGCCCAACGCAGCGGCCGAGCCCAGTGTCAGCGTACCGGCGTTGAGGGTGCTGCCGCCGCTGTAGGTGTTGGTGCCGTTGACGGTCAGGTTGGCCGCGCCGTTCTTGATCAACTGGCCGGCGCCGCTGATCACACCGCCGAGGGTCAGGTCCTGGGTGCCGCCGACGCTCAGAGCCGCATTGAGCACGACCGCGTTGGCCAGGCTGACCAGCGGCGAACTGCTGTCGAGGGTTGCTGCGCCGCCGACAGTCAAGGCGCCGGTGCCGAGGGCCGAGCTGTTGCCGGCGGTCACTGTACCGGCGTTCAGCGTGGTGCCGCCGACGTAAGTGTTGGTGCCATTGAGGTTCAGATTGGCCGCGCCGTTTTTCACCAGACTGCCGGCTCCGGCGACAGTGCCGGTGAGGGTCAGGTCTGCGCTGCCACCCACATTCATCGCACCGGCCAGGTTGACCTGATTGCCCAGCGTGACGGCGGTGTTGGTGTCCAGCGTGGTGCCCGCCGCGGCGTTCAATGCGCCGCTGCCGAGCGCGGTATTGCTGCCGACAATCAGCTTGCCGACGTTGAGTGCGGTGTTGCCGAAGTAGGTGTTGGCGCCGTTGAGAATCAGGTCGGCGGGGCCGCTTTTGGTCAGGCCGCCGACACCGGAGACCACGCCCGCGAGGGTCAGCGCGTTGCTGCCGCCGATGGTCACGTTGCCGCCTAGGTTGACGTTGTTGGCCAGGCTGGTCGCGGTGCTGGCGTCCAGCGTGGTGTTGTTGCCGGCATTGAGCACGCCGGTACCGAGTGCGGTATTGGAGCCGACGATCAGTGTCCCGGCGTTCAGCGACGTAGAACCGGTGTAGGTGTTGTTACCGGTCAGGGTCAGCGTTGAAGAACCGGTCTTGATCAGGTTGCTGCCGCCGCTGATCACGCCGCCGAGGGTCAGCGGGTTGGCGCCGCCGGCAGTCAGGTTGGCGTTCAGCGCAATCGCGTTGTTCAGCGTCACGTTGGCGCTGCTGTTGAGCGTTGCGCTCCCCCCCACGGTCAGCGTGCCGGTACCGAGTGCCGCGCCGTTGCCGACGGTCAGGCTGCCGGCGTTGAGCGTGGTGCCACCGGTGAAGGTGTTGGCGCCGTTGACGGTCAGGTTGGCGGTGCCGTTCTTGATCAACTGACTGGCACCGCTGAGCACGCCACCCAGGATCAAGCCGTTGCTGCCAGCGATGGACAGGTTGCCGTTGAGGGCGACGTTGTTGTTCAGGATGACCGAGGTGTTGCTGTCGAGGGTCGCGGCATTGGCAACGGTCAGGTCGCCGCTGCCCAATGCGGCGGCGTTGCCGACGGTCAGGGTGCCGGCGTTCAGGGTGGTGCCGCCGCTGAAGGTGTTGGCGCCGTTGAGAACCAGGTTGGCCGCGCCGTTCTTGGTCAGCCCGCCGCTGCCACTGACCACGCCGCCGAGGGTCAGGTTGGCGTTGCCGGCGATGTTCAGGTTGCCGCCGAGGGCGACGGCGTTACTCAGGGCCACGGCGGTGCTGGCATCGAGGGTGGTGCCTGCCGCCGTGGTCAGTGCGCCGGTCCCGAGCGCGGTGTTGGAGCCGACGATCAGCGTCCCGTTGTTCAGCGTGGTACCGCCGGAGAAGGTGTTGTTGCCGCTGAGGGTCAGGTTCGCGGTGCCGCCCTTGATCAGGCTGCCGGCGCCGCTGATGACGCCGCTCAGGCCAAGCGCCTGAGTGCCACCGATGGTCAGCCCGCCCGCCAGCGCCACTGCGTTGGCCAGGGTCACCGCCGTGGTCGCATCCAGCGTGGTGCCGGCCGCAGCGTTCAATGCGCCGGTGCCGAGGGCTGTGTTGCTGCCGACGAACAAGGTGCCGCCGTTGAGCGCGGTGGTGCCGCTGTTGGTGTTGTTGCCGGTCAGGGTCAGGCTGGCGCTGCCGCTCTTGGTGATCGCGCCGGTGCCGGAGACGATGCCGGCCAAAGTCAGGGCGTTGCTGCCGAGCACGTTCAACGCACCGGTGATGCCGACGTTGTTGGCCAGGGTCACGTTGCCGGTGCTGTCGAGGCTGGTGCCGTTGCTGGTGTTGAGGACCCCGGTGCCCAGGGCGTTGTTGTTGCCGACGCGCAAGGTGCCGGCGCTGAGGCTGGTGATCCCGGTGTAGGTGTTGATGCCGTTGAGGGTCAGGCTGCCGCTGCCGGTTTTGGTCAGGTTGGCGGCGCCGCTGATCACCCCGCCCAGGGTCAGCGCACCAGTGCCGGTCGCGGTCAGGGTGCTGTTGAGCGTGATCGCGTTGGCCAGCGAAATCGGCGCCGTCGCCGAGATGCTCGAAGAGCCGCCGACGGTGATACCGCCGGTACTGAACGCCTGGTTGTTGCCCACCAGCACCACACCGCCGTTGAGTACGGTGTTGCCGGTGTAAGTGTTGATGCCGTTGAGGTTGAGCTGACCGCTGCCGATCTTGGTCAGGCCACCGGTGCCGGAAATCACACCGTTCAGGGTCGTACCGTTGATGCCCTGCAAGGTCAGGCCGCCGGCACCGAGGTTGATCTGGTTGGCCAGCGTCAAACCAGCGTTGCTGGCCTGAAGGATGCCGCCGTTGGACGTCAGCACACCGCTGCCGAACGCGCCGTTGTCGTTGAACTGTGCGACACCGCCATTGAGGGTGGTCGCACCGCTGACCAACGGACCCTGCAAGGTCCAGGTGCCGCTGTTGAGGGTCAGGTTGTTGAAGTTGACATAGACCGCGCTGGACGCCGTGCCGGTCCCGGTAGTGCCGCCGCCGAGGCCGATCGGGTTTTGCAGGATCAGCGTGTTGGTCCCCGCCGCGCCGCCATCGATCGTGCCGGTCGGGGCGAAGGTCAGGTTGACGCCGATCAGGCCTCCAAGGCCGACGGAGACTTGCACGCCGTCACCGACGTTAACGCTCGAACCGGTGATCGCGTAGAAGGTGTTGGTGCTGCCCGCCCCCATCGACAAACCGCCGGTGATGTTACCGGCGTTGGTGAAGGTGTTGCCCGCCACTGACGTTTCGAACGCCATCCGGCCGTTGATCGTGCCGCTGGCGCTGTTGGTCATGTTGACCTGCGAACCGCCATACACCCCGACCACCGGGGTATCGGCCAGGGTAATGCCGCCGACCGACAGCCCGGTCGAGGTAATCGTGCCGTCGTTGGTGATGGTCGTGGTGCCCGACACCGAGTTGTTCACGGCAATCCCCAGACCGTCGATGCTGGTCAGGTTGAGGCCGAGCAGCATGCCGGTGCCGCGAATGATCCCGGTGGTGTTGTTGGCGATGCTCACCGTGCTGGTCGCGCCGGTGCCGATGAACGCGCCGCCACTGAGAATCGAAACCAGGCCGAGCAACGCCGGGTCGAGGGTGCCGGAGTTGTTCAGGTTGATGTTGGCCCCGGTCAGGTTGATCACCTTGCCGCCCAGCGTCGCGTTCATCTGCGCGCCGTTGGTGACGTTGACCGTCACGCCGCTGCTGGCGCTGCTGTAGTCATTGAGAAACAGCGGCAGGGTCGGAACACCCGAACAGGTGATCGTCGAGCCCGCGGCCGAGCAGGTGGCGAACGCCTGCTCGCTGACCCCGCCGAACAGAAGTCCGGCGACGCTCAGGTGCACTGCAAGGGAAAGTGGGGAAAAGCGCGAAACGAGGGCGACACCAAACCTTGCTTCCACGGGTTACTCCTTTCGTGGCCAATTTCATCCTTGAAGGCGTGCGACAGCGGCAAGATTCAACACGCGTATCAAGCGTATGACGGTCATCAGATAAACCGTCTATTCCAGACACACGCTAGTTGATGCCCTGCGATGGGGCATTGATTAAATAGTGTTAATACTTTTGTGCGATAAGGCGCTGCGGTGATACTTCCAGCCGTTCTGAACAGAGTTTTGAGGTGCTTGATACGGGCCAGGCCCGCACCTGACCGAGGTGCCAGATAAACCACCGAATTGATCGATTTTTCAGGGCATTGCGAAAATTGGTACGGCTTGTGCAAACGTTTGCGAGTCGCTGTTGACCGCATTTTCGTAACAAAACCGTACAGCCCCGAAAAACCGGGCCCTGATCCGCAAAAAGGACTTTGAATGCACGTTTCTTCCTGCCGCCACCGTCGTGGTGCGCGACCGTTTGCTGTTTCCCTGCTACTGGCCGGCGTTACCGGAGTTCTCAGCCACACCGCGCTGGCGCAACCTGCCCTGCCCGAGGAGTCCGCCCAGGGCGAAGCCCTCAGCCCCGAAGCCAGCCCGCCGAAAAAAGGCGCGTACCTGTCGGACTGGTACAACCAGGACCTGATGCTGATCGGCAGCAAGGACATCAGCTTCGGCCCGCAACCGGCCGACGATATCTACCTGGAATACGAATACTTCGGGCGTAAAGGGCCGTTCGAGCTGTACGGCTACATCGACATTCCGAAGATCTTCAACATCGGCAACAGCCACGACAAAGGCGTGTGGGATCACGGCTCGCCGGTGTTCATGGAGCACGAACCGCGCATCTCCATCGACTACCTCGCCGGCCGCAGCCTGGCCATCGGGCCGTTCAAGGAATGGTACGTGGCGTTCGACTGGATCTACGACCACGGCAGCCGCAAGGAAAACCGCGCCAACACGCTGTACAGCGGTCTGGGGACCGACATCGACACCCACTCGCGGGTCAACCTGTCGGCCAACCTGTACGGGCGCTACCAGTGGGAAAACTATGGCGCCAGCAATGAATATTCGTGGGACGGCTACCGTGCGCAGCTCAAGTACATCGTGCCGATCGACAAATTCAGCAACGGTGCCTCGCTGACCTACATTGGTTTCACCAACTTCGACTTCGGCTCGGACCTGCACAAGGACAACCCGGCGCGCACCGCCAATGCCACGGTAGCGACCAACGTGTTGCTGTACTCGTTCACCCACCTGCGCTTCACCCTGGTCGGTCGTTACTTCCACAACGGCGGCAACTGGGAGGACGGCAGCGAGCTGAACTTCGGCGACGGCAACTTCCGCGCACGTTCCAACGGCTGGGGTTACTACGCCGGCATCGGTTATCAGTTCTGAATCCAGGAGCCATCATGAAAGCAATGACGCGTGTATCACTGGCCGTTGCGGCCCTGCTCTACTCCACCGCCTGGGCGGCCGAGGCACCGATTCAACCGAAAGTGGTGCTGATCACCATGTTCGCCCCGGAAGCGCAAAACTGGATCGAGCGCCTCGAACTCAAGCAGGAGATCCGCGTGCCGGGCCTGTCGGCCGAGTACCCGACCGTCCGCTGCAACACGCAGCAGGTGTGCCTGATGACCACCGGCATGGGCCAGACCAACGCCGCCGCCTCGACCCTGGCACTGGCGCTGTCGCCGAAATTCGACCTGCGCAAAAGCTACTTCCTGATCGCCGGGATTGCCGGCATCAGCCCGAAACACGGGACCATCGGCACTGCTGCTTGGGCGCACTACCTGGTGGAGTTCGGCACCCAGTGGGAACTGGATTCACGCGATGCGCCGTCGAGCTGGCCGACCGGTTACCTCGGCATCAACACCAAAGGTCCGAACGAAAAACCGCCGCTGGACTACAAGACTGAGGTCTTCGAACTCAACCCGAAACTGCAGGAAAAAGCCTTCGCCCTAAGCCACAAGGTCGAACTGAGCGAGAGCAAGGAATCGTCGGCGTGGCGCCTGAAATACCCGGCAGCACCGGCCAATCAGCCACCGGTGGTCACCCGCTGCGACACGCTGGCGGGCAACACCTGGTTCTCCGGCACGCGCCTGAGCGAACGCGCCGAGGTCTGGACCAAACTGCTGACCGACAACAAAGGTGAATACTGCACCACCCAACAGGAAGACAACTCCACCTACGAGGCTTTGTTGCGCGCCAGCCGCGAGGGCCTGGTGGACGTGCAGCGCCTGGCCGTGGTGCGCGCCGGCTCCGACTTCGACCGCCCGGCGCCGGGCGGCAGCGAAGTGGACAACCTGCTCAAGTACGCCGATCAGGGCGGATTCGTGCCAGCCCTGGAAAACCTCTACCGCACGGGTAATCCGCTGGTGCAGGACATCCTCAAGCACTGGTCAGCGTGGGAGCACGGCGTGCCGGACGCATAAGGATCAAGGCATCAGGATGACCTTGTCACCGCTGCCCTGATTCACATCGGCATAGCGCGCCAGTCCTTCGGCCAACGGTGCTTCGACCAGTCCTTGCGGCAGTGGCAGCAAGTCTTCGTCGAAGAACCGGCCGAACTGCTCGAGCATCGCCGCACAGGCTTCAACGCCGTACAGCAACGAGTTGATGCCGACCACGGAGCCACCCTTGCGATACAGGGCCAGCGCCGGCAGTTGCACATGGCCGTCCACCGGTGCGGCGACGATCGCAATGCGCCCGAACGGTGCCAGCGCCGGCACCGAGGCCGGCAGCCAGAACCCGGTGGTGTCGAAGATTACGTCGGCACCGCCGCGGTATACCGCGTTGACCTGAGCGCCGAGCTCTTCAGGCTTGTCCAGCTGGATCGTCTGATAACCCTGCGCCTGCAAATCCTTGACCTGCTCCGGCCGCCGCGCCGCCCCCAACAACTGCGCGCCACGCACCTTGGCCAGCGCCAGTGCCGCCGTTGCCACCGCCCCGCCGCCGATCACCAGCAAACGGGTTTCGGCATTCACCAGACTGCGCTCCAGCGCATCCCACGCCGTGGTGTAAGGCACGCCGAGGCTGGCGGCCTGGGTGAAACTCAGGTGCGAAGGTTTGTGCGCCACGCCATTGGCCGGCAGTTTGACGAATTGCGCATGGGAGCCATCGGCAAAAAAGCCCAGTTCGCGCCCGGTGCCCCAGACTTCCTGACCGATCAACGCCGGCGGCCCTTCGACCACCACCCCGGCAAAGTCCCGACCGGGAATGCGCGGCAGCGTGGTGTACGGGAAACGCCCGAGCACGTTCTTCACGTCGCTGGGATTGAGGCCCGCCGCCTTGATCTGCACCAGCACCTCATCGGCCCCCGGCACCGGCGTCGGCACCTCGACGAAGCGCAGGGAAGACAGGTCGCCGGTTTTATCGAATTGCAGTGCTTTCATGAGTTCATCCACCGAATGAAAAAAGGAAATTCAGGACAACCAGCCGCTGACCAGTTGCCGGCCCAGCGGCCACAACTGCTCGCCCGCCAGCATGCCCAACAGGCCGACCAGCGCGATGGCCGGTGGCGCCGGGGAACGGAAATCCAGCGCGCCATACAACAGGCCGACGCCCAGACCGATGCCCAGGGAAATCAGGTAGTTCATGGGATCACTCCGCCACATAAAGGGAATGGGCAAAGTCTAGGGAAGGCTGTGCGAAAGCACCGGCCAAGGACTTCTGAATTTCGGCCAAATCAGCCTGGAAGCTGCCCGCCACTGAATTGCGAAGGCGCCACGCCCAGCTCACGACGGAACATATCGCTGAAACTGCTTGGCGAATAACCCAGTTCCCGGGCAATCGCGCTGACCGGCACGCCCTGGATCAACTCGGCCACTGCCGTCGCCAGTTGCACCTGCCGCCGCCACTCGGCGAAGCCCATGCCCAGACCTTCCTTGAACAACCGCGCCAACGTTCGCACGCTGGCCCCAGCGTTTTCGGCATGTTGCTCGAAAGGAATCTCCAGCGACGGCGCGGCCATCACCGCCTGACACAGACTCATCAGCCGCCGGTCGGCATCGTCCGGCAACGGGATCTTCAACTGTGAACGCCTTGCGCGTTTCAGCTCCAGCAGCGCCAGCCCGACCAGCGCCTCGTAATATTCGGCATCACCGCTGTCGCCCTGCTCCACCAGCCCGACGATCAGCTCGCGCAGCAAACCACCGACCTCGATCACCTGCACCGTCTGATCCAGCGTCGCTGCCAGCGCCGGGCGCAGGTAGATATTGCGCATCTGCAAATCCGACACCACCCGAATCCCGTGGGGCACCCCTGGCGGCAACCACACCGCCCGCTGCGGCGGAACCACCAGCGCCTCGTGCGGGGTCTCGACCCACATCACCCCGCTCATCGCATACAACAACTGCCCCCAGACATGCTCGTGCGGCTCGATGAACAAACCACGCGGATAAGTGCGCGCCAGCGGCTGCACCGGCACATCGGTATCACTCAGATCGGGGGGCGCGGCGAGGGCCATGGCGAACATTCATCAGAGTTGGCGAAGGCGTCATGGTAACCAGTGCGCCCGGTCAATCGCCATTGATAGATACCGTCGGACAATCCGAGTGAATTTTCCCGGTGCGCAGCGATCCTTCTATTACCACAGGGAGGAAGAACGGCTTTATGAACAACGCAAAACTGTACGTCATCGATTACACCCTTCACGGCACGCCAAAGTCGTTCATTATCCGCTCGGACAAAATGGACAACACCGAGGCGTGGCACTGGGCAAGCTGCGACGCCGGGGTGGGTCGCATCCCGCGCTTCGGCCGGGAAAAAGTGCAAAAGACCAGCAAGCCGATGGCAGAAAAATTCGGCGTGGAAAATGTCACGTGGCGACCGGCGAGCTAAGCTTGCGCGCAGACGGGGACTCTTTCGGGGGAACACACATGACAACCATCAGCAGCCCGGCGCATCTGGACTACAGTCTGGACACTGCCTCCGGCCGAGTCACCCGAAGCATCGACTGCCCGGTTGGCCTGGAGCCCGTCGAAAACGATCCCTACTGCTTCGCCCTGCGCGTCCCGGCCCCGCAGCCGGAAGACCTCGAACAGGCCGTTACCGTCGACGTCCGGGTCGAAGGCCGACGCCTGCAAGGCACCGTCCGCCACACCGAACGCCTGGACGACGACAGCCTGAAACTGCAAGTGGAGCCTGACTAGGCTCCACTTTTTCATGCAGCCCGTTATTTCGGATGCGCGCAATGGCAACCCTTGCCAGAGCACTCTTCACCGCCCTTGTGATGATGAGCGCAGGCCTCACAGCAATAGTGCTTGCCGTGCGCCACGTAGGAATGCTCGCCTTCCTTGATCTTGCAGCTACATCCCGGGCAATCGCATTTTCTATCGGCCATGGAACAGACTCCTTTGGTGGTGGTTGTCTGAGGCTGAAGGAACAAGCCGTGCTACCAGTGTAGAAGGTGAAAAGCACCAGACAACCCAACAACCAAACCACCCACTCCCCCACCACTCACCACTCACCACTCACCACGATGAGCGTTAGCTCGAGTACCGCTTTTGATCGCGAGGCCCGTCGGCAGGCTGAGTGGAGGGATTGATCCGGGGGTGGGAGCGCAGCGACCGTGCGGCGCAGCCGCATGCATCGAGAGGAGGTGCAGCGAAGCAAACCGTAGGCGATGCCCCCGGATCGATCCCGGAGCGAAGGAACCCGAGCCACAGCGAGGGCCGTACGTCAGGGCCTAAGACCTTTGGTTACTTTGGGGCGTTTGCCAAAGTGACCCGCCGTAAGGGCGGAACCCTAAGAAGCCGTTACCGCAGCAACGGATATGTACTCAACCCACCTGCCGAACACTGCTGCGATACATGAATACCAACGCCAACCCCAAACACCCCATCGCCAAAACCCGGCTCGAAGACAGCTCAATAGCCGGATTCCCCAACCACCCAAAATTATCGATCAGCATCCCCATTCCAAGCTGCCCGACAATCACCGCCACCGTGGCCACGGCCGTACCAACGCGCGGCACCGCCCCGACCATGACCATCATGTAAACCACGCCAAACAAAGCACCGCTGAGCTGCCACTTCGGCACGTCCAGCAGGCTGACGGCATGAGCAGACTCGAAAAACAGGATCAGCAGCCCCGTACTCACCGCGCCAACCACGAAAGTCAGGAGGCTACTGCGCAACACCCCAACAGTCTCCCCCAACCGCCCATTGATCGCCGCCTGCACACTCAACACCGCACCGGCCAACACCACCACCGCCAGCAAAATCACCAGACTCATCTCATCAACCCCGCGCAATCAAAATCAATGCCGCCACAATCAACCCCAACGCCAGCCAGCGCTCACCGTTGACCTTCTTGCGCGTAGCGCCAAACCAGCCGAAATGGTCAATCAGCACACTCTTGCCCACCTGCCCCGACAGAATCGCAATCATCGTCATCGCAATCCCGATATGTGGTGTCGCCAGCGTCAACACCACCACATACATCGGCCCCAGAAACCCGCCGATCAACTGCCAGCGCGGCAGATCCGTCAGCGCCGGCCCCTTCTGCGGGCCCGCAAACAGCAACAGCAAAAACAAAATCGCCGAGCCCACCCCGAAGATGCTCAAGGTCGCCCACAGATGCCCGACCTGCTCACCCAGCGGCCCCAGCAACCCGGCCTCCACCGACAACCCCATGCCGGCCAGAATCACCAGCGGCAACAGCAACAAGCGCAAACCCGGCCGCGCGACCGGCGCCGGCGCGGCACTTACTTCATCAAACGACTGCATCTGAAAAATCTCTGAAGGAAACGATGGCGCGGATTATCGGCTGGCGCAGCTATGCGATAAATGGGAGCATCCTGACAACACTTTTGCGCAACTCGCACAGCAGGAATGACGATGCACGGGCTCAACGAACTGGGATTCAAGGCGCTAAGGCTGTTTGTGGCGGTGCTCGACCACGGCAGTTTTTCCGAAGTCGCCCGCCGCGAAGGCGTGGCGCCCTCCTCGATTTCCCGACAGATTCAGTTGATGGAACAGGCGCTGAACCAGCAACTGCTTTACCGCCACACCCGCGCAGTCACGCCGACCGAAGCCGGGCGCATGCTCGGTCACCACGCGCGGCTGGTGCTGGTGCAACTGGAGGAAGCCGAACAAGCGTTGCAGGAACAGCAAAGCGAGCCCACCGGGCTGGTGCGGATCAATGCTCCAGTGGTATTCGGCCAGCGCCATCTGACGCCATGGCTGGGCCGCTTGTGTGAGCGCTATCCAAAGCTGCAACTGGATATCCAGCAGACCGATCACTACATCGACCCGCTGCAGGAAGGCGCCGACCTGCTGTTCCGCATCGGCCCGCTGCACGATTCGAGCATGCAGGCACGGATCCTCGCGCCGCACCGCTTTCAGGTCGCGGCCAGCCCGGCGTATCTCAAGCGTTTCGGCACGCCGCAACATCCTGAAGACCTGGCCCGCCATCAATGTCTGACCTACAAGGGTGCGACCGGTCAGCAGCGCTGGTTTTTCCGGCAGGATCAGGGTGAATGGACGCCGTATTCGGTCAAAGGCCCGATCACCGGCAACCATGCGGACACGTTGACCCAGGCTGCCGAGCAAGGGCTGGGGCTGGTGATGTTTCCGTCATGGCTGATCGGCGAGGCCGTGCGCGAGGGCACGCTGGTGCCGGTGCTGGGGGATTATCAGGTGTCGAACAGTGTGGAGCCGCAGCAGATTGCGGTGCTGTGGCCGGGGAGCCGGCGGTTGTCGGTGAAGGTGCGGACGGTGATTGATTTCTTTGTTGAGTGTTTTGGGGAGGTGCCGTATTGGGACAGACCCTGACGGTCTGTCCCGACAACGCCATCAGATCCGGAATTGCCCGACCAGTTTGCCCAGCCGCTGCCCCAGATCCGCCAGGCTGCGCGAAGTCTGCGCCCCCAACTGTGTCTCATCCGCCACGTTATCCACCGCCACCGCAATCTGATGCACGCTGCGGTTGATCTCTTCCGCCACAGCCGTCTGCTCCTCGGCAGCACTGGCGATCTGGGCGTTCATCGAGTTGATGGTTGCAATCAAATCCGCCATGGCATCCAGCGATGCCCCCGCCTGATTGGCCTGAGCCGACGTGCCGTCACCCGCCTCGCTGGACCGGCGCATCGCTTCAACCGCCGACTGCGTACCGGCCTGCAAACGATCAATCATGCCCTGGATTTCCTGCGTGCTGATCTGCGTGCGCGAAGCCAGCGCCCGCACCTCATCCGCCACCACCGCAAACCCGCGCCCGGCCTCACCGGCCCGGGCCGCTTCGATCGCGGCGTTCAGTGCCAACAAGTTAGTCTGCTCGGCAATCGAGCGGATCACTCCGAGCACGCCGACAATCGACGACACGTCCTGCTGCAGGCTGTCGAGGGACACGCCGCTGCTGCGGATGTCGTCCACCAACGCATGAATCTGTTTGATGCTGCCGGCCACCACGCGCTTGGCGGTCTGGCCTTCTTCGTCGGTCTGCTGCGCGGCGACGGCGGCGTTCTGTGCGCTCTTGGCGACTTCTTGCGCGGCGGCGGACATTTCGTTGATCGCCGTCGCCACCTGATCAGTCTCGTGACGCTGACGCTCCATGGCCTGATCGGAGCGCTGGGCCTGATCCGAGACTTGCGTCACCAGCCCGGTCAGTTGTGTGGTCATCTCGGTGATCTGCCGCACCAGGCTGTGGATCTTGTCGACGAAGCGGTTGAACGAGCCGGCCAGTTCGCCGAGTTCGTCCTGACTGGTGATGGTCAGACGCCGGGTCAGGTCGCCCTCGCCAGCGGCGATGTCGTCGAGGTTGGCTTTCATCAGGTTCAGCGGCCGCAGAATGGTATTGGCCAGCACCAGCCCCGCTACCGCAATCACCAGCAGCACGACCACCGCCACGCCGACGATGCTCAGCACCACGCCTTCCATGCGCTCCTGAACCTGGGCCTGGACCAGCGCCACTTGCGCCTCGATGCCGTCGAGGTTGACCGACGTACCGACCGCCATGTCCCACTTCGCCAGGTATTCGGTGTAGCCGAGTTTCGGCACCAATACTTGCGCATTGCCCGGCAGCGGCGAGCTGTATTGCAAGTAGTGAGTACCGTCCTTCGCCACTTTCACCAGGTCGCGATTGACGTAGACGCCGTTCGGGTCGCGATTGTCCTTGAAGCTTTTGCCCACGCCTTCGGGATCGGTAGACTTGAACAGGCGCACGGTCTCGGAATCGTAGCCGAAGAAGTAGCCATCCTTGCCGTACTTGATGCCCGACAGCAGCTTGATCACCTGCGCCCGTGCGTCGGTGTCGCCGGGGGCGGCAGCGTCGTAAAGCGGTTTGATGGTGGTCATGGCCACCGCGACGTAACTGGCCAGAGTGGCCTTGGCGTCGCCGAGCAGGCGTTCGCGGGTCTGTTCGACTTCCTTGTGCGCCTGTTCCTGGAGGATGAACAGCGTGGTCAGGCTGATCACCAGCGCAAAGAGCAAGACCGGAAGGACGGCAAGGGACAGGACTTTAGCCTTGAGACTCAGGCGCATGGGGGCTCACTCTTTTGGTTTTATTGGCGTGGTTAAAGGCGTTAACGGCACGCAAGACCAAAAGTTGAGCTGAGTCCTGACGCTATTCCCTGTGGGAGCCAGCCTGCTGGCGATAGCGGTGTATCAGTCGCCAAATGTGTTGACTGATCCGGCGTTATCGCCAGCAGGCTGGCTCCCACAGGAGAAATGGGGGTGTTACAAGACCATCGCGGCCATCCAGCCGGCCGCCAGCAACGGCAGGTTGTAGTGCAGGAAGGTCGGCACCACGGTGTCCCAGATGTGGTGGTGCTGGCCGTCGATGTTCAGGCCGGAGGTCGGGCCGAGGGTCGAGTCCGAGGCTGGCGAGCCGGTGTCGCCCAGGGCCCCGGCTGTGCCGACGATGCAGACGATCGCCATCGGACTGAAGCCCAGCTGCACGCACAGCGGCACGAAAATCGCCGCGAGGATCGGCACCGTGGAGAAGGACGAACCGATGCCGATGGTCACCATCAGCCCCACCAGCAACATCAGCAGCGCGCCAATGGCCTTGCTGTGATCGATCTGCGCCGCCGCGCTTTCGACCAGCGTGCGCACTTCACCGGTGGCCTTCAATACTTCGGCAAAACCCGAAGCGGCGATCATGATGAAGCCGATCATCGCCATCATTTTCATACCTTCGGTGAACAGGCCGTCAGTCTCGCGCCACTTGACGATGCCCGACGCCGAGAAAATCAGGAAACCGGCCAGCGCCCCGATAATCATCGAGTCCAGCAGCAGTTGGATAATGAAGGCTGCAGCAATAGCCAGACCGGCAATGCCAATGGTCATCGGGTTGTAGGCGACGCTGACTTGTTCAACCTGTTCGATCTTCTCCAGATCGTAGACACGCTTCTTGCGGTAACTGAAGAACACCGCCATCAACAAGCCAAACACCATGCCCGCCGCCGGGATGGCCATCGCATGCATGACGTTGACCTGGCTGATGTCCACGCCAGCCTTGCTGACGTTGGCCAGCAGGATCTGGTTGAGGAAGATGTTGCCGAAACCCACCGGAAACACCATGTACGGCGTGATCAGGCCAAACGTCATGACGCAGGCGATCAACCGGCGATCCAGTTGCAGCTTGGTCAATACATATAGAAGCGGCGGCACCAGCAATGGAATGAACGCAATGTGGATCGGCAGGATGTTCTGCGAAGCAATCGCCACCACCCACAGCAGACCGATCAGCAGCCATTTGACGCTGCCGCCACCGGATGCGTGCTGACGATCGACCATCGCCAGGGCCTTGTCGGCCAGCGCATGGGCCAGGCCGGACTTGGCAATCGCCACGGCGAAAGCGCCGAGCAACGCGTAGGACAACGCCACCGTCGCCCCGCCGCCCAGGCCACTGTTGAAGGCCTTGAGCGTGGCGTCGATGCCCAGGCCGCCGGTCAGGCCACCGACCAGCGCACCGACGATCAACGCGATCACCACATGCACCCGGGACAGGCTGAGGATCAGCATGACGCCGACCGCAGCAATCACTGCATTCATTTCACTACCTCAAAAACACGACGGTAAAGCCATTCACCGCCAGACAGGATGAGTCCGGCCGGCAAGCCACGAAGGTCGCCAGCGGATTTGCATAGAGGGTCTTATTAGAAGGGCGCGCACTGTGCCGCAGAGCGCGCGCAGTGTCAAAGCGACCGGTCGCGTCACTGTGTAACTTTCCATGATCAAACCGGCGACAACGGCATATCCGCCACAAAGTGCGTCAATTCGCCATATTGCGTTTGCGCCATAAAGAAAGTCGAAACGCGGCCGTTACAGTGCAAAGTCTCAGATATTTATCGAATAAGGACGTCTCCATGTCGCTCAGACAACTTTCCATCCAATGGAAAATCACCCTGCTCGCCGGCCTCTGCCTGGCCGGTATCGTGACCCTGTTGGTGGGTCTTTCGCTGTATCGCATGGAGCACAGTTCCGAACTGGTCAAAGCCTCCAGCATGGAGATGCTCACCGAATCGGCCCAGGCGCGCATCGAATCCCAGGGCGAAGTTCAGGCGGCGGGCATTCGCCAGCAGTTCATGGACGCCTATCAATATGGCCACGGTTTTTCGCGCCAGGTGCTGTTCCTGCGCGAACAGGCCGAGAAGCGCTTTCTCGATGCCTTCGACCTGCGCGAAGACATGACCCGTCAGGTGAAATCGGCGTTGCAGGCCAACCCGGAACTACTCGGCCTGTCGCTGGTGTTCGAAGCCAATGCACTGGACGGCAAGGACGAGCTGTTCGCCGGGCAAAGTGAATTGGGCAGCAACGACAAGGGCCGCTTCGCCCTGTACTGGTCGCAGCCGACCCCGGGCAAAGTGACCTCGATGGCGCTGCCGGAAAGCGACATGGCCGACACCAGCACCGGCCCCAGCGGCCAGGCCGCCAACGCCTGGTTCACCTGCCCGCGCACCACGCTCAAGCCGTGCGTGATCGAGCCCTATTTCTATGTGATCGACGGGCAAAAGGTGCTGATGACCAGCATCGTCTTCCCGCTGATGGTCAACGGCAAAGTCATCGCCTCGCTGTCGGTGGACATCAACCTCAACAGCCTGCAAGCAATCAGCCAAGGAGCCAGCAAAAAGCTCTATGACGGTCAGACCGCCGTGAGCATCATCAGCCCCGCCGGCCTGCTCGCCGGTTACAGCCCGGACGCCAACAAACTCAGCCAGCGCCTCGATGCCGTGGACACCACCAGCGGTGCCGAACTGCTGCGCTTGCTGGCTTCGAGCAAAACCGTCAGCAGCCTGCACAGCAATGCGCAGTTGAAAGTGCTGTCGCCGTTCCAGCCGATTCCTGGTGGTCCGTCGTGGGGCGTGCTGCTCGATGTGCCGGAAAAAGTGCTGGTGAGTCGCGCCGAAGCGCTCAAGCAGCAACTGGATGCCAGCAACACCTCGGGCACCCTGATCGAACTGAGCCTCGGCGTGCTTGCAGCACTGCTCGGCCTGCTGCTGGTGTGGCTGATGGCACGCAGCGTGACCAAGCCGATTCTCGGCGTGGCGCACATGCTGGAAGACATCGCCAGCGGCGAAGGCGACCTGACCCGTCGTCTGGCCTATGACAAGAAAGACGAACTCGGCCAACTGGCCGGCTGGTTCAACCGCTTCCTCGACAAGCTGCAACCGATCATCGCCGAGGTAAAACGTTCGGTGCAGGACGCGCGCAACACCGCCGACCAGTCCTCGGCCATCGCCACCCAGACCAGCGCCGGTATGGAGCAGCAATACCGTCAGGTCGATCAGGTCGCTACCGCGTCCCACGAAATGAGCGCCACCGCCCAGGATGTGGCCCGCAGCGCCGCGCAAGCCGCCGAAGCGGCCAAGGATGCCGACCGCGCCACGCGTCAGGGCCTGACCGTGATCGACCGAACCACCGCCAGCATCGACACCCTGGCCGCCGACATGAGTGCGGCGATGGTCCAGGTCGAAGGCCTGGCCGCCAACAGCGAGAAGATCGGCACGGTGCTGGAGACCATCCGCGCTATCGCCGAGCAGACCAACCTGCTGGCCCTCAACGCCGCCATTGAAGCCGCCCGCGCCGGTGAAGCCGGACGTGGCTTTGCGGTGGTCGCCGACGAAGTACGCAACCTCGCCCGCCGCACCCAGGAGTCGGTGGAAGAAACCCGCCAGGTGATAGAACAACTGCAAAGCGGCACGCAGGATGTGGTCGGTTCGATGGGCAACAGCCATCGTCAGGCTCAGGGCAGTGTCGAACAGGTCGGCCAGGCCGTAACCGCGTTGCGCCAGATCGGCGATGCGGTGACGGTGATCAGCGACATGAACCTGCAGATCGCCAGCGCCGCTGAGGAGCAGAGCGCGGTGGCCGAAGAGATCAATAACAACGTGGCGACGATTCGTGATGTAACGGAGTCGCTGTCGGGGCAGGCGAATGAATCGGCGCGGGTGAGTCAGTCGCTCAATAGCCTGGCGAATCAGCAGCAGAGTTTGATGGATCAGTTCCGGGTTTGACGCTCAAACCCGCTCACCACAGATTCCTGTGGGGGCGGGTTCACCGCCGGGGCAACTGAATCTCCACCTGCAACCCGCCCCACTCACTTTCGCCAAGCACCAAAACCCCGCCCCACGTCTCGACAATATCCCGCACGATCCCCAGCCCCAAGCCATGCCCATGGGTCTGCTCATCCAGCCGCGCCCCCCGGCTGAACACCTGATCGCGCTGCGCCTCGGGAATCCCCGGCCCATCGTCTTCCACGCTCAGCACAAAACCTTCAGCCATCTCGACCACGCTCAGCCGAACCTCGGCATCCGCCCATTTGCAGGCGTTGTCCAGCAGGTTGCCGAGCAGCTCCAGCAAGTCTTCACGATCCCACGGCAATTGCAGTCCCGATGGCGCAACGTAACTCAACACCAGATGCTCACCGTGGATCATGTTCAACGTCGCCAGCAACCCCGGCAGCTCCGCATCGCAATCGAACAGCGCGCCCGGCAGCGCATCGCCGGACAGCCGCGCACGGTTGAGCTCGCGGTTCAGCCGTTGCTGAACCTGTTCCAGTTGTTCCTTGAGGATCTTGCGCAGCTCGGGATGGGCATCGAGTTTTTCGTTCGAGGCCAGGCTCAACAGCACCGCCAGCGGGGTTTTCAGCGCATGCCCCAGATTGCCCAGGGCATTGCGCGAACGCTTGAGGCTGTCTTCAGTGTGCGCCAGCAAGTGGTTGATCTGCGCCACCAGCGGTTCCAGTTCTGCCGGCACTTGCTCATCGAGTTGTGAACGCTGGCCTTGCTGTAACTGGGCGATCTGTTCGCGAGCCTTTTCCAGTGGTCGCAAGGCGCGGTGCACGGTCAGCCGCTGCAGAATCAGGATCAGCAGCAACCCGGCCAGTCCAAGGCCCAGCCCGATCTGGCGCATGCGCTGGAAGCTCTCGCGCACCGGGGTGTAATCCTGAGCCACGCTGATGGAGATCGACAGGCCGAGCCGTCGATAGTCGGAGCGCAGCACCAACAGTTGCTGCCCGTCCGGCCCCAGTTGCAGGTTGCTGTGCAGACCGGGCTCCGGCAGCAGCGGCAGGTCCTGATCCCACAGCGAGCGTGAACGCCAGTGACTGTCGGCAAAGTCGATGCGGAAATAATGGCCGGAAAACGGCCGCTGATAAGCCGGCGACAGGTGTCGCTCATCCAGTTGCAAGCCTTGCGGGCCACGCACAAGCGCCACCAGCAGGCTCTCGCTGTCGTTGCGCAGGCCGGCTTCGAGGTAACGTTGCAAACCGACTTCGAATAGCCACAAACTGGTTTGCGCCAGCACCACGCCGACAACCACCATCACGCTGATCAGGCCGAGACTCAAGCGGCGCTGGATCGATCTCACGAAGCCTGTCCGCCGAACAGATAACCCTGGCCGCGACGGGTTTCGATCACGCTTTTGCCAAGCTTGCGCCGCAGGTGGTTGACGTGGACTTCCAGCACATTGGAATCGCGCTCGGTCTCACCGTCGTAGAGGTGTTCGGCGAGGTGGCTTTTGGAAAGGATCTGCTCCGGGTGCAGCATGAAGTAACGCAGCAGGCGGAACTCGGCAGCCGTCAGTTGAATGTCGGCGCCGTCCCGCACCACGCACTGGCGGCCCTCATCCAGATGCAGCCCTGCGGCCTTGAGCGTCGGCTGGTTGGCCTGCCCCTTTGAGCGGCGCAGCAGCGACTGGATGCGCAGATGCAGTTCTTCCGGGTGAAAGGGTTTGGTCAGGTAATCGTCGGCGCCGGCCTTCAGGCCTTCAATGCGTTCAGCCCAGGAATCCCGAGCGGTGAGGATCAGCACCGGCGTCGCCAGCCCGCCGGCGCGCCATTGCGCCAGCACTTCAAGGCCCGGCACGCCCGGCAGGCCCAGGTCGAGCACGATCAGATCATAGGGTTCGCTGCGGCCCTGATAGACCGCGTCACGCCCGTCCGCCAGCCAGTCCACGGCATAACCCTGGCGTTGCAGGCCCGCGATCAGCTCATCGGCCAGGGGGACGTGGTCTTCCACCAGAAGCAAACGCATCGATCAATCTTCCTTGTCTTTCAGCAAACGGCCGGTGGCGGCTTCGAAATGCAGCTCGCGGGCCTCGCCTGCGGCGGTCAGGAGCTCGATTTCATAGATGTAGACATCGTGTTTCTCTTCCAGCTCGGCTTCCAGCAATTTGGCACCGGGATAGCGCTCCATCGCGTTATGCAGCACCTGCTCCAGCGGCAGAATCACGCCTTGCTGACGCAGGCGCAGGGCTTCGTCCTGATTCAGGTCGCGAGCAAGCGTCACCGAGCAGAACGTAACAAGCGCCAGGGCCAGAAGTCCCGTGGCGCGCGTCGATGAATACGGCAAAAACAGTTTCATTAAGTGTCCTGATGATCCCTGCGCAGCAGCCCGTCGCTCGCGTCCAGTTCCATTTCCCATTCCACGCCTTGCGAATCTTTCAGCTCGATCTGGTACAGATAAATGCCGTAACGCTTTTCCAGTTCGATATCGATGACGGTCGAATCCGGATGGCGAGTCATGACCGTGGCCTTGACCGTTTCAATCGGCACAATGGTACCAGCGTCGATCAGTTTCCGGGCTTCATCCGCCAGCAGATCGCGTGTATGGGCGAGATTCGAGGTCAGACCGTAAAGGAGGAGCGCGATGAACAGGGGCGCGAGAATTTTCATGGGTTTTCCTGATGTCCGGTGTTTCTTCCTGAGCGCCACCTTAGTGATTCGAACTTAACTGAAACTGAATGGCCATCACCGGGCCAGTTTCAGCAAGGCCGGCAACATGTGCTTATAATCTTTCGCTTGCTAACGATCGAGACCGGTATGACAGCCATCCACATCAAGTTCCCTGCCCTCACCCTCAAGGCCGGCCCGCGCGCCATGGCACGCATCCGCGCCCAGGGCCTGAACGCTGCCGACGTCGGTACTCTGCCCGGCGCAGCCGGCGGACCGAAGGCGCTGGGGATTCAGGGGCTGGATCTGGCGCTATTCGGCGAGTGGCTGCCGGCGGCACCGCGCGAGCGTTCGCTGATCGGTGCATCGGTGGGTTCCTGGCGCTTCGCCAGCGCCTGTCTGCCGGACGCCGCCGAAGGCATTCGCCGCCTCGGTCATCTGTACACCGAGCAGAACTTCAACAAGGGCGTGACCATCAGCGACGTCAGCCGCAGTTCGCAGCGCATGCTCGACGACCTGCTCGACGGCCGCGATGCGGTATTGCTCGACAATGCCCATTACCGCTTGAACATCATGGTGGTCAAAAGCCACGGCGGGCTGGCGGACGACCATCGTGGCCGGCTCGGGCTGGCGCTGGGCTCGGTGATCGCCGACAACCTGCGAGGCCGGGCGCGGCTGTCGCGGCACTTCGAACGGCTGATCATCCACGACCCGCGCCTGGCGCCGCCGGTGCACGCGCTGAACGATTTCCCGTCGCGCTTCGTCGCCCTCAATGCCGGTAACCTGCGTCAGGCGCTGCTGGCCTCGGGGTCGATCCCGATGGTCATGGAAGGCGTGCGCGACCTGCCGGGTGCCGGCGCCGGCACCTTCCGCGACGGTGGCCTGCTGGACTATCACCTCGACCTGCCCTACAGCGGGGACGGCATCGTGCTCTACCCGCACTTCACCGACCGGGTGATTCCTGGCTGGTTCGACAAGACCCTGCCGTGGCGTAAAGCCTCGACCGAGCGCCTGCAAGACGTGCTGTTGCTGGCGCCGTCGAAGGAATACCTGGCGCGCCTGCCCTACGGCAAACTCCCCGACCGTAACGACTTCAAGCGCTTCATGGGCGATGCACCGAGCCGGCAGAAATATTGGCGAGCGGCGATGGACGAGAGCCGCCGGCTGGGCGACGAGTTCCTTGAACTGACTGCCAATGGTCGCCTCGCCGAGCGCTTGCTGACCCTTTAGTCAGCACAGCCGGGGACAAGCTGGTAAACTCGCCGCCTGCCCGAATTCGCTGCGGCGAACGCCATCTGAACAGAGCTGAAATCACTGTGGAAATCTTCAAGGAATTTACGTTCGAATCCGCCCACCGCCTGCCCCACGTACCGGACGGCCACAAGTGCGGACGCCTGCACGGTCACTCGTTCAAAGTGGCGATTCACCTGAGCGGCGACCTCGACCCGCACACTGGCTGGATCCGTGATTTCTCCGAGATCAAGGCGATTTTCAAGCCGCTGTACGAGCGTCTGGATCACAACTACCTGAACGACATTCCGGGCCTTGAGAACCCGACCAGCGAAGTGCTGGCCAAGTTCATCTGGAATGAATTGAAGCCCCTGCTGCCGGAACTCAGTGCGATCCGCATCCACGAGACCTGCACCAGCGGTTGCATCTATCGCGGCGAGTAAATCCCGCGACACAAAAAACCACCGAGACCGGTGGTTTTTTTACGCCTATGCTTTTTGGCTCGAACCCGCCAAGAGGACAGGCCCATGACGGACTGGCTGCTGGATCAGGTCTTTGATTTCAACGGGCGACAGATTCGCCACGGGGTGCGCGGCGACGGCCCGCCGCTGGTGTTCGTGCATGGCACGCCCTTCTCTTCCTGTGTGTGGCACCGCATCGCGCCGCATTTTTTTGCCACGCATCGGGTGCATTACTTCGACTTGCTGGGCTACGGGCGCTCCGAGCAACCGGACGCCGACGTCTCCCTCGGCGTGCAGAACGAATTGCTCGCGCAGTTGCTGGATCACTGGGGCCTGCAACGCCCGGACGTGGTCGCCCACGACTTCGGCGGCGCCACCGCCCTGCGCGCGCACCTGCTCAACGGCAAGGATTACCGCACCCTGACGCTGATCGACCCGGTGGCGCTGACGCCCTGGGGCTCGCCGTTCGTGCAGCACGTGCGCCAGCATGAAGCGGCGTTCAGCGGCCTGCCGGATTACATCCAGCGCGCCATCGTCCCGACCTACATTCGCGGGGCCATTCACCGGGATATTCCCGATGATGAACTGGCGCCCTACGTGCAGCCGTGGCTGGGTGATCCGGGGCAAGCGGCGTTCTACCGGCAGATCGCGCAGATGGATCAGCGCTACACGCAGGAAGTACAATCGCTGTACCCGACGATCCGCTGCCCGGTGCAGATTCTCTGGGGCGAAGAGGATCAGTGGATTCCCATCGAACGCGGACGCGAGCTGCACAACATGATCCCCGGATCGCAGTTTCATCCGATTCCGAATGCCGGGCATCTGGTGCAGGAAGATGCGCCGGAAGCCATTGTCGCCGCGCTGCTGCGTTTTCTCTGAGCCGAAAAATAACCGGCCTGATGGCTCCCACATTGTGCTTCAGCGGAGGCAGGCGCACCGCTTTCGCGCCAAATCCGCTCCCTCGTCTATACATAATCTCGCCAATTGGTAACTGGCACGACCGCTGCAACCACTTCGCGTCCTCCCCTTTCCAGCAAGGAACGCCCGCCATGACGCAGAACGATCCCGGCAACGACTACCCCCTCAGCGAAGTCCCCATGAACGCGCGCAAAGGCCTGGCCTCGACGGCGATGGTGCTGCTGGGCTTCACGTTTTTCACCGCGACCATGTTTGCCGGCGGCAAGCTCGGCGTGGCGTTCGACTTTGGCGAGATGATGGCGGTGATCATCATCGGCAATCTGCTGCTGGGCCTGTACGCCGCAGCGCTGGGTTACATCGCCTTCAAGAGCGGCCTGAACTCGGTATTGATGGGCCGATTCTGCTTCGGCGAAGTCGGCAGCAAGCTCAGCGACCTGATCCTGGGTTTCACCCAGATCGGCTGGTACGCCTGGGGGACGGCGACGGCAGCGGTGGTGCTCGGCAAATATTTCGCCCTGGACGACGGCACGGTGCTCGGGCTGATGGTGCTGTTCGGCCTGGTGTTCTGCGCCACGGCGTATGTCGGTTATCGCGGGCTGGAGATTCTGTCGTACATCGCGGTGCCGGCCATGATGTTGCTGCTGATGCTGTCGATGTGGGTGGCTACGGTGAAGGTCGGCGGCCTCGATGGTTTGCTGGCCGTGGTGCCGACCGGTTCGCTGGACTGGTCAACCGCCATCACCCTGGTGTTCGGCACCTTCGTCAGCGGCGCGACCCAGGCCACCAACTGGACGCGTTTCTCACGCTCGGCGCGGGTCGCCGTACTGGCCAGCCTGATCGGCTTTTTCATCGGCAACGGACTGATGGTGCTGATCGGCGCTTACGGCGCCATCGTCTATCAGCAGCCCGACGTGGTCGAGGTGTTGCTGCTGCAAGGTTTCGCCATGGCCGCGATGGCCATGCTGTTGCTGAACATCTGGAGCACCCAGGACAACACCATCTACAACTTCGCTGTCGCCGGCTGCAACCTGCTGCGCACCGGGCGCCGCAAGACCGTGACCCTGGCCGGTGCGGTGATCGGCACGCTGCTCGCGCTGTTGGGCATGTATGACATGCTGGTGCCTTATCTGATCCTGCTCGGCACCGTGATTCCACCGATTGGCGGGGTCATCATGGCCGACTTTTTCTTCCGCTGGCGCGGTCACTATCCACGCCTGGCCGACGCACGGCTGCCGGCCTTCAACTGGCCGGGGCTCGGGGCCTACGCGGTTGGCACCCTCGCGGCGTTTCACTCGCCGTGGATCGCGCCGCTGGTGGGGATCGCCGCTGCCGCGCTAACGTATGTCATCGTCACCAGCCTGCTGGGCGCCCGCCGCGCCAGCGCGCCACTACAAGACCTATAAGAAGGATTTGCCTGATGCACATCATCAACGCCCGCCTGCGCAACCAGGAAGGTCTGCACGAACTGCACCTGGAAGACGGCCTGATCCGCAGCATTGCGCGCCAGACCGAAGCGCCGACCCTGGGCCCCGACGACCTCGACGCCGGCGGCAATCTGGTGGTGCCGCCCTTCGTCGAGCCGCACATTCACCTCGACGCCACCCTGACCGCCGGCGAGCCGCGCTGGAACATGAGCGGCACGTTGTTCGAAGGCATCGAATGCTGGGGCGAGCGCAAGGTCACCATCACCCAGGAAGACACCAAGACCCGCGCCAAGAAAACCATTCAGACCTTGGCCGCCCATGGCATCCAGCACGTGCGCACCCACGTCGACGTCACCGACCCGCAACTCACCGCGCTCAAGGCGATGCTCGAAGTCCGCGAGGAAAGCCGTCACCTGATCGATCTGCAAATCGTCGCGTTCCCCCAGGAAGGCATCGAGTCGTTCCGCAATGGTCGCGAGTTGATGGAAGAAGCGATCCGCATGGGCGCCGATGTGATCGGCGGGATTCCGCATTTCGAATACACCCGCGATCAGGGCGTCAGCTCGGTGAAGTTTTTGATGGACCTGGCCGAACGCACCGGCTGCCTGGTGGATGTGCACTGCGACGAAACCGACGACCCGCATTCGCGCTTCCTTGAAGTGCTGGCCGAAGAGGCCCGCAGCCGCGACATGGGCGCACTCGTGACAGCCAGCCACACTACCGCGATGGGTTCCTACGACAACGCCTACTGCGCCAAACTGTTCCGCCTGCTCGGGCACTCGGGAATCAGTTTTGTCTCCTGCCCGACCGAAAGCATTCACCTGCAGGGCCGCTTCGACAACTTCCCGAAACGCCGGGGCGTGACCCGCGTCAACGAGCTGCTGGAAGCCGGCATGAACGTCTGCTTCGGTCAGGATTCGATCGTCGACCCGTGGTATCCGCTGGGCAACGGCAACATCCTGCGCGTGCTCGAAGCCGGGCTGCACATCTGCCACATGCTCGGTTACCGCAACCTGCAAAGCGCACTGGATCTGGTCACCGACAACAGCGCCAAGGCCATGCACCTCGGTGAGCGCTATGGCCTGGAACAGGGTCGCCCGGCCAACCTGCTGATCCTGTCGGCGGACAGCGATTACGAAGTCATCCGCAGCCAGGGTCTGCCGCTGTATTCGATCCGTAACGGCAAGGTGTTGGTGAAGCGGCAAATGCCGGTGGTGGAGTTCATCGAGGGGTGAATGGCGGTTATGGTTCGGGGCGGCCTTATCGCAAAACGATAGAGCTGCCCTGTCAGATCTGACAGGCGACAACCGCAGCGAACCGGCTCACAGTGAAGTCCAAGGGATCCATCGTTCCCGGGGGGGCGATCATGAAAGGGACTTCACCTTTTTGTCTGCTGCGCGGTGCCGAACAGACGCACGCCAGTCAGTTCACCGCCCTGTTCTTCCAGTAATACCGGTGCCGTCCCGCCCGGCATGACCACCTGCACTTCTCCCGCCGACACCCAGCCCACCCGCCACGCCGCACACGCCACCGCGCTGGCACTGGTGCCGGAAGACGCCGTCGGGCCTTCGCCCCGTTCGAATACTCGCGCGGCGATGCGTTGATCACCTGCGTGCATCGCCCATTGCAGATTGACCCCGGCCGGGCACGGCTGGCCGGCGCCGACGGGCATGGCGAAGGCGATGGCGGTCAGGCTGTCGGCCAGCGACGACTCAAGCATCTGCGCGTTGCCC
The DNA here is from genome assembly GCF_003352185.1 of Pseudomonas kribbensis. GTDB lineage: Bacteria > Pseudomonadota > Gammaproteobacteria > Pseudomonadales > Pseudomonadaceae > Aquipseudomonas > Aquipseudomonas kribbensis. Next base: position 4,147,350 of record NZ_CP029608.1, read on the forward strand.
GGCAATGCGGCTTCATCCTGCACCAGCGTCACACAATGGGGATTGCCGATGCGCACGAACTGGCTGTGTTCCCAGGCAGGATCGAGTTGCGCCAATGGCCTCACGCGGCTGACTTCCACGTTGTTGAACTGCGCGGGTTCAACGCCGACTGCACCGACGGCTGCCGGACCGAAACCGGGTTGCCCGAGATCCAGCCAGAAGCCTTGCACGCCTGCCGCTTCAGCGGGATTGACAGCAACGGGCACAGGCGATGACGCATCCTGTTTGTCGTGATGCACCTGCAACGATGCGCCCTCTTCCGGCATCAGCCCTTGTTCAAGCAGGGCCTGAGAGAAAATCGTCAAGCCGTTGCCACTGCGCTCGGCCAGCGTGCCGTCGGTGTTGACGATCAGCAGATCGAAGGGTGGTGAGGCCTGAAACGGGCCGATCAACAAGCCATCGCTGCGATGATGTTTGGCACCGGCAGGACGAATCGCGTCAGGCCATTGGCAGAATGTCTCAATGGCCTGCTCGCTCCATGCGGTTCTGAATAAAGCGGCATCTTCAGCGCTGGCCGGCAGGTTGATGCCCGCCTCACGCACCTGTCGGGGTGAAACCACGCCATAGATATTGCCCCGTGCATCATAGAACCTGGCCATGCGTCTTCCTGCTCTCACGTTCCTGTCAGCGCTCCACTCTACTGCCTGACGGGATCGACAACCACGAATAAGCATCAGCAAAAGTGATATCACTTCGCCAAGAAATATTTCGTATCAACTTCAAAAAAGCCTTCTAAACCGGTGCTTTCATGGCATGTGCGCAACTTTTTGCGCAACTTTTAGCCTTTATGATCCGACTCGGTTCTGGATCAGGTCTTCGCCGACGGTAGAACTTTCAGGAGATTCGGTTTCATTTCAAGGAGCGCCAAATGTTCAATCCGGCCAACGAAACGCACTTCAGCCTGACGGTCGAAGACTACGTGGGCGACCTGCAAGTCCTGTCGTTCACCGGTACCGAAGGCATCAGCCAGCCGTTCCGTTTCGACCTGGAACTGGTCAGCGAAAACCCGGATCTGGACCTGGAAAAGCTCCTGCACAAACAGGCGTTCCTCGCCCTCGACCCGCAAGGCTCCGGCATCCACGGCCAGATCTACCGCGTCGCCCAGGGCGATGCCGGCAAGCGCCTGACCCGCTACAAGGTGTCGCTGGTGCCGCAGTTGCAATACCTGCATCACCGTACCAACCAGCGCATCTACCAGCAGATGTCGGCGCCGAAAATCATCGCGCTGATCCTCGACGAGCACGGCATCAAGGGCAACGCCTACAGCTTCCAGCTCAGCCAGCCGTGCCCGGATCGCGACTACTGCGTGCAGTACGACGAAACCGACCTGCACTTCGTCCAGCGCCTGTGCGAAGAGGAAGGCATTCACTACCACTTCCAGCACAGCCAGAAAGGCCACCTGCTGGTGTTCGGTGACGACCAGACCGTGTTCCCGAATCTCGGCCAGCCCACCGCGTATGTGCAGGGCAGCGGCATGGTCGCCGAAGAGCCGGTGATCAAAGGCTTCCGGCTGCGTCTGGAAACCCGCACCAGCCGCACCACCCGCCGCGATTACGACTTCGAAAAACCTCGCTTGCAAATGGAAGCGGCCTACAAACCGGACGGCGAGAGCACTGAGCCGGATCTCGAAGACTACGACTACCCCGGCCGCTTCATCGACCGCGCGCGCGGCAAGTTCCTCAGCCAGCGCGCCCTCGAACGTCACCGCGCCGACTACCGTCAGGCCGAGGGTCGCGGCGACCAGACGAAACTGGTCAGCGGCCACTTCATGGAAATGTCCGACCACCCGCGCAGCGAGTGGAACGACCTGTGGCTGCTCACGGAAATCTTCCACGAAGGCAAACAGCCGCAAGTCCTCGAAGAATCGGTGACCAGCGACACCACCGACAACAAGGATGACTTCCACCAGGGCTACCGCAACCGCTTTCTCGCCACCCCGTGGGACGTGTTCTACCGCCCGGCCCTCGAACACCCGAAACCCCGCGTGCTCGGCAGCCAGACCGCCATGGTCACCGGCCCCAAAGGCGAAGAAATCCACTGCGACCAGTACGGCCGCATCAAGGTGCAATTCCACTGGGACCGCGAAGGCCTGGCCGACGACAAAACCAGCTGCTGGCTGCGCGTCTCCAGCTCCTGGGCCGGCGACCGCTACGGCGCCATCTCCATCCCGCGCATCGGCATGGAAGTCCTCGTCACCTTCCTCGAAGGCGACCCCGATCAGCCACTGGTGACCGGCTGCCTGTACCACAAGGAAAACCCGGTGCCGTACGCCTTGCCGGCGAACAAAACCCGCACCGTCTTCAAAACCCTCAGCTCCCCGGGCGGCGGTGGCTACAACGAACTACGCATCGAAGACAAAAAAGGCGCCGAACAAATCTTCATCCACGCCCAGCGCGACTGGGATGAAAACGTCGAGCACGACCAGAAGATCCGCGTCGGCAATGAACGCCACGACACAGTGGTGAAGAACACCTACACCGAGCTCAAGGCCGAAGAACATCGCACCACGATTTCCGACCGCAAAGTGGAAGTGAAGGCGAATGACCACCTGACCGTGAACCAGGACCAGCACATCAAACTCGGCACCGCGCAGTTGACCAGCGTGGGCAAGGAAATCCACCTCAAGGCCGGGGACAAAATGGTCATCGAGGCCGGCAGCGAACTGACCGTCCAGGCCGGTGGCAGCTTCATCAAACTCGACGGCGGCGGGATTACCGTGATCGGCCCAGTGGTGAAAATCAACGCCGGGGGATCGGCCGGATCAGGCTCCGGGATTGCGATCCTGATGCCGCTGTTGCCGATTCCTGCGCCGTCGGCCAAGGCCGGCAATCTCATGGCGCCCGCACAACCCGGCGTAATGCCGACCAAGCCCGAGCCACGGGAATACTTTTTCGACATTACCCTGACCGACGTGCCCGGCGATGAAGGTTTCCCGCTGGCCCACACCCTCTGGCAGATCGTCCAGGACGGCGTGGATGAACCGTTGCTCGAAGGTCAGACCGACGACAACGGACGCGTCAACATCGACGAGCCGCAACGCCTGAAACTCTCCAGAGCCTATGCCGAAGCCGGCCCGCTGTGGCTGTGCTATCCGGGGCAACGCGTGCCCGTGGCCCTGCATGACGAACCGTCGGACGCCGACAAGGAGCGCTTCGCTCTCGCTGCCCTCGACTTTCATGACAGCACCCGCCACCGCACCATCAACACCGCCAGCAACGAACGCAGCAAGCAGGACTTGCTCACCGACGGCGACCTGTACAGCCGACTGCACAGCACGGACGAATGACCATGACGGATTCCGCTACCCCCTACAACGGCGTTCGCCACAAGGAAGTCAGCCAGATCAACACGGCCGCCGGCAAAGCGCTGCCCGCCGTCAATGCGCCAGACTTTTTCATTCAGGACAAGTCTGCCTTCGCGCCCAAGCGCAGCGGCAACCAGGTGCGTTTTTTCACCACTGGCGAGGATTACTACAAGGATCTGGCCAAGGAAATCGCCAAGGCCGAAACCTCGATTTTCATTACCGGCTGGCAGGTCAACTACGACGTCACCCTGGACGGCAAGCAGACCTTGTGGGAATGCCTGAGCAATGCCCTGAAAAAGCCCGGCCTGAAAATCTACGTCATGCCGTGGCTGAGCCCGGCAGCAAGCGTCGGCACTCATGACTTCGAAACCATGCTCGCGGTTTTCCAGCTCAATGCCGGGCTGAAGGTGCCGCGTGCCTTCTGCACACCGGCCATCCAGCAAAGCGACATGAAGGGCCTGGGCTCGACTTTTTCCCATCACCAGAAGTGCGTGGTGATCGACAACAAGATCGGCTATGTCGGCGGTATTGACCTGGCGTACGGACGCCGTGACGACAACAACTTCAGCCTGGATGCCAGCGACCGCAAGGGTAACGACGCCTACAACCCGGGGATCCCGCATCTGGGCTGGATGGACATGGACAAACACGTCAGTCGAGCCGGCCTGCTGCTGGGCACGCTGTTCGACCTGTCCAGACCACTGGCCGAAACGACCATCGGCACCGAAAAAACCAACGTCAAACTGGCGTTGCCCAGTCGCGCTGCCGTGATCAACGCCGTCGCGGCGATTCAGAACTTCTTCGCCAGCCCGCCCCTGCCCGTTCTGGATCGGGCAATGAAGGCGGGCAAAAGTCTGAAGGAATACGTGTCCTCCATCGATCCTTTGGCCAGGCCCAGGGAATATCTGACCGACGCGGCCATCCGCAATATCACCGCGCTGATCAAACACAACTGGACACGTCTGCCGCTTGCCGAACCGCTCAAGGGCCAGGCTCAAGTGTGGATTCGCGAAGTCGAAAGCAGCGCCGGCAATTTGCAGGCTTCGCTGCGTCTGAAGAGTTACGAGCTGATCAACAACTGGACGAATTCGACCGATCTCGGCCGCCTCGTCGCGATGTTTTGCGACAAGGGTTACGACGCGATGCCCGCAGAAAAAATGGGCTGGCTGAACAACATCGGTCAATTGACCACTTCATTGCTCGGGCACTTTTACGCGTTGCTGCAAGACCGCGTGGCCAATCACCAGGAACCCTTTGTCTATCTCAAACACAAACCGCAGCCGCTGGCTTCGGCAGATTACAGCCGACTGGACAAGGATCAGCCGCGCATGCCGTGGCAAGACGTTCACAGCCGCATCGAGGGGCCGTCGGTGTACGACCTGTCGCGCAACTTCATCGACCGCTGGAACGGACAACAGGCCTACATCGCCGAGATCAAGAGCCTGGAAAAGACCACTGTCATCGTCGCCCTGATGGAGTGGGTCAACACCCTGGTCAGGGACGCCGGCCTGCCCCACCACCTGGACCTCAACAATCAGATCAGCCTGAAGTTGCCCATGCCCAAACCGGTGTGGATCGATCAGGCCCCGACCCTGCCGACACCACCACAGACCGCGCAAGGCGGCGTCAGCGTGCAGGTGTTGCGCAGCGCTTCAGCCGCGATGACCACTCAGGAAGCCAAAGGGCGAAACCAGGCCAAGGTCAACCTGCCGCTGCCCGAGGGTTTCAACGTTGGCGGCGTCCAGGACAATTGCCTGCGCGCCATGCTGCAGACCATTTCCAGTGCCCAGCACTTCATCTACATCGAGAACCAGTTCTTCCAGACCGACTTCGGTGACGAGGGCGAACTGGCGGAAGGTCGGCCGCTGTCCGGCCCGATGGCCAGCCTGCGCGACCCATCCACTTTGAACGAGAATTTCGTCGCCCGGATCAAGTTGCGTGAAGCGATGGAAGACCAGGACTTCACCCGGATCGACTGGAAAGAAGTCAACGCCATCAGCAAGGAACCCGGCGAAGAGGCCCGCACCTTTCTCAAAAGTTTCCTGGCGATCTGGCAGACCAACGCACAGGGCTGGCTGACGCAGAAACTGGGAAAAGAACAGAAGCTCACCAACAGCATCGGCAAGGCGCTGGCCGACCGCATCGGCCGGGCAATTGCCGAAAACCGTCCGTTCCACGTGTACCTGATTTTGCCGGTGCACCCGGAAGGCGCGCTGAATGTGCTGAACCTCATGCACCAGGTTCATCTGACCATGCAAAGTCTGGTATTTGGCGAACAGAGTCTGGTCAAACGCATTCAACGGCACATGGCGATGAAGGACATGATGGATCGCGGGGCGAGCAAGGAAGAGGCCGGGAAGATTATTGAGCGGGTGGATAGCAAAAATAAGCCAGTTTATGCGCAACAAGACTGGTCAAAATATTTGACCCTGCTGAACCTTCGGACTTGGGCCACCCTCGGTGATAGAGTCGTCACTGAACAAATCTACGTGCACAGCAAGTTGTTGATCGCGGATGATCGGGTAGCGATTCTCGGCAGCGCCAATATCAATGATCGCAGTCAATGCGGGACACGTGACTCAGAGCTGGCAGTCATTGTGCGCGACAGCGAATCGACTGAAGCGAAGCTGGACGGCAAACACAACCAGAAGGTAGGGAAGACAATCAATAAGTTGCGCAAGGATTTGTGGAAGAAGCACTTCGGGATGAGTCAGGCGAAGAAAGATGGCCCTGTGGCTCACTTCACTGTTTCGGACGAAGTTCTCGATCAGCCTGCTGCTGAAAAGACCTGGAAAGCCATTCAGATCCAAGCCGCTAGCAACTCAAAGGCATATGAATACTCCTTTAACTTCATTCCGCGAAACTTCAATCAATCACAAGTAATCGAATCTTCAACTGCCCAGCAGTATCAAGAGGGATTTCCATCTCCAATTTGGCCAACTTGGACTTATCGTTCAACGTTGCATATGAATCTTGGCGGCCAAATATCGGACCCATTGCCACATGAGCAAGGCTTCTGGGAAAGTAAAACTCTAGCTGGTGTGAGAACGTATCCTGCTCCCATTGGGGTTAGAGGCTTTATTACTGCTTTACCCATCTATTGGACAAAAGGCGAGAACAATGAATCAGGGTTGAACCTGACAATCATTGCTCACAATCAGGACAAAAAAAACGACGTACATATCGCAAGTTTACGCGAAGCGTCACATCGAAATGAGCACAGTTCATGACTCGAGTTATCATTACCTTCGCCGGCCTGCTGCTGAGCACTCAATCAGCCTTTGCCGAGGCAACCTTTCATGAATGCCTGGGACGCACCAAATTCGAGTCGCCAGAAGCATTCGAATGGGCAACCTTTGCGGTTGAACGCAGCAACATGAAAGGCGCGGGGGGGCATGTATTCTCTAAAAATGTTCATGCCGTGGGTGACTATGTCAGTTATGACTATGACGAAATGACCATCAGAATCAGCGATGTCACAACACGGGAGAGTTTTGACAGACAACGCAACGCCATTGTTTACGAAACTGAAAACTATAAAAAAACTCTGCAGGACGACCTTAAGACCAACGAGTACCTGTTGGCGTCTATAAAGGAGATGAAGTACTCCGACGACATCGTTAAAACCCAGGAGAACCGAATCAGCCAGTTGGAACAACGGATTAAAAAAACCAAAAAATACGAACACGATCTAGGTATACCCGACTCCCACGTCCTCGGCAGCAAAGAAACGCCCTACGAATTCCTGCTCTGGCGCAACAACCGGGTGTTCTACTTCAACATGAACAAACCCGCCGAAAACTCCGCACAACGGATCAAGGACCTTGCCGCCCGCTTCGAAGCCCGCGACCTCTATCAAGTGCCCGAAGGCCCCGGAATCTGTATGCCCTACGGATTTATCCATGACGACGGCAAAACCGGTTTCAACGTCAAGAACAGCCTGCGCTTCACCAGCACGCCCAACGTCATCATGAGCCTGATCAATGCCTCACTCGGCAACCACGCCAAACCCACCGACGGCACCTACGACACCGACTACCGCCCCGGCTACGACGCCGAAATCTGGAAAAAGTCGAAGATCATGGAGAAGTTCTATATCGGCGACCGCATGACCACCCTCGAAGGCTGGCGTCTGGACCCACGCCCGGAAACTGCCGAGCAAGATCGCGCCTGGTTCGCCATCGCCCACGTCGGCGGTCTCGCCAGCCCGCTGATCGCAGCGCAGATGTTCACTTTCCAGAAAGGCACCGACGGCCTGAAAGATCTGGTGCCCCCGCCCGAGGCTGTCGTACCGCGCTTTTTGAAGTTGACGCAAAGCATCCGCGAGCAGTGATCCGTTCTCGCCGACCGGCCTGATCGGGAACTCAAGGTCGCGGCCCATGGACTGATATGCAAGGATGTTGCCCTGCATCACGCCATAGACCGCAAGACCAAGGACGTTTCATGACTGCCATCAACACCCCGCCTCCCCTCGCTCCCGGACGCCTGCAACAGATGTCCACGCGCATCGCCTTCTTCATTGCCGGGCTCGGCATCGCCGCATGGGCGCCGCTGGTGCCGTACGCCAAGGCACGGGCCGGGCTCGATGAAGGGACGCTGGGTCTGTTGCTGTTGTGTCTGGGGGTGGGTTCGATTCTGGCAATGCCGCTGGCGGGGATTCTGGCCACGCGATTCGGCTGTCGGCGTGTGGCAACCGGTGGCACGTTGCTGATTTGCGCGGCGTTGCCGTTGCTGGCGACGGTGTCGTCGATTCCGGCGTTGATCGCCACACTGTTCATGTTCGGCGCCGGGCTCGGCACGGTGGATTCGACGGTGAACCTGCAAGCGGTAATCGTCGAACGGGCCAGCGGCAAGAACATGATGTCGGGGTTTCACGGCCTGTTCAGCCTCGGCGGGATCGTCGGCGCGGCGGGCGTCAGCGCCCTGCTCGGCCTCGGCTTGTCGCCATTGGCGGCGATGCTGGTGGTGGTCGTGGTGTTGATCGCGGCGCTGTTCAAGGCTGTGCCGCACATGTTGCCTTACGGCAGTGAAAGCTCGGGGCCGGCGTTCGCAGTACCCCACGGAATCGTGCTGTTCATCGGTGGCATGTGCTTCATCGTGTTCCTCACCGAAGGCGCGGCGCTGGACTGGAGCGCGGTGTTTCTGGCGCAGGAACGCGGGATCGATACGGCGTATGCAGGCCTCGGCTACGCAGCGTTCGCGCTGACGATGACTGCGGGTCGTTTGACCGGTGACCGGATCGTTCGCGCACTGGGTGCGACGCGGATCATTCTGTTCGGCGGCCTGCTGGCGGCGGCGGGATTGTTTCTGGCGACGTTCGCCCCGAGCTGGGAAGCGGCACTGGTCGGTTATGCACTGGTCGGCGCCGGATGTTCGAACATCGTGCCGGTGCTGTACACGGCGGTGGGCAAACAGACGGTGATGCCGGAAAGCATCGCGGTGCCTGCGATCACCACGCTGGGTTACGCGGGGATTCTGGCGGGGCCGGCGGTGATCGGGTTTGTCGCCCATGCCAGCAGCCTGAGTTTTGCTTTCGGGTTGATGGCGGCGCTGTTGGTGGCAGTAGCGATTGGCGGGAAAGCGCTGAAGGTCTGAGCCAGCTCGTTCCCACGCAGCGTGGGAACGAGCCAAACAGCGTCAGAAACCGACGCTGGCCTGCACGAAAAACGTACGCGGCGCGCCGACATACATCCCCGAGTTGTTGTCGCTGGAGCGGGTGAAGTACTGCTTGTCGAAGATGTTTTTCACCCCGGCGCCGAGCTTCAGGTTCGACAGCTGCGCACCGAAGTCATAGCCGCCGCGCACGTTCCAGGTCACGTAGCCCGGGATGTCGCCGTACTGACCGTCTGCCGTGCCTTCGGTGATGTAGTTGTTGCTGAAGCTGCCGTCGGCATTCACGCCGGTGCCCGGTGAGCGCTGCTTGGACTGGGCGAAACCGTCGATGTTGTAGGTCCAGCGGTTGATGTCGTAACGCAGGCCGACGGTCGCCACCTGACGCGAATAGAACGGCAGGTCGCGGCCCTTGAAGCCTGGAATCTCGCCTTCATACGTGGCACGGGTGTAGGTGAAACCGGCGTTGGCAGTCAGGCCATCGAGACGCGGATCGAGCGCCGCCATGTCGTAGTGCACCGACGCCTCTATGCCCTGGTGCTTGGTGGCGCCGAGGTTGGTCCAGCCCACATCGTTGCTGATGTATTGCAGTTCGTCGTCGAAGTCGATGTAGAACAGCGTCACTTCACCGCCCCACACGTCATCGTTGTAGCGGGTGCCGATCTCGTAGGTCTTGGCTTTCTCGGGCTCCAGACCATTGGCGGTCTGGTCACCCGAACCGCCCTGCCCCAGCTGGAAATACTGCAGGCTGCCGAACGAGGTTTCGTAGTTGGCAAACAGCTTCCACGCATCCGACAGGTGATACATCACGCTCAGCGCCGGCAGCGGTTCGTTGCTCTCGATGCTGCGGTTTTTCTCCGGCACGCGTTTGCCGGCGGTGTCGAGCACGGCGCGGTCATGCCAATCGGTGTTGATGTGCTCGAAGCGAATGCCCGGGGTGATGGTCCAGTTGCCGACGTCGATCTTGTTGTCGACGTAGACCGAGTTGGCCTCGGTGCCGCCGGTTCGGTCCTGGAACACATGGCCGTCGGACGTCTTGGTGACCACCGGCTCATTGTTGACCAGCGCCAGACGGCTCGACTGCTCGTGCATGGCCTCTCTCAGGTAGCGATAACCGACGCTGACTTCCTGAGTGGTCGGGCCGACATCGAATACCCGCGAGACGCGGGGTTCGATGCCCAGCGTGTAGTAGGAGCGCGGATACGAACTCAGGGTTTTCTGGTCGCGGGCGGCGATGGTGCTGCCACGGAAGCTGTCGGTGTAATAGGTCAGCACTTCGGCCTGGGTGCGCTCGTCGATCTGGCGGATCCACTTGAACGACACATCCTTGCGGCGACCGCTGAAGTTGTCGTAGTCACGCACCGAGTCGTACGGCTTGTCATCGTACTGCTTCTGCGTCAGGCCGCCGGGCATGTCGGCGCTGGCGTCGTAGTAGTGAAAATTGAGACTGAAATCGTCCTGATCGGTCGGCGCCCAGTGGGTCTTGAGCAGCACGTCGTCGATGTCGTTGCCGTTGTTGCGCTCGCGGTAACCGTTGCCGTTGACGCCGGAGTACAACAGCGCGACGCCCATGCCATTGTCGGCGGTGCCGCCGAGGAACGCGGTATCGATGTGTTTCCAGCCGCCATAACGGGTGGTTTCCAGGGTGGTGCCGATTTCACCGGTGGCTTTTTCCGGGATGGCACGGGTCACGAAGTTGATCACGCCACCAACGTTCTGTGGCCCGTAACGCACGGAACCGGCGCCGCGCACGACGTCGATGCTGTCGAGGTTGCCGGAGGAAATCGGTGCCATCGACAGTTGTGGCTGACCATACGGCGCGAACGCAGCCGGCACGCCGTCGATCAGCACGGTGGAGCGCGGCGACAGGCGCGAAGTCAGGCCACGTACGCCGACGTTCAGCGAGATGTCGCTGCCGCCGGTGCCGTTGGAGTCCTGCACCTGCACGCCCGGCACACGCTTGAGGACATCGCTGACGTTCATTGCGCCCTGCTCGACCATGGCCTCCCGGCGGATCACGGTCCGTGCGCCCGGGTGGTTCTGTACCACGGCGGCATCGGCGTCGCCGAGCCAGTCACCGACTACTTTGATGTCGGTCACGCCCAGCTCCAGCGGGCCGTTGGCGGCTGCGGTCGGCGCCGGCGACAGGGTCACCGAGCCTTCATTGATCTGATAGTTCAGGCCGCTGCCTTGCAGCAACTGGCGCAGCGCATCCTCCGGCGAAAGATTGCCATCGACGGCCGGGGCCTGTTTGCCGGCGACCAGGTCCGGGCTGAAAAACACCTGCAGCGAGGTTTGCTGACCCAGTTCGCTCAGCGCCGGGCCCAGTGGCTGCGCGCGGATATGAATGGCGTCGGCGGCAAATGCCAGCGGCATCGCAGCGTTGACCGCCAGCGCGAGCGCCAGCGGCAACCAGGGGGATTTTTTGTTGTTGGCAGTGGTGTTTTTCACGTCGTACGGAGTCCTGTGGATCGCAAGAGTGTGCGGCTGTTAATGCAAACCAGTTGCAGTTGAACAGGAAGACGACGAACTCGAAAAAAACCTGAATTTTATTTTGAAATTATTTCCTGACTGCCGTCGGCGTGGGTCCGCACGGCCACCGGAAGGATGCTCGGCAAGGCCTTGAGCAAGGCGTCGGTGTTGTCGGACTTGAACACGCTGGTCAGGCGCAGACTGGCCACGGCCGGGTTGGCGACGGTCAACGGCTTGTCGCGGTATCGGGACACCTCTTCGACCACTTCACTGAGACTGGCGTTGTTGAACACCAGTTTGCCGCTGCGCCAGGCCGTCAGCTCCGCCGGGTTGACTGCATAGGCCTGGGCCACAACGCCATGGGCATCGACATGGGTGCCGAGGCCGGCCGTCAGGTTGATAAACTCGTTGTCCGGCGCATGCCGCCCCTGCACCTTGACCGTGCCCTGCTCCACCGCGACCCGGGTTTGCGTCACATCACGGCGCACATCGAAGCGGGTGCCGGTGACCGTGACCTTGCCGCTGCCGGCCTCGACCACAAATGGTCGCGAAGTGTCGTGCTCGACGCTGAACATCGCTTCGCCTTCGGTCAGCTCGATCAGGCGCCGATCCTTCTCGAATCGCACCTGCAGGCGGCTGCGGCTGTTGAGATCAATCACCGAGCCGTCCGGCAAGGCGACATGCCTGCGCTCGCCCAGTGCCGTGGCGAATTCGGCGCTGTAACCCGCCGGATGATTCAAGCCACTGAACAGACCGAGCCCGAGAGCCACCGCGACCACACTGGCCGCCACCGCATAACGCAGCAACGGACGACGTTCGCGACGCGCTGGCGGAGTGTCGCACAGGGCCTTGAGCCGTGGCGCCGGCAGCAGATCCGCCGCTGTCCACAGGCCTTGCAGCAACTGGAATTCGTCACGGTGCTGCGGATGTTCGTTCAGCCAGGCTGCGAAGATCCGATATTGTTCGGCGTCGACAGCAGGCTCCTGCAAACGCACAAACCAGCGTGCCGCCTCATCGCGCACCGTTGTTTGCCCGCACGCGCAATCACGAGTATCCATCATGGAATGTCCTGTTTGGCTGGGGATGAAAAGACGCCGCGGCTCATGATCGCGCCCCGTCCAGGCGATCACGCAGATGCCGCAGGGTGCGGATCATATACTTTTCCACCATGTTCTTGGACAGGCCCAGGCGTTCGGCGATTTCCGCCTGGGTCAGGCCTTCGATCTTCTGCCAGACGAAAATCCGCCGGCAGTTGACCGGCAATTCGGTGAGCGCCCGTTCGATAGAATCGGCCAGCTGGATCGCATGCATGTAATGCTCCGGATCGCCGGTCGGCGACTCACTGAGATCGATCGCCTCCGACTCCATGGCACCCCGCCGGTCCTCACGTCGATAGCCGTCCACCGCGATGTTGCGCGCCGTCTGGTGCAGATACGCCCGTGGCTGCTGCACCGCCGACGAATCGGACTCGAGCACCCGCACAAAGGTGTCGTGCGCCAGATCCTCGGCCTGCGAGCGATTACGCAGGCGACGGGTCCAGGTGCCGATCAACTCTTCGTAATGCTCGAGAAAGCCGGGTCTGCGGGGCAGCATGGGGATCATTGCGGCGTGCTGAGGAAAAGGGTGTGAATAGTAATGCTTCCTATTAAGCCGAAGCAATGGATTCCTCGGGAATGCCGACGAGGCTGTTTGACACTGTGCAAAGCCGCTTTGGGTCGGTCGACCACCGGTTCAGGCCGGAAGCGAGCGTATACGGAAACAGGTCCGCTTCCTTTCAGGATTTCCGTCTTCGTACAGCGCCGAAGTTCTGGGAGATTCCAACTGCACAAGCCCTCTATCAGCCTGGTACGCAATGATGGCAAAATGACCACTATCGGAGAATCAACGACATCCTGTGGTTCGCAGTGAAGCGCAGTCGGATATCGTGCGAATGGACTAAAGGGACGTATGGTATCGATTCAGGTGTGTGGCGAGGACAAGACCCCGAAGATTAGCGACTGGTCGATTCACTGGAGCGATAAGCACGAAATCCTTCAACTGACTTGTCACTACCCCTCCAGGAAAACATACACGCGTCCGATCAGTGACTGCCGTGTTACTCCCACCCGCGAACTGGTTGAGATGTTGCTGACCAGGTCCGATAGTGCGATCGTCAAACCCATTGCCAAGGCGACGATCTACGGTGAGCGATATGCCGTCGTGTATTACCCGGCTTCCGACAAACCGTATATCTACAAGATGGACGGCATCGGCTTTACCCAACCGACAGCGATGAAGCGTTCGCCGGTCTTTCGCTATTTTTCAGCGGTGGCAGATGCCCGGCGGGTTCACGCCAAGTCAAATACTGACCGTGAGATCGCAGCCAACGTCCTGCGTCAACTGGAAAAACTGCCCGCCAGTGCCGACACCGCTCTGCAGGCATACTGTACGGGTCGCAACGGTACACTGACGCCGGGTCAAGGGCTTATCTATCCATTTGGACTGAACGAGAGCCAGCTCTTGGCGGTCGAGCAGGCCTTCCGTGCGCAAGTCAGCGTGATCGAGGGCCCTCCGGGAACCGGCAAGACCCAGACCATCCTCAACATCATCTCCAATATCCTGTTGCGCGGTCAGACGGTTGCCATGCTGTCCAACAACAATGCAGCAGTGGAAAACGTCTACGAGAAACTGGAGAAAAGCGGCCTGGGCCACCTCATCGCCAAGCTCGGCAACCGGGACAACCGCGAAGACTTCTTTGCTGACCTGCCACCTTGGCCATCAAGCGAGCCCGAGCCCGCACCGACACTCGACGAGATTCAAGCCTTGCTGGCTCGCTTGAAGCAGCACTTGCATGCCCATAATCGAGCGGCGCAGTTGCAGATGGAGCTTGATGAACTCGCAGTTGAGCGACGCCACCTGCAGCAATGGCTGACAGACAGCCACATACAGACCGACCATTTGCTGGATAAATACAGACTTTCGCCGCGCAAGACTGCGGATCTGATGGCTTATCTGACCCATCTCGGTGAGGAGCGAATCCGCTTTAAAGATCGAGTAGAACTGCTGTTCAATTTCAAGATCTTGCGCGCCAGGCCATTCGCTCAAGGCGATACACGCTTGTCTGTCTTTCATGCCCTGCAGATACACTTTTACGACAAGGCGTTACAAGACACTGAAGCGGAGTTACAGGCATGTCGGGAATCGCTGGCGCGCGCAAACTTCAAGGTCTTGTTGGACGAGTTGAAATCGGCATCGATTCGTTATCTGAAACAGCAATTGAAACGCCCGACACCATCCTCGGACAATTTTGATACCAAGACGTACCGTCAACAGTTCGATGCGTTCTTGAAGCGTTTCCCGATCCTGGGTAGCGGTACGCACTCGATCGTCAATTCGATCGCGCCGGGGGCGATCCTCGACTACGTGATCATCGATGAAGCCTCACTACAAGACATTGTGCCGGGCATTCTGGCTCTGGGCTGTGCACGTAATCTGATCATCGTCGGCGACAGTCGCCAATTGGCGCACATCCCGGTTTTGCTGGGTTTGCAGGCGCCCGCCCCTGCATACGATTGCGAGCGCTACAGCCTGCTCGACTCGTGCATCGAAGTGTTCAGGGAATCGCTTCCCAGAACCTTGCTGAAAGAGCATTACCGCTGTCATCCCAAGATCATTCAGTTCTGCAATCAGCAGTTCTATGACAACGCTCTGGTGCCAATGACCGAGGATAAAGGGGAAGAGCCACTGCGCCTGGTGGTGACAGCCAAAGGCAACCACACTCGCCAAAATGTCAACCTGCGCGAGCTGGATTCCCTACTCAAACTGCTCGGTAACGAGGGGGAACCGATCGGGTTGGACGGCGATGGCCGCGGCTTCATCGCGCCATTCCGTGCGCAGGTCAATCTTTCCGGCACGCACCTGCCAAAAGACTTCGCCAAGGACACCGTGCACAAATTTCAGGGTCGAGAATGTGACGAGATCGTTTTCTCCACGGTGCTGGACAAAAAGCGCTACAACCAGGAGCGTAGCCGCCTGAACTTCGTTGATGACCCACGCATGATCAACGTGGCGGTATCGCGCGCCAAACACCGTTTCACCCTGGTGACCGGTGACGACGTGTTCACCAGCAACAACGGCCACATAGCGGCTCTGATGCGCTACATCGCTTATTACGCGCATGAGGATCAGATCGTTCGCGCCCCCGTCGTATCGGCCTTTGATTTGCTGTACCGAGAGTTTGATCAGTCTCTGGCGCGCCTGGACGCCCGCCTGCGGCCAGAAGACTCACGGTACAAGTCCGAGCAGATCGTGGCGCATCTGTTGCGCCAGAAACTGATCGCTCCGGAGTGCCGTTCATTGATGTTCCATACGCAGGTCAAACTGCATCAGATCGCATCACCACGCAACCACGATTGGACAGACCGTGAGCGATCCTTCATGGCGCGCGCCAGTTGCGACTTCGTGATCTATTACAAGGTGGGCAAGATCCCTGTAGGAGTCATTGAGGTCGATGGCGGCTCTCACGACCGACCCGATCAGGTGGTGCGGGACAATTTGAAAAATGGCGTTTTGGCGAAAAGCGGCATTCCCATACTGCGTCTGCGTACCGTCGAGAGCCGCATCGCGGAAAGAATCGGTGAATTCACCGCTCAGTGGGCCAACCCGACACTCGACGCATAAGGGGCTGCTGCGCACGAACATGCGTGCCTTGGCGCTTGAGTAAAGGGAAGTTTTGTTCTCCAGTGCTTAATAACATCGGCTATTGGCCGTTTCCTTCCGTCCGGGACGGGTAGCCTTCGAGCAAAATCGATCATCTCCGCGCTCCAGCATTATCCTGTTGAAGCCCGGATTGTTTATGGACAGGTTAACTTATGACTAGAAGCCTCAGGCTTCAAAAAAAGCTCCATTCACTGCATCTGCTGACGACAGCCGAAGAGGTGGTGCGAGATAGCAGCCTTGTCGAAAAACTATGGGCGCTCAAGCAGGGCGACAGGTTTGAACTGAATCGGGCGTCTTTCAGATCGTGGACTGTTCAAAGGTATCGCTTGGAGTTTGTGATAACGAGAGGGCCAGTACGTGGGCACTGGCTGCACAAAGAATTTGACGCGACAGAACTTGAGCTATTTTTTACGGCAAAGGATTTTGACGGCATCTGTCACGGCTGGATTCTGTTTGACGAGTGATAACCTCAACTTCAGCGCTAACTCCTGGCAATCTCTGCCTTGCGTGGGCAGAACCACCCATGCATCAACCCCGCCTGAAAGAATTGGACCGGCGCCTCGAACCCCGCCGACTCGATCAGCCCGGCGACCTGCGGCGCCGGCAGGATCGCCACATCGCTGGCATACGCCGCACGCGCTCGTTCAAGCATTTGAGGCGGCACCTGGGCCGAAGCCATCAGCGTCATCCAGTGACGCAGCAATGCTTCGTAGGCCGGCGACGCGGTGTCAGAAGCGAGATCAGCGTTCGCCAGAATCCCGCCCGGCACCAGACGACGGGCAATCTCATGGAAAAAGTCGATACGAACCTGTGGGTCGAGCAAAAACTGCGACACCAGAAAACAGGTCGCCCCGTCGTAAGCGGATTCATCCGTCAGCGTATCGAGATAGCCTTCGTGAAAACGGCAACGGCCAAGGAATCCACCCTCTGCCGCTCTTTGACGGCACACGTCGAGCATCGCACCCGAAGGGTCGACCCCGGTGAATTGCCAATCGGGAAACCGCTGCGCCAGATGTGCAATTTCCACACCGGTGCCCACGCCGACACAGAGTATCCGGGCATTTTCCGGCAGGCCCGTGAATACCGAATCCAGCAGCAAATAAAGAGCATCACGAATGGGCGCCATGCCGCTCCACTGCTTGTCATAGACAGCGGACTGCTGGTCGAACAAGGCCTTGAGTGCTTGATTGTCCATGGAGAAATTTCCTCTGCATCATGATCGCGGTGAAGTTTCATTATCGCAGGGCTGTCAAGGCCTCCCCGGTCCAGCGTGCGATTGATCATTCCGTCCAGCAACTGGTCGCAATCCATCAACCTCCCCCCCGCTCCGCACCCTAGATTAGATCCCACAACAACAAGCCGTGGAGATCGCCTCATGCACAGTTTCCAGACCCGCAAGCAGCACAGCCCGGTCGACGCCTGGGATCAGCAGGATCCGGAGCTGGCCTTCACCCTGCCTTCGCGTTATTTCTACGACGACAGCCTGTTCCGTGCCGAGCGCGACAACATCTTCATGAAGGCCTGGCATGTCGCCGGGCATGTCAGTGAGTTCGCCGAACCGGGGCAGTTCGTGGTCACCGATCTGTTCGACCAGAGCGTGGTGGTGGCGAAGAACCGGCAGGGGCAAATCCATGGTTTTCACAACGTCTGCCAGCATCGCGGCAATCGCTTGCTCGAAGAACGCCGTGGCACCACCGGCGGCGTGGTGCGCTGCGCCTATCATTCGTGGTGCTACGAGATGGACGGCAGCCTGCGCGGTGCGCCCCGTTGCGAGCGGATGAAGAATTTCGAGCTGGCGCAGTTCAACATTCCCCAAGTGCGCACCGAAGAACTCGGCGGCTTCGTCTACTTCAATCTCGATCCGAATGCGCCGTCGCTGCGAGATCTGTTCCCCGGTGCCGATGAGGAAATGCGCCGGGTGTTCCCGGACCTGACCGACATGCGCCTGATCGAGGAACAGGACGTGATCGTGCCGGCCAACTGGAAGGTGATCATGGACAACTCCATCGAGGGCTATCACTTCAAGCTGTCGGGTCCGTGCCACATCGACCTCGCCCGATTGATCGACTTCAAGGGTTATCAGTTGATCAAACGCGACAACTGGTGGACCTACGCCGCACCGGCCAACCTGTCGGCAACCGAGGCCTATGGCGTGCCGCTGAAAAGCGAGCTGAATCCGCAGGAATGCTTCTTCAACATCGGCATGTGGCCGAACAACACCTTCTACACCTTCCCGTTCTCCGAGTTTCTCGGCTCGTTCATCATGATTCCGCTGGATGCCGAGCGCTCGCTGCTGCGCTTCGGTTACTACTCCAGCAACCCCGAGACGGCCGCCATCAGCACGGCGTGCATGAAGTGGATGAACGAAGACCTTGGCCCCGAGGACATCGCCCTGAACATCTCGGTGCAAAAAGGCCTGCGCTCGCTCGGTTACGACCAGGGCCGCTACATGATCGACGCCCAGCGCAGCAATGAAAGCGAGCATCTGGTGCATCACTTTCATCGCCTGGTGTTCAACGGCATTCATCGCCAATCCGTGGACTGATCCGCCCTTCCCTCATCATTTGTCAGAACGGAGCAAACCATGGACGAAACCGGGTTTGATTACCTGATCGTGGGCGCCGGCTCGGCCGGTTGCGTGTTGGCCAATCGTCTGAGCGAAGACCCGAACGTGCGCATCCTGCTGCTGGAGGCAGGGCCCGAGGACAGGAGCTGGACAATCGACATGCCGTCCGCCGTGGGCCTTGTGGTGGGTGGTTCGCGCTACAACTGGCGCTATCAGTCCGAGCCAGAGCCATACCTCGACGGCCGGCGAATCGGCACGCCGCGAGGCCGCACCCTCGGCGGTTCATCGTCGATCAACGGCATGGTCTACATCCGTGGCCATGCCAGGGATTACGACGGCTGGGCCGGACAGGGCTGCACCGGCTGGAGCTATCGCGAGGTGCTGCCGTACTTCAAGCGTGCGCAGACTCACGCCGACGGTGGCGATGACTATCGTGGTGCCGGCGGCCATTTGCACGTCACTCCCGGCGATGTCAAAACACCGTTGTGCGCAGCGTTCATCGCGGCCGGGGCCGAGGCCGGTTATGGCGTCAGCGAGGACTTGAACGGCTACCGTCAGGAAGCCTTCGGCCCGGTGGATCGCACCACGCGCAACGGTCGGCGCTGGAGCACTTCGCGCGGCTATCTGAGCGAGGCTTTGGCTCGGGGCAACGTGCGGGTGGTGACCGATGCATTGGTGCCGCGCATCCTGTTCGAGGGACGGCGAGCGGTCGGGATTGAATATGAACAGAACAGCGAAACAAGCACCGTCCGCGCCCGTCGGGAAGTGCTGCTGACCGCCGGGGCGATCAACTCGCCGCAGTTGCTGTTGCTCTCGGGCGTGGGACCGGCGGCAGAACTGCGCGACCTCGGAATCAGCGTCGTGCACGACCTGCCCGGTGTCGGCAAACGCCTCAACGATCACCCGGATGCAGTCGTGCAATTTCGCTGCAAGCAGCCGGTTTCGCTGTATCGCTGGACCACCGCGCCGGGTAAATGGTGGATTGGTGCGCGCTGGTTCGTGCGTCACGATGGTCTGGCGGCGAGCAACCATTTCGAGGCCGGCGCGTTCCTGCGCTCCCGCGCCGGCGTCGAGCACCCGGACCTGCAACTGACCTTCATGCCGCTGGCCGTGCAACCCGGCAGTGTCGAGTTGGTGCCGACCCATGCGTTCCAGATCCACATCGACCTGATGCGCCCTACCAGTCTCGGCAGCGTGACGTTGCACAGCGCCGAACCTCGGCGGCCGCCAAGGATTCTGTTCAACTACCTGAAGACCGCGCAGGACCGTGCCGACATGCGCGCCAGCGCACGGCTGGTGCGCGAAATCCTCGACCAGCCGGCCATGGCCCCGTTCAAGGGTGAAGAACTGGTGCCGGGCCGTTCGGTGCAGACCGACGCCGAGCTCGACGCCTGGGCGCGGCAAGTCACGGAAACCGGCTACCATGCCAGCGGCACCTGCAAGATGGGGCCGATTGGCGACCCTGAAGCCGTGGTCGATCCACAACTGCGAGTGCACGGCCTCGACGGCTTGCGCGTAGTGGACGCATCGATCATGCCGGTGATCGTCAGCGGCAACACCAACGCGCCGACGGTGATGATCGCGGAAAAGGCCAGCGACCTGATCCGCAACCTCGCCCCGCTGCCAGCCGCCGATGTACCGGTGTGGACCCATCCGCACTGGCAGACCGAACAACGATAAGGCAGAGATGGCGATGACCCGATCCGCTGAAGCTGTACCGCGCCATGAAGCACCGCTGCGAGTGGCGGTGCTGTTGTTGCCGGCGTTTTCCAATTTCGGTCTGGCGGCGGTGCTGGAACCGCTGGCCATCGCCAACTGGCTGAGCCAGCGCACGCTGTTCGAGTGGACGCTATTGTCGTTGCAGCCCGGCCCGGTGACGGCCAGCAACGGTCTGGCGAGCATCGCCGAGGACGGCTTGAGCAACGAGCAGGCCTTCGACGCCTGCGTGGTGCTCGCGAGTTTCGAGGTGCATCAACATAGCCGTAATCCCGCGCTCAAGAGCTGGCTGCGCAAGCAGGCGCTGTTCGGTGCGGTGTTGATCGGCGTGGAAACCGGCACTGAATTGCTGGCGGCGGCCGGTGTGCTCGACGGCTACGAAGCGGCGGTGCATTGGGACAACCTGCAAGGCTTTCAGGAAAGTTACCCCAAGGTCCGCGCCCGACCGCAGCTCTACACCCTCGAACGCCAGCGCCTGACCTGCGCCGGCGCGACCACCATTCTCGACATGCTGCTGGGCTGGATCGGCCAGCGCCTCGATCCGGACCTGGCCCGGGAAATCGGCCTGCACCTGCTGATGGGCCAGATGCGCGCCCCGGCGGACAATCAGCTCGACGGCGGCCTGGGCAACAGCGGGATGTACGGCAACAAGATCCGCCGCGCCGTGCAGTTGATGGAAAAGGCGCTGGAAGAACCGCTGGACTGCGAGGCGATAGCCAGTGAAGTCGGTTTGTCCCGGCGGCAACTGGAGCGCCAGTTCAAACATCAGACCGGGCTCTCGCCGCTCAAGTACTACATCACCCTGCGCCTGGCCCGGGCGCACAACCTGTTGCAACAGACGCAAATGAGCGTGGCCCAGGTGGCGGCGTGTTCGGGGTTTGGCTCGCTGGAGCATTTCTCCCGCACTTACCGCGCACGTTTCGGCTGCCCGCCGAGCGAGGACCGGCGCCAGGCGTGGAGCGCGCCGGTGATGCGCCAGCCGTTGAGCAAGGCGCACGTGTCACAGGAGTGAGTTACTGCCGGTACGCCGGCTCTTCCTCATCGAGGATGCCCATCAATGCGATGAAATGCTTGTCGGCAAACCCAGGATAATCCAGCCACTGCCGACAGGTCTTGCGCGCCACTTCATCGCTGGCCACCCGCAACTCACGCCCGGTTGCCAACGCCATGATGTACACCTCACAAGCGCGCTCGAAGTAATACAAATCATCAAACGCCTGGGCCACGCTCGGCGCCGCGACCAACAACCCGTGATTGCCCATCAGCAGGATCGGTTTGTCGCCGAGCAGCCTGCTCACCCGCTCCGCCTCCTCTCCAAGCCCCATGCCATCAAAGCCGTCATCGATCGCCACCCGCTCGAAAAACCGCATGCTGTTCTGCTCGATCGGTGGCAGCCGCGAGTCCTTCAGGCAGGCCAGCGTCGTCGCGTATTTGCTGTGGGTGTGCAGGATGCAGCGGGCCTGGGGCTGGTTGCGGTGCAAGGCGCTGTGCAAGGCCCAGGCGGTGATGTCCGGGGCGTCCGGGCGGTCGAGGCTGGCCGGATCGTCGGCGTCGAGCAACAGCAGGTCACTGGCGCGAATTCGCGAGAAATGCTTGCCGTAAGGATTGATCAGAAACTCGCGACCGTCCGGTGAAGTGGCCACGCTGAAATGATTGGCGATGGACTCGTGCAGGTTCAAGCGCGCGGCCCAGCGCAGGGCGCAGGCCAGCTGGATTCTCAGGTATTCGACGTTGTCGTGCATGGCGCGGCCTCCCGGTTTCATCCGAGTGTAGAGCGCATGCATTCATCGACTTGACGGGAAACGACAGTGGCTGCCGTTTTGAGAGAGGCGCACATCAGAAGCGGGAGCGAGCTGGCTCGCCCCCGCCGGTTTCACTGATGGTGAATCAACCTTTTTCGTCGATCCCTGCTTGCAGGGACTGACTGTCCAGATGCCCGCTCAGGGTCACCGGGCCGACTTTCAGGTTGCCGTTTTCAAGGGAAACCTTCGGTGCGTTTTCTTCGGTTTTGTGTGGCAGATCCAGGCCGGCTTTCACGCCGTAGTCGCGGTTGCTCAGGTCGGTGCTGCTGACCTTCGAACCACCCAGATCGACCTTGCCTTCCGTGGCGGAAATCCGCGCGCCGGTCAGTTGCGTAGCGCCGCCGACAGTCAGGTTCACACCCTGGCTACCGCTGATGGCGGAAGCCTGTTTGACGCTGTCCTTGTGCGCGTATTCGCCTTCGGCTTTCAGCGTCGGCTTGTAGTCGGTGCCGGCCAGTTTGCCTTTGTCGTCTGCGGGGGTCTTCTTGGCAGTCAGGCCCAGATCCACATCGACCTTGGCGTGAGTGCTGGAGTCCTGACGGCTCTCGACCGACAGATCACCGGCCACGTTGCCGCTGACATTGCGCGCATCGATCCGCGCACCGCTCAGGCTCGCATCGCCCGCGCTGTTCAACACCACAGTGTCAGCCTTGATCTGGCTGTTCTGCTGGGTGGTGCCTTGCAGGTAATCCACGCCCACTTTGGCCCCGGCATTGAAGCCATGATCGCTGCTGACTTTTTCATCGGCGGCGGTCGGCGTGCTTTTGCTCAGATTGCCACCGGCGTTCAGCGCAACGTTCCAGTTGTTGCGGTTGTCGGTGGACTGCGCGGACTCCTGAACGAAACCGCCCTTCTGCGCGTCGATGCTGACGTTTGGCGCAGTGACCTGGGTGCCTTGCAGGCGCACCGAATCACCGCTCAACGCGATGCCGTTCTGGCTGTTGAGCTGGCCACCGGTAAGAGTCTGCGTGTTCTCATTGACCCGACCGATGTTGAAGTTGCCGCTGAGGTTGCCGCCCTGATCGCGGCTCTTCTCGCTGCTGGTCTTGCTGCCGCCCGCCTTCAGGCCACCGCCGAGATTACTGCCGGTGGCGACGTGGGTGTCGGTGGCCGCTTGCAGATCGAGCTTGCCATCAGCCTTCAGGTCGATAGCACCAGCGCTGTCGATTTTCGTGCCTTGCTGAACCTGATTGCCGCCGCTGCTCAGTTGCACCGGACCGTTACCGCTGAGGCTGGCGACGTGGGCCTGGGTGTCGGTGGTCTGGTTGCCTTTGTGATCGAGCTGGAACCCGGCGCCGAGATCGACGTTGGTGCCGTCGGTGCCCGGCAAGGTGCCGACGGTCAGCGAGCCGTTGCCGCGCAGGCTGGAGCTGTCGCTGCTCTGACGGTCGTTGGCCTGATTCAGCGCCAGGTCACCACCGGTCTTGATGCTGACACCACCCTGCCCGCCGTCGAAACGGCTGCCTTCGAACTGTGCATCGCGGGTGACATTGATGTTCACACCCTGATTGCCGGCGTAACCGCCGACCACCGCCGCGGAACTGTCCTTGCTCGACTGGCTGCTGCCACCCGCGCCACTGCCGGCCACGTTCACGTCTTCACCGGTCTTGGTGTAGACGCGCACATCGACCTTGGCATCCACCGATTTTTCGGTGCTGCTGTGGGTGTTGCTGGCCGCATCGGCCACCAGTTTGTCGGCGCTGATGTTCACTTTGCCGGCGCTGGCGTTGTACTGGGTGCCCTGGTCGTGCAGCGTGCCGCCGACCTTCACGTCCACGGTCTGGCCGTCGAAACGGCTGACCACCGCGTTGCTGCTCTGCCCGGTTTTATCGGCGCTGGCATGACCGATTGCCACGTCGACACCGACGTTCGGCTGACCGAGATTAGCCAGTGCGTCCTTGTCCGGCACCTTGCCGCCGAGCACGTCTTTCACCGCGCCGGCAATCGGCCGGGCGATGTCTTTGTACTCGACGTTGGCGCCGATGTCGGCCGACCAGTTGCTCTCGCTGTGGGTGCTGCTTTCGGTGTTGCTGGCGGCACGGTTGTCGACTTCATTGGCGACGACGTTCAGACCGTTGCCGGACTTGAGCTGCGCGCCTTCGGTGGTGAGCTTGTCCGCATTGATGTTGAGGCTGCCGCTGCTCTGCACGCCAGTGGTTTGCGCAGTGTTTTTAGCGGTGGTGTCTTGCGAGGTGCTGTGCGAGAAGTCCACGCCGCTGCCCGCGCGGTCGAGGCCGCCGGTGTAGTAGAAGCCGCCGCCGGTGGTGCGAGTTTCGGTCGAGGTGCTGTGGCTGTCCTGCTCGGCCAGCAACGAGACGTTCTTGCCGCTCAGGGTGGTGTCGCCAGCGGTGGATTTCACCTCGGCGCCCTTGAGCGTCACGTCGCCGCCCGCCTTCACCTGCACGGTGCCGCCGCTAAGGCTGGAACTCTGCTGGGTGATGTCATTGGCAGTAACGGTTTGGGATTTGTCTTCGTAATGCACGCCGGCGCGATACTGCTCCGCCGTTTGCTCCTTGGCGTAGGCGTCGAAGCCACGGGTCTGGGTGCTGTTGCTGCTGTCATGGGTGTTCTGCGTCGAATGCACATTCACGTCACCGGCCGCATCCGCCGTCAGCGAACCGCCGGCCTTGACCGTGGAGCCGGCGACTTCAATGTCCTTGGCGCTTTTCAACTTGAGGTTGCTGTCGGAAGCCAGCTCGCTGCGCACCGTGGTGCTGTCCTTGCTGTTCTGGCGCGACTCGTCCTTGGTGATGCCGAAGAACTTGCTGTCCTTGTCGTGATTGTTGCTGTGCGAAGTGTCCTGCACGCCGTCGATGGTCAGCGAACCGTTGTCGCTGAATACGCTGGCGTCCTTGGCGCCACGCACCTGACTGCCGCTGATGCGCACGTCGTCCGCCTTGACCAGCAGTTTGCCGGCGGCGTTGATCTTGCTGCCCTGATGCTGGGTCTGGCCCTTGTCGGCATCGCCGGTCTTGCCGAAGAAACCGCCGCCGACCAGATCACCGGAATAGCGGTTGTCGCTGCTGCGATTGGTGCGGGTCGCGGTGGTGATTTCCACCTGTTTGCCGGCCAGTTGCAGGTCACCGGCGCTGTCGATTTCGGCGCCTTCGGAGCGCAGCAGTGCAGCGGTTTGCAGGGCGATGTTGCCGCCCTTCAACTGGCTGGTGACGCTGCGCTGTTCTTCGCTGCTGCTGTCCCAATCGGCTTTCCACAGGTGTTTGCGGTGCTTGCCCTGATCGGTTTGCACATGGCTTTCAGTGGCGGCGGTCAGGCGCAGGTCGCCGCCGCTTTGCACGCTGAGGTTGTTTTTCGCTTCGACCTTGGCGGCCTTCAGTTCGGTGTCTTTGCCGGACGACAGTTGCGCGTCGCGGCTGGCAATGATCTGGCTGCCGTGCTGGCGCGAATCGCTGTCGGTCTTGGTGCGCTCGTAGGTTTCCCAGGTGATGCCGATGGTGCTGTTGTTCCAGTTTTCGCGTTGTTCCTGGAGCTTGCGGCTTTCGACGGTGGTCAGGGTCAGGTTGCGCTTGGCATCGACCTTCACGTCGCGACCGCTGACATCGGTGGCAGCCAGCGTCAGGTCCTTGCCGCTGTGCAGGCCGACATCGCCCTGGCTGCTGCGAATGCCGGCGCGGGTCACGTCGAGGCTGTCCGGGATCGCCTGGCCGCTGACGCTCAGGTCGCCAGCCGAACGGATCTGTACACCGTCACGCCCGGCGACTTGCACCGCGCCAACCTTCACACCCGCGCCTTCAGCGGTGCTGACGATGTTGATGCGCCCGGCCTGCATCGCGCCGAACAGACTGGCGTCGATCCGTTGATCGGTGGTGTTGCCCGCCGGGTCCACGGCTTTCACCTGGCCGCTGGAGTAGTCGATCTGATTACGCCCGACGGTGAGGTTCAGTTGATCACGTGCAGTGATCGCACCCTGGCTGTCGATACGTGGTGCGATCAGGTTGATCGAGCCTTCGCCGTTGCGCAGGCCGCCGCTCTGGATCTGCAACTGGCCGGTGGCGTCGCGGGTGCTCAAGGCTTGCAGCTTGCCGTCGTTCAGCTCGGGACGACCGACCACCAGATTGGCGTTCGGCGTGTTGATGAAACTGCCGCCGTTTACCGAAATGCCGTTCGGGTTGGCGAGTACATAGTCGGCGGCGCGGCCGAAAATTTCCTGGGCGCCGTTGATGGCCGACGGGTTGCGGCTGATCACTTCGTTGAGGATCACGCTCGCGGCCTGGCCCTGCAATTGCGGGTTGGCCGCCAGTTGCCCGGCAAGCTGCGATTGTCCGGCCTGCAAGGCGTTGTTCAGGACCAGGCCCTGGCGGTCGACGTTGTAGTCGAGGAACTGGTTATGCGACAGGCCCGAGCCGTTCGGCGCGACGATGTTGACGATGGGCACGCCGCCCTGGGTTTGCAGTTGCGCGGTGCCGCCGGGGCCGGGCGCGACCACCACACCGCCGGCCATGGCGCCCGGCAGGTGAGCGACCAGGAACAGGCTGGCGATGGCCCAGCGCAGTTTGCCCCGTGGGGAAAGATGAAACGCAAAGGTATTCATTGGCATAAAAAACTCTCCATGTAGTGCGGCATCACGTTGCGCGTTGAGTTGAAGGCCACGGCTGTCGCGCTCAGGTCCGATGGCTGTTGTTCACTGACGTTCATATCTGTAATCCGACCCGCATCAGCCAGGTTTCAGGCTCGCGGTGCAGGCCGGTCGGGGTGTTCAGACTGCGTTGGTAATCGACATCCACCTGCAGGTTTTTCCAGCCCAGGTTGAGGCCGATACTGGCGCCGCTCAGGCGTTGAACCGGGGCGCCGTGATCGGCCTTGATCCAGCCGTGGTCGAGACCGACACGCGGGGTGAGCTGCACCGGCAAATCGCTGTGCAGCGGCAGGCGCAGAGTGTTGCGCCAGATCGCACCGCTGGCGCCGGACGCGCTGCTGACCCGGTAACCGCGCACGGCGGAATCGTCGGTGCCGAGCAGTTGTTCGATGGCCGGCAGCGGATCAGGGCTGTACTGCACGTTCAGTTGGCTCTGCCATTGCCAGGCTTGCGCGCCGAACTGGCCGTTGCGCCATTGGCTGAGGCCGGCGCGGTACTTGCGAAACTGTGCCTTGGGCAGGTTCTTGACCTGATGATCGGCATCGTCGTCGGCACCGAGCCAGCGCAGGCCCTGGGCGTAGTTGAAATCCAGGTTCCACACCGCGCGGTCGAGCCAGAACAGATTGAGCCCGGCTTCGGCCACGGTCAGGGTCGGGCTCTGGATGCCGAGGCGAACGTTTTCCAGATAGCTGTCGACATCCTTGTGCGCCAGTTGCAGGTTGGCGCTGAGCTGATGGCTCTGATCACGCCATAACACGCGGTCGGCGCGCAGGCTGAGCTGATCGGTGATGCCGGTGCTGTACAGCGTCGTGCCCGAAAGTTTGAACGGCGCACGGTATTCGGCGTGGCTGGCGAACGTACTGAACGTCCAGTAACCAAAAGGAATTGCGTAATAGAGGCTGGCGTTGCGGTTGTAGCGATCACCCTGGTTGAGGGTGTCGCTGGCACTCACGCTCAACAGGTCGTTTAGTTCCAGCGGACTGTCGAGGCTCAGGCTCAGCGTGTTGCGATCGCGCCCGGTGCTGGCGCTGCCAAGGTTGTCGAAACCGGCGCCGAGGGCCCAGCGCGACTGCCCGGAGGTCCGTGAACGCAAGACGATTTTTGACGCGCCGGGCTGGCTGCCGGGGGCGATGTCAGCGGTCAGATCGAGGGAGCGCAGACGGTTCAACTGATCCAGGCCCTGCTCCAGATCCCGCAGATTCAGCGGCTTGCCGAGCATGCCCGGGAATGCGCCACCGAGAGACACCGGCAGGCTCTGGTCGGCCAGTTCGATGGACTCGATGTAGCCTTCGTCGATCAGGATATCCAGCGACTGCCCCGCCGCCGGCGCGCTGCTCAGATATGGCCGGCTGGCGATGTAGCCCTTCTCCACGTAGAGCGCGGTGATGGTCGCCAGCAGATGGTTGATCTGGCCGACGCCCATGCACGGCGCCAGCAGCGGTTTGATCCGGGCGTTGAGCTGGTCTTTGTCGATCAGCGTGACCCCGCCGATGCGCGTGCCGCTCAGGGGCCAGCAGCGTTCGTCGGGTTTGATCGAATCGGGAATGGCCGGGGTGGCAGGCGTCGGGCCGAACGCGCCGCGCTCCAGTTGCCGTTTGCGCTGTTCGAGTTGCAGTTGTTGCAGATCGCGCTGTTGCTGTTGCTGCTGGCGCAACACTTCCTGGCCTGGATTCGACAGTTCGGCGGCGAAAACGCTGGGCGCGCACACACTCAACAACAAGGCCGACAACAGCGGACGAGGCAGATAACTACGACGAGAAACAGCGCGAATCGAATACGGCACTCAACATCCTTGCAATCAAATGGCTTAATGCCACCCCATCAATTGCAGTGATAGTCAGAGCCTTCCTACACAAATGCAAGACGCTTCCTACATTGCTTACATTTCTTAAACAAATGCGTTTTTAGCACGGATCGCCAGCGATAACGCCAGCAAGTTGCAGATCATCAGGGTTTCCCCGAGGGCCTGAGACCACGCTGCCAACATCAATCCCACACCGATCAGCAGGTAATAAAACAGCCCCAGCAATGCACCGGCGGTGCCCAAACGATCCGTGTAATTGCGCAAGGCTGCGCCGAGGATATTCGGGATTGCCATGCCGAACGCCAGTACCACAAGGAGCATCGGCAGCACGAACCAAACGTGCGCCTGCAGCAGCCACACGCCGATGCCACCGAGCAAACCGGTCAGCGCTGCCAGGCGAATCAACTGCAGCGGGCGGCAACCGATTTGCAGCAATTTCTTGTTAAACCATGCTCCAAACCCTGAGGCCAACGCGAGCATCACGCCGCTGTAGCCGAACCACTCGCCGCTCAGGCCGAGACGTTCGAACTGGAAAGGTCCGAGGCTGTAATAGCTGAACAACGCAACGTTGAACGATGCAATCCACAGTGCCGAACGCCAGATACCGGGATCACGCAACATGTCGCCCATGGTTGCGAACAGGCCGACGGAGGTCAGTTGCGACGGACGGGTTTCCGGCAGGTTGCGCCAACTCCAGATCCACAAGATCGATGCCAGCAGCAACAACGCAACGAGCACGCCGCGATAGCCGAAGCCTTGAACCAGACTCGCCCCGCTGAACAGACCGATGGCCGGGCTGGCCGCCAGCGCCATGCCCACCAGAGAAAACACCTGGGCCAGTTCGGTCCCGCGAAAACGATCGCGCAATAAAGTCTGGGTCACCACCGAACCAACAGCAGCGCCGAATGCCGCCAGCACCTGGGTCATCAACAAGCCGTTGAAACTGCGAACGCTAAAGCCCAGCACGCAGGCAACCGCATAAATCGCCAGACCGGCGAGCATCGAAGGCCGCCGGCCAATCCGGTCACACACCCGCCCCCACGTCACCACGCCAAAGGCAAACGCCAGGAAGTACACCGACAATGTCTGCGCCGCCACTTGCGGACCGACATCGAACGCCCGACCGATATCCCCCAGCGCCGGGCTGAACAACGTCTGGGCGATCTGCGGAAACATCAGCAGTGCAATCGCCAACATCAAAAACGTTCTATGGCTCATCACCATGACTCCTCAACAAAAACGCCGGGGAGTTTAAAAAGCCGTGGCTGGCGTATTATCCAAACCCTGACAATTTATCGTTGAAATCGGACAACCCATGGCCTGGCTCGAAGCCCACGACCGTTTTTACCCGGATCGCTTCCCGGCGCCGGTAGTCGGCATCGCTTCCACCCTCGGCGATCACGACTCAGGCCTGCATCGGCACCAGCGCGGGCAACTGCTCTACACCCGACAGGGCTGCACCCGCATTACGCTGGCGCAGCAGTTGTGTCTGCTGCCGCCGTCCCGGGCGGCGTGGATTCCCGGTGGCGTCACGCATCGGGCGGTGATGCAGCAAAGCGTTGATTACCGCTCCATCTACCTGACGCCCGAGTTGTGCCGCGAACTGCCGCAACAGGTCTGCGTGATCGAGGTCAGCCCACTGCTGCGCGCGGTGCTGGAACCGATGGCAATTGCTGATTTCGGCACCGATTGGCAGCAGGGCAAATTCGTCCACTTGCTGGGGCTGTGCCTGAGTGAAATCCGCGAGGCGGCGCAGCAACCGATGCTCCTGCCTCTGCCCCGGGACAAACGTCTGGCGCCGCTTCTTGCCACACCCGAACAACTCCCCCCGGAGCTGCAAGTGCTTGAGCAACAGATCGGCGCCAGCAGCCGCACCATCGGCCGGATCTTCCAGCGCGAAACCGGCATGAGCTATCAGCAATGGCGCCAGCAGTGGCGACTGATGCGCGCCATGGAGTTGCTCGCCACCGGGCGCAATCTCGGCTATTGCGCGTTTGAACTGGGCTTCGCCAGCGACAGCGCATTCATTGCGTTCTTCAAATCCATGACCGGCAGCACACCCGGCACCTGGCTCAGATAAGCAACTGACGACCGGCGATAAAAATCAATTGCCACAAAATATTACTCGCGTCATATTACAGCCGTAATAACACCCTCGCTTCGCAGGTATTACGCCATGACCAGCATGCCCACCGTTGAACCCGACCTCGCCGTTCCGGTCAGCGCTCCCAAACCTCCCCTGCTCAAACGCCTGCTGTTGCCCACTGCGGGCCTGGCCGCGCTGGTGTTCGCCGGGCTGTATGCCGTGCATTGGTGGGGCACCGGACGCTTTCTCGAAGAAACCGACGATGCCTACATCGGCGGCGATGTCACGGTGATCGGGCCGAAAGTCGCCGGTTACATCGAAGAGGTGCTGGTCAGCGACAACCAGTCCGTGAAAGCCGGCGACGTGCTGATCCGCCTCGACGCCCGCGACTACCGCGCCAATCTGGCCAAGGCCGAAGGCGCCGTCGCCGCCGAAGAAGCGCTGCTGGCCAACCTCGACGCCACTGAACAACTGCAACAGGCAGTGATCGGCCAGGCCCGCGCCGGCATCGATGCCGCCGGCGCCGAAACCGCCCGTTCCCGGGACGACAACGCACGCTACAAACGTCTGGTCACCACCAATGCGGTTTCGGTGGAAGCCGCGCAACGGGCCGACGCCACCTTCAAAACTGCCCAAGCCCTGAGCGCCAAGGCCCAGGCCGAATTGCTCGCTGCGCAACGCCAACTCTCGGTGATCGAAACCCAGAAACAACAGGCCCGCGCCGCCCTCCAGCAAGCCCGGGCCGAACGGGATCTGGCGCAACTCAACCTCGGCTACACCGAACTGCGCGCCCCGGTCGACGGCGTGATCGGCAACCGTCGCGCGCGGGTCGGCGCTTATGCCCAGGCCGGTTCGCAACAGTTGTCGGTGGTGCCGGCCAGCGGTCTGTGGGTCGATGCCAATTTCAAGGAAGACCAGTTGGCGCGGATGAAACCGGGCCAGCGCGTGAGCATCCATGCCGACGTGTTGTCCGGCCAGGAATTCCATGGCCGCCTCGACAGCCTCGCACCGGCCACCGGTTCGCAGTTCAGTGTTCTGCCACCGGAAAACGCCACCGGTAACTTCACCAAGATCGTCCAGCGGGTGCCGGTGCGGATTCTGCTCGACCCCGCCGACAGTGTGCTCGGCCATCTGCGTCCGGGCCTGTCGGTGACTGCGGAAGTTGACACTCGCGCCCAACCTGAAACCACCGCCGTGGCCAGCGCGCCATGAGCCGCTCCCTCGCCGTCCCCGCGCAGCCGTTCAATGCCGCCGAGATGGCGACGGCGACCAAAGTGTTTGCCTTCGCCACGATGTGCATCGGCATGTTCATCGCGCTGCTGGACATCCAGATCGTCTCGGCCTCGCTGCGGGATATCGGCGGCGGACTGTCCGCCGGCACCGATGAAACGGCGTGGGTGCAGACCAGTTACCTGATCGCTGAGATCATCGTGATTCCGCTGTCGGGCTGGCTGTCGCGGGTGTTCTCCACGCGCTGGCTGTTCTGCGCCTCGGCAGTCGGCTTTACCCTCGCCAGCCTGTTGTGCGGCGCAGCCTGGAACATTCAGAGCATGATTGCCTTTCGGGCGCTGCAAGGGTTTCTCGGCGGCTCGATGATTCCGCTGGTGTTCACCACCGCATTCTTTTTCTTCACTGGCAAACAACGGGTGATTGCTGCCGCGACCATCGGCGCCGTGGCTTCGCTGGCGCCGACATTGGGCCCGGTCATCGGTGGCTGGATCACCGACATTTCGTCCTGGCACTGGCTGTTCTACATCAACCTGGTGCCGGGGATTTTCGTCGCCGTGGCGGTGCCGATGCTGGTCAAGATCGACAAGCCGGAACTGTCGCTGCTCAAAGGTGCGGATTATCTGAGCATGGTGTTTCTGGCGCTGTTTCTCGGTTGCCTGGAATACACCCTCGAAGAAGGCCCGCGCTGGAACTGGTTCAGCGACCAAACGATTCTGACCACCGCGTGGATCGGCGCCCTGGCTGGCGTGGCGTTTGTCGGCCGCACGCTGCACGTGGCCAATCCAATCGTCGATCTGCGCGCCCTCAAGGATCGCAATTTCGCCCTCGGCTGTTTCTTTTCCTTTGTCACCGGCATCGGCCTGTTCGCGACGATTTACCTGACGCCGTTGTTTCTCGGCCGGGTGCGCGGCTACGGCGCGCTGGACATTGGCCTGGCGGTTTTCTCCACCGGGGTGTTCCAGATCATGGCGATTCCGCTGTACGCCTTTCTGGCCAACCGACTCGACCTGCGCTGGATCATGATGGCGGGCCTGGCGTTGTTCGCGTTGTCGATGTGGGAGTTCAGTCCGATCACCCACGATTGGGGGGCCGGGCAGTTGATGTTGCCGCAAGCCTTGCGCGGGATTGCCCAGCAACTGGCGGTGCCGCCGGCGGTGACGTTGACATTGGGTGGGTTGGCGCCGGCACGGTTGAAGCACGCCTCGGGCCTGTTCAACCTGATGCGCAACCTGGGCGGTGCAATCGGGATTGCCGCGTGCGCGACCATTCTCAACGACCGCACCAACCTGCACTTCACCCGGTTGGCCGAGCATCTGAACAGCAGCAACGAAGCCTTGAATCAGTGGCTGGCCCAGGTCGGCGGCAACTTCGCCGCACTGGGTCAGAGCGGTGACGTCGGCATCACCGCCGGCCTGCATCAGTTATGGCTGCTGACCTACCGCGAGGCGCAGACCCAGACCTACGGCGATACGTTCCTGATGATCATGGTGTGCTTCGTGATCGCCACGGCGATGGTGCCCTTGATGCGCAAGGTGCAACCACCAGCCGCGCCGAGTGCCGATGCACATTGACCGATCAGGCTTGTGGGGTTTTGCGAAAGCCCACGGCCAGACGGTTCCAGCTGTTGATGGTGCTGATCGCCACGGTCAGGTCGACCATTTCTTTTGGCGAGAACTGGGCAGCGACGGCTTCGTAATCTTCGTCCGGAGCGTGGGTCAGGCTCAGTTGGGTCAGGGACTCGGTCCACAGCAGCGCGGCGCGTTCGCGGTCGGTGAAGAATGGCGCTTCACGCCAGGCCGTCACGGCGAACAGGCGACGTGGAGTTTCGCCGCCCTTGATCGCGTCTGCGGTGTGCATGTCGATGCAGAACGCGCAGCCGTTGATTTGCGAGGCGCGCAGTTTCACCAGTTCGATCAGGGTCTTTTCCAGCGGCAGTTTCGAGACGGCGGTTTCCAGGGCGATCATCGCTTTCAGGGCATCTGGGGAAGCGGTGTAGAAATCGGCACGAGGTTTCATGGTGGTTCTCCGGGGCGAGTGAATGTGTGGCTACGTTAGTCCCGGGGCGGGGCCAAACAAATAGCCAATCTCCCGGAAGACGGGTAGGCCACTCCTTTCTGGCGCCAGAAAAGAAAGTGCAACAGGGCAATTGCCAGCGCTCGTTCCGCGCCACTAGAATGCGATCCATTCTTAATTGCACTCTAATTGCAGCCAGGCATCGGATGCCCGCAACGAGTATCTGCCGCCCATGTCGCCTTTTGATCCGCCATTGAATCAGCAAGTCCAGACGCTCTACAGCGAACACCACGGGTGGCTGCAGGGCTGGCTGCAGCGCAAGCTGGGCAATCGCTGCGATGCGGCCGACCTTGCACACGATACGTTTTTACGCCTGCTCAGCCGTCAGGTGGTCAAACCGCTGGGCAACGAACCCCGGGCGCTGCTGACGCACATTGCCAAAGGTCTGGTGATCGACCGCTGGCGGCGTCAGGACATCGAGCGCGCCTACCTGGAAACCATCGCCAGCCTGCCCGTCGCCGAGGTGCCGTCGCCGGAAACCCGCTACCTGATTCTCGAAACCCTTTGGCGCATCGAAGCCCTGCTGCGTGAGTTGCCGGCGCAGACCCGCGACACCTTCCTGCTGTCGCAGATCGAAGGCCTGACCTACGCGCAGATCGCCACACGCCTGAATGTTTCGCTGATTACCGTCAAACGCCACATGCGCGCCGCGTTCATTGCCTGCCTGAGTGTCGCCTGATGAGTTCGTCGATGATCAATCCGCAGATTCTCGGTGAAGCCGCCGACTGGCTGGTGCAGCTGCATTCGGGAACCGCTTCGCCGTCCGATCATCAGGCCATCGCCCAATGGCGCAGCCGCAGCGCCGAACACGCCATCGCCTGGCAACGGGCCGAAGCCCTGCTCGGTGATTTGCGCAGCGTGCCGGCCAATGTAGCGATGCAGACCCTGCAACGGGCTTCGCGCAAGGAAGGCCTCAGTCGTCGCCAGACCCTCACCCGCCTCGGCCTGCTGTTGATGGCCGGGCCGTTGGGCATCGCCTCGCAACATGTGCCGTGGCAGCAATGGACTGCCGACCAGCGCACCGCCGTCGGCGAGCAAAAGAACCTGCAATTGCCGGACGGCACCCAATTGCTGCTCAACACCGACAGCGCCGTGAACATCGCTTATAGCCCGGTCGAGCGCCGAGTCTTG
Organism: Pseudomonas kribbensis; assembly: GCF_003352185.1. Taxonomy (GTDB): domain Bacteria; phylum Pseudomonadota; class Gammaproteobacteria; order Pseudomonadales; family Pseudomonadaceae; genus Aquipseudomonas; species Aquipseudomonas kribbensis. Next base: position 4,182,475 of record NZ_CP029608.1, read on the forward strand.
TTACTCAACGGCGAAGTGCTGATCAACACCGCCAACGATGCTGCCGCCCGCCCGTTCATTGTCGAAACCCCACAAGGCCTCGCCCGCGCGCTCGGCACGCGGTTCTGCGTGCGCACCGAGGGTTCGCGCAGCCTGGTGTCGGTGCTGGAAGGGCAGGTGCAAATCACCCCGGAATTGCTCAAGCAAAACGCGATCATCAAGGCCGGCGAACGCCAGCGCTTCAAGCTGAACGGCTTCGACAGCGCCGAAACCTTCGACACCGCCAGCCTGGCCTGGGACAAGGGCATGCTGCTGGCCAGCAACATGCGTCTGGACGAATTGCTCGGCGAACTGAGTCGCTATCGTCGCGGCGTCTTGCGCTGTCATCCGGATGTCGCGGCGATGCGTGTGTCCGGCGCGTTTTCCCTGCGCGACACCGACGCCAGCCTGCGTCTGCTCAGCGACACCCTGCCGCTGAACATCAACAGCCTGACCCGCTATTGGCTGTCGGTGGAGCCTCGCGTCTGAGCCTTCGGAAAAAACTTTCAATGTTCACTGATACCTTTTCGCGCCTCGTCCGGTGAGTGGATAGACCTTTCAATTCCACGCGCCCGACAGGATCGCCGAATGACCGCATTGCCCACGCCCCGCCCCGCTACTTTTCCGTTCAAGGCCCTGAGCCTGGCCCTGGCTTTCGGCGCACTGTTGCCGACTGTCGGCCACGCAGCCGACAGCGTCAGCGAAAGTGCGAGCCAGACCGTCAACATCGGCCCGGGCCTGCTCAGCCACGTGCTGGCGCAATTTGCCGTGAGCGTCGGCGTGCCGCTGTCGTTCGACCCGGCACAACTCGGTAATCGCCAGAGCCCGGGCCTGCAAGGCAATTACACCGCGCAAAGCGGTTTCGCCCGGCTGCTGGACGGCAGCGGTTTCGAACTGATCAGCACCGGCAACAATGGTTACACCGTGGCGCCGAAAGTTGCGGCGGACGGTGCGCTGGAACTTGGCGCCACCACCGTCAGCGCCCTGCACGACAGCAGCGATGACACCTACGGCGGCGAACAGGTCGCCCGTCGCGCGCAGGTCGGCATGCTCGGCAATCAGGCAGTCAACGACCTGCCCTTCAGCGTCACCAGCTACACCGCCAAGACCATGGCCGATCAGCAGGCGCAAACCATCGGCGATGTGTTGCTCAACGATGCCTCGGTGCGCCAGTCCAACGGCTTCGGCAATTTCTCGCAGATGTTCATGATCCGTGGTCTGCCACTAGCCTCCGATGACATTTCCTATAACGGCCTGTACGGCGTGCTGCCCCGGCAGATCATCGCCACCGAAGCACTGGACCGGGTCGAGCTGTTCAAGGGCCCGAATGCCTTCGTCAACGGTGTCACCCCGAGCGGCAGCGGCATCGGCGGCGGGATCAACCTGCAACCCAAACGCGCCCTGGACACCCCGACCCGCAGCGTCACCCTCGACTACAGCGCCGACGGCCGGGTCGGCACGCATCTGGACCTCGGCCAGCGCTTTGGCGAAGACAACCGCTTCGGCGCCCGGATCAACCTGATGCAGCGCGAAGGCGACACCGCCGTCGATCAAGAAGACCAGCGTTCGTCGCTGTTCAGCGTCGGCCTCGACTACCGCGGCGAGCGCCTGCGAGTCTCGACCGACTTCGGCTATCAGAAGCAGGTGATCAATCAGGGTCGCTCGGTGATCTATGTCGACTCAAGCCTGAGCAAAGCCCCCAAGGTGCCGCACGCCAACGCCAGCTACGCCCAGAGCTGGAGCTACTCGCAGCTCGAAGACACCTTCGGCATGGCCCGCGCCGAATACGACCTGAACGATAACTGGACCGCCTACGTGTCCGGTGGCGCCAAGCACACCCGGGAAAACGGCGTGTACTCGTCGCTGACCGTCACTGACCTCAACGGCAACGCCCGTGGCGGCATGCTCTATCCGCCCCACGACGAGGACAACCAAAGTGCAATGGCCGGCCTCAACGGCCATTTCGACACCGGCCCCGTCAGCCATCAGTTGAACCTCGGCTGGGCGGGCATCTGGGGCGAGCAACGCTCGGCGTTCGAAACCATCGGCAACGCCTCGCGCTACCCCACCAATCTGTACAACGTCACCGACAAGCCGCGCCCGCCGGCCACCTCGTTCGCCGGTGACATCAATGATCCGCGCGTCGTCGGCAAGAACACCCTGCGCAGCGAAGCGATTTCCGACACCCTCGGCTTTCTCGACGACCGCGTGCTGCTGACCCTCGGTCTGCGCCGCCAGCAAATGAAGGTCGATGGCTGGGCCACGGCCACCGGGGCCCGCACTTCGAGTTACGACGAATCGATCACCACTCCGGTCTACGGTCTGGTGATCAAGCCCTGGGAACACGTGTCGTTTTACGCCAACCGCATCGAAGGCCTGGCCAAGGGCCCGACGCCGCCGACCAGCGCGATCAACCGCGACGAAACCTTCGCCCCGGTGCGCAGCAAGCAGGTCGAGGCCGGCGTACGGCTGGACATGGGCAGCTATGGCGCCAGCCTCGGCGTCTACCGCATCGAGCAACCATCGAGCTACACCCAGGACGGGATCTTCCGGGTCGACGGCCAACAGACCAACAAGGGCGTGGAACTCAACGTCTACGGTGAACCTGTCGACGGCCTGCGCCTGCTCAGCGGCGCGACCGTGATGAAGACCGAACTCGACGGCAGCAGCAACGGCGTCAACGACGGCAACCGCGCCATTGGCGTGCCACGCTTCCAGTTCAACATCGGCGCCGACTGGGATGTTCCGGGACTCGAAGGCGCAGCCCTCAGCGCCCGCATGTTGCGCACCGGCGGCCAGTACCTGAACGCGGCCAACACCCAAAGCATCCCGTCGTGGAACCGATTCGATCTCGGCTCGCGCTACGCCTTCAAACTCGATGAAAAGCAGATCACCCTGCGCGCCAATCTGGAAAACGTCGCCAACGAAGCCTATTGGGCCTCGGCCAATGGCGGCTACCTGACCCAGGGCGCACCGCGCACGTTGAAGGTTTCGGCCACCGTGGATTTCTGAGTACCACTGGTCACCCGGTCGGCACCAAGCAAGGCGCGCTTCAGACCAATATCAGGTAAATCCCCTTTCTGGAGACGTACCATGAAGACGCGCACATTGACCTCGATGCTGCTGGCCGGTTTGTTGGCCACAGCCTCCGCCACCAGTTTTGCCGCCAATGACGGTGCCAACACGTCGGGCACCCAGTCCGGCGCCAACGGCGGGACGAGCATGCCGCCGGACAACACCACTAAACGACCTAACGACGGCCCATCCGACGGGATGAAAACAGGAACCGGAACCAACGGCAGCGCCAGCGGCTCAGGTTCGGGCGCGGGTGGTGGAACGGGCGCAGCGGGTGGCGGAACGGGTGGTTCCGGAGCCGGTACCGGCGGCTGAACGAACAAGAGCAGGCCATGGTGAGCGCATCATGGCCTGTGTCTGAACCCTTTTCCGTCAGCGATCCGAACGCATCAACTCGCCAACGCCGCCGTCCATGGACAACACCGCCGCGCGATTGCGGCCCGCGTTCTTGGCCTGATAGAGCGCGGCATCGGCACGCTGGATGAACAGCTCCGGGCTGTCGTTGCCCAGCGGAATGAACGAATAACAGCCCAGGCTCACGGTGAGGTAACCGGTGGGCGAGCCGCTGTGGGTGATGTGTTTGTCCATGACGCTGCGGCGGATCTGCCCGGCAATCGCCAGCGCGCCATTGATGTCGGTGTCCGGCAACAGCACCGCGAACTCTTCGCCACCGTAGCGCACCGCCAGATCGGGCTTGCGCTGGCAACAGTTCTTCACCACTTGGGCAACCTGGGTCAGGCAATGGTCGCCGGCCACATGGCCGTAGGCATCGTTGTAGCGCTTGAAGAAATCGATATCGAGCATGATCAGGCTGACCGGGCTCGATTGCCGGGCGCCCCGGGCGAACTCAATCTCCAGCGACTGCTCGAACAGGCGCCGGTTGGCCAGTCCGGTCAGACTGTCGTGCGTGGCAATCAGCTCCAGCGCCCGCTGGGCCTTGATCAGGTTTTTCTCGATCCGCTCACCGTCGCGCACCTGATGGATGAATACCCAGCCAAACAGCCCCACGCCGAGCATCACCAGCGCCACGATCACGCTGGACTGAAAGGCACGGTCATGCCAGCCCTTGAGAATCGTGTCCCGCGATGAAGAGGCAGACACCACCAGCGGATAACTTTCGAGCTGCCGATAGCCATAAAGGCGCGTGACCCCGTCGACCACCGAATCGATCATTGCCGTACCGGCCGAGGCGTTGGGGAGCAATGTCTGGTAGATCTCGCCCTTGGCCAGCGAGGTGCCGATCAAGGACTCGTCGAACGGCCGGCGCGCAAGCAAGGTGCCGTTGGTCAGGCCGAGGAACATGGTGCCGTTGTCGTCCAGGCTGAAGCTTTTGAAGAACTTGTCGAAGTACGACATCTTGATGCCGGCCATCAGCACGCCCTGAAAATTGCCGGCGTGGTCGTTCACTCGCTTGGAAATCGGGATGATCCACTCGCCGTTTTCGCGACTGCGGATCGCCGGGCCGATGTGCGCCACGGACGACACGTTCTGCTGGTGATATTTGAAATACTCGCGATCCGCCACGCCGTTGCCGCGGGGCAGATCAGGGAATGAGGTAATCACCCACTGCCCTTCGCGATCGAACAGGAACATGCCGTGCAACTGCTCCAGCTGCTGCACCCGGCGTGCGAAGGTTCTCTGCAGGCGCGGTCTCTGCGCCGCGCCATAACCGTCTTCCTGAATCCAGTCGACCAGGCTGGTCATCACCAGATCGGCGGCCAGAAAAGTGTCTTCGGCCTGCTGCGCCATCGCCCGGGTCAGGTTGGCCGAGGCCATCTGCGCATTCGCCAGATCCTGCCGCCGTGACTGTTCGATCTGCAAATACAGCAAACCGGACAGGCACAGACACACGGCAACGATGAACAGCACCGCCGCCTTGCGCAGGGGCAAACGCTTGAGAGTGCCGCCGGGGGCCTGATGCGGATCGTGTATGGGGATAGGCAAAAGCGTGTCCTGGGCAGGTACGACAGGGGCAAAGGCCCGAAACCCTTGTTTTTTGTGAGCGTAGCCCACCGGATAGTACGGGGCAACCAAGTGCCACCGAGACAATCCCGACCCCGTTGATATCGGCGCGCAGTGGAAATGGATGACCTGCGAGGCGATTTATTTTTCAGGCCACACGCCTCAAGCCGGCTCAGGGCTTGTTGACTTCGCGCAGCAGGTCTGCGACCGGGAGGTTCATGGTGTTTGAGTAGTAGGGTTTGTAGCCGTAAGCGGTGACGACGACTTTGCAGGGGATTTGTTGTTTGCCGGAGAGGAGTTGGTTGATTTCTGCCACTGACAAGTATCTTTCCGAGCTTCGGTCGCTAGAGGTCTCGGAAATGAAAGCATGGGTCAGATAAGAGTATCCCGCTGGGGCTCCGTCTCTTTTATCGGGCGATATCAGGCCAAACGCTGAAAACCGAATCGCTTTACCAACCGAGAAATCCTGATCTTCAGCCAAGGCACAATGAAGCATGCCTGAAGCCATTCCTACCCTTTCTCCCCGGCCAAAAAGATCCAAGACATCAACATTCGACTGATATCTGATTACATATAAAGACCTGTCTCTCTCAACTGAGACATAGCTCAAGTTCGCTGGAGGCCATGCATGGTCTTTTGCACAACCCGAACAGATCACGATAAGCAGGCAAACGAACAATCTAAACATCAGGAAAATTCCTCCATGATCGAGTCAAACAGCAGATCACCAGCAGATTTGTTTCCCGCAATACGTGCGGTAAACAGACCCAAAGCGTTTGCATGATTGGTATCCACATTCACGTTCAGTGACGGGCCACAAGTGATAAGCCATTTCTCGCCAAAGTCGGCGACACCATCTGAAGAGTCTCTTTTGCTGGGCGTAGCCTTGATGTTCACCCAATTGGCCGCAACCGGGTCAGGACGATCAAAATAAATATCTGAGCCCAACCAGACCAAAGCGCCCTCTCCCACAGGATCAAGGGTAACCAGCATCTGAACCCGGTATCCCCATTCAGACATGATCTTTGTCAGGTGCGCGCCATTCCAGCCACCGAGGCTGTGACCAACGATATATACGGGGCAGCTCTTGTAAGGGATCAGGCCCAAAACATACCGCTGAATATCTTTCTTTCCTTTGACTTGGTTGTACCCCAACCAATCCGATTTATATTTCCCCTCCGTTGCCAAATCCTGAACGCGCTCATCGAAGTACTTACGTGCTTCTTGAATGTTTCCATATGGCCCGGAAAAATAGTAACTCTCCTTATCCCCAGCACCTCCCACAAACACAACAACCGCCTTGGTACTCTCCACCGGAACAGCCTTCACACTGACGTCCTTCTTGTCCGTCAGCGTATGTTCCTTGTGCAGCTTGTAATTGTTGCCTTTCTCGCACGTAACCGTTTCCGCACACATGCCTCATTCCTCCAGAAACAGTTTGATGGATTCCGGAAGATGCGAACTGATCGTGTGGGTGAAACCGCCAGCATCGGACACGCCGTGCTCCATCCGACCGTCCGCACGCTGGATCATGTACGGATGATTCGGCATCGGTTCACCGGTGGTGTCGTTCACCAACTGCAATTTGTCGGTGAAGTGCACCGGCATTGGCAACAGGCCGCTGAAGGGTGCGTTCGTCACGGTATCGCCAATAATGACCGTGCCGGATCCACCAATAACCACATTCCCGTGACCACCGGTGCTGTCCAGGGTGGCGGCGTTCAGACCATTGATAAAAACCGTCGAGGAAACGCCACCGGTAATCGGGCTGCCGCACGCCGACTTGTCCGTCATACGCGCAGCGGGCAGCCCGTCGAAATTCACGTTCGGCGAACCACTGACAATCGGGTTGGTGCCATGTCCCGGTAATGGGCAGGCTGTCGGGTCGGTCACTCGGGCAGCGGGTTTTCCGCTCATGAAAAAGCTCCTTGCAGTATCGCGTCATCATCCGTAGGGCGCGCAGCATGAACAAAGTCGCGACGCCGATCAAATCTGCACGCAAAAAAACAGGCGCCTGAAAAGGCGCCTGTTTTTTATGGCCGGTAACCGATTGCGTTACCGCGACGGCGGCACCCGGATATCTCCCGCCCGGCACTGGGTTTTCACACCCTTGCCGCACGCACCGAATTGCAGATCCTTGCCCATGCACACCCGTACTTCCGAGAGCTCCGGGCCGCTGCAAATGACGGCGATGCCGTCGGCCGGGATGCCCGGATTGCTCTTGCGGAACAGGTCGGCGATTTCCTGCGCTTCGAAGTAATAAGAGTTGCTGAACGGTTGCAGCTCTTGCGGGATTGTCACCGCCGCCACAGCTTTGTCCGCTTCGTCGAAGTAGCCCATCGCACCCAGGCCGCTGCAGGTGCCGTGCTTGCTCCATTCGTGGTCGAGGAGTTTTTTCGTCGGGAACAGCGTCATGCCCTTGGCTGTTTCAGCGGCCGAGAGCGTGGTCACTGGCGGGCAGGATTCCGGCCAGCCGCCCTTGGCGTATTGTGGCCACAGACCGTGCAGGACAAAACCGTAGCCCTTGCCGGTGCATTGCGGGTCGTCCTTGTGGGTGAGGCAGAACGTCGGCGACCAGGACAGCGTCAGCAGGTAGTAATCGAACACCCCCGCCACCGACTCCGTCGGCGCCTTGTTGGCGTGTGACTGGCGCGCCGAACTCAGGCCGATGCTACCGACCGTCAGCGCAATCAGCGCCATAATTGTAAAAAGCTTTTTCATGTTCCCGTTCCTTGGGACGCGTGCGTCCGTGGTTTTTGTGGTCTGACCGTCAAATGGTCAGGGGCTGATTGAGTCATGCCAGTGTTGCAAGCGCATGACGCAAGGCAAAGCTGTACTACGTTGAAAGGTCTACGATTAATAAGCAGACACCACAAACAGGGATCCCGAAATGAGTAAAGCAGACGAACTCGCCGCGAAGCTCAAGCAAACCCGGCACACTCACGCGGACGACATCACCTGCGCCGAACTGGAAATCGATTGCTGGCCGGCGGTGGTCTACGACCTGTATCACCGCATCGAAGGCTGGTTGCAACCGGTCACCGAGGTGGGACTGAAGATTCGGCGAAATCCTACCCATGTTTGCGAAAGTTCACCGGACGGCGAGCCCCACGACTACGCCATCGACCAGTTGATCATCGAAGCCAACCATCACAGCCTGACGTTCGATCCCATTGCGCGATTCACCGAAGACGGTGCCGGGCGTGTGCAAATTGTCCTGCCGGGCAAGGAAACTTCACTGCTGCGCACCGTCGATGAACATGGCGAGAGTCACTGGTGGTTGCAGACCATCGAGACCGGTCAACAACTGGATGCGATTGCGCTGACGGAAAACAATCTGCTGCTGGTGGTCCAGGAAGGACTTGGATTGTAGGTTGAACCTGACGCAACTGTAATCCGCGCCTCAGCCAACTGAAAGCTGCCGCTGGTTAGCCTCCCCGTCATTGGTCAAACGGGGACTTCCAGCGCATGCTTTCCAACACCTCAAGACGCACCTTCGTCAAAGGCCTGGCCGCCGGCGGTCTGCTCGGCGGCCTCGGCCTGTGGCGCTCGCCGGTGTGGGCACTCAACAGTTCCGGTCAACTCAACGAACTGACCGGCACCGACTTCGAGCTGTTCATCGGCGAAACCCCGGTCAACTTCACCGGCCAGTCGCGTACCGCGATGACCATCAATGGCGGTGTCCCCGGCCCTTTGCTGCGCTGGCGCGAAGGCGACACCGTAACCCTGCGGGTGCGCAACCGACTCAAGGCCGACACCTCGATCCACTGGCACGGCATCCTGCTGCCAGCCAACATGGACGGCGTGCCGGGCCTGAGCTTCAAGGGCATCGAGCCGGGTGGCGTGTACGTCTATCAATTCAAGGTTCGCCAGCACGGCACCTACTGGTATCACAGCCATTCCGGGTTGCAGGAGCAGGCCGGCGTCTACGGGCCGCTGGTGATCGACGCCCGGGAGCCGGAGCCGTTCCAGTACGACCGCGAGCACGTGGTGATGCTCAGCGACTGGACCGACGAAGACCCGGCCAGCCTGATGAAAACCCTGAAAAAACAGTCCGACTACTACAACTACCACAAGCGCACCGTCGGCGATTTCATCCAGGACGTCGGCGAAAAAGGCTGGGGCGCCACCGTCGCCGATCGCACGATGTGGGCGCAGATGAAGATGAATCCCACCGACATCGCCGATGTCAGCGGCGCCACGTACACCTTCCTGATGAACGGCCACGCGCCTGACTCCAACTGGACGGGGCTGTTCCGCCCCGGTGAAAAGCTGCGTCTGCGGCTGATCAACGGCTCGGCCATGACTTACTTCGACGTGCACATCCCGGGGTTGAAAATGACCGTGGTCGCCGCCGACGGCCTGCATGTCAAACCGGTGACCGTAGATGAGCTGCGCATCGCCGTGGCCGAAACCTATGACGTGATCGTCGAGCCCGCCACCGACGCCTATACCCTGTTCGCCCAGGCCATGGACCGCACCGGCTACGCCCGCGGCACCCTCGCCACCCGCGCCGGTTTGTCGGCCCCGGTGCCGGCGCTGGACCCGCGCCCGCTGGTGACCATGGACGACATGGGCATGGGCGGCATGGATCATGGTTCGATGGACATGAGCGACATGAGCGCCGTGGACCACGCCAGCATGAACATGGGCCCGATGCAGTCGCACCCCGACAGCGAAAAGGACAATCCACTGGTGGACATGCAAGCCATGACCACCGCCGCGAAACTCGACGACCCCGGCCTCGGCCTGCGCAACAACGGGCGCCGCGTGCTGACCTACGCCGACCTGCGCAGCACCTTCGAAGACCCCGACGGCCGCGACCCGGGTCGCACCATCGAACTGCACCTGACCGGCCACATGGAGAAATTCGCCTGGTCGTTCAACGGCATCAAGTTCTCCGACGCCGAGCCACTGCGCCTGAAATACGGCGAGCGTATTCGCCTGGTGCTGGTCAACGACACGATGATGACCCACCCCATTCACCTGCACGGCATGTGGAGCGATCTGGAAGACGAAAACGGCGACTTCCAGGTGCGCAAACACACCATCGACATGCCCCCCGGTACGCGCCGCAGCTATCGCGTGACTGCCGATGCGCTGGGCCGTTGGGCCTTTCACTGTCACCTGCTTTATCACATGGAAATGGGCATGTTCCGTGAAGTGCGGGTGGAAGAATGAGGACGCCGACCATGACTCGATTTGCCGCGTTTTCGTTGTCACTTCTGTCGCTGTCTTCGGCGTTCGGCGCCAGCGACATGCAGGGCATGGACCACAGCCAGATGGGCGATCTGCAAAGCATGGACGACGGCATGATGCAGCCCGCCGCGCCGACCGAAAGCCGCACGCCGATCCCGAAGTTGACCGACGCCGACCGCGCCGCCGTGTTCACCAGTCATGGCGGCCACCAGGTGCACGACAGCGTCATCAACACTTACTTCCTCGCCGACAAACTCGAATGGCAGAACGGCGACGACGCCAGCACCCTGGCCTGGGATGTGTCCGGCTGGATCGGCGGCGACATCGATCGCCTGTGGCTGCGCTCCGAAGGCGAACGCAGCAACGGCAAGACCGAAGACGCGGAAATCCAGGCGCTCTGGGGCCACGCGATTTCGCCATGGTGGGACGTGGTCAGCGGCGTGCGCCAGGACTTCAAACCCGGCGCCCCGCAAACCTGGGCGGCGTTCGGTCTGCAAGGCATGGCACTGTACAACTTCGAAGCCGAAGCCACGGCGTTCCTCGGCGAAAACGGCCAGAGCGCGGTACGGCTGGAGGGTGACTACGACATCCTGCTCACCAACCGGCTAATCCTGCAGCCCACCGCCGAACTCAACGTCTACGGCAAAAACGATCCGCAACGCGGGATCGGCTCAGGCCTTTCGAACACCGAAGCCGGCTTGCGTCTGCGCTATGAAATCCGCCGCGAATTCGCGCCGTACATCGGCGTGACCTGGAACCGCACCTACGGCAACACCGCCGATTACGCACGGGAAGAAGGCGAGGATCGCAGCGAAGTACGACTCGTCCTTGGCGTGCGGATGTGGTTCTGAATCCTTTCAAAAAACAACCCAGAGGTCTTGCATGCACACATTGAAAATTTCCCTCGCTCTCGCCAGCGGTTTGCTCCTGAGCACCCTGGCCCAGGCCCACCCGAAACTGCTGTCATCGACCCCGGCCGAAGGCGCGGACGGCGCGCCGCCGGAGAAAATCGAACTGCACTTTTCCGAGAACCTGATGACCCAGTTCTCCGGCGCCAAACTGGTGATGACCGAAATGCCCGGCATGGCTCACTCGCCGATGCCGATGAAGGCCAAGGTCAGCGCCGGCAGCGACCCGAAAACCATGTTCATCACCCCGCTCGCGCCCTTGCCGGCCGGCACCTACAAGGTCGAATGGCGCGCGGTGTCGTCGGACACCCATCCGATCACCGGCAACGTCACGTTCAAAGTGAAGTGACCGATGGCCGACCTGATCAACATCCTGCTGCGGATGGCGTTGTACGTGGATTTGCTGCTGTTGTTCGGGGTGGCGTTGTTCGGGTTGTACAACGTTGGCACGACGCTGCGGTTTCGGCCGATGTTGCGCGGGATGGCGTTGATCGGGGCATTGCTGTCAGTGGCGGGACTGGTGCTGATGACCCGCGCCATGAGTGGCGAAACGCAATTCGCGGCGCTGTGGCCGCATCTGCAAATGATGCTGTTCGAAACCGATGTCGGCGTGGCGTGGGCGGTGCGGATGTTTGCACTGATCGTCGTGATGATCTGGCCGGGGTTGTGGCTGGCGTCGATAGCCGGCGCACTCGCCCTCGCCTCTCTGGCCTGGAGCGGGCACGGCGCGATGGATGGCGCGTGGCACCTGCTCAGCGACATCCTGCACCTGCTCGCGGCGGGTGCGTGGATGGGCGCCATGTTGGCGTTGATCTTGATGTCGCGGCTCGACGCTCTGTTCAGCGAAGCGCAGGTTCGTTCGCTGGCCGATGCCGTCAAACGTTTCGAAGGCGTGGGCGCGGCGATTGTGCTCATCCTCTCGGTGACCGGCGTGGCGAACTACCTGTTCATCGTCGGCCCGACACTGGGCGAAGTCCTGCTCGGCACCTACGGGATTCTGCTGGCGATCAAGGTTGTGCTGTTCGCCGGCATGCTGGTTTTAGCGGCACTGAACCGCTTTCACCTCGGCCCGTCGCTGGAGCAATCGTTGCGCGACGGCCAGCATCAAGTGGCAGCCAATGCGCTACGACGCAGCGTTGCCGTGGAGCTCGGGATTGCGCTGTTGGTCGTGGCGCTGGTGGCGTGGCTGGGAACGCTCGGGCCGGACGCGGGATGACACCCGGTAAACCCTTTCACTACACTGGCCCGCACTCCCACTGCACAAGCCCGATCTCCATGACAATTCAAAAAAGCACGATGATCTTTTGCAGCCTGCTGGCCATGGCGAACGCCGCCCATGCACAAGAGCCAGCCTCGCACCTGGACACCATTCAGCAACAAGGCCAGCTGCGCGTCTGCACCACCGGCGACTACAAGCCCTACACCTTCAAACGCGAAGACGGCGGTTTCGAAGGCATCGACATCGCCATGGCGCAATCGCTGGCCGACAGCCTCGGCGTGAAGATCGAGTGGGTGCAGACCACCTGGAAAACCCTGATGCCGGACATGCAGGCCGGCAAATGCGACATCGGCATGGGCGGGATTTCGGTGACCCTGGAGCGACAGAAAAAGGCCTACTTCAGCAACACCCTCGACGTCGACGGCAAGATCCCGCTGGTGCGTTGCGCCGACCAGTCCAAGTACCAGACCATCGACCAGATCAACCAGCCGAATGTGCGTCTGGTCGAACCTGCCGGCGGCACCAACGAAGCCTTCGTCCACGCCTTCCTGCCCAGGGCGCAACTGGCCCTGCACGACAACGTGACGATCTTCCAGCAACTGCTGGACAACAAGGCCGACGTGATGATCACCGACGCTTCCGAAGCGCGGTATCAGCAGAAACAGAAACCCGGTTTGTGCGCGGTCAACCCGGAGCAGTTCATGCAGTACGGGGAAAAGGCTTACCTGCTGCCCCGTGATGACATGAGCTGGAAGCTGTATGTCGATCAGTGGTTGCACTTGAGCAAAGTGACCGGGAAGTATCAGAAGGTCATTGGCGAGTGGCTGGCAGGGCCGCAGTGAGTCTTTCAGGACGAACCACGTAAAACGCACAAGGGCGCCTCCATAGGCGCCCTTTTTTATGAGCAAAACACTGACACAGTTCAATAAGCCCTTGAAACATTTGGTGTTTATTTCGCGATTGCTCTGGAAAAAACGATACCCCCAAATCCCCCCTCTCCCGCGCGCCTGCCCGGGAACACAACCTGAAACATCAACGATAGACCCCGCGGGCTCAGCTCAGGTGCCCGCGAGACAAGGAAAGCACCATGCAGTTCGTCCCCCTCACCGAAGCCAACCCCGCCATCCAGGCCCACGTCCGCACACTTCGAAACCAGGATGACGTGCGCAAATACATGTACACCTCCCACGAAATCAGCGACCAGGAACATGCAAACTGGCTGACGTCCCTCAAAGGCAATTCGCGCCAGCAAGTGTTTGTCGTGCTCAAGGAAGAGCGCGCGGTTGGCGTTGTTTCACTCAATGCAATCAACACCGTACAGAAGACGGCTGATTGGGCGTTTTACCTCGACGTTCAACTACAAGGCAAAGGCCTGGGCAGCGTGGTCGAGTTCTGGATGCTGGATTACGCATTTGCCGAAGCGGGGCTGGAAAAGCTCAATTGCGAAGTGCTGGCGAGCAATCCGGCGGTGGTGAAAATGCATCAGAAGTTCGGATTTGAGCTGGAGGGCGTCAGACGACAGAACATCCTCAAGGACGGCGAACGTATTGATGTGGTGCTGCTGGGGATTACCAGGGATGAGTGGCTGGCCAAGCGACCGGCATTGCAGAAAGTTGTCGAGCGCATCGGCGCGATCTAGGCCATACGAAAAAGGGCGCCCGCGATGGGCGCCCTTTTCTATTCAGTCGTCATGCAACATGCCGGAGCTGTACTGGTTGAGACTGGCACCAATACCGGTGCCGCCGAACTTCAGCGTATTGGCGCTGGCGCGCCCTTCCGGCGACTGGCAATCCGAAGAAAAACAACTGGTAGTGGTCAACCCACCGGAGCCCGAACAGGCACTCAATACCGAGACAGCTGCAGCGATCAACAGCACTTTGACGACATTGGCACGCATGGTGGGGCTCCCCTTGGATGAAACGATCTTATCGCTGCATCCTAGGCGCCCCCGCGCGCCGACAACATGAAACTTTCGCCATCGACAGCGCGGGTTCAGGCAGAGCGGTGATTACTCGTTCAGATCCTTGACCAGATAAGTGCCAACAATCTGCGAAACACCGGTCAACGCCTCACGGACCAGCTCCGGCTCGGTGCGATAACGCAGCGGCTCGTAACCGTAGGTGTTGGCGCCGTTGAACGCGGTAATCGGCTCATTGCGCTGCCAGATCAACTCTTCACCGCGCTTCAACGAACCGTTCACCACAATCGTCGGATACACCACGCTGCTGAAACCCTGAGTCAGCGCAAAACCCCAATTGACCACGGTCAACTTGATCTCCGCATCCGCCGGCTCATTCTCGGCAACCACCTTGAAACGACCGGTCGCCGCCAGTTGATCCTCGAACCCCTTCTTCACCAACTTGCCCAGGTCGATATCGGCTGTCGCCATGTTGTACTGAATCGCCTCGACCGTGGACATCGACGCCAGATCCCCGGCCTTCAACCCCGCCGCAAACCCGGCCCCGCTGAGCGCCGCCGTACCCAGTTTACCGGCATGGGACGCCATCCCGACACCCGCGCCGACACCGGCACCGATTGCAGCGCCCCAGGCCTGCTCGCGGCCCATGTAGGTCATTTCCTTGTTGCTCCACGTCACCGGGAGAATCTTCACGGTGTGGATCTGCGTGCGGTATTCGGGTTTGAACTTCTGATTGGCACAGCCTGCGAGAAACAGGACGGCAAACATCACGACAACTAGTTTTTTCATGGACAACTCAAAAACGCGGAATGGAATGCGTAAGTTGTCGTCCATGTTGAGGAAATCTGAAGAAACACTGCCCTCCCGTGGCGGCATTCGCCACGGAAGGTGTTTGCACTTACGACTTCGGCTCGACGTGATCCAGCGCCTGATTCACCGCCAGCCCCGCGACCATCACCACCTGCGCGATGCCCAGTGCCGTTTTGCGGTGACCGGGTTCCAGAATCGCGGCGAAGTTGCTGAGCATTTCACTGGCGGAATCGAGGGACTCGCTGGCGTTGGCCAACAGGGATTCGCTGGTGTAGGCAGGGTTGGCCAGGAACATGGGGTCGTGCTGGGTGTGACTGCCCATGATGCGTTGTTGCGGGGTGAGGTAATGGTCGAGGGCGCGTTCGGCGGCTTCGTTGAGTTTTTTGGAATCTGGGAATTGATAAGGTGAAACCGGATCGGTTTCGGGTGGGTTGGGTGTTGGTTTGAACATAGTGAAACTCCCGACAGATAAAGGTTAGGAGCCATCACCTTCGCTACCAAACGAAAGGCGGAGGCCATACGCAGGTTGGTAGACCGGCCGTCAGGAACCCCGGCGCATCCGAAGATGCCCTGCGCATGACCACCATAAAACGAAAGCACTGAAAGCCTCCGCAAGACAGTAGTCTTGTGCTTCTGACGGAATCCGGGCTACCAAACCCGATCACTGGTTTTCAGTGACCCAGGAACGATAAAACCCGCGCCCTAGACGCACAAGCCGGCGGATTCTGTCTTAGGTGTAGGGGGTGGCGCAAGGATGTGTAGGGTTTGGATGACTACGACAAAACTCTTTTAAACGAGCAGTTTTTTGTTTAAAACAAACTCTGGGGATTTGTGGCTAGCAAATCGCTATCTTGGCAGCGGAACTCCGGTCGGGCCGATGATTGATTGGGCGTAGTCCCTCGTCTTCACCCCGGCCAGCCTGGCCATGTCCTCAAAGACACAATGCTTTGTAGCAATTTCTAAGCATTCAGCAGCTACCGCCCACAAAGGGCACTACCGGTACTATGCTTTCCTTTTTCGAAAGGAGTCGATGCTATGGCTGACGAGTATTCGTTATCGGATGTGCTGGAAAGGATCTACCAGAATCAGCTCGATCTGGAAGCTGATGGAGCTGACGCTTCATGTTGAACAGCAAGGTTTCACCGAAGTCGGAGACAACGTTCGCGGGGCCTTGTGGGTGATTGGAGAGAACGCTGGACACACTAAACAGAGCCTGGCAAAGCTCCGGAGCAAAAACCTCTGAAAGACCACACTCCGATTGTGCTGGAGTATTTCGGAAATTGAGTCCCAACTCCCCGTGCGCGCAGGGTTTCACCATCCATTCCGGCGCATGCATAAATGCATTATTGGCATTGAATGCCATTATTGGCGTACGGTTTGCCCCATTTTTGCCCCCCCAACACCGCCCTCCTCTAATTCACGGTCACACCAGGTAATCCAAGCAATGAAAACAATGGGGACAGATTTATTTATTGTCCCCTTTCAGTCCTACATTGACAGCGATCAGTTGGATGCCGGCTTGCCGCGTGAATCATTCCTCCTGCCGCGGCGAGCCAGAAAACCGATGATCGCCGTATACACCGCACCCGCAACCAGACCGATGACGAGATAGACGATCAGCCCCGGCCAGAATCCGCGAGGTGACAGTTCCGCGCCTTTCAGAAGGGCTTGCGGCTTCGCCAAAAAAACTGGTGCGACAGACAGCAGCCAGACAAAGAAACTACTCATCACGCCGCCGATCAGGTAGCGCAGGCGCGTGGTGAGAAAACGCTCCACCAGCCAGAGCATTGGCCAACTGACCAGCATGCTGATAAGCCCGCCGATGAGGAACAGCATGAAGAACATCGAGACGATACTCAGCAGACCACTCGACTGACTGATAGTCGCAATGACGGCGACGGTGCCCAATGCCAGCCCTCCCGACAACGGGATGGCAACAATCGCCCCCCAGCCACGTGTTGCACGGTCCTGATTTGAGGCAGGGATTTTTTCTATGGCGCCGAGGGCCAGGGTATACAGCCCGCCCAATGCGACACCGCCGACAAACGATATCAACAGCGTTTGCCAGAGCGGTCCCCGGTAGGAAAGGCTGACCATCAGGCTTTGAATCAACCCGCTCAGCACATGCCGCAACCGAGACTCTGGGCAACGGCGGTCGCCCAGGAGCAGAAAGGGAATGCCCAACACGGCAGAGAGGATGCAGCCAAAAAGAAAGCCGGAGAACAGCACTGCATCGCTGAAGCCGTAGACCATCACTTTCACGGCGGCATAGACGACGCCTCCGCAAAGCGGTATGACGAACAGTCGGAGCTCGTTATGGAGCCTCTTTTCAAGCGTGTTGCCGGGCATTGAGGTCGTCCTGACAGGGAAGTATTTCGAGCAGGCTATTCGAATCGATCACTGGGCTTGTCGCAAGC